>DATELK010000221.1:0-83532 GCA_035276685.1 Pyrinomonadaceae bacterium | reverse complement strand
GCTAAGTTAAAACCCGCCCGCTACCGCAGGCGGTACTGACCTGTATTTCGTCGCCCATAGAAGTTAGAATGCTAAGAAAGCCGGAGGTTAAAGGGGGGACGAACCTGATAAATGGAACGCGTATTCTTTGCCATAGGAGCTATCTCGGCCTGCATAGCCGTCGCGGCCGGAGCATTCGGCGCGCACGGACTCAAGAGCCATCTGAACGCGGAGATGCTGGCCGTCTTTGAGACGGGCGTGCGCTACCAGATGTATCACGCTTTCGCTCTGATTGTGACGGCCTGGGCTCTCACTCGCTGGCCCGGCCACCTGATGGAGACGAGCGGCTGGCTCTTCGTAGCAGGCACGATTCTCTTCTCCGGCAGCCTTTACCTTTTGAGCCTCACGGGCCAGAGATGGCTCGGCGCAATCACCCCGCTCGGCGGCCTCGCCTTCATAGCAGGCTGGCTCTGCCTCGCCTCCGTCGTCTGGAAAGGTGAGCATTAAGAATTAACAGGGATGGACAGGATAGACAGGATAAAGATAAAACAATAGCTCTTCTTTTATCCTGTCTATCCTGTCCATCCCTGTTAATTTCTTCTTCCTTTCTGTAAGCCGTCGCTTAAGAGGCGCACGGCGAGGACGAAGAGGAAGATGGCGAAGGCTGGCGAGAGTATGAGAAGCGGCTGGCGGCTTAAGAGCGTGATGTCGCTTGCCGCCGTCAGCATGTTGCCCCAGCTTGCTTCGGGCTCCTGTAGACCGACGCCTAAGAATGAGAGAGAGGTCTCGGCTAAGAGAAACGCAGGCAACAGAATCGTCGCCTGCACTATGAGCGGAGCGGCGGCGTTCGGCAGTATGTGACGAAAGAGTATGCGCGTGCGAGTCAGTCCAATGGCGCGTGCCGCCAGCACGAACTCTCTCTCTCTGAGCGCAACGACGAGCCCTCGCGTGAGCCTTGCCATCTCTGCCCAGCCCACAGCCACGAAGATAGTCACCAGCAGCAGAGTCGCGCGCGACCGTGGAAGCTCAAGCGGAAAGGCCGCACGCGCAGCCAGTATCAGAACCAGCACGGGCAGAGACATCATGGCGTCAGCCGCGCGCATCAGCACAGAGTCAACCAATCGCCCCGAATAGCCCGCGACGCATCCAAGCAGGACTCCGAGCAGAGAGGCCAGAAGAGTCCCTAGCGGGCCCACAACGAGCGAGAACCTCGACGCAACCAGCAGCCGCGAGAGCCTGTCTCGCCCCAGAGAGTCCGTCCCCAGTAGATGAATCCTTGGAGCCGCAGCATCCGCGCCATCGGCTTGCAGGCCGAAGAGATGAATGTCCGTGGGGAAGATTCCCAATAGCTTATAAGTGTGTCCGCGCGTGAAGAAGGCCAGATGGTAGCGGCGCGATGTATCTTCACTGTAGCGCCGCTCTAAAGGGTCAACCACTCGCCGCGCGTAGATGAAGGGACGAGCGTGCCACGCGCCCTGCTCATCTCTGAAGCGAACCGTAGTCGCAGGCGCGAGCAGCTCTCGTCTGGATTGCGAGCGGTAGTCGTAGGGCGCGAGGAAATCCGCGAAGATGGCGGACAGGTAAAAGAGAGCTACGATGCAGAGCCCGACCGATGCCTTCGGGCGGCGACGCATCCATAGAAGCGCGCGTGCCGCTCGCTTCTCTTCGCGTGCGCCTCCCTCGCCTTCTTCCGTAAAAGCGCCCAATGCTTCCTGTTCTCTTATCGCGTGTGTCATCAGGATAGAGGCGTCGCGGCTCCTCCTCCTACTGCTCCGCTGCCGGAAGCCGTGCCTCGCCCCGCTCCATGCCTGAGTCGCGGGTCGTTCAGGCAGAGCAGTATGTCCGCCAGCAGATTTCCAAAGAGCACGGCCGTAGCCGTAATCAAGACCACTCCCATCAGCAGCGGAACGTCTCGCGACTGTGCCGCGACTACGCTCAGGTGGCCGAGCCCCGGCCAGCCTAAGACAGTCTCGACTATGACGGAGCCGCTTATCAAACTTCCAAGCGAGAGGCCGAAGATGGTGATTAAAGGATTGAGCGCTCCGCGCAGGGCGTGGCGCAGTATGACTGCCCTCTCCGAGAGTCCCTTGGCACGCGCAACCTGCACGAAGTCCTCTCTCATGGAGAGCAGCAGGCCGTCCCGCACCTGTGCCAGAAAGAGCGCCACGAGCGGCACGCTTAAGATAAGCGCCGGGACGAAAACCCGCATGAAGGTGAAGCCCGTGGCCGAAGCGCCAGACGTGGAAAAGGATTGAGAGCGCGCGAGGAGCGCGAGGGCCACGAGCGCAAGCACTATTCTGGGAGCCGAAGCCGCGAACAGTATGACTGCCCCTGCCAACCTATCCGCCCAGCCGCCCGCGCGACGTGCAGCCAGCCATCCGAGCGCGAGCGAGATTGTCATGGCTATCAGTAGAGCAACTGCGGCCAGCACGAGCGTGTTGAAGAGGCGCGGGCGTATGATGCTCCACGCGGGCGTGTGATAGTAGAGAGAGTAGCCCATCTCTCCCTTGAGCACGCCCGAGAGCCAGCGCCAGTAGCGAACCCCTAGAGGCTCGTCCAGCCCGTAAGTGTGACGCAGCGTGCGAAGCGTCGCTTCCGACACGAGCGGGTCGCTGCTCAAAGAGCTGAGCGCGTCGCCCCCGGCCGCTCCCAACAGCGCAAAGGTCAGGGCAGACACAATCAGAATCACCAACGCGCCCTGTATCAATCTATAGAGAACGATTCTCAGCATAGGTTTCGCACGTCGTTATCTAACATCTATTTTGAAATGCAACAAGAGGGCTAAGTTAATGCTGGACATTCTTTGCTTATTCGTGATTGAATCCGGCTCGTTCATTCTATGCCTAAGATAGCTCTCTTTATCGTACTGCTCGCAGCCGCCCTCTTCGGCCAGGCATGCCAGAGCGCGCAGCCACCGCCCGCACAGCCCGCCGAGGCTCTACAGCGCGAGCGCGTAGTAGGCACTCGCGGCGGCTCGCTCACCTACAAGCTGACTTCGCCGCCGAAGACCTTCAACTACCTGATGGTCTCGGACGAGTACTCGCTGACGGTCGCCTTCTTTCTCATGAGCGGGCGGCTCGTGGAGTTTGACCACGACCAGCAGCGATACGTGCCCGCTCTGGCCTCTGAGTGGAAGATGAATGAGGACGGGCGCACGCTAGATTTAACTTTGCGCGACGGCCTGCAATTTTCCGACGGCCACGCGCTCACGGCCGAAGACGTGCTCTTTACTTTTCAGGCGCTCTACGACGAGCGCACAGCCTCGCCCAGCTTCCGCGACGCGATGGTGATAGGAGGAAAGCCCATTGAAGTCACCGTCACGGACGCGAAACACCTGCGCCTCATCTTCCCCGAAGCCATAGCCACGCCGGAAAACTATCTCTCGAATTTGGCGGTGCTGCCGCGTCACGTTCTCGAAGCGGATTTGAAGCGAGGCACCCTGCGCGACCGTTACAGCCTGAGTGAAGACCCGAAGCAGATTGTCACGGCTGGGGCTTTCATCATCGAAGCGAGCGCGCCCGGCGAGCGCGTCACGCTCAAGCGAAATCCCTTCTACTGGAAGCGAGATTCCGCAGGCACGCAGCTTCCTTATCTTGACACGCTCACGCTTGAGGTAGTGGGCGATGCGAACGCCGCACTGACGCGCCTCACGCAAGGCGGGCTCGACATAGTTGACCGCATACGGCCCACGGACTATGCATCTCTTCGCACAGGCGGAGGCCAAGTGCGAGCCTACGACCTAGGGCCGGGGCTCACGACTGACCACCTCTGGTTCAACCTCAACCAGGGCGAGCAGAACGGCAAGCCCTTCGTTGACCCTGTGAAGCGCGCGTGGTTCACGGACGTTCGCTTCCGTCGCGCAGTATCCTACGCTATAGACCGCGAATCCGTGGCGACTTCGGTCTTGCAGGGTCTGGCGACGCCGCTCTACGGATTCGTCTCGCCCGGCAATAAGGTCTGGGCGGCTCAAGACATCCCGCGCACGGAGTACAACCTTGAGAGAGCTAAGGAGCTGCTGCGCGAGGCAGGCTTTACCGAGCGAGGCTCTAAGGATGCGCCGGAGCTTCTGGATTCAAAAGGCAACCGCGTGGAGTTCACCATCATCGTGCCCGTGGAGAACGAACCGCGAAAGGGCATGGCCGCCATCATACAGGAAGACCTGGGGCGCTTAGGGATAAAGGTGCAGGTCGCGCCGATTGAGTTTCAGGCGCTCACGGCGCGCTGGCAGCAGAGCAAGGATTACGACGCCATCCTTTTAGGCACGACCGTCACAGAGCCTGACCCCTCTTCCTACGTCAACTACTTTGTCAGCAGCAGTCCTACGCGGCCTTGGGAGCCTAAGAAGACTACGCCCACGGAGGCTTGGGAAAAGAGGCTGGACGAGCTTCTAACCGCTCAGGCTCACGAGAGAGACGCGGAGCGGCGCAAGGCGCTCTTCCGAGACGCGCAGGCAATACTAGCCGAGCAGCTTCCGGTCATCCCCATAGTCGCGCGACACATCATCACGGCCTCCAACACTCGCGTGCGCAACTACCGCCCGTCCACCATAGTCCCCTACTCGCTCTGGAACGTGGAAGAACTGTTCGTCAACAAATAGAGTAGATAAAAAAGAGGCGCGGCTGATTAACTCAACCGCGCCTCTTCTTGTCTCTTATTCTCTGCTTACTTCGTCATGACGGCGAGCGCGTGGGCAAGCTCAAGGCGTGTGAAATCGGCTTGCGGGTTAAAGAGCGTGCCGTCCGCTTGCAGAAGCCCGCGCGACATTGCCACCGCCACGTAGCCTCTCATGGAAGACGGAATCAAGGTCACGTCTGCGAGAGCCAGCAACTCGCCTTTTCTGGCTTCGGCTTCTGACGCGAGCCCTGCCGCGCGAACCAGCACGACGGCAGCCGTGAGCCTGTCTACACGCGCGTCCGGCCTGAAGGCTCCGCCCGCTGAAGCATCCATGAAGAACGGCCCGCCCTGCGCGGCCTGCACGCTCTCTACGAAGAGTGTGGTCACGGGGTCGCGCACGTCCGTGTAAGAGGATTGGCCGGGCAGGTACTGCGCGGCTCGCCCGCTCATGACGAGCGCTGCGGCTAAATCGCCGCGAGAGACCGCGAACTGCGGCCTGAAGTGCTTGCCGAAGGGCAGCATGGTGAACTGCCTGAGCGACTGGTTAATCTCTGCCTGCGCGGCAGGGCTCAAGCCCGCCAAATCCGCGAGCGGCGCGTACTCCACGCGCGTAGTCTCCATCACGCCCGTGAAGGACTGTGCCGTCACACTCGCGCCCAGCGTGTGCGTCACTCTGGCTCGCCACGCTCCGGCCCTCGCAGACGTGAGCGCGACCCTCTCGCGCTTGCCCGTCAGGCCCGGAAGATTCAGCACGTTCGATTCCGCGCGCTTCACACCGGCCGGGTCATAAACCGTGAGCGCAAGGTCGTTGATGCTGGTCATGGGCCCCCAGGCTATCTGAACAGAGGCGACCAGCGTGTTTTCGGGAACGTTCAGCGCGATGTCCGAGAAGCCGCCCGAAGAGACGGTTCCCGTGAATCGCTGCGCGGGGTCGTTGACGAATCTCACCTGTCCACGGTCAAGCGTGGAGCGCCATGTGCCGATTCGTCTCTGCGGGAAAGCCGCTTCAATCAAAGCCGCGTGAGCGTTGAGCATGCCAGCGCCTACTTCGTGACCGTAGTAAGCGGGAAGCGGCGTCGCCGTGCGTTGCAGGATGTCCTTAATCTGCGCGGGCGTCAATCGCGGGTTGGCTTCGAGCATCAGAGCGACCGCTCCCGCGACCTGCGGCGCTGAGAAGCTTGTGCCGCTCGCCGTCGTGTAATACGGAGCCTCGCCCGCAGAAAGCTGCGCGAGGTCGCTGGCGGTCGCAAGTCCAAGCGCGCCCGTTGCGCTCGTGGTGCTTCGCGGCGCAACCATTGCCACGCCCGGTGCAACCAGCGTCGGTCTAAACAGAGTGCTTCCGAAGGCTCCGCGCGAAGAGAAGTCCGCGAGCTTTCGATTCGCATCCGTCGCGCCTACGCTTACGACCCACGGCGCGACGGCGTAAGGATTCAGCGTGTTGAGACCCGAGCCGGTGTTGCCTGCGGAGAAGACCACGGTGACGCCGTTGTCCGTCAGCATGCGCGTGGCTACGTTCACGGGGTCGTTCACGTCAAAGACAGTGTTGGCGGAGAAGCTGCAATTAACTACGCGCACGCCCAAACTTTCGCCGCGCTCAAGCAGGTAGTCGAAGCCCGTCAGCACAAAGGAAAGGTTAAGGTCGCCCGCGCTCAAGCCTACGAGCCGCGCTCCCGGAGCAACGCCCTGATACTTGCCGCCGGAGCGAGCGCCGCTCCCGGCGATAGTGCCCGCGACGAAGGTGCCGTGGCCGTAAGCCTGGTCTGTGTTAGGAAGCCCTTCCACGTTGATTGGATAGTTGAAGCCCACGGGGGCGCTCTGCATGTCAGCGAGCTTGACGTTCTGTGCTACGCGGCCCGAGAAGTCGGCGTGCGTGCCGTCGAGGCCTGTGTCCAGCACAGCCACAGTGACGCCGCGACCGCTATAGGGCAGGCCGTTGTTGCGTCGCGCAAGCTCTGCGTCTGTGCGAACGCGGTCTGCGTTTGTAAGCGGGCTGACCGGAGCTATGTTCGATTGAAGCGTGCGGTTGCCGTAGATGGAGCGCACGCTTGCGAGGCGAGAGATGGCTACGAGCTGTCTTCTTGTGGCGGTGACGATGATGACGGGAAGCACTTTGAAGCGCGTGCCGCCCATGACGCCTATGCTCTGAAGCTCTGCTATGTCTGCATCGGTAGGCAGCCTGTGATAGACAACGGCAGCGTTGACGTTGCTGTCGTCCGTCATCTTATCAAGCATGAGCGCCAGCTCCGGGTCAACGCTCTTTAGACCCGTGCCGGTATCGACTCCCGTAGTCGCTATGCCGTCCGCGCCCGTGGTAGCAATCCCATCCAGCCTTGTTAAGGTAATGCCGTCAGCGCCCGTCACGGCGATTCCGTCAGCGCCTGTGACCGCTATGCCGTCGGCTCCCGTGACGGCTATGCCGTTCGGCGAGATGTTGTAGGTCGTGCCGTCCGCGCCTGTGACCGCTATGCCGTCCGCGCCTGTGACTGCTATCCCCTGAACTTTGGCTGTAGTGATACCGTCCGCGCGCTTGACGGTGAAGGAGTCCGCGCCTGTGACCGCGATGCCGTCCGCGCCTGTAGTGGCTATACCGTCCGCGCCCGTGGTGGCTATGCCGTTCGCGTTTCGTATGACAAGGGAGTTCGCGTGGTAGGTGGTTCCATCTGCGCCAGTGACGGCGATGCCGTCCGCGCCAGTGACCGCTATGCCATCGGCCCGGGCAATCTGCATGCTGTCCGCGCCTGTGGTGGCTATGCCGTTAGTCCCGGTGTAGCGTGCGCCGTCCGCGCCGGTAGTGGCTATGCCGTCCGCGCCTGTCGTGGCTATGCCGTTCGGGGCGAAGGTCAGGAAGCCGTCCGCGCCTGTGGTCGCTATGCCCGAGACGTTGGTGAAGGAGACGCCGTCCGCGCCCGTGACGGCAATGCCGTCTGCGCCGGTCACGGCTATCCCTGCGCTGGCAGGGCCGACGCTCAGCAGTAAAATTAATGAAAGCGCGAAAACCTTTTTGGATAGGTCGAATGCTATTCTTCTCATGGCCTCAGGAAAATCGTCGCCCGTCGCTACCGAACGATTTAGCTACCAACCAACTAATTCAAAGGCGAGGTACTGCACTTCAAGGAAAAGCGTTATGCCGCTTATTTTAGATAAACGTTGCCTGAAAATTATTGCGCTCAGATTGCAAATTTTCGTTAACTTTAATACGCGCTTGACAAGGCCCCCGAAAGCCGCGAAGAGCTTCCTCCGTCTCAGCCCATTAATTCCTTGTAAACCTTGCGTGTTTCGGCCACTGGCTCGACCCCAAGCTCTTTTTGTAAGAGCTTTCGTAAATGCTCGTACTGCTCCTTCAGGGCCGCGCGGTTTCCCGTAGCCGAGTAAGCGCGCATAATCATGCAGTGTATGTCCTCCCGGAAGGGGTCTTCGCGCAGGATTTGCTGAGCCAAGTCGAGCACCCTGAGCCAATCCTCGCCCCTTTGCGCCACGGCCGCCAGCGATTCCAGTATCCGCAGGTACTGCTCACGGTAATAGGTGCGCTGCTCCTCTACCCAATCGTCGTAGCCGCCCTGCATGAACTCGCCGCGATAGAGCTTAATGGCGTTCTCGTAAGCATCTATGCAGCGCTCGAACTCTCTGGCGCGCCGCGCACTCTCTCCCTCTGAAAGCAGCCGGTCGAACTCGGCCGTGTCTATCAGGTAGGAGAAGTTCTGGTTAAGCTGGTAGTCGCCGTCCCTGTAGACGAGGAAGTTCTGCTTGAGCGGCTGGTTGGAATTGAGCGCCTTTCGTATGTGCGAGATGGTCGGGTGAAAGTTCTTCTCCACGACTTCGAAATCCGCGTCGCTCCAGAAGGTGTCTATGATGACATCCTTTGAGGCGCGGCGGTGCCGCCTTGAAGCTATGTAGCACAGAATGTCGCGCGCACGCTTGGTAGTCCAAGCGTCCGCCGCGAGCGGCCTCGCAGGGTCGCGGAAAATCTCCACGGGCCCGAGCATGTTGATGGTCAGGTCTGTGACGGGCTTCTGCGAGACGACCGTTATGGGTGAGGCTTGAGCGACCTCCGGCTCCTTCGTTTGCGGCGCGGCGGCAAGCAGGGCGCGCAGGTCTGTGGGCAGCACTTCGGCGGCCTCTGCGTTGCTGAATAGCTCCCTGTGACGCTCCACCTGTCGCTTGAGCCAGTACTCATAGTCGTAGCGAGCGGCCAAATCGACAGCGCGCCTGAGATGCTCAAGAGCTTTGCTTTCATCGCCCGCGCGGTATTCGCAAGAGGCGAGCGCCATAGAAGCCTGCGCCTCGTAGTAGTTGAGCCTGTGCTCTCGGAAGTAACTCAGGGCCGGAAGAAGCTCCGAGCGTGCGCCGTCCGGATTTCCTTCGGCCAGCATGATTGAGGCGCGCACAAGGCTGGCCGTAGTCATGCCCAACTGGTCGCCCGCGCGCTCGCGCGCATCGATGAGACGGTCAATCTTTTCGCGCGCCGCCTGAAGGTCGCCCACCTGTAGGTAAAGCACGGCCTGCTCGTCCAGCAGCTCGTGACGCGTGATGTCTATCCCCGATTCTTCGTGTGCGCGAGAGGCGCGCTCGTAGAACTCAGTGGCGCGGGCAACGTCTCCGGTCTCGCGGTAAAGGTTGCCGTAGGATTCGAATATCTCTCCGTGCAGAGAGGTCTGGTTAAATAGCTGGCTGCGCTCAAGAGCTTCGTCCAGATGCTTTTCGCACGATGCCATGTCGCCGCGATAGAAGTAGCAGCGCGCTATGTTGAGGTGGGCCGTTGCTTCCTGCGGCGCGGGCGGCTGCGCGTTCGTCTCGGGCAGTATGCGTCTCAACCAGCGGAGCGCTTCTCCGAAGTCGCCGCGAATCATGGCGGGCAGTCCCAGGTTGTGTGCAATCAAGCGGCTGTAGCGCTCCTCGCCCTGCTCTTCCGCCAGTTGAAGCGCGGCGCGAAACTCCCGCTCCGCTGCCTCAAGCTCGCCCGTAGCCATCAAGCAGAGCCCGCGCGTGTTGCCGCACTTCATGCGAACGGGCGCGCCCTCGTCCGTCAATTCCACGGCTCTGTCCAGATAAGAGAAGGCCGTCTCGAACTCTCCCCTGCGGCGCGCAATCGTCGCCAGCGAGTGAAGCCCCTCCGCCTCCCACTCGCGGTCTTCCCTTTCATGCAGAAGCTGCACGGCGCGACGGAAAAGCGATTGGGCCGTGTCGTACTCGCCCTGCAACCTAGCGGCCTCCGCACGGTGAAGCAGAGCACGCGGGCGCGATTCGAGCACAGACGCGGGCAGAGCCTCGGAGTAAGAGATGAGCGACGACAGCGCGCCGCTCGTTATCCAGCGGCTTCCCTCTTCGGCGATGATAGAGGCTGCGCGCTCGTAGTCCTCCGCCGCCAAGAGGTGCTGCATCGCCTCGTCCCAGACGGCGCGCTTCAGGAAATGGTCTGCGAATCGCGCGTGCTCCGAAGCGACACCGGCACGCCCAATCTCCGCGCGCAGGCGTCTTCTCAGGAAGCTCTGAAAAAGAGGATGAAGGCGATACTCTTCGCCGCGCTCGTCGGCCGCAATCGAGGTGAAGACGTTTCGCCTGACGAGCGCGGGCAGCATGTTGCGGCAGTTTGCTTCCGGGAAAAGCGCGTGACAGGTGCTCGACTCAATGCGGTCTAAGAGGGCCAGGCGCGGCAGGTATAGCCTCACGTCCTCAGGCTCGTCCGCGAAGACCTCTTCCGCGAAATAGTCGAAGATGTCCCGCTCGGACTGGCGTAGCACGTCCACAAGGTCAATCGCGCCCGCGCCGCCATCTTCCGTCTGCGAGAGCGCCTGACGCTGCGCCACCTGACGCACAAGCTGAAGCGCAGTAATCCAGCCGTGCGTGCGCTCCCTGTACTCTTTAAGCTGCTCCGGCGTCAGCTCAAGGTCGAAGACCTGCCGGAAAAGCTCCTGCGTTTCCTTGTCCGTGAAGAGAAGCTCAGAGCGGTCTATGACGGCCAGCGAGTTGTGCGAGCGAAGACGCGCAATCGAGAGCGGCGGCAAATCCCTCGTGATGATAATCAGGTGCATCACGTCCGGCATGTACTGTATGAGGCGGTCTACGACGCGGTGAACGGCCGTGTCCGTGCCCAGGTGATGATAATCGTCAAGGACTATTACAAGCTGCTGCTCTATCTTCTCAAGGACTTCGTTTAAGAGCACATCGACGGCTCGCTCGGGTTGCTGTGCAAGCTCGTCCGAGGCCTGCTGCAGGTAAGAGAGCATCACTTCGCCGAAGCCTTTGACGGTCTGGCGGATTCCGTTTGTGACGTAGCCTAGGAAGACCGCCGGGTCTGCGTCCGTGTGGTCTAGCTGATACCAGACGTACTGGCGCTGGCCGCTACGCACGAAATCCGCGACGAGAGTGGTCTTGCCCGAGCCTGCGTTGGCTGTGACGAGCGTGACCGGATGCTCAAGGTTTCGCTCAAGGCGCTCTGAGAGACGCGGGCGCGAGAGAAGCGCCGGGGCTGGCCTGGGCGGCAGCAGCTTCGTACGCAGAAAGAAGGCTGGCTGTGACAGTGGCGTCTCCTTCATAAAGAGCGTAGTCGGCGGGCCAGCTTGAGGCTCAAGCTCTGCGGCTCGGCCCACGCCGCCCGGCCTGTTGTTGACTGACTCTTGAAGACCCGTCGAGCTTATCACAGCAAAATAGTTTCCAGAAAGAAAGGTCAGTACCGCCTGCGTAAGCCGGGCGGGTTATACCGTGTCCGAGTAATGCCTTAACCATAGACCCGCCCGCTACCGCAGGCGGTACTGACCTGTGTTTACGAGCCGAAGGCTGGCGAAAGGCGGCGTTGCCGCTTGATGGCGGCGATTGATTCCGCGACCCTGTCGGAGGCGGACTTTAGACGAGCGAGCGCATCGAGCACGGCAGCGCGACCGTGCGTCTCTTCGAGCGCCGCTTTGACTTCCCTCTCCGACAGCCCGTAGATGTCGAATAACCTCTTGGTCTCTTCTTCGGTGAAGGCCAGCATGGCCTCTTCCACCACGCAGAGCATCTGCTTGGAGCGCATGCGCCAGAGAGGGGCGGGCGGCAGACTCCGGCCTGTTATCAGCACGTGCGCGTCCATGGGCAGAAGCGGCAGCAGCCTTCGGAAAAACGGCACCACCCATTCGGCGTCATAGACCAGGTGAAGGTCGTCTATGACTATCAGCAGCGGCTCTCCGGTGGACTCAAGCAGCTCGTAGACGAAAGCTTCCGCCAGAAGCGGCACGTCCTCAATCGTGCTCGTTTCATCAAGAAGGCGGGAGAGCGCCTCGTGCCCGAAGTCCGGGCGCTGACGCCTGACGCTCTCCACTAAATATTGAAAGAAGATGCGCAGGCTGCTGTCCGCAGCATCCACCTTGTACCACGCGACCCTCCGGCCAGAGCGGCGCGCGAAATCCGTCGCCAGCCGTGTCTTACCCGTGCCCGCGCGCCCGTTGATGACCGTCGAGGTGCAGCTCGTCAGGCTCTCGTCCAGAACTTTGAGCAGACGAGTGCGCGTGACGACAGGCGTCTCACAGGGGGCAGTAATTTTGTCGAGGATTAGTTGCATTGTTCAGAAGTCCCGTATCTCCTACCGCTCCGATTGCCCCTTTCCGGGCCGAAACTGGTTGGAATCTTAAGGACTTGGACTTGAGAAATTCTTGAGGTTTGAGAGGCGGCAGGCTTAAACGTTTGAAAGCTAACGATTTAATCACTGAATCAAGGCCGTGGAGACTCCTGTGACTATGACGAAGTCTCCGGCTTTCTTCAGATTTTCGGGGTCGAGGCGCGGAGCGTCCCTCTCCGGAACCAGCGTGATGACGAGCGAGCGCGTGCGCGGCCTGTACTTTTCCAACTGCTCGGGGATGCCCATGCGCCCCTCTACGTGGAAGAGTCCCGTGACGTGCAGCACCAGCGCTTTCGGCCTCAGAGACAGCGCCTGCGAGATGGCATAGGCCATGGTTGCGTCTCTCAAGACCTGCGCGTCCAGAAAATTCTGCTTGACGCCGTGGCCGCCGCCCATGCCCTCCATCGCGCGGTTGAACTTCGCGGCGTAGGCGGCAGACGCTTCGCCGTAAGGCAGAGGCGATATCCAGGCTTTCGCCTGAGGCGAAAGAGCCGCGAGCGCCCCTCGCCCCATGCGCGAGACCCTGTTGGCATAGCGCGTAGGCACGTTGGCGGCAATCACGGGGAGACTGTTCGCGCGGGCAAACTCTATCAACGGGCGGTAGTCTGTCTGGTAATTGTTCCACGGGCGGCTGTCGGAGAGGAGTTGTTTCTCAAGAATCAGGCTGCCGAGATACTCGTCAAGAGTCGTCTGCACGTCGCGCTCGAACATCTCAAGAGAGAGCGTGACCTCTCGCCGCGCAGAAGACGCTTGCGCCCCGTAACGAGCAGTAGCCGCTTCGACGAGTTGCAGCTCAACACGATGGGCCACAGCATCGTTGTGCGTCTCGCCTATGAAGACTACTTCAGCAGTGCTCATGGCGGCGACTACCTCATCCAGCGTCACAACCTTGCCCGAAGAATCGTAGACGCGGAAACCGGCCGGAGGCTTCTGTTCGCCCTGCGCGAAGACGGACAGGGGCAGAAGCGCGCACAAGATGGAGAAGCTTATCAACAGGGGAACTTTCATCATCACACTCTACTCACAGACGGGAAATTTCATCAAGCTCTGCGAGTAATTCTAACACCGTCTTGGCAGCCGTGGCCCGTTGCCTTTATCTTATGCTGATGAAGCTGGACGTAAGAGGCGCAAACGAGCTCCTGCTAGCGGCGCAGGGCATCATCCCGCGCGCGAGGAAGAAGGCCGCCAAGCGAGACGTGCTCAACGTGATTCGCCACATGGGCGCGCTACAGATTGACACCATACACGTAGTCGCGCGCAGCCCCTACCTCGTGCTGTGGAGCAGGCTCGGCGAGTACGAGCCGCGATGGCTCGAAGAGCTGCTGGAAGAAGGAGCCATCTTCGAGTACTGGTCGCACGAGGCATGCTTTCTGCCGGTGGAAGACTTCGCGCTCTATCGCCGCCGTATGCTTGGGGCGGAGGAGATGGGCTGGAAATATTCCGCCTCGTGGGTCAGGTCTCACAGGAAAGAGATTGACACGCTCAAGCGGTTTATAAGGGAGCGCGGGGCGGTGCGCGCCGCAGACTTTGAGCGCACGGACGGCAAGGCTGGCGGCTGGTGGGAATGGAAGACGGAAAAACGGGCGCTTGAGATGCTCTTTACCGCAGGAGAGCTGATGATTGCGCGCCGCAGGAATTTCCAGCGGGTTTATGATTTGAGAGAGCGTGTGCTGCCCACCTGGGACGATTCACTTCTTCCTTCCGAAGAAGAGGCGCGGCGAGAGCTTGCCTTAAAGGCCGTGCGCGCACTTGGCATAGCAAAGCCTCGCTGGGTCGCGGACTACTTTCGCACGAGCATGAAAGAGACGCTTTCTGCCGTGCGCGATTTGACTGAAGAAGGCGCGCTGCTTCGCGTGGAGGTGGAAGGTTGGGACGAGCCGGGGCTTGTTCACCCTGACAACCTGAGGCTGCTAAAGCTTGCCGAGGCGCGAAAGCTTGAGATGAAGCACACGACGCTTCTCTCGCCGTTTGACCCTGTGGTGTGGGACAGGGCGCGGGCGCGCTTCATGTTCAATTTCGATTACAGGCTTGAGTGCTACACACCTGAGCCCAAGCGGCGCTACGGCTACTTTACTCTTCCCATTCTCAGGCGCGGCTCGCTCGTCGGCAGGCTGGACGCGAAGGCGCACCGCAAAGAAGGGGTCTTTGAAATCAAGTCGCTGCACCTTGAGCCGCAAGTGAAAGTCAGTGCCGAATTGATTGACGACGTAGCCGGAGCCATCTACGAATGCGCTCGCTGGCACAAGACTCCGGAAGTAATCATAACGCGGTCAGACCCGCCCGGCGCGGCCTCGCGTCTTCAAAAAGCCGTAAGAAATTAACAGGGATAGACAGGATAGACAGGATAAGAAAGAGAAAGCATTTATTCTTCTTTTTCTTTATCCTGTCTATCCTGTCCATCCCTGTTTGAATCCGTCTTTTGTAGCCTGTTGGAGATTTGGCTGCTGAGGCGTTCGCTTCTCTCCTTGACGGGCACTTCCGCGTCGAAGATGGCTTCAAACCACGTCTGCGCTTTGCCCGTCTCGTCGCTCCCGGCGGCGGCGCTCTCCGGCAATGCTTCCTCTCTCTCGCTTTCATCGACAGGAGACGTGGGCGCGGCGGCTTTCTCTTCGCTTTGAGCCTTCAAGTCCTGAAGCTCGTCCGCGATGTTGAGGGCTGCGAGCACGGCTATGCGCGACAGCTCGAAGGTGGTGGTGTGGGCGGAGATTTGACGCATGCGCTCGTCCACTACTTCGGCAATGCGCCTGATGTGCTCTTCGCCCTTAGGGGAGCGCAGGCTGTAGATTTGGTCGAAGATATTTACTCTGACCGTGTGGGCCGCGTCGTCGCCTGAATCTTTGTTCTCCATCCCTTTACCTTTTGCCTTTGAAATATGGGCGCGAGTAATATCAAACCAGAGGGGAATAATATAGCAATGCTTTCAGCTCATAACATAACGTCAAGCGGTAAACTTTCAAAGCGGTCGCTTCTGTCATTCGCGCTCGCGCTGCTCTTCTGCTCGGTGTGCGCGCACACGTCGCTTGCCGCGCCTCGCTGGTCTGCGAAGCTGGACGGGAAGGTTAGGTTCTACCAGACGACGGAGCTTGGGGTGCTCGTCGTAGGCACGGAGAAGTCTCTCTACTCTGTGGACGCAGAGACGGGAGAGGTCTTGTGGCGGCGCAAGGACACGCGCGTTGACGAGACGGACGTGGCTGCGGTTCCGGGCACGGACATACTGCTCCTGAGCCTTGAGCGCGGTGATAAGACTCGTCTTGAGGCAGTGGATTTAATGACGGGCGATGCCGTCTGGCGCTCGGACAAGGTTAAAGGCGGCGTCATGCAGATGACCTTCGACCCCGACTCGAATCTGGTGGCGGTCGTGCTTGTCAGAGACGCGAAGGGTCGCGCTCGCTCTGGCTTCAAGCGACGCCCGGAAGTGCACGTCTTTAACCTTGCTACGGGCAGAGAGCTCTGGCGGCGTGAGCTTGAAGGCGAGGTAGAGATGATGCCCGCTCTATGGAGCGAGGACGAAGACAAGGACGTGCCTTACACCTTGGACAACTATCACCCGCCCGCTTTCATGGACGGTCGCCTTTATCTCTTCTACGAGGGGCTGACCTCTCTGGACGCGCAGACGGGGAGCGAGCGGCGGCGCGAGAAGTTTCGCGTCAACGAAGAGGGGCTGGCGCTGACGGAGGCAGACGCCGTGGCGGACGAAGGCCACGTCTACGTATCGGGGCGTGGCCGCGTGCGCGCCATCTCTCGCGTAAGCGGCGAGGAGAAATGGGAGGCGAAGGACTTGGGCCTCACGCCGCAGATGATGATGGGGCGCGACCGCCTCTTTGTCAGAACGGGCGGGCGCTTCGCAAGGCTGGAAGACGGCGAGGTGGAAGAGCGCGGGCCCTACGGGATAAGCGCGATTGACTCTACAAACGGCAAGGTGCTCTGGCGCTACAAGGGCGCGGATAAGGGAATCACGAACATGGTCGTCCCCGAAGCCCAGACCATCATAGTGGCAGACCGCGACGACCTCATCTTCATAGACGCCGAGACGGGCAAGCGTCGCATGAAGGTCTCGCACGGCATAGAGCGAGCGGCCTTCGTGCTCTTAAACGAGCGCGGTGAAGCAGTCGTAGGAGGACAGAACGAGGTGGCGGCCTTCATGCTCGCGGACGGGAGAGAGAGCTGGCGCGAGCGACACACCGCGCCGGGGCGTGGAATCTTAAGAACCGTGGCCGCGATTGCCGCACGCGCAGCCTCTCTATATTTTCGCTACGGAGGCGCGGCCATGACCGCGTACAGGGGCGTGCGACTTGCCACCTCTCTTGCCAGCATACGCTGGTCAGGGCTCGTGGCGCATGCTACTAGCCCGAACCTGACGGCGCTCGCGGCCAACTACTCGCGCGAGTACGTGCGAGACCGCCTCTCTGCTTACGGCACGCTCTCGCGCCTGCGCTCCGTTTCCACATCTCAAGCGCAAGCGCCGCGTTTTAACCTGCCGCGACCCAACGTGTCCGACGTAGAAGAGCGGCTCTTGGACAAACTTGACCCGGCCGCGCAGCTTGAGAAGCTGTCGCGCTTTCTGTGGCATCGCCGCAGGCTGGCTGCACTGCGCGGCCAGTGGCTCTACTTCTACACGGACTTGAAGGGCGCGGGCCGTGGCCTTGCCGGAGTCAACATCAACACGGGGCGCACGGAAAGGCGCATCCCGTTGAGCGACCCGGACGAGCGTTTTATCTCGGACGAGACGATGAGCCTGCTCTACACGGTCAAGGACAACCGGCTCGTCGCGCACTCTTTGAGCGGCGGCGAGTGAGAGCAGGGCTCGCGCTTTGGAGGTTTGTTATGAAATGGCTCTACCTGGTTCTTGCTCTCTTGGGCGCGGCGCTTCCGCTCTCTCAGCTAGCGCCGTTTCTCATGACTTACGGCTTCGACATACCGCTCCTCTTCAGGCAGCTTTTCCAGACGCATGCCTCCGCCTTCTTCGGGCTAGATGTCATAGTGTCAAGCGTGGTGTTGTGGCTCTTCGTCTTCTCCGAAGGCAGAAGACTGGGGATGAAAAACCTGTGGCTCTACATCCTCTGCAACCTGCTGGTGGGAGTCTCGCTGGCCCTTCCGCTATTCCTGTTTTTTAGAGAGCGAGGGAGGATAGAGTAGTGTGCGACGCGGCCAGTTTCACCGACCGCCCAACCGTAGAGTGAAGCGAAGCTCGCGGAGTGGAAGCCTTCCGTGCCTATGCTCGTCCAGCTCTGCCCTCCGTCCGTAGAGTATTCCGAGCCGGAAGGGCCGACAGTGATGAGCATGGGATTCTTCGGGCCCGACAGGAAAGCCACACAAGACCTGTAGCCTCCCGGCCCTTTGCCCTTGATGAGCGTCCACGTCCTGCCGCCGTCATTCGTTACGGCAACGTTATCCTTGGCCTCGCGCTCCTTCGTGTAATCGCCGCCGACGGCCACGCCCGCTCTAGCGTTCCAGAACGTCAGCGAGAAGACTCCTGCGGACTTGCCGCCGGGAATAGGCGACTTCACGACGGCCCACGTTCGCCCTCCGTCGCTTGAGCGAAAGATGCGAGCGCCGCCCGGGCCGCCCGTGCCGAACCAGACATTTTGTTTACCTTCAACCGCTATGCATGTGCCGCTCGCCGCGAAGGCTCCCTCGCCCTCAAGGGCCGCAGGCATTCCCTCGCCGGGCATCTCGCGCCAGTTGCGACCGCCGTCGGAAGTCGTGATGATTAGAAAGCGCCCGCCCACGGGGTCGCTGACAGCTATGCCATGCTCGCTGTCCCAGAAGGCCATAGAGTCAAAGAAGGCTTCCGGCCTCGCGCTCTTGAACTGTAGCGCCCAGGTCTTGCCCCCGTCCGTAGTCTTATAGATTCTGGACTTCTCGCCTTCGCCTATAGAGAGCAGGTAAGCGGTGTCCGCGCTGAAGGCGTCAACGTCCCGGAAATCAAGCTCGGCCGCGCCCGGCACCGTGCCCGCGACCCACGTCTTCCCTCCGTCCGTAGTCCGCGCGTAAGTTCCCTTATCGCCGCTCGCCCACGCGACCATGTTGTTGACGGCACTCACGCCTCTTAACCTGACCCCTGTGCCGCTCACCTGCTGAGCCCACTGAGCCTGACTCACGCCCGCCGTCATCAAAGCGAACAGCGCTAGAGCGATGATTCTTATGTGAATCCTGAAGCTCATAGCCCCGCCATGTCCCACTTTCTGACGACTTCGCTGATGAGCCCGGCCACCTTGTCCGTCACCTTCTCGAAATACTCCCTTGCCTTCTTCTGGTCGAAGTTCGGATAGCCCTGCCCCGGCTGGTACAGGCCTATTGAAGACGGAAAGGGAGCGGCTGACCAAGTGCCGGGCGCTGGGTAAGCCGTGGCAAGGTCTTCCTTATAGCGCTTCTGCTGCACGAGGCTAGGGTCTACGGCCTGTATGAATGCCGTCTCGTTGAGGCCCGCGTGGCCGCCGTCTTCTCCGAAGACCTGCTTGGTCACGTCCGAAGCGAACGACCACCAGTTGATGACGAGCGTGCGGACTTTTCGCTCCGCAGAGACTTCAGCCGCGACAGAGTTAAGCACGGCAGTCTGCGGCCCGCCGTGACCGTTGAGGATGATGATGTTGCGAAAGCCGTTCTTGGCGAGCCCCTCCAACACCTGCTTGATAAATGGTCTGTAGGCTGCCTCTGTTATCTGAAAAGCGCCGGGATATGCCTCCATGCTTCCGGTCATGCCGTAGGGAACGGTCGGCGCTATCATGGCGTTCACGCGGCGGGCAATGCGCTGGGCTATGGCCATCGGCGCTGTGTTGTCCGCGCCGTTGTTGATGACGCCGTGCGGCTCAAGCGTGCCCGTCGGAAGCAGCACGGTCTGTATGCGTCCGGGCACGACTTCACGAAACTCCATCCAGTTAATGCGCTCCATCTCGCGCGTAGAGACAAAGTCTGCCTGAGCATTGGCGGCACTCGCGGCCACGTTCTGCGCCTTCACCGACGCGCTTGAAGTAAAGAGCAGAGCCAATGCAAGCGCTAACAAAGAGAGCTTCATCATCTTCGGACTCCTTAGCATGTTAGAGGCTCGGGCGAGCCCTTCGGCTTCACTGCCCTGTTATCTCCGCGACCAGCTCGTTTGCGCCGTACATCTTCCTCAAGGCTTCCGTGATGGCCAGGCTGTGTACGGCCACGGCGCGGCCTCCTTCCGTTTCATCCACGTACCAGTATCGGTTCGGCAGCTTCTGCAAGTTGCTGTCAAAGTTGAGGCCGACAATCTCCGCGTTGCGGTTGATGATGGGTGAGCCCGAGTTGCCGCCGATGGTGTCCGCCGTGTAGACGAAGTTTAAGGGCGTAGAGAGGTCAAGCTGATTCTTCTTCTCCCTGAAGCGTGCGGGCAAATCAAATGGCGACTTTTCACCGAAGCCTTCAGCGCGGTTGTACAGCCCGTAGAAGGTGGTCTTGTAAGGCACAAGCGTTGTGTCCTCTTCATAGCCCAGAACTTTGCCGTAGCTCAGGCGCAGGTTAGAGTTCGCGTCCGGGTAGATGCTCTTTCCGTAGACGGCGAAGCGAGCGGCTGAAATCTTCTGCCCGGCGCTCGCCTCCACGCTCCTAATCCGCGTCTCATTCCACGCGCGAAGCTCCCTGACGATGGGCTCGACTTTTCGCGCCAGCACAATCAACGGGTCGTCAGACTTTGCCACGGCCTCTTTGCCGCCCTCTATCAAAGCGCGCCTGACGGCCACGTCCGCGAGCTTCGTGCCGCCGATAACTCTCCTTGCGACCTCTGCGGGCGTCTGTCCCTCAAGCGCGGCGCGTATGAAGGGGTCTTCGGAGCCAAGCGTCTTACGCGCCTCTTCGAGCCACGCCGCGAGCACTGCCTCGTCCATCTCAGTGTAGATGGGGGCGCTTGAAAATAGATTGAGCCTTAAGGACTCCAGCCTGTTGTCTCTGTACTCCGCGTAGCGCTGCCCGCTAGGCTTCGGCACCTCTTCGCTGTAGCGCACGATTGAAGTCGCTATAGAGCCCAGTCGCGCGGCCTCAATAGTGCTGAAGGATATGCGCTTCGCCATCGCGGGCAATTCATTGTAAGCCGTCGCCACGTCCTCCCACGCCGCGCCGAACTCCTTCTGCAACTCCGGACGGCGCGAGACCTCGGAGCGAAGCGCACGCTCCTGCTCCTCCTTCGTGGCGAACATACGCGGATTCATCAGGCCTTCCTGCTGTCCCGTCAATCGCTTGATGGAGTTCGACACGGAGCGCAGGGAAGCGCCCGCGCGTCTGGCCTGCTCCGCGCCCTGCGCGCTGTAGCGCTCAAGCGCGTTACGCCTCGCAGTCCAGACCTGCATCTGCAAAGGATTGCCCACGTCTCGCTGGTACTTGAGCTGCGCCACCGTCATCAGCCTGTCGGTCGATCCCGGAGCGCCAGACAACACCACGAACTCTCCGTCCGCAGGGCCCGCCTTTGACCACTTGAAGAAATTCTCCGTCGCGGCGGGCTGCCCGTTCTCGTAGACCCGCAGGAAGGTCACGTCCAGGCAGTAGCGCGGGTAGGTGAAGTTGTCGTAGTCGCCGCCGAAGAAGGCTATCTGCTCTTCGGGCGCGAAGACGAGCCGCACGTCCGTGTACCTTTTGAAGCGATAGAGCCAGTACTCGCCGCCGCTGTAGAACATGACGACGTTGCTCACGAGCCCCGTCTTCTGCTTTGACTCGCTCTCGACCAGCGCAATCTCTGCGCGGCGCTGCTCGTTGGCTTCAGCCACGGAGCTTCCCTGCTTGACCGCTCCCTGCACACGCTTGGTCACGTCCTCATAAGAGACAAGCACGTCTATCTCCATGTCCGGACACTTCAGCTCTTCCGCCTGAGTGCGCGCGTAGAAGCCGTCCCTGGTCAGGTTGCGCTCCGGCGTGGAGAGCTTGGCAATCTGGCTTGAGGCCACGTGCTGGTTCGTCATCACGAGCCCACGGCGGGAGACGAAAGCGCCGCTCGCCGTGCCTACTTTGACGGAGGCGAGCCGCACGTGCTCAAGCCACGCGTCCGAAGGCTCAAAATTGTATCGCTCCTTCCAGAGCTTGCGCGGCGGGTTATCGAAAGTCCACATCCCCTCGTCCGCCAGAGAGAGCGTGGCAAGCGAGGCTAGTAGAACGATGGTCAGCAGTAAAGAGACTATTCTTTTCATCATATGCTTTAGAGAATCCACTGTAGACATTACAAGGGGGAACGTTTGATGAATGGAACTGTGAGGGATAGAGAGGCTCGACTCCCGTGTGCCAGGCCCTCAGGGAGTCGCGGCCGCCGAACGAGACACTGGCCGGACTCAGGCATTGCCGGCAGACTTACGCACCGCTTCCGCTTCGTCGTCGTAGACCTCGAATATAGAGAGAAGGCTGCTCAGGGCCATCACCTCTTCGACCTTCTGCGGCAGGTTCAAAAGCCTCAGGTGGCCGCTCACTCGATTCAAAGCCACGGAGCCCGAGACCAGCTCGCCCACGCCGCTTGAGTCTATGTACTTGACCCCGGCAAAGTTCAGTATGACCTTCTCCTTGCCCTCCTGAATCAGACGGCGTATTTGGTCGCGCAGCTCCGCGCTGCCGCCGCCCATGATAATGTTGCCCTCAAGGTCAAGGACGACTGCATCCCCGGCCTGACGCTCCCTGATAGTCAGCATCTATCTAAAACTCCCGAACAAACTATTTACCCACAGGTTTTATGCCAAGCACCCGCCAATAGTCAAGAAGAGATGAAAGAGCGCCGAGAATCTTGAATTTCCGCCTCTACAACAGTAATGCAATTAAAGACCAATATTGAAAGTATTGACAAATGGTTTTGAACTATGTTTAATACAAGTGTCGTCGAAACCTGTCGGCGGCGCTGCTCTTTACATGACGGTTCGTACACGATAAGGGCAAACCTGCCGCGAGGCAGGGACGCAAAGCCGTGAGTCTCCCGGCGAAAAAATGCAGCTTTTGCTAGCAATTTTCGGGGAGATTGTCTGGTTGCCGAAGGCGATACTGAAGACAAGCCTTGACTTCAGCCGACAAGCGTATCGTGCCGCTCTCTACCTCTTGAGCTTTCAGGGCTCAGGGTGGATGAGAGGGCCGAAGATATGTTTGGCGCACTCTTTAATCGGCCGAAGACATGGCTGGAATCACCCTGCGAGCGTCCCTGTTCGAGTGATTCCACTTTCTTCAAACCCGACACCTCCTTCCGCTCTAGAAAACCAGACACAAGCTTAAATCAATCCCCTGCCTACGAAGCGATTAGCTTCTGCGGCGAGGGGCGCGTCTTCGCGTTTTGCTCGGCCCTTCAATCGTCTGCCTACCCGTCACAGGCTCTTCTCTCTCTTTTTTCCGGCCCCTTCACTTTCCTAATGCGAAGGGCACGGGAGTCCTACCGAAAGACCAAGGCTTAAGGGCGCTCTGGATTAAGACTGCCCGGCTGACAAGCAACATAAGGAGATAGTAATGAACAAGAGATTCTTAGTGATGGCCCTCTCGCTGCTGGCACTCTTCACAATCAACGTGAGCAAGGCGGACGCTCAGTCGTGTCCGGTCGAAGGATACGGCGTGCGCGTGCCCGTGCCGGTAGACAGGAACCTACAGTCTCAAATAGAAGTCACCTACTTCACCACTGAAGACCCGAACGCGCTTCTCTCCGAGAAGGCTGGCATCAATCGCACAGGCAGCTACCTGAACATGAACACCAACCAGTTCGTGGCGAGGCTTTCGTCCTTGCAGAACAGCGGGCTCGCCAGCATCAAGAAGCGCCAGGCGGCCACCAATTTTCTGGGCGAGCTGGCGGAGCTGAATCTTGAGCGCGCACCTTCTTCCAACAACGCGCGCATGGTCAACGCCAGCATGTCGTCCAACAGCTTCGGCTATCTTTCGACGCTCAACCGCCAGACGGAAGTTGTCGTCTACAAGGGCAGCGCGAGCGACGGCGAGTACTACCGCGTCAAGCTGCTCTCATGGTTCGTGGATGTCACGTCTAAGGGCGGCCAGAAGAGCGTGGACTTTGACGCCAACGTCCTGATGAAGCCGGGCCAGACTGCCGTCTTTAAGCTCCGCAGCGACGCAGAGATGCAGCGCACGGGCGCGGCGCGCAGCTACGTAGCCATCACCATGCGCTCCGTGAGCGGCACCAGCATGGCCAGAAAGTAGTCCGCAACGATAAAGGCTTTTAACTAGCGATGAAGCCATTTCTTTATAGTCTCTGTGTTGTCTTGTGTCTCTCCCCTCTGCTGTGGGCCAGGCCGGTCATGAACGCGAGCGACCGGCCTGCTGCCCCTGTGGGAGGCGGCACGATGCCCCTGTCTATGCCTAAGCAGTGCCAGACGGGGAAGACTTCGCCGGAAGCTATGGGCTGGCGTCTGAGCGCGACTAAGCCGGTGCGCGTCTACTACCTGAAAGATAACTTCAACAGGGCCGAAGTAGAGGCGCTCACGCGCGGCGTCAACAACTGGAACCGCGCGCTCCTTGAGATAGCTTCTCCGGTCATCTTTGTTAATAGCGGCGAGCGTGAAGCGGTCGTACGCGACGAGTTGACCATCACGGTCATGCGCGGCGTGCCTAAGAGCAAGGAGCGCGTGGGCGAGATTAAGTTCTACACCAAGCCTAACGGCTCCGTTCGCATGACTGTCATAATGAGCCCTACGGTCACAGACTTGAACGCACTGACGAGCTTGATAACGCACGAGCTTGGTCATGCAATGGGGCTGGCCGACTGCTACGGCTGCAAACGCGGCACGACCGCCATGTCGGCCTTCAAGGGCAGGAACAAGGGGAACGATGTTTATGAGCCTAGCGCCTGTGACAAGTACGTGGTCGCAACAGGCTACGCGGGCGCAAATAATAGTCAACCCCTCACGGCTTCACTCGAAGAGAAGTAAAAGCTCTCTGAAGAGAGCTTTCGCAACAGCTTATCTCTCCACCCCTTTCAACGCCGCTCCCTCGGAATCTCTTTCTCCAATCAAGACAGCATCTATCGACGGCACCTCGCTCGTCACTACTCGCGTGTTGTAGCGCTCCATGTAGGCTCTACGAGCCTCGGTCATGGGGTACGCTTCTGGGGCCGTGTAGGGATACTTCGTCATCCCGTGAAAGGGCAGCGGGCCCACCTGGTCGGGGATGGCGGAGTTGATGTCCATCTCCTTGCTGTAGCCGTCCGAGTAGAGCAGGAACGTGCGCGTCCATCCTGCACGTAGCGGCGGCAAGCGGCGCGCGTCAAACCACAGGCTCAGAGCATCGCCGGGGCGAGAGATGACGAACATGTCGTCTGAGCTTAAGAGCAGTTCGCGCACGTCTCCCTCACGAGTGTAGCGGCCCGGCATCACTTTCCAAGGCGAAGTGAAAGAGACCTGCTCGTAGTCGTAGCCGAAGGGCTCTCGCCCGTCCGGCGTGACCTCGCGCGAGAACCCGCGCCAGCGCAGCTCCGCCCCCGCAGGGTCAAGCCTTGTCAGCTCCGCCGGATAATCCCCGCCTGAAGTGTCCACCAGAATCTCATCCCAGAGGATTCGCATGTTGGTCTTGATGCGCACCTCCCGGCCAGGGCCTATGAACTTGCCCGTCAGGTCAACCGTGACGGTCTGCGGTCTTCCCACGGGGATGCCTATGTCTTCAATGACAGTGCGCCAACGCCCTTGCGCGTCCTTCACCTGAAGCGAGGGAAGCTGTGCCTGCTTGCCTGCCTGCGCGGCCGCTAGGTTGTCGCTAGACCAGGAGTAATCAGTCCAGCCTGTCAGGAGCAGCAGCACGCGCCCACGCGCAGCCTTCTCTTCATCCAGCTTCAATGTCAAAGAGTGCTCTTCGGCGTAGCCGCGCAGAGCGTCCCGGCGGAAGTCGTCCGGGTACTGTCTATCCATGCGCGTGATGCGGGAGAGTACGTCGTGCCCGTGCTCGTCTGTTGCTGCGAGCGGAGGCCGCGCGCCGCGCGTCTTGTAGAGAATGAAGGGGCGCGGAGGATTCGTCATGCCTTCGTTCGGATAGACCTCTACGCCCACGGGATGCGTGACGGCAATCAACTGCAAGCGGTCTAGGAAGAGCGCTTCTTCAAGCTCGTTGGTGACGCGAAGCTCAAAGCGCCCGTCGCGCTCTCTTAACTGGTCGCCGCGAATACGCACGTACTCGACCGGGTCTGGATGATTATAAAGGCCCGGCGCTTCCAGATAACCCATCTCGCCACCGCCCATGAAGTCCGTGATGAACTCGAAGCGCTCGCCGTTCCATGCATACAGGTAGGGACACGACGAAGGCTTGCGGTCAAGCTCCGTGACTCGCAGGGCGGAGGCTTTACCCGCCGCCGCGCTCGCGGTCGCCGCCGGAATCTCCGTCTCTGCCTGAACAATCCCTGCGGGCCAGAGCACTCGCACTGCGTCCGCGCCGGAGCGCCTGCCAAGACCGAAGAGCACGTCGGCCGGAGCGGGCGCGGGGCTCGCCGCATAGGTTTCGAGCTTCTGTATAAGGCTCCCTGCACGCGCCTCAATCTTCGCGCCGATGCCGCTGCGATTGCTGACCTTACCCGTCAGGTTAACGCGCAGGGACTGGTTGCTGTTGCCGCCGTCGTTGCGCGCTATGGTCAATTCCCCGGAAGATGAAAGAGCGGCTATGTCTGTGTCGCCGTCCGCGTCTATATCGCCAGCCGCGAAGAGACGCGCGCCGCTCATTCTCAAGCTCGCTGCCGCCTTAGCGGTCGCATCCGTCCAGCCGTCGCCCACGTTGCGCGCTACTCTCAGCCCCTTGTCCGTCATCATCAGACAGTCGAGCAGGCCATCGTTGTCGTAATCCAGAAGCTGTGCGCCGCTCGCGGCTGCGGTCGCTGCGGGCGCTTGTGTAGTCTTGAAGCGCTCGCGTCCATCGCTTACGGCGAAGAGGCCGTCGCCGTCGCTTCTGCCGAAGAAGAAGTCCGTGTAGCCGTCCTTATTCACGTCTCCGGCTGCCGCACAAGTCCACCTGCCCGAAGCTGTCAGGCCTACGACCTCGGCCACGTTGCGAAAGGTGCCGTCGCGCTGGTTGCTGTAGAGCGCTGGCGCTTTGCCGTAATCCAGAAGCAGCAGGTCTACGTCGCGCCTGTTGTTGAAGTCTGTCGGAACAACTGCTACCCAATGGCCAGGAGCGTCAAGCCTCGCCGCAGAGGTCGTGTCCGTGAACTTTCCGTTGCCGTCATTACGAAGGAGCATCAGGGGCGCGCCAGCGAAGTCTTCCGGGAAGACGGCTTCGCCTCTGGGAGCCTTCGAGAGGTCTGCGAGGCCCGCTATGAAGATGTCCAGGTCGCCGTCGTGGTCTGCGTCCAGAAGGGCTGCGGACGAAGCGAGATAAGGATAAGCGGGGAGCGCGGCTGCGCTCGTCACGTCAGAGAATTTTCCGTTGCCGTCGTTGTGATAAAGCGAGAGGCCGCCGTCTCGTATCACGAACAGGTCTGGTCTGCCGTCGTTGTCGTAATCTCCGGCGACCGCGCCCGTGGGCGTGGCAGCTTGCTTCGACGCCAGAGCGCCCGACTGCGCTGTAATCTCCGCGAGCTTTCCAGCATCGTTTCTATAGAGCTGCTGGCCGGAAGACGCGGCCGTGAATAAATCGAGGTCTGCGTCTCCGTCGAAGTCAAAGAGGACTACGGAGCCGCCGAAGCTTTCTGCAATCTCGCGCTTCAAGGCATCACCGGACTCGCGTCCCTTCAAGCTGCGACCGTAGATAGACGAGACTTGCGCGGTCTCTTTCGTGTTGAGTCTTGAGTCTGACAGAATCGCTCGCGTCGCGTCGGTAAAGGCGACGGGCGGTGTCGCGCGGTCAACAAGCTCGGGCTCTATGCCTGTGGAGGCGACGGCCTCTGCGTAGCGCCCCTGCTCAAGATAGTTCTGTCCGAGAGTGGTGCCGCTCCCGCGCTGTCTCAGCTCCTGAAACTGCGCTATGACTCTCTGGCCTTCCTCGCGCTGGTTCGCACGAAGCAGCGCCGTGCCGAGATTGTAGAGCGCAGTCCCGTTGTACGGCTCAACCATAAGCGCGGCGCGGAAAGCCGCCACGGCTTCCGCGAACTTTCGCTGCTGCATGTAGAGCTGGCCCAGATTGACGTTCGCGCCCACGTCGCTTGCATCAATCTTAAGCACGCGCTGAAAGGCCGCGATTGCCTCTTCCGTGCGGTTCTGCGATTTAGCTATCAGGCCTAGCAGGTAATGCGGCTGCGGCGCGTCCGGCGCAAGCGTCGCGGCTACTTGCGCTTCTCTCTGCGCGCCCGCCGCGTCAGGCACGTTAAAGAGCGCTATGGCCAGATTGATACGAGCCAGAGCCAGTTTCGGCTCAAGCTGCAAGGCGCGACGGAAGCTCTCAGCGCCCTCCCTGTACTTGAACTGCTCAAGCAGCGCCACACCTATGTTGTTGGCGCGATAGGCCTGCTCGCGCGTCTGAAATGCAGAGGCTTGATTCTGAAGATGGGAAGGCGCGTCCCTGATAACAGGCGACGTGGAGGCCAACAGGAGCAAAGCCATGAGCACCAGTGCGAGAGAATGCGCGAACTCTTTCATAGACCGTAATCGAGTTTGAATCTTATAAGACCGAAATGAAAGGAGACGCATCCGACTATAGGTCAGGCGGCGTCATAAATTCAATTCCCGAGAGTTTTAGAATTACGGGGCTATGGTAATATGTGGAGGAATTTTAAGCTTAATCAGGGTTTCCGGCTCGCCTCTTCCAGAGCGCGCTGCTGCAACAAAGTGCTCCTTCCGTTTCCCTACAAAAAGTATCGTCGTGCCGCCGGTCTGCTAGCTCTCCTGCTGGCTCTCGCTTCAGCCATCGCGGGGTGCCGCGCGACTTCCAAGCTCCCCGAAAAATCTTCCAAGGAATATAACGAGGTCGTCAGGGCTTTCTACGTAGGGCTGGCCGCGCTTCAGGTTGGGGACGACGTGAGGGCCGACAGCCGTCTTGCAGAGGTGACGCGCCTTGTGCCGGACGAGCCCGCGGGCTGGGCCAACTGGGGCTTGCTGGCCCTGCGCCAGAGGAACTACGACGCGGCGGCCGAGAGATTAGAGAAGGCGCGCTTGCTCGCTCCGGAAAGCGACCGCATCTCTTATCTGATTGGTCTTCTTGACAGCAGTCGCGGCCTTTCGGCAGAAGCTATAGCCGCGCTTCGTAAAGCGGTCGAGCTGAATCCGAAAAACCTGCTGGCCGCATACAAGCTGGCCGAAGAGACGGAGAGGCAGGGAGGCAGCGAGAACGAGGCCGAAGCGCAGCGCCTCGTGCAGAGCATGCTGGTAGAAGAGCCTGATAACCTCGCCCTCCTGCTTGAGCTTGGGCGCATCAGCGCCAAGCGCGGCGACGAGGGGATGCTGCGCGTCGCTGTCGTGAAAATCAGCGAGCGCTCTGCGAACTGGCCCACGGAAGTGCAGCAGCAGTTGAGCGCTTTACAGAATGTCCTCTCAGACCCCAGACAGGCCGCGACCCGTATCATCTTCCTGCGAAACGTGCTGGTGCGCGTTCCCGAATATCGCCAGAGCCTCGCGCGCATCAAGCCGCCGCCGGGCGAAGAGGCAGAGCCTTTCACAAAATTCCTTCGCATGGAAGCGCCCACGTTCGCGGCCGCTCCCGCAGACACCGCGCTCGCCTTCACGCCTGAGCAGATACAGGCCGAAGGCAACGCCAGGTGGAGCTTTGTCGGGGCCGTCTCGATGAACGGCGACGGCGCGCCCGTCGTGATAAGAGCTAACGGGCGGGAGATTCGCCTCGCGGGCGGCGCTACGCTCCCTTTTCCCGGCGGGCCGTCGAATGTTTCTCCACAGCCCGAAGGCATAACGGGTCTGGACTTCAACTACGACTTCAAGACAGACCTCGTGCTGGCGGGCGCGGGCGGCGTGCGATTGATGCGCCAGGAGAATCCTGACTCCTTCGTGGACGTGACGGCGCAGACGAAGCTTCCCGCCTCCATATTGAACGGCAGCTACACGGGCGCGTGGGCCGCTGACGTTGAGGCGGACGGAGACCTGGACATAGTGCTCGGAAGCGTAAGCGGCTCGGTCACAGTTTTAAGAAACAACGGCGACCAGACTTTTACGGAGAGCCGCCCTTTCGGAAACATCTCCGGCTTAATGGCTTTCTCGTGGGCCGATTTAGACGGTGACGGCGACCCTGACGCGGCACTGGTTGATAATAAAGGCCGGCTTCACCTCTTCAGTAATGAGCGGACGGGCCAGTTTGCAGAGCGCCCGGCCCCCGCTAACGACGTGCCTGTGAGAGCCACTAATGTAGCCGACACTAACATGGACGGCGTCTTCGACCTGCTGACCGTGCGTGCAGACGGGACTATCAAAAGCCTCTCCAACCAAGACGAATGGCAGACGTGGCACGTGTCGGACGTGGCGCAGGTAGCCAATGCTCCTAATTTTATAGAAGGTATCACGCGCCTTCTGGTAGCTGACCTCGATAACAACGGCGGGCTTGACCTGCTGCTCACCTACAGCGCCCCGCACCTTGGCGGTGACCCGCTTGAAGGAAGCCTGGGAGCCACCATCTGGCTCAGCGACGAACAGAACAGGTTCGCGCTTCTGGATAAACCGCGAGTGCCCGAGCTTGTCTTTAATGTCGCGGACTTAAACAGTGACGGGAGATTGGACATTCTCGGGCTCAATGCCAAATGGCAGGCTGTTAAGAGCACGAGTCGCGGCTCTAAAAATTATCACTGGCAGGCCATACGCCCTCGCGCCGCGCAGGCCGTGGGCGACCAGCGCATCAACTCCTTCGGCGTGGGCGGAGAGATGGAGATTCGCTCGGGGCTGCTGGTGCAGAAGCGGCCCATCACTGGCCCCTTGATTCACTTCGGTTTGGGAGAGCAGCAGGGCGCGGACGTGGCCCGCATCGTCTGGCCCAACGGGAGCGTGCGCGCGGAGTTCGAGCTAAAGGCCGACCAAGTCATCACGGCCGAGCAGCGATTGAAGGGCTCTTGTCCCTTCCTCTTCGCCTTTGATGGCCGTGAGATGAAGTTTGTGAAGGACGCGGTGCCTTGGGGCTCCGCCATAGGGCTACGCATCAACACGCTCGGGACGGCGCGCGTGGAGGCCACGGAAGAGTGGTACAAAATCGGCAGAGAGCAGCTTGCGCCGCGCGAGGGCTTCTATGACTTACGCATCACGGCTGAGCTTTGGGAGACCTACTACTACGACCAGCTTCAGCTAATGACCGTAGACCATCCGGAGGGGACGGAAATCTTCGTTGACGAGCGTTTCGTTATTCCGCCAGTGAAGCTGGCCGTGACGACCGTTCGAACGCCGCAGAAGATTGCGCGTGCGCTGGACGATACGGGTCAGGACGTGACGGAGGTTGTTAGCAGGCTGGACGAGAGATACCTTGACACCTTCGGGCGCGGCGATTATCAGGGCGTGACGCGCGACCACTACGTTGAGATTGACCTCGGAGATAACGTGCCCGCGACCGGGCCGCTCTACCTGATAGCGCAGGGTTGGATGCACCCGACCGATTCCTCCATCAACGTTGCCATCAGCCAGGGCGAGCGCGTGCGCGCAAGGCCGCTCAGCCTCGAAGTCCCCGACGGGCGCGGAGGATGGGTAGTGGCGGAAGCAAACTTAGGCTTTCCGGCAGGACGCAAGAAGATATGCCTCATTGATTTGACCAAAGCCTTTCGCCCGAACACTCCGCGAAGACTGCGGCTCAGAACCAACCTGGAAGTCTTCTGGGACTCGTTCGAGTGGGCCGAAGGCTTACCCGGCGCGGAGATAAAAACCACTCGTCTCAACCCTGAAGTCGCAGACCTGCGTTATCGCGGCTACTCCGTCATGAGCCGCGCAGACGAGTCCTCGCCTGAGGTGCCGGACTACAATCGTCTCGCCTCGTCAAAGCAAATCTGGCGAGACCTCATAGGCTACTACACTCGCTTCGGCGACGTGCGCGAGCTGCTCATGCGGGCCGACGACCGCTACGTGATTATGAACGCTGGCGACGAGCTGACGTTTCGCTTTGCCGCGCCGTCTGCCCCTCCTTCCGGCTGGGTTCGCGACTTCATCATCATAGGCGACGGGTGGATTAAGGACGGCGACTATAACTCCACCTTCTCGAAAACCGTGCTTCCCTTGCCTTACCACGACAAGCAGGAATACACTACACCTCCTGGCAGACTTGAGGACGAAGAGGCCTATCGCCGCTCGCCTTCGGACTGGCAGACATACCACACACGTTACGTCACGCCGGACGTTTTCCAGAACGCATTGAGGCTCCGTAAAGAGAGATGACGCGCCGCAGTATCCCCCTAGCCAGAATCCTGCTTGTCCTCTTCTTCATAGCGCTTTTGGCGACGCCGCTCGTCATCAAGCGACTGGCGGCGCGGCGCGAAGCCGACAAGTCCCGCGTCGATTCTCAGACGGCGCTTGCGCGCTACGGCTTTCATCTGGACGAAGTATCCAAAGCATCGGGCATAAACTTTCAGCACCAGGCCCCTCGTCTTGATTCCAAACTAGACCACATCATGCCGCAGGTGGCGTCCATGGGCGCGGCCGTCTCCATAGTCGATTTCGACCGCGACGGCCTCGCGGACATCTACGTCACCAACAGCGGCGAAGGCAGCCGCAACGCTCTTTACAGAAACTCCGGCGACGGCACCTTCAAGGACGTGGCGGGCGAGCTTGGCATCTCGGATGTCAATCAGGCAGGGACGGGCGTTTCCATGGGAGCGGTCTGGGGCGATTATGACAACGACGGTTACGAAGACCTGTTCCTGTACAAGTGGGGACGGCCCGAGCTTTTTCACAACGAGCAGGGCAAGGGCTTTAAGCGCGTGACGGAAGAGGCGGGGCTTCCGCGCTGGGTCAATGCCAACACGGCCATCTGGCTCGACTACGACGCGGACGGTCTTCTTGACCTTTTCGTGGGCGGCTACTACCCGGAGGACGTAGACCTCTGGCACCTGAAGACCACGCGCATGATGCCGGAGAGTTTTGAGTACGCCCAAAACGGCGGGCGCAAGTATCTCTTCCGTAACCTCGGCGATGGAAAGTTTGAAGAGACGAGCGAGCGCGCAGGCATCAACAGCCGCCGTTGGGCTCTGGCGGCGGCAGCAGCAGACCTTCGCGGCACTGGCCGTCCAGACCTCTTTATAGCGAACGACTACGGAGTCTCGGAGCTTTACTTCAATCAGGACGGCAAGCGCTTCCGCGAAGTCGGAGAGCAGACGGGCGTAGGCTTTGCCCCGAAGAGCGGGATGAACGTGGCCTTCGGCGACGTACTCAACCAGGGCCGCTACAGCATCTACGTCTCAAACATCTCCGAAGAGGGCGTGCTTATACAGGGCAACAACCTCTGGATTCCGAAGGAAGGAACAGCGGGCGACTCTCTCAGATACGAAAACTTAGCGAGCGAGATGGGCGTGGAACTTGGCGGGTGGAGCTTCGGCGCACAGTTCGGCGACTTGAACAACGACGGCCGTCTTGACCTATATCTTGTCAACGGCTACGTCTCCGCTGATAAGGGCAAGAGCTACTGGTACGACTTCTCGAAGGTGGCGGGCGGCAACACGGCCATCATCTCGGACGCGGCCAACTGGCCCGCGATGGAGGGGCGAAGCCTTTCGGGCTACCAGCAGAAGAAGGTCTGGATAAACGACGGCGCGGGCAGGTTTGTGGACGTGGCGCAGGCCGTGGGCGTGACGGACGCGTTCGACGGCCGCTCGGTTGCGCTCGTGGATTTGTGGAACAGGGGCGTGCTCGACGTAGTCGTAGCCAACCAGCGCGGGCCGCTGCTCGTTTATAAGAACACGGCTTCGACTGAGAACAACTGGATTGCCTTCGAGCTTGAAGGCACACAATCGAACCGCACAGGGATAGGCGCTCAGGTCAGGCTCTTCTGGAACGGTCAGCAGCAGATTCAAATGGTTTCGGGCGGCAACGGCTTCTGCTCGCAGAACCAGCGCCGCATACACTTCGGCCTTGGAAAGAATCCCGCGATTGAGCGCGCCGAAGTTCTCTGGCCTTCGGGCAAAGTACAGGTCATAGAGAACGCTGTCATAGGTCAGGTCAACAAGGTGAAGGAGCCCGCATGAGTCAAGAGATGATGAGCGCGCCCGTGGCTCCCGCGCCTGACGTGGATGCAAGCACTGGGCGAGGACGAAAGCGATTAAGCTTAGACAATCGCTTCATCCCGCCCATCTTCATCACCTGCATACTGCTGGCCGGGCACTTCTCCTTCGGGATGCTTGAGAGCTATCCGAAGACGGCGCTCGCCATCCTCGCGAGCATCCTGACGGAGATGGTATTGAGCCGCATCTTCGCGGGACGTTGGCCGCATCTTGCGAGCGCCTACATCACAGGCATCAGCGTTGGCATCCTCATTCGCTCGCCCGCCTTCTGGCCCTACAGTTTGTGCAGCGTGATTTCCATCACGTCCAAGTACGTGCTGAGAGTCAGGGGCCAGCACATCTGGAACCCTTCTAACTTCGGCATCTGCGTGATGCTCTTTCTGGCGCACGAGACGGTGGCGAGCCTCAGCATACAGTGGGGCAACTACCTCTGGCCTATGCTGGTCATCTGGGCGCTCGGGACTGTCATCATCTGGCGGCTGAGACGCTTTCACATCACGGCCACTTATGTCGTCTCCTTTATCATCTTCGCTTTCCTGAGAAGCTGGCTCACGGGCCACCCGTGGCAGGCGGAGATTGCGCCGATTACAGGCCCCATGTACCAGCTCTTTATCTTCTTCATGATTACAGACCCGAAGACGACTGTGCATTCGAGGGTGGGCCAGTGCGGCGTGGCTTTTCTGGTGGCGCTCGTCGAGATGATTCTGCGTCTATTCGAGGTCGTGCACGCGCCCTACTACTCGCTCTTCATGGTGGGCCCCACGGCTAACCTGATTGAGATATGGCTGACGAGAGGCCGTAAAAGCGCAGCGACGCCTTAATTCTCCGGCATACACATAAGGGTAAAGATGCTACAGACACGGGCAATCTATCTTCTCTTACTGGCGGTGCTTCTGCTACTGCTGGCGGGTTGTAAGACATCTTCACAGGAGGCCGCGACCACAGAGCGTACGGACGGAGAGCAGGCCATAGCGCAGGCGGCTCAGCCCACGCCGGAGCAGCCCAGACCCTCGGGGCCGATTGAGCTCACGGACGTAACTTCACAGGCGGGCATTCGCTTTAAGCACAACAGCGGCGCTTTCGGGAAAAAGTATTTGCCCGAGACTATAGGCGCGGGCGGAGCTTTCCTTGATTACGACTCGGACGGCTGGCAGGACATACTGCTCGTCAACTCCATGGACTGGCCCGAGCGTAAACGCGCGAAGTCCTTCATGGCCCTTTATCACAACAACAAGGACGGCACTTTCACGGACGTGACGGGGCAGGCGGGACTTGCGGTCGAGATGTACGGCATAGGCGCGGCCGTTGCCGATTACGACAACGACGGCTGTCAGGACATCTACATTACATGCGTCGGCGCAAACCGCCTCTTTCGTAATCTTGGCAACGGAAAGTTCGCGGACGTAACGAGTAAGGCAGGCGTGGGCGACCCGGGCTTTTCCACGAGCGCGGCGTGGCTCGATTATGACAACGACGGGCAGCTAGACCTCTTCGTCTGCAACTACGTCGAATGGTCTATAGAGAAAGACCAGCACTGCTCGCTCGACGGCAAGAACAAGTCGTACTGCACGCCGCAGGCCTACAAGGGACAAAGCTCTACGCTCTATCGCAACCGAGGCAACGGAAGCTTTGAGAACGTTACGCAGCGCGCGGGGTTGAATGCCCCCACGAGCAAGGCGCTCGGCGTGGCGCTGCTGGATTACAACAGCGACGGTCTCATGGACTTGTTCGTGGCAAATGACACGGAGCCCAACAAGCTCTACAAGAACAACGGCAACGGAACCTTCACGGACGAGGCGCTCGCGGCAGGCGTCGCGTTCAGCGAGGCGGGAACGGCTCGCGCAGGCATGGGCGTGGACGCTGGCGACTACGACGGCTCGGGCCGACAGGGACTCGTGATAGGCAACTTCACGAACGAGAGCATGGCGCTTTATCGCAACGACGGGACGGGGCTTTTCACGGACGAGGCGGCGGGCTCGGGCATAGGCAAGATGTCCGCGCAGTCTCTGACCTTCGCCACCTTCTTCTTCGACTACGACCTTGACGGGCTCCTTGACATCTTCGCCGCCAACGGTCACGTCTCCGACGACATCAGCGTCGTGCAGCCTAACGTCAAGTATGCACAGCCGCCGCATCTCTTCCGCAATAAGGGCAAGAAGAAGTTTGAAGAGACCAGCACGCGCGTCGGCCGGGCGCTTCAGCGAGCCATAGTCGGCAGAGGCGCGGCCTACGGCGACGTGGACAACGACGGCGATTTGGATTTATTGATTACCACGAACAACGGCCCGGCCCGCCTGCTCAGGAACGACAACGCCAACCAGAACGACCTGCTCAGGGTCAGAACAGTCGGCTCGAAGTCTAACCGCGACGGGATAGGCGCGAAGGTCACGCTCAAGACCAACAGGGGCGCGCGAGTCTTCAGCATGGTGAAGACTGGCTCAAGCTACTGTTCGCAGAGCGAGCTGCCGTTGACTTTAGGCATAGGCAAGCCTGAGGAAGGAACGACTCTGTCTCTTGAGATTGTCTGGCCGAGCGGCCAGAAGGAAGCCTACAACGACATCAAGCCCAACCAATCAATCACAGTTCAGGAAGGCAAAGGCATCATCTCCGCCGAGCCGATAGTCTTTTCAAGACCGGCACCCACGCCGCCACAGCAGCAATAGTAGTTTAACTGTCCAGCTTTCGCTTCGCCTCGTCAATCAGCAGGTTGTTTCTCTCGTAGGAGAGAGGCAAGGCTTCGCCTTCAACCTTCGGCGGGTACTGGTGCGAGTTGTAGACAGGGTAGGCTTCCGTCCTGAGGTGCGCGAGCATGTGATGGCCGCGACGCGTCGAGCGCTCGTGACGAAGCGCGGTGATGTCTACGGGCGCGACGACTATGCGCTCGCCGGGGCCGGGGCTGGCCTGGGCCAGTATGCGCCCGTCATAGTCGACCACCTGGCTCCCGCCCGGCCAAGAGTAAGGCGGGTAGTGCTTGAGGCTCGCGCCCTGATTCGCCGCGACGACGTAGGCCACGTTCTCAAGCGCGCGGCAACGATTCACGACTGTCCACCAGTCCATGGGCTCCGTAGCTCCCCAAGGATCCATGTAAGCAGAGACGCGCACCAGAATCTCTGCGCCGTTCGCCGTCAACTGCCGCATGGCTTCCGGAAAGAGCCAGTCGTAGCAGACGGCACAGCCTATGCGGCCAATCGCGGTGTCCGCCACCGGAAAGAGCGGCTCGTCGTAGCCTTCAAGGTCGTGCGGGCTTGAGTGAACCTCGAAGGGGATCCACGTGTTCACCTTCCTGTACTTGTACAAAACGCCTTCCGGCCCAATGAGGCAGGTCGTGTTAAAGAGCGTGCCCGGCCAGCGCTTATCAACCTCAAGCATGGTGCCGCTCTGTATGTATATGTCGTACTCGCGCGCCTTCTGTTCCAGCCGCTCCGTGTGCTCGTTAGGGATAGGCACGGCCAGCTTTCGTATAAGCTCTTCGGCGCTCTGAAAAATCGGCGCGGCGTGCGCGAACTCCGGAAAGGCTACTAGCCGAACGGGAAGAAAGGGAGCGCTTCCGGCCACCGCCAAATCAATCATAGTCAGCATGCGGTCTGTGTTAGAGCGCATCGCGCGGCGCTCAATCGGATTCGGCATGTCGGTCTGGCACGCGGCGACTGAATATCTGAGCGGGTCTTTCATCATCTCTTAAAAATAAGGCCAATCAATTTTCGGGTCTATCGCGGCGGACACTCAAACGATTCTGTATGATGACGACCGCGAGCAGGAAGATGCCGCGCAGCACGCCCTGCCAGTAAGAGCCTATCCAGTCGCCCTCGTTGTTGAGGATGTTAAAGAGGACTCCGAGGAGCAGCACGCCTACAAGAGTGGAGCCCACACCTCCCTGCCCTCCCGTCAGGAGCGTGCCGCCGACTACGACAGCCGCGATAGCGTCAAGCTCAAAGCCTAGGCCCGCGACGGGCTGGCCCGACCCAAGCCTCGCCGTCATGATGACTCCCGCAAGGCCCGCGAGCGCGCCGCTCAAGGCATACACGCCCTGCGTGACGCGGCTCACGTTCAAGCCCATCAGCCGCGCCGCCTCTTCGTTATCGCCGAGCGAGAAGACGTGCCGACCGAAGCGAGTGTGATTGAGCACGACCCACGCCACGACGTAAGCCAGAATCAGTATCGCAATCGGCACGGGCAGAGGCCCGAGGCTTCCCTGCCACATCCACCTGAAGCCCGCCGACATCCCTCTTATCTCAATTGGCTTTTCGTGCGCGACTCTAAGCGCAGTGCCCCGCGCCGCAATCATCATCGCCAGCGTGACTATGAAGGGCTGTATGCGAAGCTTTGAAATCACGAGCCCGTTGACTAAGCCTAGCAGGGTAGTCGCGCCAACGGCCGCGAAGAGCACAACCAGAAAGTTGTTTCCGGCGAGAGAGGCCGCGATGACGCCTCCGACCGCGAGCAGGGAGCCCACGGAGAGGTCTATGCCGCCCGTCAAAATCACGAAGGTCATGCCGAGCGCGAGAAGCCCCACCATGCTGTTCTGTGCAACTACGTTAAGCAGGTTCTGCGAAGTCAGGAAGCTTCCGCCGTCGAGGAAAGTCCCGTAGCGAAAGGAGGCGAAGACGCAGACCAGCAGGAGCGCAATCAGCGCGCCCTGTCGCTGTATGAAGGAGGCGAACCTTGCCCGCGCCACACGCCCGCGCGTAGACGCGTGCTCGTCAAAGGTAGTCGTTGCCTGGCTCATAGCCCTCTCCGATTTGTTCGATTAAGAGAAAGAATTTAACAGGGATGGACAGGATAGACAGGATAAAAGAGAAAGTGTTGCTTCTTTATCCTGTCTATCCTGTCCATCCCTGTTAATTCTCTTCTTTGCATCTTAGGCGACCTTGGGCCGCTGTATGTAGACGGCGACGATGATGATGGCCGCCTTGATAACCAGAGACCAAGAGAACTCTATGCCCTGCATGTTGAAGCTGGTGGTTATGACCTGCATCATGAGAGCGCCTATGACTGTGCCTACGATGGTCGCGCGCCCGCCCGTCAGGGCCGTGCCGCCGATGACGACCGCAGCGATGGCATCAAGTTCTATCCCGAGCCCTACGTTGGAAGGGTCGCTCGCTCCGCCTCGCGCAGACTCTATCAGCCCGGCCAGTCCTGCTAAGAGGCCGCTCAAGCCGTAAACCAGAATCTTCGTGCGCCTGACCTTGACTCCGGCAAGGTGCGAGGCCGCCTCGTTGCCTCCGACCGCCAGCACGTAGCGGCCGAAGCTGGTGGCGCGCATGATGAAGATGGCGGCAGCTATGACCAGAATCATCACGAACACCTGCACAGGCACTGGCCCGAGGTATCCGGTGCCGAGCGTCTCAAACGCAGGATAGCGGCCCCTGAACTCGACCAGCCGACCTTCGCTCGGAATCTGGGCCAGCCCGCGCCCGGCAATCAGCACGGCCAGCGTGACTATGATGGGCTGTATGCGAAAGACAGAGATGAGCGTGCCGTTGAGAGCGCCCGTGCCTATGGCTACGATGATGGCGAGCAAGACCGCGAGCGCGACGCCGCTCTGGAGATTGATGGCGGCGACCGATGCGGCGAGCGCCATCACGGAGCCGACCGAGAGGTCTATGCCGCCGGTGGCTATGACAAAGGTCATGCCGATGGCTACGAGCATGGTGGGCGAGACTTGAAGCAGAATGTTCCAGAAGTTGTTGATGTCCCAGAAATTTCTGGTGAAGATGGCGTTGACGATAATCAGCAGAAGGAGAGCGCAGAGCGCCCCGTAAGTCGGGCCGAAGGCTCCGAGGCGCGAGAGCAGGCCGCCTTGCGTGCGAGCGCCGCCAACCTGTGTGGCATTCTGCATCTATTATGCTCCTAACGTTTCGTGATTATCCTTCGGCCTCTTTCCTGCTTACATCTTCCCTGTCTGTCTCGGAGCTTCCTTCGGCCATGGCGTGAATAATCGCGTCCTGTGAAATCTCTTTGCCGCGCAGCTCGCCCACTCGCTGCCCGTCGCGCATGACAATCACGCGAGAGCTTCCCTCCACCAGCTCTTCCAGCTCGGACGAAATCATAAGGACGGCGAGGCCGGAGTTCGCCAGCTCGTTAATCAACTCCTGTATCTCGCCCTTTGCGCCAATGTCTATGCCGCGCGTCGGCTCGTCTAAGATAAGAAACTTTGGGTTCTTGCAGAGCCAGCGAGCGAGCAGCACCTTCTGCTGGTTGCCGCCCGAAAGCTCGCGTATCTTTTGGTCTGCGCTCGCGGCCTTAATGCCGAGCCGCTTCATGAAGCGCTCTACAATCTCCTGCTGTTTGGCGCGCGAGACGATGCCGAACTTCGTGAGCGCAGGAAGCGCGGCAAGCGTCAGATTCTCTCTAACGGAAAGCTCCGGGATGATGCCTTCGGCCTTGCGGTCTTCGGAGAGAAAGGCCAGCCCCGCTTTGATGGCATCGCGCGGCGAGCGCACTTTAAGCGGCTTACCTTCGAGATAGATTTCGCCCGACTCAATCTTATCCGCGCCGAAGATGGCGCGGGCCGTCTCCGTGCGGCCCGAACCTAAGAGGCCAGCGACTCCGACAATCTCGCCTTCGGCTGCGTCAACCGTGACGTGATTCAGCTTGCGCCCGCGCGTGAGATTGACGGCGCGAAGCAGAGGCTCCATGCTCCTCGTCGCGTCGTGATGCTCGAAAGCAGTCGTCCCCTGCCTTAGCTCTTCGCGCTCCTTTCCAAGCATCAGGCAGACGAGGTCAAGCTTCTCAAGCCCCGCGAGCGGTCGCGTCGCGACGAACTTTCCGTCGCGCAGGACAGTCACTCGGTCGCAGACCGTGTAAAGCTCGTCGAAGCGATGGCTGATGTAGACGACCGCCGCGCCTTCCGCCTTAAGCCTGCGAATCACGTCGTAAAGGATGGAGACCTCTCGCTCGGTCAAAGAGCTTGTGGGCTCATCCAGCACGACTACCTTCGCGCCGAAGGAGACGCCGCGCGCAATCGCTATCATCTGCCTCAGGGCTATGTTGAGGCTTCCAAGAGTCGCGCGCGGGTTTATCTCAAGCCCCAGCCTCCCCAGAAGGTCGGAGGCGTCGCGGTTCATGCGCTTCCAGTCTATGAGGCCGAAGCGTTTGGGCTCGCGGCCCAGGTAGATGTTCTCCGCGACGGTGCGAAAGGCCAGCAGGTTAACCTCCTGATAAACGGCGACGACGCCCGCGTCCTGCGCCTCTTCCGGCGAGCGAAACTCCACGGGCCTGCCTTCCAGAAACATCTGCCCGCCGTCGCGCGTGTAAGCGCCCGTCATTATCTTAATCAGCGTGGACTTGCCCGCGCCGTTCTCGCCGACGAGCGCGTGCACCTCTCCGCGCTCAAGCGAGAGGTCAACGCCCGCCAGGGCTCTGACGCCCGCGAAGCTCTTAGTGATTCTCTCCATCCTGAGGAGCGGCTCGTTTGTGCTCATAAAAATAGTCCAGACTCCAGACTGTTGTTCAGTACGCTTCGTTGACGAACTGCGCGGCGTTGGACGAGTCGAAGAATCTGTCTTCGAGGATAATCTTGGGCGGAATCTGCTCTTTCCTCAGATACTTCTCAAGCGTGTCGAAGGCGAGCGGCCCGAAGCGCGGGTTGGACTCGACCGTGATGTTCATCTCGCCGCGCATGATGGCTTCGAGCGCGGCCTTCTCGCCGTCCACGGAGACAATCAGCACGTCTTTGCCGGGGTTCATGTTGGCGGCCTTAAGGGCCTGAATCGCGCCCAGCGCCATCTCGTCGTTGTGCGCGTAGACGGCAGTGATGGCTTTGCCGTGGGCCTGTATGATGTTCTCCATCACCTTCTGTCCTTCGGCGCGCGAGAAGTTGCCGGTCTGAGAGGTGAGAATCTTCATGTCGGGCGAGCTCTTGATAGCGTCGCGGAACCCTTGAGAGCGGTCGCGCGCAACGCTTGAGCCAGCCGTGCCGGTCAGCTCAACGATTCCGGCCTTCCCATTGGAGTTCTTAACCAGCCAGTCGCCAGCGCGCTTGCCCTGCTCCACGAAGTTGGAGCCAAGGAAGGCCACGAAATCTTCGCCCGGCTTGCCCGCAGCTTCTCTGTCAATCAGGAAGACTGGAATCTTCGCTTCCTTCGCGCGCTGCAAGGCGGAGCCCAAGCCCTCGAACTCGCGCGGCGCAAGGAAGATTGCGTCCACTCGCTGCGCTATCAAGTCCTCCACGTCCGAGACCTGCTTAGAGGTCTGCCCCTGTGCGTTGGTGACGATAAGCTCGAATTTGTCGCCGCGCTTCTTTGCCTCGTCCCTCATGCTGTTGGTCTCGGCAATGCGCCACGGGTTGTTCTCTTCCATCTGCGAGAAGCCCACCTTGAGCTTGCCGCCCCCGCCGGATGAGCCGCTGCGGCTGCCCTGCTTGGCGCAGCCGGAAAGAGTGACGAGCGAGAGGGCGACTATTATCAAGACGATGGTCAGTCCTCTTGAGCTAGCGAAAGTTTTCATGTCTCATGGTCTCCAATGGTTCAACATTTATGCCGAGGAAAGCTCTCAGGCTCTTTAGCGCGAAGGAGTGATACGCAGCCAGTCGAAGTGTGCAGCGGAGCTTTGCGCTCCGCCAGCCGTCAAAGCCACGCGCACGCCCCTGTCCCAAGGCGGCAGGTAGCTACCGTCCACCTCTCCGCCTATCTCAGTCCACGCGCGCCCGTCGCGGCTGAAGGCGAAGCGATACAGGCGGCCCTCGCGCGCCGTCATGCGAAGCAGCACAGAGCCCGCGCCACCCGGCACTTGAGCCTGCGCCACCATCTGGTTATTTCCCTTCTCTATACGCCAGAGGGAAAGCTGTCCGCCGCTTACGGCAAGGCCAAGCGCGTTCTCGTTGTCGCCGTAAGCGGAGATGCCCGCGAGCAAGCCCTGAGGCGCACCTTTGATATCAACTTTTGTCGTGGCCACGTAATCGCCTGTCGTAGTGGGGCGCGCGACTATGGCGCTCACGACAGCGTTCTTGCTCTGGGTAGTGGCAGAAGGCGCGAGAAGAAGCTGCCCGGCCGCTCGTCTTCCGACGCTGATTTGAGGCTCATCATTCTGCGGCCACTGCCAGCCAAGCCCGAGGCGCGGCAAGAGAAATTCGTCGAAGAACGCGTACTCTTCTCTGCGGTCAGGCACGCCGAAGGGAGACGCTGCATTAGTGCTAGGCCCGCGCCCGCCGTTAATCGTGGGCCAACCGTCCGCGCCCCACTGAATCTCGTCCAGCAGAGCCTGACGGCCAACGTAAACAAAATCGTCCGCCTTGTAGGCGTGATAAAAGAAGAAGTCCCGCCCCCGCGTGTCCGTGACGACGGTGCCGTGGCCCGGACACTTCCACGTCTCGTTGCCGCGCATGATTGGATTGGCGGGGCTCTTCTCCCAGGGGCCCAGCAGCTTCCTTGAGCGCGCCACGCCAAGCATGTAGTTGCACTCCCGCGCGCAGCAGAAGTTGCCGGAGTAGAAGATGTAGAAGTATCCGTTTCGTCGTATCACCGCAGGGCCTTCCACCAGGTCGCCGTAAGGCAGAGTGGCGTGCTTCTCCCACGGCTGGTCGTTGTGAAAAAGCTCCTTCTTCTCTCCCACCAGCTTTGTCCCGTCGGCCGAAAGAGGCTGCGCCCAGATAGGCGTGGGCTTACTGACGCTGTTGCCGTCCTCTTTCCACAAAAGGTATCGACGGCCATTTTCATCCGTCACGGGAAAGCCGTCTATAGAGCCCACTTCCTGGCAGACTAGAGGGCCGTGGTCTGTGTAAGGCCCCTGCGGGCGGCTGGCAGTAGCCACGGCCACACACAATGGCCCGCCTTTCTTGCGCGCCGCGTAGTAGATGAAGAAGCGCCCCTTGTCATAAGCGATTTCCGGTGCCCAGTAGCTGCCCACAGACCAATCGGGCCGCTTCTGAAAAACCGCGCCGACCACAGTCCAGTTCACAAGGTCGCGCGAATGAAGTATGGGAAACTCCGGTGCCCATTCTGAGGTGGTCGCGGTGGCCCAGTAATCCTGTCCCACTCGTATGACGGAAGGGTCTGGATAGTCGCCCGCTATCGCAGGATTGGAAAAGGTCTGGCGACGCTGCGCGCTTGCGGCCACGGCCAGCAGCATTAACATCATCGCCGCGCACAGAAGGCGAAGCCTATGATTGATAAGAGATGCTCTTCCCATTGTTAGCTCATGTCCTTTTATGAATGATGGCTCGCGGGCGGCCCAGTCGAGTCGCGCAGCACTAGATGCGTGGAGATTTTCACCTCCACGCCCTGCCAGTCCGGGTGCTCAATCGTGGCGAGCAGCGCTTCTACTGCTTCGCGGCCAAGCTCCCTGCGCGGCAAACAGATGGTCGTGAGCGGCGGGCTGCTCAGCGCCGCGAAAGTTATGTCGTCAAAGCCCACAACCGATATATCTGCGGGAACGTGAACGCCGCGCTCTCTGAACTCTTCTATCACGCCGAGCGCCATCATATCGTTTGCGACGATGACGGCCGTCGGAAGCTTGCCCGCGTCCAGTATTCGACGCGCCGCGCGCTGCCCGCCCGTGAAGCGGAAATCCTCTTCGTACATCATGAGCGGCATGGCGTCCGGCAGGTGACGCGTCATGGAATCACAAAAGGCCCCGAACCTTCTGGCAGCCGAGCGCAGGTGGCACGGGCCGCCCACGTAGGCTATCTGCCGGTGCCCCAGCGAGACGAGGTGGTTGATGGCCTCTTCTATCCCCGCCTCGTAATCGACCACGAGGTTGCTCATGCAGACTCCGGCGGAGCCAAGGTCAAGAAAGACGACGGGGACGTGAAAGCGCGCCAGCTCTTCAATCAATCCCATATCCAGTTCTGAGGTCATAAGGGCCACGCCCGCGACCTTTCGCTCTATGAAGCGGCGCACGTAATGCACAGTCCGCTCTGCGTCGTAATCCGTATTTGAAAGAATCACGTCGTAGCCTTTTTCAAAGGCGACCGTTTCTATGCTTTTGACAAGGTCGGGGAAGAAGGGGTTCGAGATGTCAGAGATGAGAAGCCCGAGCGTGGTGCTGCGGCCCGAGGCGAGGCTGCGCGCGTTCGCGTTCGGGTAGTAGTTGCAGTCCTCTATGGCACGCATCACCCTCTGGCGCGTAGTCTCGGAGACTACACGCGTGTTGTTGATAACGTGCGAGACCGTGGCGATGGATACGCCAGCCTCGCGCGCCACATCTTTGATACGTGTCTTAGACATATTCAGGCAATCTCTCTAGCGCCTGCGCCCGGTTCTGAAATATAGATGGTTGGAGTCCTGCGTGTGCGTTTATTATACCCGTCCGAGACCGCTTCCTGAAATTCTTTCAAACAGTCGCGCCTGACCAGATTGACCGTAGAGCCGCCGAAGCCTCCGCCCGTCATGCGCGCACCGTAAACGCCTCTGACCGAGCCTGCCACTTCCACCATCGCGTCCAACTCCGCGCAGCTTACCTCGTAATCTTGTCGCAGAGACTCGTGGCTCTCTCGCATCAGCCGTCCTAGCTCGTCAAAATCATTCGTCCTCAAAGCGTCTGCCGCAGCGAGCGTGCGAGCGTTCTCTGTGACTACGTGTCGGCAACGTGAGCGCACGGGCTCTGGCAGCATCTCCTCAAAGCGCTTGAAGTCCTCAAGGCTCACGTCGCGGAGCGCTCTGATTCCGGGCAGCGCTCTTTTTAGAATCTCCACGCCCCGCTCGCACTCTGCGCGGCGAGTGTTGTACTCCGAAGAGGCAAGCTCGTGCTTGACGCCCGTGTCGCAGATGGCGACTGCCGTGCTGGATGTGTCCACGGGAATCTGCGTCATCTCAAGCGAGCGGCAATCTATGAGAAGCGCGTGGCCTTCCTCGGCACAGGCGGCAGCCAGTTGATCCATGATGCCGCACATGGTGCCAACGTAAACGTGCTCGGCCTGCTGGCCCGCGAGCGCTAACTCCACTCTCTCAACCCGAGCGCCCGAGACTTCCATCATCGCAAGCCCGGTTGAGATTTCGAGCGCGGCGGAAGATGAAAGCCCCGCTCCCGAAGGCACGTCGGAGAGAAGCAGCAGGTCTGCGCCCTGAAGCCTCGCGCCTCGCGACATAAGGGACTGCGCCACGCCTTCCACGTAATCAATCCAGAGCCCGCGCCTTGTTGCTCCCGGCTTATCAAGGTCAAACTCCGCGCGCTGGTCTGCGTTAAGAGAATGCACGCGCACCGTGCGGCTGTCGTTGGCTGCCGCCGCGACCAAGACTTCGCGGTCAATGGCCATAGGGAGCACGAAGCCGTCGTTATAATCGGTGTGCTCTCCTATGAGATTGACTCGACCGGGCGCGCTGAAGAGGCGGGGCTCGCGGCCTCCGAACATCTGTCGAAAACGGTCGCGCACGCGCTCGCGGTCAACCATCGCTTGAGCCCTTCCACGCGACCGCCGAGACGTGCGAGCGCAGCTCCGCAGCCTTCTCTTCGGCCAGCGTGTCGTTGATGAACATGCCCGCGCCTGTCTCGCTTCCCGCGAGGTACTTTAATTTCGTGGCAGTCCGAAGCGGCGGATAAAACTCTATGTGAAAGTGGTAGTAATCATACGAGCCGCCGTCGGTCGGCCTCTGGTGCAGCACCATCATGTAGGGGAAGGAGAGATTAAAGAGCCTGTCGTATGCGACCAGCACCATCTTCAAAATCTCCGCCAAATCGCGCTGCTCCTGTTCGGCCATGTCCGTCAGGGCCTGCACATGGCGCAGAGAGCTTATGTGAATCTCATAAGGATAGCGCGCAAAGAAGGGGACGTAGGCGACGAAGGAGCCGTTCTCAGCGACGACTCTTCTGCGGTCGCGCCGCTCCTCCACGGCTATGTCGCAGAGCAGGCAGCGGCCAGTCTCTTTGTGATGAGAGCGCGACTGTTCAAGCTCTCGCTCTATGCGCGGCGGGATGAAGGGATAGGCGTAGATTTGTCCGTGCGGGTGATGAAGCGTGACGCCTATGGCCTCGCCCTTGTTCTCGAACTCGAAGACGTAATCGACGAAGGGCAGCGCGCCAAGCTCCATGAACCTGTCAGTCCAGACCTGTATCAGCTTGTAAATCTGCTCAACGGGCTCTTCTGCTAGAGTAGAGGTGTGATGCGGCGAGAAGAGCACGACTTCGCAGACGCCCTCGCCGGGCCGCACAGGATAAAGCTCCGTCGGCTCGACGGCAGGCTCGGGCGGGTCAGGACGGAGCGAAGGAAAGCGATTCTCGAAGACCACCAGGTCATAGTCGCTTTCGGGAACTTCTGTCGGGAAGCCTCCGGGCTTCGTGGGGCAGAGCGGGCAGAAGTCTGCGGGCGGCATGAAGGTGCGCTCCTGCCTGTGCGTGGCCGTGGCCACCCATTCGCCCATCAGCGGATTCCACCTTAGCTCAGACACCTCGCTCCTCCTCGGCCTCTGCCTCGGCCACTGGCTCCGCAGGCTTCTCTTCGGCACGCTCGCCCGGCGAAGCTTCCGACCCTTCATCCACGAAGGTATAAAAAATCAGGTAACGACCGTCTGCGAGTGTGATTAGCCTTCGATTCATGCCGCTCTGTAGGCTCTCTCCCCTCTTCAACGCTTCTTCGCGCGGGCTTTGCGCGCTAGCGGCGCGGGACGCTCTGCGGTTGATGGCGTGCCGCCTTCTATCTGCGGCCAGCCGTTGCGATAAACGACTCTGTCCATCAGCATGATTCGCCGCACGTCCCTGTCGCCGCCTATGCTGCTCTTAAGCAAACGCTCCTTTGAATCAATCGCGTGGTAGAAAATCCAGTCCTGCCCCGCCGCGTCTGTGACGATGGAGTTGTGGCCCGGCGCTATGAAGCGCTTGTTCAGCTCAAGGATAACGCTCGTGGGTTTTCCTGTCGCCTGCCCGAGCGTCTCAAAGGGGCCGGTCGCGCTTCTTGAGCGAGCGACCATCACGGCGTAATGCGCCTTGTCACCGCAGCAGTTGTCGCCCGAGTAGAAGAGATAATAGTAGCCTGCGCGTCTTACTACCCATGCGCCTTCAATCAGCCGCATGTAATTGTCCGGGCTCTCGTCCTTGATGGGTTTGACAAGGTCTATAGCTTGGCTCCCCGTCACAAAGCTCGTGCGGTCTGCCGCAAGCTCCTGTACCTTTATCGCCTGAAAGCCCGAGCCCCAGTAGAGCAGCCGCTTTCCCGTCGCGGGGTCGTCATAAGCCATGGGGTCTATGTTGACGAAACTCTCGCCGCATTTTAAGGGCGAGCCCTTGTCTGTGAATGGGCCCGTGGGGCTTTTAGAAGTTGCGACCGCTAGACACAGGCCCGTCAGCGTGTTCGGGTCGGCGGAGTAGTACATGTAGAAGGTGTCGCCGTGCTGGCTGACGTGCGGGGCCCAGAACTTCTGAGTCTGGTTCGCCCACACGGGCTTCACTGGCAGCGCGTCCCCCATGTGCTTCCAATGCACGAGGTCTTCCGAGCGAGCCACCTGTATGTTGATTGTGCGCCCTTCTATCTCAGTCTGCGTGGCGTACGCGTAGTAGAAGCCGTCCGAAGCGCGTATCACTGTCGGGTCTGGAAAATCAATATCGAGGACGGGATTAAGATACCGGCCCGCACGCGCGCTTTCCCGCCCCGTCGCCTGAACGGCGGCCGGGTGAGTCGTTAGCATGAAGACGCCGTAGAGCAGCGCCAGCGCTATGTGTCGTCTGGTGAAAAGCCTCATCGTCTTCCGTTATTTCGCCGTGACCACGCGAACCGAATCCCAGTTATTTTCAGAAGAGCTGTAGCCGTAGAGCATAACGTGAAACGGCTTGGGCAGATTCTTAATCACTTTCCTCAGGCCCGCCTCTCCGTTGAGCATGAAGAGGAACTCGTCGCCCCTGCGGACTATGCCTATGGTGGGCGACTTGGCTTTGGTGCCGAGGTTGCGGTTATCTAGCCGCTCGCCTCGCCCGTCAATCACAGCCCACGCCTCGAAGGTGCCTTCGCTCGTGAGCAGCCACTCTATGCGGTTGCGTCCAGAGCCGTCGAACAGGATGGTCAGGATGGCGTTGCCTATGGGAAGCGCAGAAGAGTTAGGCTCAGGCATGGCCGTGCCGACCTTGGCGATGGTGGCTTCGACAATGAAGCGCTCGGCGGTGAAGGTGGGCTTGCTCCTGACGCCCGAGCGTGTGCCCGAATGGCCGCGCATCTGAAGCTGGCCGTCCTTGACCTCTACCTTTCCAGCCCCGCCCTCGAAGGTGAATAGCTCCCACTTGGTCGAGTCCAGAGACTTGCCGTCAAAGCCGTCCGTCCATTCGTCAACGGCGGGCGGAGTCTGCTGCTGTTGTTGTGATTGGCCGTAAGCCTTTAAGGAGAGCGCGGCGCACATCAGGCATGCGATGATGAGCGCGGGGAAAAGCTTTCGTGGAAGAAGCAACGTCATAAGCCCCTCTTGAGTCGTTTAGAAATTTACGTTGGCGAGACGACGAACAAGCTCCTGCCGCTCGGTCTCGGCACGCTTCTGCTGGTCTTCGCTCAGCCTCTTGAACGCGGCCACGGCCTTTTGAGCATCAGCGGGACGCTTCAGGCGCATGTAGACGCGGCCCAACTGGTACTGCGCCTCTGGCTGTTCGGGGTCTGCGGCCGCGACGGTTTCAAGCTGAGTCGCCGCCTCCTGAAATCGCTCAAGCCTGATGTAGAGACGCGCGAGCGCAAGACGCGCGGGCGCGAAACCGGGCTCAAGCTGTATGGCTCGCACAAGATGGCTTTCGGCCCCGGCCGTGTCGGCAGAGGTCTGTCTAATCATTGCGTCCGCGAGAAGGTAGTGCGCGGCGGCCAGTTTGTCGTCGGCCGCGACCGCGCGCCTGTAGCTCTCTATGGCTTCCGCATACCGGCCCGTCTCGTCGTAAACGATTCCAAGATAGGCGAGCGCCGCCGCGAACTTAGGGTCAAGCTCTGCGGCTCGCGCGAAGGCTTTGGCTGCTTCGTCGTGTCGCTGCTTCTTGAAGTGCGCGATGCCAAGAGCGAACCAGAGCTTTGACGAGTTTGGAAACTCCTTGAGAGATTCGTTAAGGCGTATGACGGCTGCTTCAGGCGCTTTCGTGTCCGTCAAAAGCATCCCGTAGCGGAAGCGATAGGCTTCCGATGTCGGCTCTCGCTCGATGGCAAGGCGCATGGCAGGTATCGCATTCTCTATGTGACCCGCTGCCTGATAGACATCCGCGAGCGCGGCGTAGATGGGAGCGGAATCTATCCCGCGCGCCACGGCAGACTCAAGCGTGCGCCCGGCCGAGCGTATGTCGTTCTGCGCCATGAAGGAGCGCGCCAGAAGAAGTATCGCGCTCACGTTCGAAGGCTCACTTGCGACCACGGCCGTCAGCTCTTCGCCAGCCTCTTGATTGAGTCCTGCCGCGAGCAGCGCCGCTCCAAGCTCCGCGCGAAGCTTAGGGCTCGTTAGCTCGCTCGCAGAAGATGCAGAGACCTGCGCGGCGTACTCCTTATAGTAAGCGGCGGCGGCAGACTTGTCGTTAAGGCTTAAGGTGATGACTAGGAGTGCGCGCGTAATCTCAAGGTCGGGCGCGATGGCGCGTGCTTTCTCAAAGAGTTCTCGCGCGGCGCGCAGGCCTTCCGGCTTCCCGCTTGCGAATCTTATCTGAGCGAGGTTGACGAGGGCGCTCGCCTGGTTCGGATTCAGCTTGAGCGAGACCTCGAACTGTTTGGCGGCCTGCTCCGTGCGCCCCAGCCTGAGCAGTATGGCCCCGTGATTATTGCGCGCGGCCGCAGAGGTTGGAGAGGCTATGGCTGCTGCGGCGAACTGTCGCTCGGCCTCAGCGAGGTCGCCAGCGCGGTCTGCCATGACTCCCAGATAGGTGTGCGCCAGCTCGTTATTAGTGTCCAGCTTGACGGCCTGCTGAAGGAGCGAACGTGCCGCCGCTTCATCACCTTTTTCCAGCGCCGCTATTGCCTCGTCAACGAGCGCGGCGGCCCTTTGAGGGTCTGCGCCCTGCTGCGTTATAGAGAAGTAGGTCAGTACCGCCTGCGGTAGCGGGCGGGTCTTACTTAATCTTGACTCCAATTTAACTAATACCCGCCCGCTACCGCAGGCGGTACCGACCTGTGTCTCCCAGGCCGACCCGCTACCTGTTGCTGCCAAAGACATGACGAGCGTCATCACGATTCGGCGGAGCGAGTTGAAGTTCAGGCATGTCATGGCGGCTGGAAAAAGTTGAGACCTGCGGCATAGTAAAGAAGAACGGCGCGGGGGTGTCAAGTCAACCTTTCCCGCGCCGCTCATCTGCTGGTGCCCGGATTAGAAAATCACCTTGGCTCCGACCTGAACCGTTCGGGGCCCGTAAACGTTCGGGTCTCCGATGATGCCGGAGATGCCGAAGCCACCCGTAGAGAGCGGAACAGCCGGGTCGAAGTTCTGGAAGTTCGTGTCGGGGCCGAAGTACCTGTGACGGTTGAAGAGGTTGAAGAACTCCGCGCGCAGCTCCAACATCACGCCCTCGCGTATGGGCGTCCTCTTGAGAATGCTGAAGTTCTCGCTCAGGAAGGGGAAGATGCGCTCGTCCGTCACGACCGGCCCGGTGCCGAAGAACCGCGACGGGTCAGCGTAGTACTCCCTGTAGCTCGGGTTTGTCACGTCCGTCGTAGGCGGCCCCTCGAAGTTGGGCGGCTGCGAGAACGCGAGCCCGTTCAGCACCCTGAAGCTCACGTTCGCAGGGTCGTTGCCCGCAAGGATTGGCTGGCCCGTCAGGTTCACGCGAAGCTGCGCGCCGCGCGTGCCAGCGAAGCCTACGAGATTCAGGAAGCCAGAGTTGCGGCTGCTGGTGATGACGAGCGGGAAGCCTGTCTGGTAACGGTGTATGCCGTTTATCTGCCAGCCTCCGACCAGCTTGTCCACTACGCCTCCGCGATTGAGGAAGCGCTTGCCTTTGCCGAACGGCAGCTCAAGCAGGTAGTTGAAGACAAGCACGTGCGGCGTGCTGTTCGGCGAATTGAAGATGGGCCGCTCGTATGGATTCTGCGGCTGGTTGACGGGGCTTCCGCCGTAGAGGTCTTCCGCGCCCGTCGTCCTCAACCTTGAGAAGGTGTAGGACACGTCGAACTGCATGCCCTGCGTGAAGCGGCGACCGAACTTGACCTGCAAAGCCTGATACCAACTCTGGCCCTCGCTCTCAAGCACGTTCCTCAGCAGATTGTACTGCGGGAAGGGACGGAGCGACTGCGCCACCGTGCCGCCGAATCCGGGGAAGACGGAAGCAGGAGTGGCCGGAAGCGTAAAGCCCACGCTCTGCGCGTAAGCGCGCTCGGCCGGAGTCACATCAGCCAGAAGTTTATTCAGCAGCGGGAAGCCCAGGCGCAGCGCTTCAAGCGGCAGCGCGTTCTGCCTGTTGAAGTCCGAGCGCAGGCGCGTGCCACGGCTTCCTATGTAGCCGACCGAGACGGCGAAGTTCTTCGGAAGCTCTCGCTGAATATCGAGGCTCCACTGCGCCGTGCGTCCGGCCTTGTAGTTCGGGTTGATGAAGGTCACGTCCTGACCTATGAACTGGTCGTTCGGGTCGGTGGGCGGGCGGGCCGGGTAGCTGCTCAGGAAGAAGGCCGCGTCCGCTCCGAACTGCGGTCGTGCAAGGTGCGTGTTGTAGCCTTCCGTGCCTTCGGTAATCGCCACGTCGCCACCGAAGCCGTAAAGGATTGGCGAGTAGTAAAGACCGTAACCGCCGCGCACCACCGTCTTGTCGTTAATCGCGTAAGCGAACCCTACGCGCGGCCCTATGTTGGAGTAGTCAGGCTTGGCTATGCCTTCGTACTGCGCCTTGAGCGCTCCCGTCCCGTTGACGGAGACGAGCGCGCCGCGCCTTCCCACCACGGGGTTAGTCACGTTCGGGTCGAAGCTGCGAAGCCGCCCGCCTGACTCCGTGCGCGGGTAGCTAATCTCGTAGCGCAGGCCCACGTTCAGCGTCAGCTTAGGCGTGAGCTTAATGTCGTCCTGCACGAAGAAGGCCGGGTAAAAGTAGCGCCAGCCGGGGTCAAGCGTCTTGCTGCTGTTGAACGACCACTCGGTCGCGCCCGTGATAAGGCTCGCGATGGGCCAGCCCTGATTGTTGACGTCCGCGTTGGCCGTCTGAAGGTGGCGGAAGTTGAACCAGCCGCCGGGACTCAGAAGCTGAGCCGCGTTGAACTGCTGCCACCTCACGTCGCCGCCGAACCTGAAAGTGTGGCGTCCCTTAATCCAGGTCAGCGTGTCTGAGAACTGAGTGGTGTTGTCCGCAAACGGCAGGTCGTTGAAGAACGAGCCGCCTATGCCCTGATAAGCGCGTGTGTCAGTGGAAGTGCCGGGGTCGCCGTAACCCGGGAAGTCTACCGCCGGGAACGCTCCGCCAAGCACGGAGCCCGCAGGCACGCCTAGCGCCACGGCGTCCGGGAACGCGCCCACCGCAGGATTCCTTCTAGTCGTGACAGAGCGCGTGAAGCCCGCGTTGAAGTGGTTAATGATTGTCGGCGAAATCGTCCAGTCATACGAGAGTCGCGCGATGTAGGACTTGATGCCGAAGTCGTAACGACCGAAGGCGTAAAGCGGAGCCGCGAAGCGCGGGAAGCCTCCCTCTACCGACCCGCTCTCGCGGTACGAGTAGCTGAAGGAGAGCCGCTGAGCGTCCGTCAACACCTGGTCTATCTTCAGGACGGCGTTGTTCATCGTCAGCGGGTTGGTCGTTGACGCAGTGTAGTTGCGGAAGACGCCGGGCCGTGTCGGCGTAGGTAACGTGCGAAGTATCGCCAGACCTACCGGGTCGAAAGAGGTCGCGGGGACGATGTTGCCGGGGAACGGATTGCGAGCGCCCGGGCCTCCGCTGCGCGGGTCGTAAATCTGCACGCCGCCCGGGAACTGCGCGAGCACGGCCGGGTCTGTGAACAGCTCGCCGAAGTCGCCCTGCCGCATTCTCAAGGTCGGCACGGAGATGTTGACCGTCTCCGAGCGGCTGAAGCGATAGCCTTCGTAGTTGAAGAAGAAGAAGGTGCGATTCCTCAGCAGCCCGAAGGGATTGCCCTGGCCTATGCCGAAGCGCGGATAAAAGACCGGGCCGCCTATGTTGAAGCCGAAGTCGTGCTGAAGGTCGCGCGGCCTCTCTACGCCCGTGGCATTGTTGAAGAAGCTGTTGGCATTGAGCGCCTCGTTGCGATGCAGCCAGTAGACCTCGCCGTTGAAATCGTTGCCGCCCGACTTCAAGGTGAAGTTGACTATGCCGCCCGTCGAGCGGCCGAACTCGGCCGAGTAGGTGCTTGTAGAGAGCGTGAACTCCTGAAAGGCATTCGGCCCCGGCGCTATCTCCGTGAAATTGGTTCCGGCCTGCGCGCGGAAGGTAGACGCGCCGTCAACCAGAATCTCCGTGCCTAGAGCCTGTCCGCCAGCCACGCGGAAGCGAGAGGCGTTGGTGCCTCGGTTGTCCTGCGCGCCTATGTTGCCAGACGAGGTGACGTTGCTGTCCAGGAAGATGAAGGAGAGCGGAGTACGCCCGCCAGCCTCGCTGCTCACCTGTAGCGGCAGTTCCCTGACCTGCCGCTCCGTCACGTTCGTTTGCCTGACGGGCGTGTCGGTCTGAATCACAGGCGCTGCGTCGGCAGAGACCGTGACAGTGTTTGTGACTTCGCCTATCTCAAGCTGGAAGTCTGCGCGGCGAATGACCTGCACGGCCACCTGCACGGACTCTATGACAGTGGTCTTGAAACCCGGAGCCTCGGCCGTCACCTTGTACGGGTCGGCCTTAAGCTCTGGCAACGTGTATGTCCCCTGATCGGAGGTGTTCGTCTCACGCACCTCTCCCGTGGTCAGGTTGGTCGCCGTGACCTTAGCGTTAGGGACGACGGCCCCCGTTGGGTCGGTCACAGTACCCGTGATGCTTCCCCTGTCGCTCTGTGCGAAGACGGACGGCGCACAGAGGAGTGCCAGCACCAAGAAGGCAAACCCCATCAGCTTGTTCGATTTCATGATCTCTCCTGAGAAACTAGACCGTCATCAACGATAGGCCCGTAGGCTAAATGGCCAAATCAATTTCCGCGCGCACATGCCGGAAATCATGCTTCAAGAGGAGGCAGGAAGTTAAGCGCTTAACCTCCCGGCGCATAGCTGCCAAAAGAACGGGCAGCCCGCCCCTCTCAGAAGCGGTCTGAAAGCTTACTCACTTGTCGAAGAGAACTGCTTGGAAAGTCTTTATTAACTACTACGTAAACGCTTAACCACTCGGCTTATAACAGGACTGTCAGCTTCTGTCAATATCTATCCGACCGCCCTGGCCCTAGAGCCCGGCCATGCGCATTTGCGCCCCTGCGAGCGCGGGCAGGTTGTTCTCCGGCCTGTTCAGGTAAAAGTAGGCGCAGCTTGACCAATCGTCCGCGCGCTCAAACTTGCCGTCCTCCCTTAGGTCTTTCTCGACCAGCCCCGGCCCTGCGCGGTAGATGCGCCGATTCGTGCGCACAAGCCCGCCCCGGCTATGGTCTGCGACGTAGCCTATCTGCTGCATGGTGACGCGAATCTCCCGGCGGAAGTATATGGGGTCTACTACGTGATAGCGGTAGAAGCACCAGCGCATAGCTCTCTCGTCTGCCACGGGGCTTCCCTGATAGAGATTGGCGAACTGTCCCTGCCCCCAGGCCGTGCCTATGTAGTCTTCTGTGCCCGTGCCCACGATTGTAGGAAACTGACGGTCGCCGTCCAGATAGATTTTGATTTCGCCCTCGCCCCACCAGGTATTGAAGTAAGTGCTCTGGTCGACTATGACGCCTATGTTGGTGCCAAGGTAGCGGCCCGCGCCTTCCACTCTGGGGAGAATCTCGTAGTCGCGCTGGATGGTCGTGGGATTCTCGCGCCGCCAGTGCGCGTGGAAGTAGAGCACGTTCGCCGGATGCCTGTCGCCGAGCGTGTAGTTGATGTCGTAGAAAAGCTCAGGCAGGTCTCTGCCGCTCTCGTTCGTCATCACTATCCTCATGCCTGTCTTAAAAGGCATAGGGACGACTGAGTTGAAGCTGCGGCCTTCCGGGTTTGAGAAGAGCGCGGACTCGAAGGTGGCCATGCGCCCCAGGCCTATGCCGAAGAAGTCGCCCAAGGGCGCGCTCACGGCCGGGCGCGCGGAGCCGTCCCAGTAGATGTCTAGCCTCAGTCCTCTTAGCATCTGCGGGCTGCGGTCAGGGATAGTCATCCACATACGGCGCACCATGCCCGAGGTGCCTCGCGCTTCCGCCAGCACGGCGCTCTGGCCAGCCTTGATGGCTATGGTGGGCGAGCCCTTTCGTCCGCCCATGGCCTGGCCTCCCTTTCCCCTCTCTCCCGTAGGATTCTCAGGACTGGCCCAGCGAGTCTCCACGCCCTCAGGAATCTCGTAGAGCGCCTGCGCCGGTACATCAATCGCGCCTGCCAAGAGAAGGACGACGATAAAAAATGCTCTGGACTTCATACTGAAACGCATAGCTTTCCTCCGAGCCTGTTATCTGCAAGTCTTGAAAATCGAAAGGGTGCTCTTAATCTACTTCGGCGGGTCAATCAATCTGAAGCGCACGGCGCTCTCTTTTTCCTTCTCGGCTCTGAGCTTGTCGGCTGTTGAGAACATGCCCTGCGCGAGGTCTTTCTCTCCGAGGCGCGCGTAGACGAGTCCCAACTGGTAAGCTGCGGTCGCGTCCTTTGGATTAAGCTGCATGGCGCGCTCAAGCTCCGTGCGCGCGGCCTTGTAGTTCTTCTGCCTTGAATAAGTCATGCCGAGAGCGGCGCGTGCCGAGGCGTAGTTCGGCTCTGCCTTGAGCGCGCGTTCGAGCCACTGTGCCGCACGCGCGTCGTCGCCCTCGTTGTAGGCAATCATGCCGAGGTAGTACTGCGCGTCAGGATAAGGCTCAAGCTCTACGCTTCGCTCAAGCATGGCTCGCGCTTGCGGAAACTGCTTCAGCGCGTAGAGCGCTGCCCCTAGCACGTAGTAGCCGCCGCTCTCCTCGGGCCTGAGCTTTATGAAGCGGTTCAGCAGGTCAACCGTCTTCTGGGCCTCGCCGTTCTGAAGGCGCGCAATCCCGAGCGCGTAAAGGTAAGCCGGGTCATCCGGGTGCGCGCGTTGCAGCTCTTCCAGCACAGAGAGCGCGTCAAAGAGCAGGTTCAGGTTCAGCGCCGTCCAGCCGAAGTCATAAAGCACCGCCTCCGATTTTGGCGCGAGCTTTCGCGCTCGAACCAGATGAGCGAGAGCCTTCTCAAGCTCTCCCTGCGCGCGTGCCACTCTCGCCAGCGCGCGAAGAGTGTCAACGTCGTCCTGCTTTACATTGAGCGCTTCCGTGTAGAATGCTTCGGCGCGCGTGAAGTCGCGCTTGCGATAGTAGGCCGTGCCGAGATTATAGAGGAGCGGGAAAGATGGCGCGCCCGACTGTTTGGCCGCTTCGAGAATCTGTATGGCGTCGTCGAAAAGCTCTCGCTCGGCAAAGGCTGCGGCAAACGGTGTGGCGATGTCTGCCGGGACGCGACCGGGCTGCTTGAGTGATGCGGCGAGTGATTGTGCTTCGCTCACGTGACCGAGACCGAGGTGGCTCTTAATGAGCACGTAGAGATGCTCCGCGCCCATCTGCGACGAAGGTATCTTCGACAGCTGCTCAAGCGCTCGCTCGTACTCTCGCCTTCTCTCGTAGATTAGCGCGAGGTTAAGATTGATGTCCGCGTCTTCGGGCGAAAGCTTCGCGGCCTCCGTGAATGCCCAGAGAGCGCGTTCCTGTTTCTCAAGCTCAAGGTAGAGACGCGCTAGGTTCAGGTAAGCTCCCATGAGCGTCGGCGCTGATTTGACGGCGCGAAGAAAAAGCTGCTCGGCTTCCGTGTTGCGGCGCTGCTGCGCGCGTATGACGCCCAGAAGATTAAGAGCGTTGGCGTCCTCGGGCGAGCGTCTGAGGACGGCGTTCAGCTCGCCTTCCGCGCCTGCCAGCTGACCTGCGCTTATCAGGCTCGCCGCGCGCTCAAGCCTGTCGTAGTTGGACGCGTTCTGCTGCGCCGTAGCTTTAGATGGCGCGGCAAGCAGCGTGCACCAGCAGATGAAGAGCAGGAGCAGAGCCTTTTGAGGAAAGCTCATGCGAGTATGTGGCAGCGCTTTTACCATCATATTGTTTTAACCGCTCAGGAGTCACTATACTATCATCATCACGGAACCGGCTGCGAACACTTATCGGGGACAACTCTTTTTTGTGTACCTTAAAGGACTACCATCGCTAGCGGCACTGCTGCTACTGCTCATCTTCTCGCATGAAGACGTACGCGGGCAGCAGAAGCCCACGCCTGCCGGAGTGATTTTCGAAGAGGTGCAGGCGAAGGCGAGCGGCATCCTGTGGAAGCATGACAACGCTCGCTCGCCCGAGCGTTATCTGCCGGAGACTGTGGGCGCGGGCTGCGCCTTTCTTGACTACGACGGCGACGGCTGGATGGACATATATCTGGTCAACAGCGGCCAGTCCGATTTCTTCACGCCGCGCGTGCCCGTGCGAAACGCTCTCTATAGAAATAATCGCAACGGCACTTTCACGGACGTGACTGAAAAGGCGGGCGTGGCGGGCAGAGGCTTCGGGATGGGGGCGGCGGCGGGCGATTATGATGGAGACGGTCGCGCAGACATCTACGTCACTACTTACGGCAGCAATATTCTTTACCGCAACAACGGCGACGGCACATTTAAGGACGTGACGGAGAAGGCAGGGGTTGCTGCGCCGGGATGGTCCACCTGCGCCGTGTGGTTCGATTTTGATAATGACGGGCGGCTTGACCTCTTCGTCTCAAGCTTCGTCTTCTACAACAAGTCTCAGAACGCGCTCTGCACGGACAGCCGCCTGAACCGCACCTACTACTGCATCCCCCGCATCTTCAAGCCGAGCGCGAGCCGCCTCTTGCGCAACAACGGCGACGGCACATTCAAGGACGTAAGCCGCGAGTCCGGGATAGCTAACTCTCTGGGCAAGTCCTTCGGCGCTGTGGCGACGGACGTTAACAACGACGGCCTCATGGACTTGTTCGTGGCCAACGACACGGTCGAAAACTTTCTCTTTCTCAACAAGGGCGGCGGTAAGTTTGAAGAGGTCGGCCTCTTGGCGGGCGTGGCTTATAGTGAAGCCGGGAAGCCTCGCTCAGGCATGGGCGTTGACGCAGCAGATTATGACGGCGACGGCTGGCAAGACCTCTTCGTAGCCAACATAGACCAGGAGCTTTTCAGCCTCTACCGTAATCAAAGGGACGCGACCTTCGCGGACGAGGCGGGAGAAATCGGTCAGGCTACGCGCCTTTTGAGCGGCTGGGGGCTGAAGTTCTTCGACTACGACCTGGACGGCGACCCTGACCTCTTTCTTGCCAACGGCCACCCGGACGACATGATTGACTCGCAGGTCTCAAGCGTGAAGTACCGCGAGCCGCTTCTGATGTTCGAGAACACGGGCCGGGGGTTCCGAAACGTGAGCGCGCGGTCGGGCGCAGCCTTCGGCAGGGATTATCCTGCGCGCGGGATGACCGTGGGCGATTACGACAACGACGGCGACCTGGACGTGCTGGTCTCGAATAACGGCGAAGCGCCGCTCCTGCTTCGTAACGAAGGCGGCAGCCGTAACAACTGGCTCGGTCTTCAGCTAGTGGCGACGAAGAGCAATTCGGCTGCCGTAGGGGCTTTGATAACCTGGCGCGCATCCGGCGGCGCGAAGTGGACTAGACTCAAGACCGGCGGCGGAAGTTATCTAGCGTCTCACGACCCGCGCGAAGTATTAGGCATTGGCCGCGCGGCCAGATTCGAGAGCGTGGAGATTCGCTGGCCGAGCGGCGTAGTTGACCGTCTCACGAATCTCCCGCTCAACGCTTACGTCACAGTAGTCGAAGGCAAAGGGATTAAAAGATGAAGGACTCCGAAGGCCTGCGCTCGCTGATGATGAAGGCGGCGCTCTTACTCCTGCTCATGCTCTCCGCGCTTTCAGTCGCGCACGCACAGTTGCAGGCGGCTTACAAGAATCCCGTCATAGCGGGCGACTATCCAGACCCTTCCGTGATACGCGTGGGCAAGGATTACTACGCGACGGCGACTTCGGGTGAGTGGGCACCTGAGTTTCCCATCCTTCACTCGCGCGACCTTTTGAACTGGGAGATAGTCGGGGCGGTCTTCAGGCGCAGGCCCGACTGGGCTCAGGGAAACTTCTGGGCTCCTGAAATCTCTTATGACAAGGGGCGCTACTTCGTCTACTACACGGCGCGCAAGAAGGGCGGGCCTCTTTGCGTGGCGGTCGCCTCAAGCAACAACGCCGCAGGGCCTTACACAGACCACGGCCCGCTCGTCTGCCAGGAGATAGGCTCGATTGACGCCATGGCCGTGACTGATGAGAAGGGTGAGCGTTACTTAATCTGGAAAGAGGACGGCAACAGTCGAGAGAAGCCCACGCCGCTCTGGGCGCAAAAATTGAGCGCCGACGGCACGAAGCTCGCGGGAGAGAAGAAGGAGCTTTTTCGCAACGACCCTAAATCGTGGGAAGGCGGCGTGGTCGAAGGAGCATTCGTGCTCAAGCGCGGCGAATGGTTCTATCTTTTCTATTCTGGAAACGCCTGCTGCGGCCGCCGCTGCAACTACGCTCTGGGAGTCGCGCGCTCGCGCAAGCTTCTGGGGCCGTGGGAGAAGAATCCTGCCAATCCCATCCTCGCGGAGAATCAGCTCTGGCAATGCCCCGGGCACGGCAGCATAGTGACGGACGAAGAGGGGCGAGACCTGCTGCTCTATCACGCCTACAGGCATGGCGAGGAGGCTTTCTACATCGGGCGCGAGGCGCTCCTTGACGAGATAAAATGGGACGGGCCCAATGGCTGGCCCACCATCAACGCGGGCAAGGGGCCGGGCGCTAGCCCGCCTATAATAAAGCGTGTTATCCCTCCCGCTTTACAACCCACCTTCTTCTTCGATGATTTCACGGGCACAGAACTTAAGCCCGGCTGGCAATGGCCGCAGTCGAACGAGCCCTTGATACGTGTAGAGGGAGGACAACTGACTCTTGCTCCTACTGGCATCGCCGCCTTAGACCCTATCGGCGCGGTCATCTCTCAGCCCACGACGAGCGCCGATTACGTGGCCACCGCTCTGGTTAATTTAAGCACGAGGCCGTCTGCGTTTGCGGGGCTTTCCGCCTACAACGGTCGTAGCGACGCGCTCGGCGTAGTGGCCGGTAATGGGAAAATCCAGATTTACAAACGCGAAGCCAGGAGGCACCAAATCGTGACCGAGGTGAATGTTCCCGGCGCGTTCACTCTGCATCTGAGGATGAGTGTCAAGGACGGCTACGAGTATCGCTTCGCCTACAGCACGGACGGGCGCGAGTGGAAAGAGATTGGCGGGCCCGTGAGCGGCGGCTACCTTGAAGGCGTGCGAGTGGCCCTGACGGTCGGAGGCTCCGACGAGGCTTCCGCTAAGTTCGACTGGCTGCGTATCACGCCCAATCCCTAAGCAGTCTCAGAAGCTAACAGGGATGGACAGGATAAGCAGGATAAAAGAAAAGAATTGATTGCTCTTTCTTTATCCTGTATATCCTGTCCATCCCTGTTTGAATCTTTCTTTAAGAAGCATAGAGACAAGATTATGAAAAGAGTCGCGCTCGTTCTTGTGCTGCTGTCCTACGCGACGGCCCAGGCCGCGCCGCGCTGGTCAGTAGAGCAGGCGAACCAATGGTACAGCCAGCAGCCGTGGCTCGTCGGCTCAAACTTCATCCCGAGCACCGCCATCAACCAGCTTGAGATGTGGCAGGCAGAGACCTTTGACCCGCGCACGATTGACCGAGAGCTTGGCTATGCGGAAGGCTTGGGGCTGAACACCATGCGCGTCTACCTGCACAACATCCCCTGGGAGCAGGACGCGGCGGGCTTTAAGAAGCGCATAGACGAGTACCTTCAAATAGCGGACAAGCATCACATCAGGACTATCTTCGTCCTCTTCGACTCCTGCTGGAACGACGACCCGCAGCCGGGCAAGCAGCCCGCGCCTAAACCGGGCGTGCATAATTCCGGCTGGGTGCGAGCGCCCGGCACACGTCGGCTCTTCGACTCGCGCACTTGGGGCGGGCTCAAAGGCTACACGAAAGACATACTCAAGTCGTTCGGCAAAGACCGTAGGGTGCTGGCCTGGGACTTGTTCAACGAGCCTTCTAACTCAGGCTACATGGACGCGGTGGTTCCTCTCTTAAAGAAGGTCTTCGAGTGGGCCAAAGAGGCCAACCCTTCTCAGCCTTTGACCGCAGGCTGGTGGCACGACCATCCCATGAGCAACGAAGTCATGTTCGGCGAGTCCGACATCATCACCTTTCACAACTACGGCCCGGCGGACGGACTCGAAGCGCAGATAAAAGAGTTGCAGAAGATGGGCCGCCCCGTCATCTGCACGGAGTACATGGCGCGCACGCGCAACAGTCTTTTTGAGACGAGCCTGCCCGTCTTCAAGCGCTACCGAGTGGGCGCTATCAACTGGGGACTGGTCAAGGGAAAGACCAACACCATCTTCGCCTGGGACACGCCGCTGCCCAATGTGGACGAGCCGCCCGTCTGGTTCCATGACATCTTCCGCCCGGACGGCACTCCGTTTAGCCGGAAAGAGGTAGAGCTAATCAAAACCTTTACGGGCAAGCAGTAGTTAAGACCTGATAGCTCCCGCGCTCAAAGGGCTTCCATACAATTTGAGAATCTACTAAACAGCTACATGGGACTAATGAAACTGAAGAACATTTTTGCGCTCTCCGCGTGCCTCCTGCTCATACTCCTGGGGACTGCGAAGGACTCTCGCGCGCAGCAGCTTGCATCCTCCGCCCTGAAAGGCGTCGTGACAGACCCGGCCGGCGCTCGTGTGCGCGGCGCTCGTGTGCGCGCGACGCAGACGGCGACGGGAACAGTGCGCGAGACCCTGACGAATGACGAAGGCGCTTACGCTTTCACGAATCTACAGCCGGGGGAGTATGAGGTCAGGGTAGAGGCTAAAGGCTTCGCCGCTAAAGCCTCAAGGGCACCCATTGCGCTGCCTGTGGGCCAGACGCTGACCCTGGACGTGTCGCTTGAGGTCGGCCCGGTGGGGACAGAAAGAGTAGACCTTGTGAGCGTTGACGACGTGCCGCTCGTAGACACCGTCTCGTCAAAGGTAGACCGCGTGATTAGCGAGCGAGAGATAATGAACCTGCCGCTCAACGGCCGCAACTTTCTTGAGCTTGCGCTGCTGACGCCCGGCAACGCGCCCGCGCCTAACTTCGACCCTACCAAGTCGAACACCATCGTCATCTCTTCCGCGGGACAATTGGGTCGCGGCGGGAGCGTCACGGTTGACGGCGCGGACACGAACGACGACGTGGTGGGCGGAGCCGTGCAGAACGTCTCGCAGGACGCCGTGCAGGAGTTTCAGATTGCCACGAACCGCTTCGACGCGAGCCTCGGCCGCTCGGGCTCTGCGGTCGTCAACATCGTCACCAAGTCCGGCACGAACGAGTGGCGCGGTTCGGCTTCCTTCTTCTTCCGCGACCGCCGCCTACAGGGCTTGCCCGCGACCTTCGACCGCGCGGCCTTAGAGGAAGAGCCTCCCTTCGACCGCCAGCAATACTCCTTCACGCTCGGTGGGCCGCTCGTGAAAGACAAGCTCTTCTTCTTCGGCTCGGTCGAGTATCGCAATCAGGACGGGGCTGTGCTGGTGGGAAGGCGCGACACCGCCGCGCGCGTCATCCGTCGCGGCTTCGCTGAAGCTCCGCTGAACGACCTGCTCTCTACGGAGCGCGTGGACTGGAAGCCGACCGACGTTGACTGGCTCACCTTCCGCTACTCGCTTCAACGCGCGGACGACGTAGCGGCAAGCTCGCTCATACGCTCCATAGGCTCTGCCACGCAGAGGCAATCGGGGCGCAATCACACTCACTCGTTTCTCTTCGATTACACGCGCGCTCTCTCAACCACCAGGGTCAACAGCTTCAAGCTTAGCTACAACACCTTCTCGAACGTGACGGAGCCTGTAGAGCCGGGCGCGCAGCTGACTTTTCCGAGCATACAGGACGGCGCATCCTTCCGCGTCCCGCAGCAGACGCGCCAGAAGCGACTACAGCTTACCGACTCCCTGACGATGGTGCGCGGCAACCACACGCTCAACTTCGGCTTCGAGTTTCAGAACGTGCGCTCGGACTTCAACCTGGGCGTCTTCCGGCAGGGGCGCGTAGAGCTTATAGAAGACTTCCCGGACTTCGACCGCAACGGCGACGGGCGCGTCGATGATAACGACCTGCTCTTCGCGGTCACGCTGCGGAGCGCTGTGCCGGACAGGCCGCTCGTCATCCCTGACGCTGACAACAACTATCTGGCTGCCTACGTGCAGGACGACTGGCGAGTCACAAAGCGTCTGACTCTGAATCTGGGCCTGCGTTACGAGCTGGACACGGACGTTAAGAACATCAGCCGCTATGACGAGATTAACCCGCTCGTGCTTCCCTTCCTGCGCGGGCAAAGGGAGAGAGACAAGAACAACTTCGCGCCGCGCGTAGGCTTTAACTGGGCCACAAGCGACGGGCGCACCAGCATTCACGGCGGCTACGGCATCTACTACGACCGCGTGACGCTGGAAATCATCTCGCTTGAGAGAGGGCTAGACGGTAGAGCGCTGCCCATAGAGGTACGCGCGGGCAACGTCTTCTTCATTCCTCCGCCGTGCCTCTTCGACCCCGCGTGCGGGCAGTTCCCGCCGGGCGCTCCGACCCTTAGTACTCCCTTCACCGGATTCGTGCTGCCGGGAGCGGGCGCGGGCGGCATCAACATCATTGACAACGGCCTAGAAAATCCTATGGTTCAGCAGATGAACATAGGCTTTCAGCAGGAGTTTCTGCGCGACTACGTGGTGCGCGCAGACTACCTGCACAACTTCGGCACGCATTTCATCATAGGCCGCACCATAGGACAGGTCTTCAACCCCGTGGTCGGCGGCCCTGACCTAGTGAAGAATCTTGAGTCGAGTGTGAAGACGAAATACGACGGGCTGCTCCTGAGTGTAGAGAAGCGCTACTCGGCGCGTTTCCAGTTTCGCGCGTCATACACCTTATCGAAGTCTTTCAATTACGCGAACGACGACCAGATTCCCTTCTCGAACGGGCCCGTTAATCCGAACAACCTGCAACTGGAATACGGCCCTGCGCCGAACGACCAGCGGCACCGCTTCGCCTTCGCTGGCGTCTTCGACGCGCCCTTCGGCTTTCGCGTCTCGCCGCTCTGGACAATAGCCTCGGGCGTTCCCTTAGACATCCTTCTGCCTGACGCAAGCTCTCGCATCCCCGTCTTGCAGCGCAACGCGGGCGGGAGAATCTTCCGAAGCGGCGCGGAGCTAAACGCCTTCATTCGGGAAGTGAACGCGGCGGGCGGCATAGGCGGCCAGCCTCTTCCCCTCGTGCTAGACGACGCGCGCTTTAACGATAGCTTCAACTCGCTGGACGTTCGCGTCTCTAGAACCTTTCGCTTTGGCGAGCGCCTGACGGTTGAGCCAATCGTGGAGGTCTTCAATCTCTTCAACGTGACGAACATCCTTGGCGTGTCGAACGTCAACTACTCTGGCTTTCAGAACGTGCTCGTGAGAGACAGCAACGACCCTACGAGCCCTGGCTTCCTGCGCTCGTCCACGTTCGGCCAGCCAGTGACGACAGCGGGCGGCGTCTTCGGCTCAGGCGGCCCGCGCGCCTTTCAGCTGGCAGCGCGCGTGCTGTTTTAAGTTAGAACCCTAGAGGCGATTATTGAATAAGCAGAACGAGCTAAAGCGACAGATAGGACTTGGCACGGCCATCGCGCTCGTGGTTGGCGAAGTAATCGGCATCGGCATCTTCCTTACCCCGGCGGGGATGGCCAAGTCGCTCGGCTCTCCTTTCTGGCTGCTGGTCGTCTGGCTGGTGATGGGATTGATGGCCCTGTGCGGCGCGCTCTGCTACGGAGAGCTTGCGGCCAGATATCCGGAGGCGGGCGGCGGCTACGTCTACCTGCGCGAAGCTTACGGGCCGTGGCTCGCCTTTCTTTACGGCTGGATGGCCCTGCTGGTAGTTGACCCGGGGCTGACAGCCGCGCTCGCCGTGGGATTAGCTTCCTACATGGGCTACATGCTCAAGCTGTCGCCGCTCGGGGTCAAGGCTGTGGCCGTCTCGGCCATCATCATGCTGGCGCTGATAAACGTTCGCGGCCTGCGGCTCGGAGCTTGGCTCGTACGCTGGCTCACTCTCTTTAAGCTGGGCTCGCTTCTCTTCCTGCTCGTCTGGGGCTTGGGGCGCGGGCTAGGCGACTGGGCCAACTTCACGCCGTTCGTGGAGAGGCCGCCTGCGTCGGTTCCTCTTTTTGGAGCACTGGCGGGAGGGATGGTCGCGGCCTTCTTCTCCTTCGGCGGCTGGTGGGACGTGAGCAAGGTCGGGGGCGAAGTGCGCTCGCCGGAAAAGACTCTGCCGAAGGCTCTCTCGTACGGCGTGCTAGTAGTCACGCTCGCTTACCTCATGGTGAGCCTCGTCTTCATCTACCTTGTCCCGATTGAGCGGGTCGCTTCCGGCGAGACCTTCGCGGCGCAGGCGGGCGAGGCGCTGTTCGGACGCGCAGGGGGACAAATCTTCTCCGCCATCATTGTCGTCACCGTGCTAGGCAGCATGGCCGCCTTTACCATAGCCGCCCCTCGCGTCTACTTCGCCATGGCCAGAGACGGCCTCTTTATCAAAGCCGTGGCACATCTTCATCCACGCTTCAATACGCCTGCGCGGGCGATAGCCCTGCAAGCGGCGCTCGCATGCCTGCTGGTCTTACTCGGCACCTTCGACCAGATAGTCGCCTACTTCGTCTTCGTCATACTCATCTTCATAGGGCTGACCGTGGCGGCACTCTTCTTGTTCAGGCGGCGAGCGCAAGGCGCAGAACTGAAATACCGCACGCCCGGTTATCCCGTCACGCCCCTGATATTTCTGCTGTTGATTCTCTTGCTTCTGGTTCTGCTGGCGGGCAATAATCCGGGGCAGGCTGCTTTAGGCTTGCTGGTGGTGGCGCTCGGGCTTCCCATCTATCATCTGCTCTTTCGCGGATTGAAATAAGGAGACGCAACTCTTTTATGACCTGGATTAAGACCATTCCCTTTGAAGAGGCTGACGAGAAGCTGCGCCGCGCCATGGAAGCGCAGCGCGAGCTTTATCCCATAGAGTACGCGGAGCCGGTGCATCCCACGCCGGACGGCGAATCGTCCGGCATAGTCGCCTCGCACAGCCTCATCCCCGAAGCGCTTCATCACGCCTTCGCCACCTTCGGCGTGCTGATGTCCAAAGAATTGCCGCTCACGCGCGCACAGCACGAGATGATTACCACTGTCGTCTCCGTCGCCAACCGCTGCCATTATTGAATCGAGTCTCACGCAGAGTTTCTGCGTAGGGTCACGCTCGATGAAGAATTAGTCAGGGCCTTGCAGGAGGATTACCGCAGCGCGCCCATCTCCGAGCGGGACAGGGTGATGCTAGACTACGTGGCGCAGCTGACGCGCGACGCGACACGCATACGCCCCGAAGACCACGAGCGCCTGCGCTCCGCAGGCTTCGACGACCGCGCCATTCTTCAAATCACACTCATAGCGTCGTGGTTCAACTACATCAACCGCGTCGCGGACGCCCTCGGCGTAGGCAGAGACTAAAAGCAATTAACAGGGATGGAAAGGCAAGTCAGAAGTCAGAGTGCAGAATGATGAATGAAGAGCTTCTTCACTTCTGCATTCTGCACTCTGACTTCTGCATTCTCTTTTATCCTGTCCATCCCTGTTTGACTTTCCCTCTCATTAGTGCGTGCTTACTGCGTCTTCTGTTCGGTGTTCTTCAGCTTCTCGCCGCACCTCTTAATCTGCTCGCTCAGCTCTATTATCTCTTCCAGGGCGTGACGGGCCTTGGCCGCCTGCTCTATGTCGACTTTCTTGGTCTGGTCGAAGATGGAGTTATTGACGAAGGCCATGACAAGATTGTCCAGCACCACGAGCGACGACTTCATCTGCCTGGGGTTGGCGGCGATTTCCTGTTTAGCACGCACCTCCTGCGGCTTCTGGCCTTCGGGCAGCATCAGGTTCTCTTTGAGACGCGCGGCGCGCTTCTTTATCTCCGAGACAGACTTTTCTATGTACTTGAGGTCTAAGGTAGGGCTTGCATCAACCGCTCGCGCGAGGTCGTTGTTGACTACCTGAAGCTGCTTGTAATCATCTCTGATTTGAGTGTAGGCGAGGGTCGCGTCGCGTCTTTGAGTAGGCGGCCTGCGGACTTCTGCCATCCTCAATTCCCAGGCGGCTATGCGCCGCTCTTCTTCACCCGCGCGACGCTCGGCCTCGCTGCGCATGGCCTCTTCCATCTTCTGCTGCGCGCTTTGGCCGTAAACCAGAGGCGAGAGAGCGATTGAGAACAGGAGCGCCGCCGCGCCTGGGAGCAGGAACCTGAGCAGAGACCTCATACGTCACCTCCCTTAACTATCCCCCCGTTTCACGTTCTCTACCTGATGCGCGATTTTAGCAAGCCAGCCGCCTCTCGCGTCAACGTCTCGTTGTCGCCCTCATTTTCCCCTGGCCGTTCCCTTGCCTTCCACGAGCGTCAGCACCCTGTCCACTCCCGGCACTTCAAAGGTTTCGACCGCGCCGCCGGGCCATCTGACTTCCAGCTTATCCACGCGCGTTGCCGTGCCCAGACCGAAGTGCAGCCGCGTGTCGTTCTGCGAGCCGAAGCTTGCGCCGCTGAAGACATCAAGACGGCGGCGCTGCTTACCCACGGTCAGAAAGGCACGCGCGCCCGTCGCATCCTTCGGACTCTTCTTAGCGATGTCTCCCACTAACCGCAAGGACAGCCAGTGCCCCGCCTTCTTCGTCACGTTCCTGAGCACCGCCGGCGTCGTGTCAATATTATTAAAGACTGCATCCACGAGTCCGTCGCCGTCCAGGTCGCCTACGGCAAGGCCGCGACTCGGCCACGCCCGCGCTAGGCCGCTTCCGGGCGCTGCGCCCACCCGCTCGAATCTGCCGTTGGCCAGATTGCGGAACAATAGAGGCTGCTGCGCGAAGCTCGTGCCCCATTGAAATTTGTCCACGGCCGGATAGACGTGGCCGTTCGCCACCAGCAGGTCTAGCCAGCCGTCGTTGTCGTAATCAACGAAGCACGTTCCCCAACCGAGAAACGGCATGGTCACTTCACCGTGCCCCGACTGAAGCGTCACGTCCGCGAAGATGCCTTCGCCCTCGTTTCGCCTGAGCGTGTTCGAGTCGTCCGAAAAATTGGTCACGTAGAAATCGACTCGCCCGTCCGAGTTGTAGTCGCCTACGGCCAAACCCATCCCGGCCTGCTCGCGTCCCTGCTCATTGAGCGCCATCCCCGACGCGTAACCCGTCTCTTCAAAAGTCCCGTTGCCCTTGTTGATGTAGAGCAGGTTCGGCGTGGAGTCGTTTATCACTATCAAGTCAAGCAGGTCGTCGTCGTCAGCGTGTATGAAGACGGAGGCAAAGCCGTAATAGCGGCCGGGGTCGTTGACTCCCGCCTTGACGCTCACGTCCTCGAAGGTGCCGTCCGGCTTCTGATGATAGAGCGTGTCGGTCTCTCCCTTCAGGCCGCGAGGGCCGCACAGGACGGGCGTGCCGCGAAACTGGCAGTAGGTTTGATTAAGACTCCCGCGCTGGCCCGTGTCGTTCGGGCTCGGAGGCAGGTTGTTGAAATCGAACTCGACGTAGCCGGGCACGAACAAGTCCAGGCGACCATCCCTGTCATAATCCCCGAAGGTCGCGCCAGTGCTCCATCCCTTTCGTGCGACGTTAAGCTGCTCGGCTACGTCAGTGAAAGTCCCGTTGCCGTTGTTGCGATAAAGACGCGAGACGCCGTAGTTGCCCACGAACATGTCAGGGTCGCCGTCATTATCATAATCGCCCACGGCCACGCCCATGCCCCAGCGCTCGTTGGCTACGCCCGCACGCTCCGTCACGTCTTCAAACTGCCAGTTGCCGCGATTGCGAAAGAGAGCGGCGCGCGGCGGACGCTCCCGACCCTGCATGGCCGCCTGCGTCGAGCCGTTGAGAAGGTATACGTCCGGCAGCCCGTCGTTGTCATAATCCAGCATGGCCACGCCGCCCGAAGGCGCTTCAACTATATAGTCCTTCTGGGGCGCGCCCGAACGATGCCTGAATCTAGAGAGGCCCGTCTGCGCCGTCACGTCTTCGTAGATTAGAGGAGCCTTCGGGTCAACTATGTCAACCGTGCGACGCGAAGTATAAGTTGCCGCCGCTCCGGTTGAGACGCCTCCCATCCCCTGCTGCTGCGCCAGCAGAGACGCCTGCGGCTGGATAAGCAGTAAGCAGGTCAGAACCGCCTGCGGTAGCGGGCGGGTTATTAGCCGCGCTAGAGCCATGATTAATGCATGAGAACCGCCCGGTACCGCAGGCGGTTCTGACCTCTTATTTGGCATCGCTTTCATTAATCGTCAGGTAACGGTCGAACTGCGGATTGTTAACGCGCTGCGACTTGTTTCCGGGCCATCGCACTTCCACGTACCGCACACCGCTCGCCGCGCCGAGGCCAAAGATGAGCCGCCTGTCGTTCGACGAAAGATAGCTTCCGGCAGTGCTTGCATCCGTCACCTGTTTGCGGCCCGCGCTATCAACAACAGTCACGCGAGCGCCCGTTCCCTGCCTGTTGGACTTCGCGCCCGAGAGCGTTACACCCAGCCAGTGATTACGCGTCCCGTCGTTACGAAGCACTACAGGCGCTCCGTCCAGCACGCAAAGGACTACGTCCGTGTCACCGTCGTTATCCAAATCTCCGAAGGCAGCGCCGCGCGCCGAAAGCCCGCCCGCGAAAGCCTGCCCGGCCGTGGCCGAAACGTTCACGAATCCCTTCCCGGTGTTACGCATCAGGAGCGGCGACTGCCTGTACTTAAGATAGCTGTGCGTCTTCTCTATGGTGTCCAGGACGTGCCCCTGCGCCACGAAGATGTCTCGCCAGCCGTCGTTGTCCGCGTCTATAAATCGCGTGCCCCAGCCGGTATAAAGCAGCGTTATCTGGCCCACTGCCGAAGGGCCAGTGGCGTATGTGAACGTGCCGTCGCCGTTGTTGCGAAAGAGCGGATAGGTCTCGTTGGAGAGCGCCGTGATGACTACATCCATGTGACCGTCATTGTCATAATCGGCCGCGTCAACGCCCATGCCAGCGAACGTCTTACCGTTCTCGTCAAAGCCCGCCCCGGCCATGAGCGCCACGTCCTCAAAGGTGCCGTCGCCTCGATTACGATAGAGCGACTGCCTGACGCTATCGTTCGCCACGAATATGTCAGTCCAGCCATCATCATCAAAATCCGCGAAGGCCACGCCCAGGCCCTTCCCTTCCGCGTCGTAGATTTTCGACCTCGCGGTCACGTCCTCAAAGGTGCCGTCCGGCTTTTGACGAAAGAGCAGGTTCGACGCTCCCTTGAAATTGTCCGGGTGGCAGTAGGCACGGAAGCCAGGCCTCGGGTCTCCGCAGTAGAGCGCGCCCAGCTTGAAATCCCATTCCATGTAGCGCGCCACGAAGAGGTCAAGGCGTCCGTCGCGGTCGTAATCTAGCCAGCCCGCGCTCGTAGACCAGCCCGTACCGGCCACGCCCGCACGCTTCGTCACGTCTTCAAACGTCCCGTCCCCGCGATTGCGAAAGAGAATGTTCGAGCCGTAGCCCGTGACAAAGAGGTCTGTCCAGCCATCGTTGTCGTAATCGCCTGCCGCCGCTCCCATAGAGTAGCCCGCGCCGCGCACGCCAGCCTTCTCCGTCACGTCCTCGAACTTGCCGTCCGGCCTTTGACGATAAAGACGGTTCCAGTACTTCGCGTCCTGCTTGTCGGGCAGAGCGCCGCCCGGCATTGGGTCTGAGAGACGCGCCCCGTTGGTGAAGTATATGTCCAGCCGCCCGTCCGAGTCGTAATCAAGCAGAGCCACGCCTCCGCCCATAGCTTCCAGCAGGTACTTCTGCGAAGTGACCGAAGCCGCGTGTTTGAAGCTTATGCCCGAGACGGTAGTGATGTCCGTGAAGGTCACTGTTGAAGGCGCTTGCGGCCCCGGCGCGGGCGGCTTCCTGCCTAAATCAGCGCCGCTGTAGGTGCGCCCCGTGCGCTCGGGCGCGGGAGTGCCTGCGGGCTGCTGCGCGCGTGCCGTAGACAGAAGAAGCGCTATGAAGAAAACAGAGCTTAGAGCTTTGAGCATAATTCAAACAGGGATAGAGAAGAAATGCAGAAGGCAGAGTGCAGAATGATGAATTAGAAGATAATTCAACTTGAGTTCTTCTTCTCATTCATCATTCTGCACTCTGCCTTCTGACTTGTCTTTCCATCCCTGTTAATTTCTTATTTAATCAGTTCGCCGATTGCCGCTTCAATCTCTTCTTCGTTCTCACCGAGGTTAACGTTTGGGAAAAGCTCCCAGGTCTCCGTGTGCAGGGCCGACTCGCCGGGCTCAAGGCGGCGTATGGGAGAGAGGGTTTCGACTTCTATGGTGGAGCCGCCCGTGTAGACTTCCGCGTTGCTGCCGTAGTCAGGGTAGCTCGCCCCTTCTTCATAATCGAACCGTTTTATGAAGAGCGTCCCGCGAAGATGATAAGCGGCCCAGCCCTGCTTGTTCAGCACGCCTGCCTTCTGCGGCGAGGCAATGCGCTCGTCCGACTTAAGGCGAAGGTACCTTGGGCCGATTGTCCAGCGCGGGTCGCTCAAGTCCGTGTAGTGCCATAGGACAAAGGGACGAGCCGGCAAGAGATACTCGTCCCACGAGCGGTAAGGCTCCTGCGGCAGAATCGCTTCGCCGCCCGCCTTCATGTTTGTAATGGCCCACGGCGCGACCTCTATCGCCCAGAGGTTTCGATTCGTGATGACGTGTCGGATTGTCACGCGCGTGCCTTCGTCTTCGAGCGTGACGAAAAGTTCCTTCTGTATGCCCGTCTCGCGCTCTACCCTCTGCGTGAGGCGAAGGCCGCGCTCGCCTTCCGCTTCATACTCGACCGGGTCGTTGTCTGGGACGTAGCTTCTGGGGTTGGCTTCAGGCGCAGTCCAGAGGCGGTGTCCGCCCCAGGGCTTCCACGGCCCAAGCGGCGTGTCGATGGAGACGCCGGGCAGCTCTCCCAGTATGTTCTCCCCGCCCGGAAAGCCGTAGCGAATGATGCGCGGGCCTACGTCAACCGTGGCGACCAATTCTACAGTCCCATTAGACAGGCGCACGCAGCCGACCTGCCCGAAATATGTAACCTTCTCCAAGCCTGGGCCCCTTTTAGTAAGCGAATGACTGGTAGACTTCCGTCTCGGGCAAGTCTTCGAGCGAGTCAACTATAGGGTTAAAGCGAAGCATGAATCGCGCACGCTCCGACAGAGTTTCAAGCGCGGCCTTAGGCACACGTATGTTGACTTCGGGCCGGAAGAGCCAGCGACGGCTGTAGCCTATGACGACCATGGGGCGCGCGACGCTCGTGCGATTCGGCGTGCCTCTATGAAGGCTGCGCACGTCGCGAATCATCACATCTCCGAGTTGCATAGTGACAGGCTCAAGCTTTATCTCGCCCGCTTCAACCAGCCTGAGCGCTTCCGCCTTGGGCATCATGTGTGTTCCGCGCGCGACCTCAAACGGCCCGTTCTCAATCTCAACGTCCACGAGCGGGAAGTTGACGGCCAGCTGGAAGGGCGGCGTCTCTTCATCTGTCTCCGGAAAGAGCGGCGGCGCGTCCCTGTGCACGTCCTGAAAGTCAGAGCCTAGGATGGGAGTGTCGGTCGCTAATTGTACGAGCGTGCAGTCTTCTCCGACCAGTCTTTGAACTATGGCCAAGACATCTTCGTCCTCGTAGATGGATGGGTCTGCGAAAGGCTTTGTGAAGGGGAGCGTGACGTAGAAGCGGCCCGGCCCACGGTTGAAGAGGTGGCCCTCTCGCGCGATGTGCGTCTCAAGCAAAGGCGTGAAAGCCTCTCGCCAAACTTTAAGTGTCTCTGCTGAAAAATGGCTCTTCAGGACGCAGAAGCTGTCGCGCAGGACTTCTCGTGTAAAAGCCTCTATCTCCGCATCGCTATAACGGCGTGTCCCCATGATTACTTCTCTTGAACAGACCGCAACGGCCTGAAAAAATCCCGTCCCTCTCTCAGATGTGCAAAGATTTTGGACGAAAGACCATATACCAAAATAGGTCTGAGAAATAAAGCCTGAGCCGCGGAAAATTATCCTCCGGGGCTCCGGTTTAATTGGCCGCAAAGCATCTTCGATGATATATAATGCGGCGCATGGAGAGCGGTCAGGCAAGACGCTATAGTTCGTTTCTCACTGAAATCCTGAGTGGCAGATGAAGAATATCTTGAGAGCCGACCTCGCCGCTTAAAATCTTGACCCCAACAATGATTAGGAGGATTTCCCCCATGAACGGCAAATTTCGATTCCGCAGAGCGCTTGTTCTTTCACTCGTTCTGGTCTTCAGTCTCACCTCACAGGCCGTGGCGCAAAAGAAGCAGAAGAAGCAGCAGAAGGTGATGCCCACGGGCATGCCCGTCATCTGGCGCGACCCCGGCGACATAGGCTCGCGCGACATGCGCTACGGCCCCGGCTCCCCCGAGCTTGCGCCCCTAGCTCCCTTCACTTTCGTCAGGGAAGAGACGACGCAAACCTCTCCCAAGTTTCGCGTGCGCGACGCTCGCGGCGTCACCTGGACGGTCAAGCTAGGCGTGGAGGCTCAGGCCGAGACCGTCTCGACGCGACTGGTCTGGGCGATGGGCTATTTCGCGGAAGAGTCTTACTACCTCGACCGCGTAGAGGTGAACAACCTGCCGCGCCTGTCGCGCGGGCAGGAGTTTGTTGAGAACGGCCGCTTCGTGCGCGGCGCGCGTTTTGAGCCGAAGCGACCGGAGGTCGTGCGCGGCCAGATTTGGGACTGGCTACAGAATCCCTTCCTGGGCCAGCGAGAGTTCGACGGCCTCAAGGTGCTGATGGTTCTGCTGGCCAACTACGACACGAGGCTAGACAACAATCGCATCATCTACCAGAAGAACCCTGAGACGGGCCAGATGGAAGCGCGCTACGTCGTCGCGGACATAGGAGCGACGCTCGGCCACGTTGGCGGCTTGGGCGGCACGCGCGTCAAGAACGACCTTGAGCATTTCAAGATGACCAAGTTCATCGTGAGCGTGCAGAACGGCGTCGTTGAATTCGATTACGACACCTCTCCGAAAGGTGCCGGAAAACTGGCCTCAATCTTCGGCGGCGGTTACGCCAAGCGCCAGGCAAATAAAGAGAAGGCCATGCGTCGCATTCCCGTCGAGAATGCAAGATGGATAGGCCAGCAGCTCTCGCGTCTTTCGGACGAGCAGTTGCGGGACGCCTTTCGCGCGGCGGGCTACGACAACGCGACGACGGAAGGCTTCGTCAAAACCTTGCGCCAGCGCATAGACATGCTGGCCAAGCTATCTTAAGTCTTTGGAAACGGGCTGCTTTCGCGCGTGTGTGAGGGCCGCCCGGTTTCCCGAAATAAAGAGGGGAAGACAATTCATGAAACAGTATGGCTTAGCGCCTGTCTTGCGCCGCGCGGGTGTGACGGTCGCCCTATGCCTGCTCGCGCTGGCTGCGGCTGCCTCTCCCGCGAGCATGAGCGGGAATACTACTTCGGGCGTCAGCATCAAGAACTTCGGCAAGGTCAGCGACCGTTACTATCGCGGCTCGCAGCCTACGGAAGCACAGGTCGCGGAGCTAAAGAAGCTCGGCATCAAGACGGTGATAGACCTCAGGAAGGACAACGTGCCGCAGGAGGCCGAGTGGGTTCGCTCACAGGGCATGCAGTATTTCAACATCCCTTTGAAGGCAAGCGTCGCCGCCACGGACGAGCAGACCTCTTACTTTCTGGGTCTGGTTAATAACCCTGCGAACTGGCCCGTCTACGTTCACTGCAAGGGAGGGCGGCACCGCACAGGCGCGCTGACTGCCGTTTATAGAATCACGCAGGACGGATGGACTGCTGATCAGGCTTTCAAGGAGATGAAGGAGTACGAGTTCGACAGCGGGCTTTTCGGAGGGCCTATGGCGCAGAAAAAGTTCGTCTACTCTTACTACGAGCGCCACGCTAAGGCTACGCCCAGCAGCCAGAGGTAAGGCTGCCGGGCGTAAGCCCGAGAGGAGCTACTTCGAGTTGCGTTTCCAGACGGAGCCGTCGTCATACTTGACGTTCTCTATGACCATCTGCTCCGGCTTCTGGTCCTGCGTGACGAGCCCCGCCTGTCGCGCGTTGACCGTGCCTATCGGAGGCAAAGAAGAGCGCACCGTAAGCTTCGCCGTCATCCCCGGCCGGATTTTCACGTTGCTCTTGTACTGCCGCTTCCCGACCTTTCGCCCCGTCGAAGGGTCTACGAAGGAATATTCCCAGGCTATCTTTTTAATCGTCTTCGTGCCGCTGTTCCTGACCGTGAACTCGTAGACGAAGCCGTTCCAGGGACGCACCGCCGGAGGCGTGATTGTCGGAGCGGAAGGCACGTCCAGCAAGACCGGCGCGGGAACCTGATTGCCTTGCTGTCTGGCCGACTCGTATGCGGCGACTCTGGCCTGATTGACCGCTACTCTCCCGGCTCGCTCAGGGTTCTGCGTCAAAGGGGCTTCGGACAGCCTCGGGTCGCCGCCCGACACCCTGCGCCAGGTAATCTGAATCACTTCCACGCCCGGCGCGCTCTGGACAGGGGCCTGTTGAGCGGCTGCGCCGACGGCGAGCAGAAGAAGCAGAAGCATTGATTTTAGAATCTTCATAAAGAATCTCCGTGTTAGCTTCAAAACGGGAGAGGATGAAGGGAGAGCATGATTGTTAAAGCATCGGCAATGCCAACACCCTGTGAGTTACGTCCCACAGCCGCTACTATATAAGGGAAACCGCCCCGAAGTCCATAGCTAAAAGCGGCTGATTCAGTTACCCTGTTTTTACCGCGTTTGTTATTAGAGAAGTCATAACTTTTAACTCGTCTGGAGAACTTATGTCTACTGAACAAGCTGCACCTTCGCCGATTCTCTTCTTCGAGACTGTCAGCGCCTACCAGCGCTCCGAGGCAATCAAGGCCGCCGTCGAGCTGGACGTTTTCACGGCAATAGGAGAGGGCAACCGCACGCCGCAGGCGCTGGCCGAAAGATGCGGCGCGAGCGAGCGTGGCTTGAGGATTCTCTGCGACTATCTGACGGTCGCGGGCTTTCTCGTCAAAGACGGCGCTGGCTACGGGCTGACTCAAGACTCCGCGGTCTTTCTGGACAAGAGGTCGCCCGCCTACATGGGAAGCGCCGTGGAGTTCCTGCTCTCGCCCATGCTCAAAGAGTCGTTCGGTAATCTGACGGAAGCGGTGAGGCGCGGCGGCACGGCCATGCCTGACGAAGGGACGGTCACGGCCGACCATCCAGTGTGGGTCAAGTTCGCTCGCGCGATGGCTCCTATGATGGCCATGCCCGCGCAGTTGATGTCAAAGCTCATAGGAGGGGAGCCCGGTCGCAAGCTTAAAGTTCTGGACATAGCGGCGGGCCACGGCGTATACGGCATCACCGTCGCGCAGCAGAACCCGCAGGCCGAAGTCGTCGCGGTTGATTGGCCTAACGTCCTTGAGGTGGCGAAAGAGAATGCCGCGAAGGCAGGAGTCAGCGACCGCCACTCCACGATTCCGGGCAGCGCGTTTGAAGTGGACTTCGGCTCGGGCTACGACCTTGTGCTTCTGACAAACTTCCTGCACCACTTCGACCCTGAAAGCTGTGTCGGGCTGCTGAAGAAGATTCACGATGCTCTGTCGGACGGCGGGCGCGTGGTGACGGTCGAGTTCGTGCCGAACGAAGACCGCATCTCGCCTCCGCCTTCGGCCATGTTCAGCCTTGTGATGCTAAGCTCTACTCCTAAAGGAGACGCCTACACCTTCAGGGAATACGAAGAGATGTTCAGGAGCGCGGGCTTCGACAAAAACGAGCTTCATCAGCTTGTGCCTTCGCCGCAGCAGGTCATCATCTCCTATAAGTAGAGGAGAAGAGAGTCGCGTCTCTCTCTGCGTATAGATGTCCTCTGTGAACATAGCCAAGCGCGGTACCAGCCTGCGCCCCCTGCTCGTCTGGATTCTGCTCTGCGTCATCTGGGGCTCCACGTGGGCCTTCATCAAGGTGGGGCTCGATGACCTTCCGCCCGTCACCTTTGCAAACGCGCGCTTCATCATCTCGCTCGCGCTGCTTCTCATCATCGCGCGTGCCAGACGAGCGCGCCTGCCCAGAGGGCGCGACGAGTGGCGGCTTCTGGCGACGACCGGCTTCCTACAGTTCACCGTAAACTACGGCACCATCTTCTGGGGCGAGCAATACGTCTCTTCGGGGCTGGCCGCGCTCCTTCAGGCGACGATTCCGCTCTTCGGCCTTCTCATCGCTCACAGGTATCTGCCGCAGGAGCGACTGACCTTCATGCGGCTCTGCGGCATCCTTATAGGTCTTGCTGGCGTGGCCATAGTCTTCTCGAATCAACTGGCGCTCGGCGACGTGTGGTCTGTCTGGGGAAGCCTAGCGATTATCATAGGGGCTTTCGCGGCCGCCTACAGCAACGTGCTGCTGAAGATGAGCGACGTGAAGCTTGAGCTGAGCGTGCTCGTGGCGGGCCAGATGCTCTGCGGCCTCGTCCCGCTTCTCATCTTCGGCCTGATTAAAGAGGGGAGCCCGATTCATCAGCGCTGGACGCTCTCCGCCATCCTGTCTGTTCTTTACCTAGCGCTCGTAGGCTCCGTCGCGGCCTTCATGCTCTATTACTGGCTGGTGCGTCACATGGACGTGACGACTACCCAGTTGATTGCGCTCGTGACGCCGGTCGTGGCCGTTCTCATAGGCGTCACGTTTCTGGATGAAGAATTGACCTGGCGCATAGCGCTCGGCGGCCTGGGAATTTTCTTAGGGATAGGCTTCATCCTCTACAGGCGGCGCAAGCCCTCGCCCGAGCAATAATTTCCTTAAGGATAAAACTTGAACTACATCGAAAATGTGATTACACTCCCCTTGTCGCAGGCGTGCAACAGCGGCCCAGCCGCAGAACAAGAGCGAACATGAAGGGGAAACGTTACTACCATTTCAAAGACTTTCGCGTGGACGTGGAAGAGCGCCTCGTCTATGACCATCAATCTATAGTCCCGCTGACGCCTAAAGCCTTCGACACTCTGCTCGCGCTCGTTGAGAAGAGCCAGCGCGTCGTAAGCAAACAGGAGTTGATGGAACGTGTGTGGCCCAACACCTTCGTGGAAGAGAATAATCTGGCGCAGAACATCTCCACGCTGAGGAAGGCGTTCGATACTAAAGGAGAGAAGCTGATAGAGACTGTGCCGAAGAGGGGCTACAGGTTTGTGGCCGATGTTTCAGAAAGCTTTGACACGCCGGAAGCGACAGGCCGCGAGCGGAGCGACAGTAAAAAGGCCAGGCTACCCTTGAGGGACGTAGTCTTCATCGGGCGAGCGATTGATTTCAAATAGCGCGCAGACGAAAGCATTCATGCTCGACTCATAAGTTTAATGTCCGCGTATAGACCAGAGAACTTTTCCCCAGACCTCAAAATCCATGTCGTCGGTTATCTCCATGGGCGCATACGCTTCGTTTGACGCCAGTAGCTGTATGCGGCCCTCTTTGAGGCAGAGCTTCTTCACGGTGAAATCGTTAAAGATTCTGACGATGACTATGTCGCCGTCTTCGGCTTCGGCGGCGCGGTCAACTACGAGTATGTCGCCTTCCCTGATTTCGTCGCTCATGGAATCGCCTATGACGCGCATGTAGAAGGTGTCCGCCGGATGCTTTATCAGGTGACGATTCAGGTCAAGGCGGCCTTCTATCCAGTCCTCCGCAGGAGACGGGAAGCCAGCGGAGACGCGCGCCACTACCAGAGGTCGCAGGAGGCGCATGCCTCCCGAGTAAGCCGAGATAAGAGCTACGTTCATGTGCAACACACCCTTTAACAGATGAAACAGTCCCGAGCGCGATTCTAATCAGAACGAGGCCGCGAGCGCAACAGTTTTATGTAAGCCGCCCGTAGAGAGCGGCACGGATTGCGCGCCCATGTAGCTATATAAGTTTTCCGTCGCACGGATTTTGTTTATACTTCTCTCCGGCCTACGGAATTTTCCGGGACAAGCAAGTTAGGTGCGTGACAAGTTAGTTTGTTGAGCCGACTAACCTGTACGGCTTTTTTCGCTTCCCACTCTTTTATGTCCTCAGAGCGCTGGCAGCAACTAGAAGAGATTTTTCAGACCGCGCTTGACATGCCGCGCGCAGAGCGTGCGCCGTATGTGGCGGAGGCGTGCGCGGGCGATGCTGAGCTGCGTCGTCAGGTGGAAGCGCTGCTCGCGCAGAACGACGAGGCGGGCACCTTTCTGGACGAGCCTCTATACGAGCACACGGGAGCGGAGGCGCTGGCCGCCATAATGGACGACGACCCGGTGATAGGCGAGCGCATAGGGGCATATAAGGTCGTGAGCCAGATAGGGCGCGGCGGCATGGGGGCCGTCTACCTTGCAGAGCGCGCGGACAACGCCTTTCAAAAGCGCGTCGCCATCAAGCTCATCAAGCGCGGCATGGACACGGACTTCATACTGCGCCGCTTCCGGCACGAGCGCCAGATACTCGCCGCGCTCGACCACCCGTACATCGCGCGCCTTCTGGACGGCGGGGCCACGCCCGCTGGCCAGCCCTACTTCGTCATGGAGTACATAGAGGGGCGGCCGCTTTACAGGCACTGCGACGAGCGGCGTCTCTCCGTGCGCGAGCGACTCCGCCTCTTCGCACAGGTCTGCGAAGCGGTTGATTACGCTCACCAGAAGCAGGTCATACACCGCGACATCAAGCCGAGCAACATCCTTGTGAGCCCGGAGGGCGTGCCCAAGCTCTTCGACTTCGGCATAGCCAAGCTGCTCGACCCGGAGCTTGCCTCGGATACAAATCCGCAGACGGCCACGGCCATGCGAATGATGACGGTCGAATACGCCTCGCCCGAGCAGGTGCAGGGGCTGCCTGTGACCTACCTGAGCGACGTGTACTCGCTGGGCGTGCTGCTGTATGAGCTGCTGACGGGACATCGGCCCTATCACTTCCGCAGCCGCCAGCTCTTCGAGATGGCGCGCGTCATCCTTGAGGAAGAGCCTGAGCCGCCGAGTCAGGCGGTCGCGCGCGGCGACAACATACTGCCTGAGCCGGGCAACACGCTTGAGCCCATCACGGTCGAGCGCGTCTGCGAGCTTCGGGGCGAGACGCCCGTCGCGCTGAGCCGCGAGTTGTCCGGCAACATAGACAGGATAATCATGAAGGCTCTGCGTAAGGACCCGCGTGAGCGCTACCAGTCCGCGCTCGCCTTACGCGACGACATACAGCGACACCTCGAAGGCCATTCCGTCTCAGCGCCGATTTATAGCTCCGCCCCGAACACTCACCCGACGCGCATCATGAGCGCGCACAGCTCTGCCGCGAAATCAATCGCCGTGCTGCCGCTCAAGATTCTGAACCTCAGCCCGAACACGGACACGGGCGACAAGTTCATGAGCGTCGGACTGGCCGACGCGCTGATTACTACGCTGAGCGGCGTGAGACGTTTGGCCGTGCGGCCTACGAGTGCGGTGCTGCGCTACGGCGACGACGATTGCGACCCCTTGCAGGCGGGCCGGGAGCTTGGCGTGGATTTCGTGCTCGACGGAAGAATAAAGATTGTGGGCCAGCGCATACGCGTCTCGCTTCAACTGCTGGACATCAGCCGCAGCGCAAGCATCTGGGCCAACCAGTTCGACGAGCAGTACACGGACGCGCTTGAGCTTGAGGATTCCATCACGGCCAAGGTTTCGGAGGCGCTGCTGCCCCAGCTTGGCGACGGCGAGCGCGAGCAGTTCCAGCTGAAGAAGCGCGGGACGGATAATCCCGGAGCCTTCGACGCCTACATGCGCGCCCGATACTTCTGGAACCAGTTCACCCCTGAATCTCTCTCAAAGGTCATAGACTCTCTTCAGACGGCGATTCGTCTTGACCCGGACTACGCCCTGCCGCACGTAGGCATAGCGGACTTTTACAACTGGGCCAGCATCTACGGCATGGTGCCGCCCAAAGAGGCTTACTCTCACGCGAGGGCGGCGGCGCTTCGCGCGCTTGAGCTTGACCCTGATCTTGGCGAAGCCTATGCGGCGATGGGTCTGCTGGCCCAGAGCCAGTGGCAGTGGGCCGAGAGCGAGCGTCTTTATCAGAAGGCGCTTGAGATGAACCCGAACTACTCTCTGGCGCACGAGTGGTACGGGAGCCTGCTGACGGGGACGGGGCGATTCGAGGAAGGGATGCGCGAGATACGTCTCGCAGAGGAAGCCGACCCGCTCTCGCCGCGCGCCATGACGATGACGGCCTGGGCCTTCTATCAGGCGCGACATTTCGACGAAGCGGCCGCCAAGGCGCAGCAGATAATTGACCTCGACAAGAATTTCCCGCAGGGGCACGTCCAGCTGGGGAATTGTTTCGAGCAGATGGGGCGCGCGAAGGAGGCTGTAGCGGCTCTGAAAAAGGGCATAAAGCTCATGCCCGATTCCACCCTGCCCCATTACTCGCTCTGCTACGCGCTCGTAGCAGCCGGGCGCGAGCGAGAGGCGAGCGAGGTCTTGAACGACCTGAAACAGAAGGACAGGGAGGACTACGTCAAGCCTTACTTTCTGGCCATGGCCCACGCCGCCCTAGGCGAGCGCGAAGAGGCTCTGAAGCTCTTCGAGCAGGCGTTTGACGACCGTGACCACTGGATACTCTGGTTCGGCACGGAGCCCAAGCTGGACACTCTGCGCTCGGACGAGCGATTCAAAGAGCTGTTCCGGCGGACGAAGAATCCTCTGTCGGGAGTGACCGAGACGGGCCGGGGCAGAGCAGAAGCTACAGGTAAAGTCGGAGCAATTGCCAGACCTTCGACCGTGCCTTTTGAGCATGCGGCGTGGCACGAGCGTTTGGGTAGGCGAAGGCTCATGTTGCTGGCCCTGCTTTCGCTACTGGCTCTGGCCGCTCTCGCGGGCATAGCCTACTTCTCACTTCGCGCAAGGCCCGCGCCGCAGGTGACGGGCGTCGCCGTGCTTCCCTTTGCAAACGCGACCGGCAGCGCGGAGTTCGATTATCTTGGCGACGGCATGACGGAGAGCCTGATAGACGACCTCTCCGAGCTGGCCCAGATGAAGGTCATATCGCGCAGCTCGTCTTTTAAGTACAAGGGCAAGGAGGTCAGCGCGCAGGAGGCGGCGAAGGCGCTCGGCGTCGGCGCAATCGTGCGCGGCCGCATCATGCGCACGGGCGAGCAGCTTCACGTCAACGTGACGCTCGCGGGCGCGGACGACCAACAGTTCTGGGGCAGGCAGTACAGCGCCGCCCCGTCCGACCTCGCACGCCTGCGCGCGGAGATTTCACGCGACCTGGCGCAAGTCCTCGCCCCGAAGCTTTCGGCAGAAGAGCGCGCGAGGCTCATCAAGCCCGAGACGACGAACGCGCAGGCTTTCAGCTTTCTGCTCAGGGGCCGCTTCCACTGGAACAAGGGGGGCGCGGAGAACTGGAAGAAGGCCGTAGAGATGTACGAGCAGGCCGTGGCAGCAGACCCCGGCTATGCTCACGCCTACGCGGAATTGTCAGGCACGCACAGGCTGCTTGCCATAGCCGGTGAGGGAGACGACGCTCGTCAGCATCGCCTGAAGGCGGAGCAGATGGGGCTCAAGGCTCTTGAGCTGGACGGCGAGAACGCGGAGGCGCACGCCTCGCTCGGGCGGCTCAAGTTCGATGTCTGGGATTGGAATGGCGCTGAGCACGCTCTTAAACGCGCCGTCGAGCTGAGCCCGAACCATTCAAGGGCGCGCGGCTGGTATGCGCGCTGCCTTAGCATACTGGGGCGGCACCACGAAGCCGTCAACGAGGCAAGGCTGGCGAGAGAGCTTGACCCGCTCTCGCCGCTCGCCAACGCGGCGCTCGCCGAAGTCTTACGCAACGCACGGCGCTACAAAGAGGCCGTAGACATAGTGCGCCAGACGATGGACAACAGCAGCCCCCTGACGCACCTGAACCTGGGCTACAACTACCTTGGGCTGGGCAACTACGAAGAGGCCGCGACGGAGTTTCAGGAGGCCATCAAGCTGGGCCTGAGTGTGCCGAGCATACAGATATATCTGGGCATATCCTACGCGAAGAACGGCGAGCGCGAGCGCGCGATGACTATCATTGAACAGGTAGAGAAGAAGGCTGAGAAGGCGTTGCCGGTAGAGATGGCCGCTCTCTATGACGCCGTGGGGATGCGCGACAAGGCGCTCGAAATCATTGAGAAGGCGTACGAGGCGCGAGACCGGGAGATGTACACGGTGTCGCTTGACTCTATCTACGACGGCCTGCGCGCAGACCCTCGCGTGCAGGACATACTGCGTAAGGTAGGCTTGCCGCAGCAGGCCGGTTGAAAGAACAGGTCAGAACCGCCTGCGGTAGCGGGCGGGTA
>DATELK010000220.1:0-7389 GCA_035276685.1 Pyrinomonadaceae bacterium | reverse complement strand
GGTTCGTGGGTTCGTCGGTTCGTGAGTTCGTGAGTTCGTGAGTTCGAGTTCGCGTTCGAACACGCGAACCTTACGAACTTTACGAACCTACGAACCTACGAACCTACGAACAATCTAGACCACATCAAAATGCGTCAGCTTTTTGAACTCGCTGAATCGGGAGCTGATGTCGTCGCGGGTGAGGCGCAGGAGACGGTCGACGCTGAAGTCTTCGACCGCGAATGACGCCAGAGTGCTGCCATAGATGATGGCGCGAGCGAGCGCGCCGTCGTCTACGGTGTCGCACGACGCGAGGTAGCCCATGAAGCCGCCCGCGAAGGTGTCGCCCGCGCCCGTGGGGTCAAAGACGGACTCAAGCGGGTAGGCGGGGATGGCGAAGTAAGTATCTTTGGTAAAGAGCGCCGCGCCGTACTCGCCGCGCTTAACTACGAGGGCGCGCGGCCCCATCGTCATAATCTTTCGCGCCGCCCGAATCAGGTTAGGCTCTTCTGCAAGCTGTCGCGCCTCCGCGTCGTTGATAATCATGACGTGCACGCCCTTGATGGTCTCAAGCAGGGAGTCGCGCGTTATCTCAATCCACATGTTCATGGTGTCGAGCGCGATTAACTCAGCGCCCGCCACCTGGTCACGGACTCCGCGCTGCAAGTCGGGCTGAATGTTGCCGAGGAAGACGAGGCGTGATTTCTTCGCCTCTTCCGAGAGCTTCGGCTGAAAATCCGCGAAGACGTTGAGCTGCGTCTCCATCGTGTGCGCCGTGTTCAAATCATATTCGTAGCGCCCGTGCCAGAAGAAACACTTGCCGTCGGGCACTCGTTCAAGGTCTGAGATGTTCACGTTATGGCGCTCGAAAACCGACTCTTCCTCGCGCGAGAAATCGCCGCCCACTACGGCCACGACCCGCACGTTGGTAAAGAAGCTCGCGGAGATTGAGAAGTGCGCGGCAGAGCCGCCTAGCATCTTGTCCCTTTTCCCGAAGGGCGTTTCGACCGCGTCAAAGGCTACTGAGCCGACTACCAGCAAAGACATCCGTTTATGTGCTCCTGTCTCAAAGATTCTATTAACAGAACAAGAGGCCGGTTCTGCTATGTCCGGCCTCTCTCAATTGGAAAGTTAAACTTTAGTCGCCCGTAGGCTGAAGCGCATCCTTCGCCTTGGGGCCGCCGAGCGCACGCAGCTCCTTCTCTGCCTCCTTGCGATACTTGCTGTCGGGGAAGTTATAGAAGACCTGCGAGAGATACTCGCGCGCGTCGTCCCTGAGCTTATCCGCGTTGGTCTCTGCCGGAAGCTGCTTCTGCTTTCCCTTCCCCTCCGAGAGACGGAGGCTGCTCACCCCGGCTATGTAATAGACCTCGTCAATCTTGGAGAAGTTTGGGTTCCCCGCGATTATCTCTTCGCAACGCTTGAGCGAAGCCAGGTAAGCCTTCTTCAGCTTGAAGTACTGCCACGCGACCTCAAGGTTGTGCAGCGAGTCCTTCTCCATCTCGGGGTCGCGCACGGCCGACTGCTCCGGCCCGCGCGTAGTCCCCTGGGCCTGCGCCTGTGGCGCGCTCAAAAATAGAGCCAGCATAAAAAAGGAGCTTAACAATAGAACTTTTTTCATCAACCTTACCTCCAAAAGCAGTGACAGGATAAAAGCTTTTACGGTTGTCACCTGTCACCGTATTTCTTAATTATTGCGTCCAGCTTGCGCCGTGTCTCTGCGGGCCACAGGTCGGGCGCGGTGAAGATGGCGTTCTTCAGTGCCTCGCCGCACTTGCAGCCGCGCGTACGCGAGGCCAACTCACGGACTGCCTCTTTCATGATTATCTGAGCGTTCCGCACGTTCTTGTTCAGGTTGTCTATCACGGTCTCGACCGTGACGGCGTCGTGCTCTTCGTGCCAGCAGTCGTAGTCCGTGACGAGCGCCAGCGTCGCGTAACAAATCTCCGCCTCTCGCGCAAGCTTTGCCTCCTGCAAGTTGGTCATGCCTATGATGTCCATGCCCCACTTGCGATAGAGGTTAGATTCCGCCAAGGTGGAAAAGGCTGGCCCCTCCATGCACACGTAAGTCGCGCCCCTATGCACGCGAGCTTCCGTCGAGCCGCATGCTTTCTCAAGCACGTCGCCAAGCTCCACGCAGACGGGATGAGCGAAGGTGATGTGTGCCACTATGCCTTCGCCAAAGAAGGTGGACTCGTGTACGCGGGCGCGTGTGCGGTCAAAGAACTGGTCGGGGATGACCATGTCGAGCGGCGCGTACCTTTCCTGCAAAGAGCCCACGGCAGAGGCGGACAGGATTCGCTCCACGCCGAGCGTCTTCATGGCGTAGATGTTGGCCCTGAATGGAAGCTCCGTCGGAAGAATCCTGTGGCCGCGCCCGTGACGCGGCAGGAACGCCACGCGTACGCCTTCGAGCGTGCCCGTGATAAATGCATCCGAAGGCTTCCCGAACGGCGTGTCCACCGAAACCTCTTCTATGTCCTTCAGCTCCGGCATCTGGTACAGGCCGCTTCCGCCTATGATGCCTATCTCAGCTTTCGCCATCTACTTTTTACACTTTCCTTTGCTCAAGATGTCTCGAACGTAGTCGTCCAGCTCCTGCTTGTTGCGCTTCTCAACGAGGCCGTCCAGAAAAGCCCACGTCGCCTTTGGCTTCGTTTTAAGAATCGACTCGTACACCTTCAGAGAGCTTTCCAATCCGGCAAGGTAGACCGCCGCTTCATCACTCGCACTGTCCGGGTTCTCTATGATGAAAGCGGCGCTGCCGTAAATTAACTGCCCAAGGATTTCCGAAGAGTAATTCTTATCCTTTCCCATAATCGGTTTAAGGAACTCCGGGCAGACGGTGATTGTGATGTCAGGCACATCTGCCAGCCACTTAAAGAGCCAGCGCCGCGCCTCTGGCGCTTTCTCGTTGAGCGGGTCGTCTTCAAGAAAGCGTGTCAGATTAACGGCCTGCCCGCGCTCCTGCGGAGTAGAAGGGCCGCGCTGCTGCTCCGGTTGCTGCGCCGCGCAGGGGCTCGCGACAACCAGAGAGACAAACGCAATGGCAATTATCGCAAAGGCTCTGGCAACCATAAGACCTCCTCAAAGAGAAAGATTTACTCGCCGGGGATGAAGCCGTCCTGGCTCTCTTCAAATCCGACGGCGCGGAGCTTTCCGTCCTCTTCCGCGATGCGGCCAAGAGGCGCGTCAGGGTCGTGATAGAAGAGACAGAGCCAGCCTTCGCGCGCGGCCTGCGGCAGCAGCCGCTTCTTGGCTTCGAGCGTCTCCACGGGATAAAGGTCATAGCCCATTATCCAGGGCAGAGCCACGTGAGCACGCGTCGGCACAAGGTCTGCGAATCCGAAGAGCGTGCGCCCGCCGCGCTCCAAACGCACGCACTGCATGGTGCGCGAGTGGCCCGCGACCGTCTCCATGAAGAGGCCCGGCACGACCTCATAGGAAGCGTCCTTCAACTCAAGCTGGCCAGAGTCCCGCAGGGGCCGCCAGTTCTCCGGCATGTAGCTCGCGCGGTCTCTCTCGTGCGGCGACTCCGCGTGCTCGTACTCGTCGCGCGAGACGAAATAGCGCGCGTTGGGAAAGGCCGGGCGAGCATTGCCTTCATCGTCAAGAGTCGTGTTGCCTCCGGCGTGGTCAAAGTGCAGGTGAGTGTTGACGACAATCGTTATCTCTTCCGCGCTCCGGCCAGTAGCGGCCTTCAGGCTCTCCTCTAAAGACCTTTGACGCTCGATGCCGTAAAGCGCCGCCTGCTTCTCATTCCACTTATCGCCTATGCCCGTCTCAATCAGTATGCGCTCGGGCCCCGCTTCGACGTAGAGGCAGTTCATGTTGAGCCGCACGCGGTTCTGCTCGTCCGGCTCGTAGAGGCGCGACCAGAGCGTGCGCGGCACTACGCCGAACATGGCCCCGCCGTCCAAGCGAAACTCAGTGTCGGGCACGACCTCTACGCGATAATCTGCGAACTGCATTCTTCTGTGACGGCAAGCGTGGCGCGAAAGGCTTAAGGTCTTCTAGCGCCCTGCCTGTTAGCGCCGGGCTTAGCCGGTGTTGTGCCCGGCTTAGCGGCGTTCGAGTTGCCGGGCTGCGCTGGCTGAGGCTGCGTGCCGCTGCCTGCGCCATCTTCCGCGCCGGGCTCGGCCATCCCGGGCGGCAGCATCATCTGCTGCTGCGGCGGTGGCGGCGCGACTGTAAAATTCTCGGCCACGGTCACGCGCGAGCGATTGACTATCTCTTCTATGACCTTCTCCTGCTTCTCCTTCTCCACGGATGCGCGAGCCTGGTCTTTCAGTGGAGGCGGCGGGCCAAACGGATTCTGAGGCGCAGCCTCGCCAACTGTAATCAGTACGTGGCGGGCGTGAACCTGCTCCTCCTGCTTGCCGTCCTTCTCTTCGGTCTTGCGCTCCTCGACCTTGATGACGTGGAAGCCGTAGGGAGATTCCACCACGTCGCTTATCTGTCCGGGCTGAAGAGAGAAGGCGGCGTCCTCGAACGGCTTGACCATCTGGCCGCGAGAGAACCAGCCCAGGTCGCCTTCGCGCTCCTTGCCGCCCGGCTCGTCCGTGAACTCTTTGACGAGCGCGTTGAAGTTCTCGCCCGCGCGTGCGCGGCGCATCACGTCCTCGGCCTTAGAGCGTGCCTTGGCCATCGCCGCCTCAACTTCCGCGTCCGTCGCCGTCACCTTAGACTTCAACTGCTGCTCGGCATATTTCTGTACAAGCACGCGCGACTGCTGAAGCATAATTTGCAGCTCCGTCTCGCGCCTGTCCGCGATGCCAGCCTCTTTGCCCTTGCGCTCGGAAATCATGACGCGCGCCCACTCCTGCTTGAGCCGCGCTGCTTCCGCCTCTTCAAGCTTCTCCGGTATGGGAATCCCTAAGCCCTGCGCGTCCTTTACGAACTGGTCGAACTGCTGCTGCCGACCGGACTCGTTCATGTAAGCCTCTATCTCCTGCGGCGTGACGTTGACGAGGGTCTGCGAGCCGGCCTTCTTCTGCTCCTCTTCCTGATAAGTCTCGGCGACGATGAGCGTGCGCATCAGCTCAAGCTGGCGTTTGACTTCCGGCTTGTCAGCCACGCCAGCGGCCCGTGCCTCTTCCGCCAGCGCCAGAAGCTGCCTGATATTTTTGGCGAAATCCTTGCGCGCTTTTTCATCAGCGGCGAGGCGAGCGCGCAACTGCGCGGGCTGCTGGCCTGCTATGAGCGACATGTCTTCGGATGTGAGGTTGACGGCACGCGAGCGGTTGGCCTTGGCCTGCCAGACGATAATGCCGAGCGAGAAGAGCACAGCGACAGAGGCTGCGATTAAAGCTTTGGTGGTTGATTTCAAGGTGAACTACTTATCCTTTCCATGAGGCTGGCGCGGGCTTTGGTGCTCGACCAGTTCCAGAAGTACTCCGTTTGCCGAGGATGGGTGAACAAATGCTACGAGCGTGCCGCCCGCGCCCACGCGAGGCTCTTCGTCAATAAGACGCGCGCCGCGTTCCCTGAGTCGCTGAAGCGCAGAGCGTATGTCGTCAACGCGCACGGCTATGTGATGAAGGCCGGGGCCGCGCTTAGCCAGAAATTTCGCTATCGGAGAATCCTCGCTCGTGGGCTCCAGAAGCTCTATGCGCGATTCCCCCACGGGCAGCATGGCCACGCGCACGCGCTGCCCTTCGACCTCTTCCGTCTCAACTACCTCAAGTCCCAACGCATCGCGCCAGAACCCGAGAGTTTCCTCAATCTGCCGCGTAGCGATGCCTAGATGCTCAATAATCATAAGAATTCAGGAGTCAGAATTCAGGACTCAGGAGTCAGAATAAAGAAAGAGAAGCTTTGCTTTTATTCTGACTCCTGAATTCTGAGTTCTGAGTTCTGTCCCATCATCTCTTCGACGGCCGAGTATGGGTCGCGGCTCTTGGCGGCGACTTCTGCGCTGAGGCGGTCGAGTTTGTCTGATGCCGAATCGCGTTTGAGGGTTTGCGCCAGAAGCCGCTCGCGCAGCAGCTCAAGTATTCGCCAGCGCGCGATTGCCTGACGGCGCTCGTGGCTAGAAGCGGCCGTCTGCTGAAACTCCCTGTAGCTCTCAACGGCCGCAGCCAAATCCTCCAGCCCCTTGTTTTCCGTCGCCACCGTCCTGACTATAGGCGGGTGCCAGCCGTCCGGCCGCGTCGCGAGCGAGAGCAGCGCTTCAAGCTCCTTCTCCGTCCTCAAGACTCCGTCGCGGTCTGCCTTGTTGATGACGAAGCAGTCGCCAATCTCCATGATGCCAGCCTTGATGGCCTGTATGTCGTCGCCCATGCCGGGCACCAGCACCACCACAGACACGTCCGCCGTCTTAACTATCTCAACCTCGTCCTGGCCCACTCCGACCGTCTCGACAATGATTTTGTCAAAGCCCGCCGCGTCTAAGATAGCCACGGCGTCCACGGTCGCACGCGCTAAGCCTCCAAGGTTTCCGCGCGTAGCCATGGAGCGTATGAAGACGCCGCTGTCGAGCCCGAGCGTCTGCATGCGTATGCGGTCGCCGAGGATTGCCCCGCCCGTGAAGGGACTGGAAGGGTCTACGGCTATGATGCCTACGCGCTCGTTGCGCCCACGATAAAGAAGCGCGAGCTTGTCTACCAGAGTTGACTTGCCCGCGCCCGGCGCTCCGGTGATGCCTACCACCAGGGCGCGGCCCGTGCGCGGGAAAATCTCTTTCATCAGCGAGGCCGCATCACCAGCGCCGTCTTCTACTTTAGAGATGGCGCGTGCGACCGAGCGCGGGTCGCCTGCGAAAATCTTTTCAATGAACTCGGAGCCGCTCATCATTCAAAAACGCTTCAGCGCCCCTCTTCCCTGCTCTTGGCGACGAACTTGACCAGCCTCAGCCGCGCGCCCGTCCACTCGTAATAGTAAAGGCCCGTTTTAGGATTATCCGAATCCGCCTCGGTCGCGGGCCAGCCGGAGAGAATGAGCAATCGGCTATTCGGCTTGAACTCAAGCGCCTCCGCGTTCGGGTCTTGTGAAAAGAGCCAGACGCCAAAGGCCGCGAGCTCTCTGGGGAAATAGACCGTGCCAGTCTTCGCGTCAACGATGCCTACGTAGAGGCAGCCGGTGCCGCAGCCCCACGCGACCAGCGAGTAATGGCCCGCGAAGTTGACGCCGCCCGCCGCGCCTTCGCGCAGGCGTGTGCGAAAGGTGCTTGCGCCCTGCGCGCTCCTAAGGTTCACGGGCGCGCGTCGTCCCTTGTAGACGGGAACTGAATAATCCTGAAAGCGCGGCGTCGACTGACCGAAGGCGACGCGGGAGCCCGCAAGCAGTAGAAGGATGAAAAGGGACGCAACTGTTATCTTCTTCATGAAATATCTACTGCTTCAGAAGCTGGCGCGCGATGACCAGCCGCTGAATCTCGCTCGTCCCCTCTCCTATGGTGCAGAGCTTCGA
>DATELK010000219.1:0-28028 GCA_035276685.1 Pyrinomonadaceae bacterium | reverse complement strand
GCAAGCATCAACGCAGAGGGGCGTTTAAGGTGCGAAAGCTGCGGGCAGGGGGCAGGGGCAACCCTCTCTGCGGAAGCACTCTCGCAGCTGACCTACACACAGAAGCTCTCGCCGAAGGATTTCGCCGGGAGGGTGCGCGGCGCAGGCCTGCGCATAAAAGAGGAGGTGGCGGAGTTCACGCAGCGCCTTATAGGCCGCGTGCTTGAGCGTGAGCCGCGCGGGACGGCCACTTTCATCAACCAAGCCCCTTGAGAGAGAGCCATCCTGAATCCACAGGATTTTCTTCCATCAGCTTCTTATGCGTTCAGGTAGATTCCTTATACAGCGCTATATAATTGCCGCCATAATCCCTTACCTGCTGATGGCGCTGCTGCTGCTGACGGCAATATTGCTGGCGCAGCAGTCCGGCAGGCTCGCGGAAATACTTGTGGTGGCGCGCGTGCCCACGGAGCTTCTGGCGGAATTCTCCCTCTCTCTAATCCCAAACGTGCTGGTCTTCGCGCTGCCTACGGCCATGCTGGTGGGGGCACTGGTGGGCCTCAGCCGCATGGGTACGGACAGCGAGCTCGTGGCCATGCGGGCCGCGGGCGTAGGCACATGGCAGATGCTCTGGCCTGTGATGCTGCTGGGTTGCCTGCTGACCGGGGCGGCCGTCTGGGTAAACCTGTACGTGGCCCCGGAGGCTGCGCGCACATTGCGGCGCGCGACCATACGCGCTGCCCTATACAAGATGGACTCGCCCGTGGAGCCGCGCACCTTCAACACGGAGATTCCGGGCTACGTCATATATGTGAAGGACGGCGATAAGGAGAGGGGGCAGTGGGGGCGCGTCTTCCTCTTCGCGCAGCAAAAGGAGGGGCCTACCAGGCTCGTCACCGCTCGGAGCGGCCGTATAGACTCCTCTGCTGAACGCTCCGAGCTTGTGCTGACGGACGCCATCTCCACAAGCTTTCCGGCCAAAGAGGGGCAGGCAGGGGCTGCACGCACAACGGAGCGGCTGGAGCAGTTGCGCTTTGTGCTGGATACAGGGCGTAAGGAGTTGCTGGGCGACCTGCAAAAGGAAGAGGCCAGGCCTGAGGAGATGTACTGGGGCGAGCTTAAGGCCCCTGGCCAGACTCCCAGGGAGAGCCGCGAGCGCCTTACGCTCGCGCATAGAAGACTGGCCTTCTCCGTGGGCCCTCTGGTCTTTGCGCTTCTGGGCGCGGGCCTGGGGCTAAGGGTCAGGAAAGGCGGCAGGGGCTTTGGATTGCTGCTCTCCCTGGCGGTGCTGCTGGTCTACTACCTGCTCTCGCTCTTTGGTGAACAGATGGCCAAGACGGGTGCCGTGCCTGTATTTGTTGGCACCTGGATGGCCAATCTGCTGACAGCCGTGTGGGCCCTCCTGCTCCTGTTAAGGCGCAGCGGAAGCCTGCACATACTGCGCCTGCCAAGGATTCTCGGAAGGAAAGCGACCGCCAGCACCCAGAAGGAAACATTGCCGGAAGTGGAGAAGCGCACAGGGAAGGGGAGGCTGCTGGGCTTTCCCAGCCTTCTGGACAGAACGGTTATACGTACCATAAGCCTCAGCTTCGCCACGGTGCTGGCGGCCCTCACGGCCCTCATACTAGTCTTTACGCTCTTTGAGCTATGGAAGTGGATAGTGGAGCGAGGCACAGGGGCGCGCACCGTGCTGGAGTACTTGCTATACCTGCTTCCCTTTGTCAGCATACAGCTTGCGTCGCCCAGCATGCTTGTGGCCGTGCTGGTAAGCTACGCGCTGATGGCGCGCCGCAGCGAGGCCATAGCCTGGTGGGCTTGCGGGCAGAGCGTCTTCCGGCTAGCGCTTCCAGGGCTATTTACGGCCACCTGCGCGGGGCTTCTGCTCTGGGGCGTTCAGGAGCGCCTTATGCCGGCCGCAAATCTCAGGCAGGATGCCCTAAGAGCGCAGATTCGTACGGGCACGGTCAGAGGCTACACGCAGGCCGGAAGGCTCTGGCTGGCCTCAACCGAAACGGGGCGCATATACTCATACACTTATGACGGGACAGGAGGGCAACTAGAAGGCCTCTCCGTCTACGAGTTCGACCCGGAGGGCATACATCTGAGGCGCATAGTGAAGGGTGAGACCGCCGACTGGAACGCGTCGGGGCGCATGGTGCTGGAAGGGGCGGAAGAGACCACGCTCGAAGGGCTCAGTATGGCCAGCAGGCAGGTAAGCCGTTTGGAGCTTGAGAGATCTGACTCCCCAGACCTGTTTAAGCCCTGGGCGGATAAGCCCTCGCAGTTAAGCGCTAAAGAGTTAAGCGCTTACATAAAGACTATACGGAGGAAGGGTGAAGCGGTGGCTCCCCTCATGGTGGCCTTGCAGCGAAAGTACGCGGATCCCTTCGGAGTAGTGGTGATGGCGCTGGTGGGCATCCCCCTGGCCCTGGCCTTCGGCAGGCGCAGCGCTATAGCGGCCTTAAGCTACGCGGTGGCGGTGGGGCTGGCCTTCTGGGGCGTGACCAGCGGCTCGCAGCAGATGGGAGTTTACGGCTTTCTGCCCCCGGCTGTGGCCGCATGGGCTCCGGTAGTCATCTTCGGTGCCACGGGCACATACCTGCTTGCGCGCTCGCGCACCTGAATAAAAAAGGGTAAGACCCTCGGCGTCTCACCCTTTTCCCCACTTTCATCTGTTAAAGTAGAAGCTTAAGTTCCCGTCTCCCAGCTGGAGAGGTACTCCAGCTGCTCTGCCGTGAGCGAATCTATATTGACGCCCAGGGCGCGAAGCTTCAGGCTGGCAATCTCCGTGTCCACCTCTTGAGGCAGCAGGTGCACGCCCGGCTTCATCTCTCCCTTATGCCTGACCAGGTATTCTACGGAGAGCGCCTGGTTGGCGAAGCTCATGTCCATGACGCTCGCCGGGTGGCCTTCCGCCGCGGCCAGGTTTATCAGGCGGCCTTCGCCAAGGACTATTATGCGTCTGCCGGTCGCCCCTATCCTGTACTCTTCCACGAAGGGCCTGAGTTCCTGCGGAGTGCCAGCCATCTCTCTGAGCGCCACAAGGTTCAGTTCAAGGTCGAAGTGGCCGCTGTTGCAGACTATGGCCCCGTCCTTCATCTCCGCGAAATGCTCTCTGTCAATCACGTGGCGGTTGCCCGTCACCGTGACGAAGATGTCGCCCAGAGGGGCTGCCTCGCTCATGGGCATGACGCGGAAGCCGTCCATCACAGCTTCAACAGCCTTTATGGGATTAATCTCCGTGACAATGACGTTGGCTCCCATGCCTCTGGCCCTGAGCGCCACGCCCTTGCCGCACCAGCCGTAGCCCACCACCACCAAAGTGCGCCCCGCCAGCAGTATGTTAGTGGCGCGTATGATGCCGTCCAGCGTGGACTGGCCCGTGCCGTAGCGATTGTCAAAAAAGTGCTTGGTCTGCGCGTCGTTGACGGCTATGGCAGGGAAGGTCAGGGCGCCTCCCGCCTCCATCGCGCGCAGTCTTACGATTCCGGTGGTGGTCTCTTCCGTAGTGCCTACTATCTCCGAGACCTGATCCGGCCTCTCTTTAAGGAGCGTGGCTACCACGTCCGAGCCGTCGTCAATAATTATCTGCGGGCGTGTATCCAAAGCGGTACGCACGTGTCTATTATAGGTCTCTGTGCTCTCGCCCTTAATGGCGTAGACGGGGACGCCCCAGTCAACCACAAGCGAAGCTGCCACGTCGTCCTGTGTGGAGAGGGGATTGGAGGCGATCAGCACTGCCTCTGCGCCCGCAGCCTGAAGCGCCCGCACCAGATTGGCCGTCTCTGTGGTGACGTGAGCGCAGGCCACAAGGCGCACGCCGCTCAAGGGCTTCTCCTGTGCGAAGCGCTCACGTATGAGGCGCAGCACAGGCATCTCGCGCTCTGCCCACTCTATGCGTCGCTTGCCGTCGGCAGCCAGTTCTATGTTCTTCACGTCGTACTCAACCGGACGCGTTGCAGTCATTTATGTCTCCCTTTTTAACCTGTTTTCTTAAGATATTTTAGGACTCTTGCCGCCTCAGACACCCGCAGCCGCTCTGAGCGCCTCCGCCTTGTCCGTGGCCTCCCAGGTGAAACCATCGCCCGTGCGCCCGAAGTGGCCATAGGCGGCGGTTTTCTTGTAGACGGGTCTGCGCAGTCGCAGCTCCTCTATAATACCCAGCGGAGTTAAGCGGAAATGCTCTCTGACGAGAGAGGAGAGCCTGTCTTCGCTCAGGCGGCCTGTGCCGTGCGTGTCTACCAGCACGGAGACGGGCTCCGCCACGCCTATGGCATACGCCAACTGCACCATGCAGCGCTCTGCAAGGCCTGCGGCCACTATGTTTTTGGCCGCGTAGCGCGCCATGTAGGCTGCCGAGCGGTCTACCTTTGTGGGGTCTTTGCCAGAGAAGGCGCCGCCGCCGTGGGGCGCGTAGCCGCCATACGTGTCCACAATTATCTTGCGGCCAGTGACGCCTGCGTCCCCCTGCGGCCCGCCCGTAACGAAGCGGCCTGTGGGATTTATGTGATACTTGGTGTTCTCGTCCAGCATCTCCTGCGAGATGGTATGGCGTATCACGCTCTCAAGTATCTCGGAGCGAAGGCGCTCATTTGTTACATTAGGGTCGTGCTGAGAGGAGATGACCACAGCATCCACCCTGTGCGGCCTTCCGTCCCTGTACTCTACGGTAACCTGCGATTTTCCGTCAGGGCGTAGGTAGGGAAGCTCGCCGGACTTACGCACCTCCGAGAGCCTCAGGGCTAGGCTGTGAGCCAGTTGTATAGGCAGCGGCATCAGCTCGGGCGTCTCGTTGCAGGCGAACCCGAACATAAGCCCCTGGTCGCCAGCACCGCCCGTGTCCACTCCCATGGCTATGTCGGGAGACTGGCGTCCTACGGCGGAGAGAACGCTGCAAGTGTCGCAATCAAAGCCGTATTTGGCTCGCGTGTAACCGATTTCTCTAATGGTTTCACGTGCCACTTGCTGGAAGTCTATGCGCGCCTGTGTGGTTATCTCACCGGCCACGACCACCAGGCCTGTGGTGACTAGGGTCTCGCAGGCCACGCGCCCGGTGGGGTCTTCGCTCAATACTGCATCCAGTACCGCGTCCGAGATTTGATCCGCTATCTTGTCCGGGTGGCCTTCCGTGACGGACTCTGATGTAAAGAGGTAACTTCCCATAGTGCTCAAATCAGCACTCCTTTTTTATTAAATAGTGCGTAAAGAACAGCCTTCTTTTAAGCCAAAAGACCGCGTACTGTAGCAATCAAAGTGGTACGTGTCAAGGTTATACCCATTAATTATCTATTAATTCGCTATTAAGCCTGAGGTGTGATACATAATATATATTATCGGACGCGGACAATGTATTATAGCTGTTATAGCCTTTCTTAACTTCATCCTGCTAATCCCCCTTTTATCAGCCCCTCTTTAAAGTAGACTTGACTTGACTACCTTTGAGGCATCTCATACAGTCTCCCTTTCATAATCAAAGGATACCCTTATCTATGGCCATGAAAATTGAGAATCAGTCGCAGGTGAAGCTGCCTAAAGGAACGGAAGAGCGCATTTCGGCGATAATGGAGAGCCTGCCTAAAGAGCATCTCCGCGGCATTGACCGCATAAGGCTGGTGGACTCAATCAATGACCCGCGCCTCAAAGCCTTACAGCAGAAAACTGAACTGCCCGGGCTATACCACCCCAGGATGGGAGGCCAGCCTGCATGGCTGGAAATAGCAGTGGGTACGCTTCTGCCCAGTTCCAAGCCTATACACAAGAGAATTATGCCCAGGCTCTCCTTTAAGGGAAACCTGGCCGCAATTCTCTTCTCCCTGGTGGGGCAGCACTACTACCTGACATTGCGCCATTCTGTCAAAAGGGGGCAGATAGAGACGAGCGTGCGCGCCTATACGGAGAAGCACCTGAAGCTATGGAACGAGCGCCAGCACGGCCTGCGTGCAAAGCTTTTCAAGCCCCTGCAGCCTATGCTGGAAAGATGGGCTAGAACATTACAGAAGAAAGCTTCTGCAGAGCGTAAGAAGAGTCAATCCGCATAATCGCAGCCCTGCAGGCCTATTATGATTTGCTGGAACGCACAGCCCTGGGTGTTATCAGACGCGAGGGCCTTCGGCTTCTTCTCTTTCCAGTTTATCTGCGGCCTCGCGCAGAGCTGCCGCAATCTCGCTGTTTTTGACAGCCGCACGACGAAAACGCATCTCCAGCCGGAACTCTTTCCCGGGCGGAACGAAGCGGTAAACATAGGGCTTTCTAGGCGCTTTCGCTTCGGACAGCTCCGTCCCATGCTCAATCTGTTCGCGTCTGGTGGCGCGTGCGTCATCCCTGGTCATACCGCTACGAATCACCTGCTCGGCCATGCGCATCATGGCCGCTTCGTCCGGCTGGCGCACTATCTGCAAGAGAAGCGATTTTGAGTTGATGTCGGCGCGCCGACATAGCTCGCGTACGGCTTCCGGGAGAGAGGCTATGGACATCACTTCTGTAACGGTGCTGCGGCTCTTCCCTACCTTGCGCGCCACCTCCGCGTGCGTGTAGCCGAAGCGCTCGCAGAGCGCTGCCAGGCCGTCCGCCTCTTCCCAAGGCGTTAAATCCTTGCGTTGAAGGTTCTCTATCAAGGCTATCTCTGCCACGGCCCTGTCGTCCACGTCCATCTCTATACAGGGCACTTCCCTCAGGCCTGCCTCGCGCGCCGCGCGAAAGCGCCGCTCTCCGGCTATTATCATCCAGCGCCCGCCGACCTCTGAGGGCTTTACCAAGAGTGGCTCCAGAACCCCTTTTTCTCGTATGGAGTCGGTCAGCTCCTTTAAATCACCTATCTCTACGCGCGGCTGCTCAGGGTTAGGGTCTAGCTTCTCCAGCGCAATCATGCGTCCTATGGGGGTAGGCCTGTGCTGCGCAAGCTCTTCCACGTAATGCGCGTCGTGGCGCATGCGCAAGCCAGACGGTAAACCTCTTTTAGACACGGCTTATCACCTCGTCACAGAGTTTCGCGTACTCAGTCGCGCCGGACGACTGCGGCGCAAAGGTAAAGATGGACTCCTTGTAGGCGGGCGACTCCTCAAGCCGCACGCTCTTTGTTATCACGGTCTCGAAGGTCTTGGGGCCGAAAACTCGCCTTATATGCTCGTGAACCTCTCGCGCCAGGGTAGTTCTCTTGTCGTGCAGGGTTATGACCACGCCCAGCACCTGCAGGTTAGGATTAGGCCGCGCCTTGACCTTCTCTATTGTCTCAAGCAGGTCGTCCGTCCCTTCCAGCGCGAAATAGGAGGATTGTATGGGTATTAGCACGTGCGTGGCCGCCACAAGCGCATTGACGGTAATTAAGCCGAGCGTGGGCGGGGTGTCTATCACTATGCAGTCGTAGCGCGAGCGCAGAGGCTCAAGCCTGTCCTTCAATCTAAAGGGGGCGTCGAAGTCTCCAACCAGCTTCGCCTCAAGCTTGGCAAGGTTTATTCTGGCAGGAACCATGTATAGGCCGGACACTGGCGTGCTGTAAATGAACTGCTCAAGGCCTGAGCTTCCGTCCATGATCAGCTCGTAGGCGGAATTTTCCACCACCGCAGGATCCAGAAAGGAGATGGAGCTATTTGCCTGAGGGTCTAAGTCTAAAAGTAATGTTTGTAAGCCTTTACGCGCAAAGGCTGCGGCCAGGTTGATGGCCGTGGTGGTCTTGCCTACACCGCCCTTCTGGTTAGCTATGGCCAGAACCAGGCTGTGTGGCTTTATAGCTGCGTCTGCGGGCTGTTCCTGAGCCTTCTGTCCGTTTCTCATAAAAGAAAAGGTCTCACATGGGCAGGTCGCCGGCTTCGCCTATCACGTCCGGCCATTCCTCTTCCTCCGAGCCCTCCAGCTCTTCCGTCCCCTCTTCGCCTGTGGAGACGGTGTTGCGCGAGGCGCGTATGACCTCCATGTCCACGTATATGGGGCAGTCTGCACGAAGAGCAAGGGCGATTGCGTCCGAAGGGCGAGAATCCAGCATCATGGGCGAGCCGTCAGAAGAGCGCAGCTCTATTATTGCGAAAAAGGTGTTGTCGCGCAGCTCCGTCACGACCACCCGCTCCACGCTAGCCCCCATCTCGACTATAAGATTTCTAAGCAGGTCGTGCGTCATGGGCCGCTGAGGTGCAATCTTCTCTATCTCCAGGGCTATGGCGTTAGCCTCGTAAGCGCCTACCCAGATTGGAAGCATAGTTTCGCTGTTAACGTCTTTGAGAATGATGATGGGCGTCCCGCTATTAGGATCCATCATTAAAGCTCTAATCTTTACTTCGATTTCCATGTCCGCACCTCGCCCCTTACTTTAAGCCCCACGAAGGGCTTTAAAGCGCTCATCCCTTTATCTCTCCGTACAGGCTGTTCGTCTTAGCTTCTGTGACCAGGACTCGCACAATCCGTCCGGCCATCTCTTCGGCTCCCTTGAAATTGACAACCTTATGGCAAGTGGAATGGCCTACCATATCTTCAGGGGATTTTGCGCTCTCCCCTTCGACCAGAACGCTCGCCTCACGCCCCACATAGCCGCTATAAATCTGACTCTGAATCTCGCGCTGAAGCCGCTCAAGGGCAAGGAAACGCGCCTTCTTCTCCGCAGCGGAAACGTTGTCAGGGAGTTTGGCGGCAGGCGTGCCCGGCCTGGGAGAATACTTGAAGATATAGGCGCTATCATATTGACAAGTCTCGACTAATCGCATGGTAGCTTCAAAATCTTCGACTGTCTCTCCGGGAAATCCGACTATCAGGTCAGTGGTCAGGGCCATGCGCCTCCGAGCCCCCTTTATGGCCTCCACGCGTTTCAAATAGTCCGAGACCTTATGGCCGCGTCTCATGGCGCGCAAAATAGCATCGCTTCCAGACTGCACGGGCAGATGCACCCAGTTACAAAGATTCTCGTGCTCCTCCATGGCGGCCACTATGTCCGCGTGAAAATCCCTTGGGAAAGAGGTGGTGAATTTAATCCTCTCCATGCCTGTTGCGGCCACTGCGCGGAGCAGGCGGGAAAAGGGCGTAGCGCCTTCGAAATTCTCCAAGCCCTCAGAGGATTTTGGTCTGTAGCTGTTCACATTCTGGCCTATCAAGTGAACTTCCCTGTAGCCTTCCTCGCGAAGACGCTTGACTTCAGAAACTATCTCAGAGGCCTTACGGCTCCGCTCGCGCCCGCGCGAGTAAGGCACAATGCAGTAGGTACAGAACTTGTTGCAGCCCTCTATGATGGGAACGAAAGCTACGTAAGGCGAATGCCGCTCGACAGATGACACCTCCCAGCTATCCGTGGCCTCGCGCTCTCCCAAATCCAGCGTTCTGCGTTCGCCGCTTTGAGCACGCTCTATCAGTGCTGGCAGTCGGTCAGTGGCGCGAGTGCCTATGACCATATCCACCGGAGCGTTGTCGAAGATGCTCTCTGCCTCAAGCTGCGCCACGCACCCCATGACGCCTATTAAAGGCTCATGCCCTTTACGCCCGCTTCGCACCTCGCCTATGCGAGTGAAGACCTTACGCTCTGCGCGAGCGCGCACAGAACAGGTGTTGAAAAGGACAACGTCTGCCGAATCCTCAGACTTTGCCAGCCGGTAACCGGCTTCGTACAGACGCGTGCGAGCGCGCTCCGTATCGGCAACATTCATCTGGCAGCCAAATGTCTCTATATAAACGCTTGGTTTCATGCTCCCTTTGCTCTACTTGATGCTTTAGACGGAGTGTAGCAGAAATGCGCCTCACAAAGCGACATCTTACTATTCACGCGTGAGAATTTTCTGTCGCCCTTTGCGCCTGGCAGTGCCAGCTATTACGTCATGACTGTTCTCTGCGCTCTTAAGCAGCCAGCGTGCAGCCTCTATAGTAGTTTCGGCGCTCTCTTCGCCCCCGCCTATCATGCGTGCCAGCTCTTCCACACGCTCGTCCCCTTCAAGCTGCCTCACGGTAGTGTTTGTGCGCCCCTTTAGCACATCTTTTGACACAACCAGGTGATGGTCTGCGAAGCGCGCAATCTGCGGCTGGTGCGTCACACATAGAACCTGCCGCGCCGATGCCAGATTTTTGAGTCTACGCCCAACGGCCTCCGCCACGCGCCCGCCAATGCCTACGTCTATCTCGTCGAAGACCACTGTTACCTTGTCCCCCGCCCCGTTTGCGCCAGCCATGGAGATGGTTCGCAGCGTTAACATCAGGCGCGAAAGCTCTCCGCCCGACGCCACGCGCGAGAGCGGCCGCGCATCTTCGCCAGGATTGGCAGAGAGATAGAACTCCACGCTATCCGCCCCATAAGGGGAAAAATAGTTCTCAGCAGTCGAGTCACCTTCGTTATCAGACTCGGCCGCGTCCCCTCCTATGGATGCTTTGGCTGTCCGCACATTTACTGAAAAGTGCGCCTGCTCCATAGCTACAAATTTCAGGTCTTCCATGACACGTGAGGCCAGCGTCTCGGCCGCCCTCAAGCGCCGCTTGGTCAATTCGGAAGCGCTGCTGCGGTAATCACTCTCTGCTTTGGATAGCTCCAGCTTTAGAAGCTCTTCCCGCTCCGAGAGGTCGCTCAATCTCTGTAACTTCCTGGAAAGCTCCTCCTGTACCTTAAGTATTCCTTCTAAATCAGTATTGTATTTACGCTTAAGCCTCTCAAGCTCGGAAAGCCTGTCTTCCACCTGAGCCAGCCTGCCCGGCGAAAACTCTACCCCCTCGCCGTAGCTGCGCAGTCCGTCCGCGGTCTCAACCAGCCCCGCATAGCTCTGCTGAAGCAACTCCAAAAGAGGAACTATTCGCGTGTCTATGGCGCTCAGTTCTTCCAGTTGCCTGCGTAAGGATGCCAAGCGATCAATTACGCTTCCGTCCCGCTCATAAAGCTCTGTATATGCACCGGCACCTAGCTGCACAAGCTTTTCAGCGTGAGTTAAGAGCCTTCTCTCATTCGCCAGCTCCTGGTCTTCCCCTGGCCCGGGCGCTATTCGCTCGATTTCAGAAAGCTCATATCGAAGTAGGTCGACTGTTCGCTCGCGCTCAAGCATCTCGCGTTTTAAGTCTGAAATCTCCTCGGTAGCCGCGCGCCAGCGCCTATAGGCCTCCGCTACGCGCCTCCGCAGGGGAAGATTCGAGCCGAAGGAATCCAGTAAATCTATCTGCGATTGGGAAGATAGCAGGGAGCGCTGCTCGCCTTGCCCGTGAATCGCCACCAATTTTGGCTGCAAGGCGCGCAAGGTGGCTGCGGTCACGCTCTGGTCTTCCACGAAAAAGCGGCTTCGCCCGTTGGCATATATCTCCCTGCGTATTAAAAGCTCAGAGCCGTTCCCCATCTCCACTTCAGCTTCATCCAGAATGTCTTTGACGACGGCTCTAGCCTCCTTGCCAAACTCAAAAAGCCCCTCCACGGTAGCCACACGCTCCCCCGTACGTACCTGTAGCGCAGAGCTACGCGCGCCCATCAAAAGGCTCAGAGAGTCCACTATGATACTCTTGCCTGAGCCTGTCTCTCCCGTCAGCAGATTAAGACCGGAATCAAAAGGAACTTCCAATCGGCTGATAACCGCAAAGTTCGAGATGTTGAGGTACTTCAACATAAAGCCTTTTCTCACATAAAGATTTACATTAAATCTACTTCTTTAACTATAATCCTCATACTTCTCTTAAAGAATTAAACCTTGACCGGCATGCAGGCACGCAGGTACTATCTTCGGCCTCAAAAGCTTTCTTACCCCTTCTATGGGAAAGGCCCGTAAAATTTATGTCCTTCAATAAGATTACCATCGTAGGCAATCTGGGGCGAGACCCGGAGCTACGCTACACGCCACAAGGCACTCCCGTTTGCAGCTTCACCGTCGCGACAAACGAGCGGCGCAAGGATCGCGCAGGTGAGATGCAGGACTCTACGACATGGTTTCGCGTCACGCTCTGGGGCAGGCAGGCCGAAACGGCCTCGCAGTATCTGACCAAAGGGCGTCCCATCTATGTAGAGGGCAGGCTGCGCGTGGAAGAATGGACTGACCGCGACGGCAAACAGCGCTACACGTTGGAGGTTCATGCCACGGATATGCAGTTCATAGGGGGCGGGCGCGCAGATGAAGCGGCCGCTGGCGGAGGCATGCCCGCAAGGGCTTCTGCCACAGAGCAGCCCGAAGCAGAGCTTTCAGACGACGATATTCCCTTCTAATCGAACCCGTAAGGCTCTATGTCGGCGCGCCGACATAGAGCCTTACGGGTTACTTAAAAGCTCCTCTGTCAGGAGGCACCGGCCGCCGCAGGCGGAGCGACTCCCCACCGGCCATACTGTCGCAGTCGCTCGTACCTGCGCCGCATACGAAGCTCCGGGGGCTGACTTACCGCCTCCGCAAGTCTTTGACTAAGAACAACATCCAGCATCTGCGCGGCCTCGTCGTGCGCGGCGTGCGCCCCTCCCTCGGGCTCTTCCACGGTCGTATCAATCAAATTAAGACGCAGCAGGTCTTCGGCCGTCAGGCGCAGGCTTGCGGCTGCCCTGTCCGCTAGCTGCGCGTCTTTCCAGAGTATCGCCGCGCATCCCTCAGGCGAGATGACTGAATAGATAGCGTTCTCCAGCATAAGCACCTGGTCGCCGACGCCTATGGCAAGGGCGCCGCCGGAGCCGCCCTCGCCTATGACTGTTACTATTATGGGCACACGCAGTTTCACCATCTCGCGCAGGTTATAGGCTATCGCTTCGGCCTGTCCGCGCTCTTCTGCATCAATGCCAGGATATGCGCCAGGAGTGTCTATGAAGGAGAAGACCGGCCGCCCGAACTTTTCCGCCAGTTTCATCACGCGCAAGGCTTTTCTGTAGCCCTCGGGCTTGGGCATGCCGAAATTTCTTATTTTGCGCTGTTTGGTGTCACGCCCCTTCTGGTGCCCCACGACCGCTACCGGAAGACCATGAAAGCGCGCGAAGCCGCAGATTATGGCGGAGTCGTCCGCGAATCTTCTGTCGCCGTGTATCTCCTGAAAATCCTCAAAGAGCCTTTCTACAAGGTCTAAGGTGTAAGGTCTTTCGGGGTGGCGAGCCAGTTGTACGCGCTCGAAAGCAGAGTGCTCTCCAGTTTCCTTCTTGAAAGGCTCTACATTCTGTTTCTCTTCAGCTTCAGCCATAAACTTCGGAGCCTTGCCTGCGGGGAATAACATTAACGGCTCAACGTAACATTTCTCCACTCCACCTGACAACCGTAACTATGTAGAGAGGTTTCCAGTTCCACGCTCCCCTTTATGCGAAGCGCGCCGTGCGGACGCGCTCTGACCATCACTCCGCCCTCAAGATTCATCTCCACGAAAACCTCACAATCCCCTCGATTTGCATCCAGCAGATTAAAAAGCCTGTCCAGCAGCGGCTTTGGGTCTGAAGAGACAGGAAGCTTTATGGTCACCGAGCGCGCCCTGCGCTGAAGCACATCGTCCAGCCTGGCAACTTCGTCTGCAATCAGTGAGATTTGCCCGTCGTCCGTAATCTCCAGCCGCCCTGTTATAAGCACGGCCGCGTCGTTTTGAACCGAAGCCTCGTATTTACTGAATACTTCCGGCCAGAGGACGCATTTTACGCCTCCAGCCTGATCCTCCAGGCGAAGAAGCGCGAAACGACTGCCCTTCTTCGTGGTGCGTACCTGTAGTGTGGTAACGATTCCACCCATGCTGACGCGCGTCCCGTTCTCAAGCCCCGCCAGTTCCGAAGACTTGAGCGCTCTCAGCTCTGCCAGCACGTCCATGTAGTTATCCAGCGGATTCCCTGTAATATAGAAGCCTATAGCGTTCTTCTCTGCAGCTAAAAGCGCTGCATGCGTCCAGCTTTCGGCCATCGGCAGCTCGTCCGCGAAATCCGCCTGCTGCGGAGTAAAGCCCGCAAAAAGGTCGTTCTGCCCCTGAGCCTTATTACGCTGCGCGCGCGTTCCCCTGGAAAGCGCCAAGTCTATTGCGCCATGTAGATTGGCCCTCCATTGATGCAGAGTGCCGCCGATTCTATTTAGGGAGTCGAAAGCCCCTGCGCAGACAAGGCTTTCAAGGACGCGTTTGTTGACGGCCCCTGCCCCAAGGCGCTCCGCTAACTCGAAGAAAGAGGTGAAGGCTCCGCCCTGCGTGCGCGCTTCTATGATGGCATTAACACTGGCCTGTCCTATGCCTTTAATTGCCGCCAGGCCATACCGTATAGCGCCCTGCAATGGTGTAAATCCAGCGCCGCTCTCATTTACGTCCGGCGGAAGAAGCTCTATCCCCTGCCCGCGCAGCTCCATAGAGTACTTGAAGACCTTAGCAGTATCCTGTAACTCGTTTGAGAGCACTGCGGCGTAGAAATGTTCCGGATAATGAGCTTTGAGGTAAGCTGTTTGAAATGCTAAATATGCGTAAGCGACACTGTGACTCCGGTTGAAGCCATAATCCGCAAACTGTGCCATCAAAGAGAATATTTGCTGCGCTTTCTCTCTTTTTATGTTCCTTTCGACGGCCCCATTGATGAACTTCTCCTCGTGGCGAGCCATCTCCTCGCGGTTCTTCTTGCCCATTGCGCGGCGCATTAAATCCGCCTCGCCAAGGCTGTAGCCGCCAAGCCTCTGTGCCAGCTGCATTATCTGCTCCTGATAGACGAGAATGCCGTAGGTGTTGCTGAGCACCTCTTTCATCTCGGGAACAATGTAGCGGACGCTTTTTACGCCGTGGTGGCGCGCTATAAAATCGTCCACCATTCCTCCGTCGAGCGGCCCAGGCCTGTATAGGGCATTCAGAGCCGCCAAATCTTCCAGCCCCTTTGGCTTAAGCTTGCGACAGATTTCCTGCATGCCTGAAGATTCAAATTGAAAAACGGCCTCGGTTCTTCCTTCCGCGAAAAGCTGCATGGTCTTTTCGTCTGAGAGGGAGATGCCGGCCCAATCAATTTCCGCATTATGCGTTTGCTTTATGCTTTTTAAGCAATCGCTTATCACGGTAAGCGCCGTCAGCGCAAGGAAATCCATCTTCAGCATGCCCGTCTTTTCCAGGTCAGACATGGCATATTGAGTGGTCAATTCATCCTTGGACGAAACGGCTATGGGCACGAGTTCCTGCAATGGCTCGGGCGAGATTACGACGCCTGCGGCGTGCACGCTGGAATGGCGCGCGCAGCCTTCCAGGCGCTGAGCTAAATCGATTAGTTCCTTCACTTGCGCATTCTCGTCCATCGACTTGCGCAGCTCCGGTACCTGCTCCAGGGCCTGGCCTATACTGACATTTCTGCCTCTGACGGGCGGCGGAATAAGCTTGGCAATCCTGTCCACCTCCGCGTAAGGCATATCTAGAGCGCGCCCAACGTCCTTGATGGCGGCCTTGGAAGCCATTGTCCCGAAAGTGATTATCTGGCAAACGGAGTCTCGGCCGTAGAGGTCTGCTACGTGATTGATGACCTCGCCGCGCCCGCGCACGCAAAAATCTATATCTATGTCTGGCATGCTGACGCGCTCCGGGTTAAGAAAACGCTCGAAAAGCAGGTCGTATTGGAGCGGATCAACGTCCGTAATGTCCAGGCAATAGGCTACCAAAGAGCCTGCGGCCGAGCCGCGCCCGGGGCCTACGGGGATGTTATGCTCCTTGGCGTAGCGTATAAAATCCCAGACAATCAGGAAGTAGCCTGCGAATCCCATCTGCTTAATCATTGCGATTTCGCTGGAGATACGGGCCTGATACTCCGCCAGAGTATGCTTGGATTCGCCTTTGGCAAGGTTTCGCTCCCAGACCTGCTGGCGGCGGCGCTCGTAACCTTCCCTCACGACCTTCTCGAAATACTCGTCCACGGACAAATCCGCGTCAGCGGCAGGGATGGGATAGCGCGGCAGGTGGTTGACGCCCTTGGGCAGGGAAAGGTCGCACATCTCAGCGATTTCAACGGTTCGCGTCAGTACCTCCGGTATCTCATGGCCGAAAATCTCCCACATCTCATCGGGCGAGCGCACGTAGAAATAGGGCGAGCCGTAGCGCAGCCGGTTCGGGTCATTGACGGTCTTGCCGGAGCCTATGCAAAGCAGCACGTCGTGAGCCTTGGCGTCCTCGGGCATAAGATAATGCGCGTCGTTCGTGGCCACCAGCGGGACATTCGTTCTTTTAGACAGCTCTACGAGCGGCTTTCGTATGCGTCGCTGCGCGTCCAGGCCATGCTCCTGTATTTCCAGGTAGTAATTTCCCTTGCCCAGTATCTCCTCGAACTCTTTGGCGGCACTAACGGCCTCGTCAAAGCAGTCCCTGGCCAGCATTGCCTGAGGCACGCCGGACATGCAGGCGGAGAGCCCCACAAGCCCCTCGCTGTGCTGCGAGAGAAGCTCTTTATCTATGCGCGGCTTGTAATAAAAACCTTCCGTGAAGGCCTTGGAGCTTAACCTGACAAGATTCTGATAGCCCTCGTAATTTTTGGCCAAAAGAATCATGTGAAAGTTTGCCTTCTCGCCCGGGCCAGCGGCTCCCGCCCTATCCTTGCGGCTGCGCCGCGTGATGTATACCTCGCAGCCGACTATGGGCTTAACGCCCTGCGCCTTCATGGCGTTGTAAAAAGAGATGGCGCCGTACATGTTGCCATGATCCGTCATGGCACAAGCGTTCATTCCAAGCTCGGCGACCCGCTTTGAAAGAGGCTTTATCTGTATAGCCCCGTCCAGCAGGCTGTAATCCGTATGAAGATGTAAGTGTACGAACTCTCTCTTATTCATAGTTACTTTCGGGATAGGCGATAATGGAGCCGCTTCGGACATTACGGAAAGGACGCCTGGAAGCGCCCTGTCAGAAGCGATGCGCCACTATATCACGTATGTCTTAAAAGGAAAGGGACAAGATACTGTGCAGCTAACTGTCCGAGGGCATTAAGCCTATTTAGCAGAAAGACTTTTAGTCCGGCAGGGTTACAAAATGCTTCAAAGCTTTCACATGAAACGAATAAGCCGGAAAAGGCATGTTTTATTCCCACTCAATCGTGCTTGGCGGCTTGGAGCTGATGTCGTAAACCACCCTGTTTATGCCCCGTATCTCCGAGACCAGGCGGGCCGAGACGCGGCTCAGCATGTCGTGCGGAAGGCGTGCCCAGTCGGCCGTCATGCCGTCCACGCTAGTCACGGCGCGTATGGCCAGCACGCGCTCATAGGTTCTCTCATCTCCCATCACGCCTACTGTGGAGATGGGAAGAAGCACAGGGAAAGCCTGCCAAACGGCGTCATACAACTCCGCCAGGCGAAGCTCTTCGTCCAGAATGCGGTCTGCCCCCTGCAATAGCCTGACGCGATCTTCCGTGACTTCGCCAATGATTCGCACGGCGAGGCCTGGGCCGGGAAAAGGATGGCGCTTCAAAATCTCTTGAGGCACGCCTAGTTCTCTGCCTATGGCGCGTACCTCGTCCTTGAACAATTCACGCAGAGGCTCCACCAGCCGCAGGTTCATCTTTTCGGGCAGGCCGCCCACGTTGTGGTGGCTTTTGATGACGGCCGACGGGCCGCGCACGGAGACCGATTCTATAACGTCCGGGTAAAGTGTTCCCTGAACAAGATACTGAACGTCGCCAAGGCTGCGCGCCTCTTCCTCGAAGACCTCTATGAAGATGCGACCTATTATTTTGCGCTTCTGCTCGGGGTCTGTGACGCCTCGCAGGGCTTCAAGAAACCTGCTTTCTGCCCGTACTCCGCGCACGTTCAAGCTCATGTGCTGCTTGAAGAGACTTAAAGTAGTTTCAAATTCTCCTTCACGTAAGAGGCCTGTGTTGACGAAAATACAGGTCTGGCGCTCACCTATCGCCTCATGTACGAGCGCTGCCGCCACGGTTGAATCCACTCCGCCTGAGAGCCCGCATACTGCACGACCCGTCTCACCCAGCCGCTCGCGTATGGCAGAGACCTGCTCGTCTATGACTGCGCTCGGCGACCAGTCGGCCCGGCATTGACAGACGCGCAGCAGGAAGTTTCTCAAGATTTGTGCGCCAAGCGGCGTGTGTGCCACTTCAGGATGGAACTGAATGCCGAATATGCGCTTGCTTAAGCTCTCGAAAGCGTTAAGCGCATCGTCTGTCACAGCCGTCACGTGGAAGCCTTCGGGCACGGCCGTTACGTGGTCGCCGTGACTCATCCAGACATCCATCTCCTGCGGGAGCCCTGCGAAAATCGGACTAGTCTGGTCTAGCACCTTCAGGCGCGCGTAGCCGTACTCTCTGCTTGCAGAGGGGCTTACTTCTCCTCCTAAGTCTGAGGCCATAACCTGTAGACCGTAGCAGATGCCGAGGACAGGGCAGTTCGCAGCATCCAGAAGCTGCGAGTCTGGCCGGGGAGCATCTTTTTCATAGACGGACGAGGGGCCTCCAGAGAGAATCAATCCGCGAGGGTGGCGCACGCGTATCTCTTCCAGGGAGGTGTTATAGGGCAAAATCTCGCAATATACGCCCGCCTCGCGCACGCGCCGGGCTATCAACTGCGTGTATTGCGAGCCAAAGTCAAGTATGATAACGATTTCGTGGTCGCGCTTCTCGCTCAAAGAAAGTAAACCTCCGCAGGAGTTTGTGCGTCTGAAATGAGTGCTTTTGTCTAGAATTTCAAGTATTGGATTATACGCGCTGGCGCGCCGTAACAACAATAGGGCTTGCAGAAACTATTAGGGCAGCAATTTTTACTGAGGGTAGTTAACTTTTATGTCGGGTCTTAACAGGCGTGCCGCCGTGCGAAAACGAGGTTTGAAGCTTTTTTTAATTACAGCGCTGCTTTTCGCCCTGCTCTCACAGGTCTTCCCTGCCCTGTCCGCTCAAACCTCTTCCGCCATCGCTCAGATTGCTTTATCGGAACCCTTAACCCTTCGATGGCAGTACAACTCAGACCAGACGGTTAACTTGACGCCCGCCGTTGCGGGTGAGCGCGTTTACCTGCCGCTGGCCGCAGGCACAATCGTTTCCCTGCGCTCTACGGACGGGCAGATGTTCTGGAAGACTGAGATTGGAGGAGAGGTCTCTGCTTCGCCCGTGGCGGACGAGCGCGCCGTCTATATAGCATCAGAGACTATCTTTCCACCAAGCAAAGAACTGCGCGCGACTGGCGCTCTGCGTGCCATGGGGCGAGAAGGCGGGGTCACGCTCTGGATGCGAACCTTTCATCGCCCCCTGAGGGGCTCGCTCGTGACGGACGGAACTGCGCTGTTCGGAGGCACGCAGGATGGGCGCGTCTTCGCCGTGGAGAAGGCTACGGGCCGCTTCTTATGGGTGATGCAGCACTGGCAGCCCTTCAATTCTCATCCAGCTCTGTATGGCTCCAAGCTCTACATTGGCTCTGATGACGGCAACCTCTTCGCCCTAAACAAGGACACGGGGGACACTATCTGGCGTTATCGGACTCGCGGCCCCGTCAGAGGTCGTGCAGTCGAAGTGGAAGGCGTGGTTTACTTCGGCTCTGCGGACGGCTACGTCTACGCCTTGAATGCTGCGGATGGACGCCTGCGCTGGCGCACGCGCACGGGGGCTGGCGTCCAGGTGGTGGCAGAGGGCGGCGGCGGCCTTCTTATAGCGTCGCTCGATAACTTTGTTTACAAGATTTCGTTCGTGGGCGGCGACCGTTTGTGGAAGCGGCAGCTTGCGGGCCGCGTGGCTTCCGAGCCCTTGATGGCGAGGGACGGGGCTCTCTTTACTCCTCTGTCTGGAGACGCGGGCGTGGTTTTAGACCTGCGGGACGGAAAGCAGCTTAATACTCTTCCTGTGGGCGAGGACAATAACACTGCCGCTTCGCCTGTGGCCGTGGGCGGCGTGCTACTGGTCACAACGCGCCAGGGGCTTATGGCATTCTCCAGGCCCGATACTTCAACCCAGTCGAGTCAGAAACAGCAGTAGAGGGGCCTAGCCTTCGGCCGTGGCCGTCTTGTCCGGGCGGCGGCGGAAGATTGAGCCCAGTCGAAACAGTATTCCCTGTAGCACGTAAGCCGTGACGATTGCCAGAAGCACGTACCTGGAGTAGAGCCATATGAGCATGCCTACGGCTCCTATGAGCAGAATCATCATGCGTGTGCTGCGACGCGTCGTGCCTGCCGATTTGAAGCTGCTGTAGCGCAGGGTGCTGACCATCAGCGCGCCAAGCAGCGCGACCAGTCCCATCAAGAGCGCGCCGTAGAGTTGTGCGCGCTCTCCGCCGTAGTAAGCTATAGGGTTCGGCGCAAAGTGAACTATGGCGGCTATGAGGGCCGCTGCGGCTGGAATAGGAAGCCCGACGAAGCTCTTCTTATCGACCTTTGGAGTTCCTTCGGCAAGCACTCTGGGGCGTGTGGCCTGCACATTGAAGCGGGCCAGCCGGAACGCGCCGCACATCAGGAACATGAAGGAGAGGAACCAGCCCAGATTGTGAAGGTCTGTGCCTTCGCGAAAGGCAGAGCCGTAGCCCCAGGTGTAGGCCAAAACTGCCGGTGCGATTCCGAAAGTCACAACGTCCGCGATTGAGTCGAACTGCACGCCAATCTCCGTGGTGGTCTTGGTCATGCGCGCAATTCTTCCGTCCAGCGAGTCGAAGACGAAGGCCCAGCCTATGAACATGGCCGCGCCGTCAAAGAGTTGCGCGGCCCGAGCCATGGCTTCCGGCGTCCCAATGACCAGCATCTGAAAGCCCCTGAGCGAGCCTGTGATGGCGAAAAAGCCCATCAGTATGTTGGCCGTGGTAAAGAGCGACGGTATTAGGTAGAGCCCTTTTTTGATGCCGCGCCGCTCTGGCTGCGGCTTCTCCGCGCGCTTCTGCTCAAACTGCACACGTGTAACACCGGACATTATTTAATCCTCCCGATGACTGTGACGCCGCCGCGCACGCGCTCTCCCTCTTTGACTGCGACTTCCACTTCCGGCGGCAGTATAAGGTCGGTGCGCGAGCTGAATTTTATCAGTCCGAAGCGCTCGCCCAGAACCAGATTATCGCCCGCGCGCTTCCAGCAGACAATTCTGCGCGCCAGTATCCCTGCAATCTGTTTGCAGACGACAGTGATGCGCTCGCCCTTTATAGTGAGAGCGTTCTGCTCGTTGACCAGGCTCGCCTCTTCTTTGGTAGCCATCAGAAACTTGCCGCGCGTGTAGGAGACGTTCGTGATAGTGCCTGCTACGGGCGCTCGGTTGATGTGTACGTCGAAAGGCGACAGAAAGATGCTCACCACTGTTGGGGAGTATCCCTCTTCCTGCGAGAGCCTTTCGATGCGCGTGACGCGACCGTCTGCGGGCGAGACCACGAGATTAGCGTCCGTGGGAGTTGAGCGCTTGGGGTCACGAAAGAAGAAGGCCATGAAGGCCGCAAGGATGATGAAGGGGATGCTCACAGGCCAGTAGCCTAAGGCTGCCGCTATGAGCGCCAGCAGGATGGGAACGATGACGTATAGATAACCCTCACGGGCCATGACCGTTTACTCGTCCTTCGCGAATTGGGCTGACAGTTGATTCCTGCCTTAAGTCTAAAACGTTTCTGCCGATAAGTGAAACGGGGGCGCGCATGATTTGGCGTCCCCCGTCTCCTGGGTTTCCCGTGCCCTCGCGTCCAAACGGGGCGGGATAAGTTTTCAGGCCCTCCTTGATAGAGCGGCCAGGCTCCTCCGTAAGCTTAGTGCGAAGAGCTGTGGTCTTTCTGATATTGCAACATAATGGAATGCATCTGATCTTTGATGGCAAGCTTTTTCTTCTTAAGCGTAATTTCCTCCAACTGCTCCTCGTCACTAGGGTACGCAAGCCCGGATAACTCTGTGAGCCGTGCTTCATAACGACCATGCTCTCTGGCCAGTTCGCGGAACTCAGGGTCGGTTGCCATGAGCTGCTCTTTCAAGCTATCCGTCGTTGTCATTTCCATTTCAGAGATGCCTCCTTCCAGATGCGGAAAAACTTTCAATGAATTATGCCGGTCGAGCCTCTGACGGCCTACGGCACACGCCACATTTTTTTTGCGACACCGAAAATGTTAACGCAAAGGTTACATCTATTCAAGCTAAAGTTAAAGGAGTTGAGCCGTCATCACGAGCGCGTCTTCCGAGGGTTCTGCGTAGTAGCCTGAGCGCCTCCCGCTCAACGTAAAACCGAACTTGCCGTAGAGCCTTTGGGCGGCTACGTTCGAGGCTCTGACCTCAAGAAACGCGCGCCGCGCGCCGCGCCTTCTTCCCTCTTCAAGGGCCGCGCCCAGTAGCTGCGAGCCTATGCCGCTTTGTCGCATGCCTTCTCGCACGGCCATGTTATTTATGTGAAGCTCGTCCGCCGTCAGGCGCGAGGCGATGAAGCCTAGTATCGAGCTGCGGTCAAGGCTTCGCTCCTCTATTTCCGGGCGCGCGACCAGCATGACGGTCTCACTGGAGCGCGCAAGCTCGCCGAAATACGCGTCCCAGCCCCAGCGGCTCAGGCCCGATGATTCCTCTATCTCGACCACTTCGAGAAGGTCGTGCTCGGTCATCTGCGCGATGACGGCGCAGCTCTCCGTGAGACTTTTTTCTACCCCTGTGTTCGACATTTTTCCTTCAGCTCTGCGTCGGAAGGGCGCACATAGATGGCTTGTAGCTCTTCCGGCCTCCCGGTCTCTTGACGCTTATGCTTCTCAAAGGCCACCAGCCCCACGTAGGCCGCCAGGTTCTCAGGCAAACTCGCAAGCGTCCACGCGCCCTCACGCTCTTCCTGCGACTGCTCCGCGCTCTCCTCTATAAAAGCGATTCCGTCTTCTTCGGCCACCGCGCGAATCTTTTCGCGCTGCGCCAGGGCTCCCTCGCCTATCCAGATGACGCTCCTCTGTCCGCGATACTTTTCCAGAAGGATGTCCGGGGCGACGTGTACAGGCTCATCTAAGGGCGAGACTTCGTGCGGCCCTTCTACACGGAAGCTCTGGGCGAAAAGCTCTCCGCGTCCCGCAGGAAGAAGCGCCACGACTCGCTCTGCGCGTCCCGCCGCGAGCGCTAAGGCTTCCAGAGTCGGCACGCCCACGACCCTTCGCTCAAGCGTGGAAGCGAGCCCTTTGACGGTGGCCACGCCTATGCGTAGCCCTGTGAAGCTGCCGGGGCCGAGCGCCGCTGCAAACAGCTCCACGTCGCTGAGTGAAGCGCCCGCCTCACGAAGCGCGTCGCGTATCAATTCCAGCAGGTCTGTTGAGTGCGAGCGCGTGGGGTCGCCGGTTCTTGATGAAAGCAGCGCTTGGCCGCGCGAGAGGGCCACGCTGCCCGCTCGCGTCGCCGTCTCTATACTGAGAATCAGAGGCTCTTCGCTTTCCTGCACCGCTCGAATGCTTTAGTCCTTTGAAGTCCTGTGCCAGGAAGAGTTGACCTCGGATAAGCGCCCCTGGCCGCATGAAAAATTGACAGCTACTCTTTTGACGCGAGATTATAGGCTGCGCGTTGAGATTAAGGCAAACTTTAAAATTTATCGCCACGCATGGCTTGGCTGACAGATATGAAGAACCAAAGGGTAGGCATTCTGACGGGGGGCGGCGATTGTCCGGGACTGAATGCGGTGATACGAGCCGTGGTGCGCCGCGCGCTCGTCTCGCAGGTTGACATCGTCGGTATCAGAAACGGCTGGCAGGGGCTCGTAGAAGACGACGTGGAGCCTCTTAATCGCGATTCGGTGAGCGGCATACTGCCGCGAGGCGGAACCATCCTGGGCACCTCTCGCTTTAACCCCACGGGCAGCGCTGAGAGCCTAAGGAAGCTCGCTGCTAACTGGGAGAAGTACAGCTTAAGCTCGCTGATTGTGGTGGGCGGCGAAGGCACTCTGTCGGCGGCGCTTGAGATGTGGCGCGAGCACAACTACCCTCTGGTCTGCATCCCCAAGACGATTGACAACGACATACGCGGCACAGACATGACCTTCGGCTTCGACACGGCCGTGCAGGTCGTCACAGAAGCCGTAGACCGCCTGCACTCCACCGCGGAGTCTCATCACAGGGTAATGGTCGTTGAGGTCATGGGCCGCCACACGGGCTGGATAGCGGCTTACGGCGGCATAGCGGGCGGAGCAGATGTCGTGCTTGTGCCTGAGCATCCTTTCAAGCTCTCGCGCGTCTGCCAGCTGCTCAGGCATCGCATGGAGCAGGGGCGTGCCTTCTCCATCATTGTCGTGGCCGAAGACGCTCACCCGCACCCGGACGAAGACTTTCTTTCAAGCGAAGTCAGAGAGAACATCTACCGTCACGACCGCCTTGGCGGCATAGGCACGGTGCTCGCGGCGGAGATAGCGCGCTGCACTGGGATAGAGACGCGCGTCACAAAGCTCGGCTACATACAACGCGGCGGCTCGCCCACTCCCTTTGACAGGGTTCTGGCCACGCGCTTCGGCGTCAAGGCCATGGAGATGACTGAAGCCGAAGAGTGGGGACGCATGGTTGCTCTCTCAGGCAACAGGATTACCCACGTGCCTCTGGAAGATGCCGTAGGCGAGCTGAAGCTGCTGTCCGAAGAGATATACGGCGTGGCCGAGCTGTTTTTCGGTTAAGAGAGAAATTAACAGGGACAGAAAAATAATGCAGAAGGCAGAGTGCAGAATGATGAATGAAAAGAAAGAGCTTCTTTACTTCTGCATTCTGCACTCTGCCTTCTGACTTGCCTTTCTATCCCTGTTAGAATCTTCTTCTATTCTTCTTGACCGCGCGAGCCGGTCGGTGAAATTATCATGGGGCTTTATCTCTTAATTCAAGGGCTCCACGTCAAAGGGTTTCGATGAAGCTTTGCCCCGCCTGCCAGCGCTGCTACGAGGACACGGACACGGTCTGCTCTTTTGATTCGACCGGGCTTGTGCCGTCGCGTCACGGCTCGCGCATGATAGCTGAAAAGTATCGCCTTGACCGCTTGCTTGGCAGAGGCGGCATGGGCGCTGTCTATGAAGGCACGCACCTTGACCTTGACAGGCCCGTGGCCATCAAGCTGCTGCTGCCGGACTTCACGGCCGACCCGGAAGCCTTAGAGCGCTTTCGCAGGGAGGCACGCGCCGCCGCGCGCCTCAATCATCCGAACGTGGCCGACACTTACGACTACGGCTCGCTGCCCGAAGGCGGCGCTTACATCATCATGGAGTTGATAGACGGCGACACCCTGCGCGAGCACATGGACGCAGTGGGCCAGCTGCCTTTCAGCGAAGCCATACGTATCGCGCGACAGGTCACGAGCGGAGTCGAGGCGGCGCACCGGCACCACATCACACACAGAGACCTTAAGCCTTCGAACATCATACTGACGCGCGACCACGACGGGCATATGCTGGCAAAGGTCGTGGACTTCAGCGTGGCGAAGCTCAAGGAGGGGACGACTTCCGGCACGGCTTTGACGGCCACTGGCTCTCTGATTGGGACGCCGCGCTACATGGCCCCGGAGCAGTGCGCCGATAATAAGACGGACGCGCGGTCAGACATCTACAGCATGGGCGTCATACTCTATGAGATGATAGCCGGGCGCGCTCCCTTTGAAGGCCCCACGACGACCGCCATTGCCATCAAGCACATTCAGACGCCGCCGCCTCCCGTAGAAGAGTTCCGCCCGGACACGCCACCAGTCCTGCGCGCCCTGATTAAGCAATCGCTGGCCAAAGCTCCTTCGGAGAGGCCGCAGACGGCGCAGGAGTTCGCGGCTAAGCTGGACGAAGCCGCCGGTGAGTTGCCGCAGGCTGACGGCGCAGGAAAGGCTTCCCTTCTGGCTGAGAGCGCAGAGAGGCGTTCGCCTGAGACGAACCGGCAGAAGGTTGATAACGACCCAAGCACACGGCGCTCGGGCGAGCCTACTATTGAAGATTCAATTGAGGACTCAATCTCGCGCGAGATGATTGACCCACCGAGCGTGCAATCCTACGCCGTCACTGCTGCCGCGCAGGAGGACGAGCTTGAGACAAAGGTGTCTGCTAAAGACGCGGACAAAGGCTCTGAGCAGCATGATGAAGGGAAAGCTATTGTAGCTGCTAAGCCGTCCGCGCCGTCGCCCGAAGCAGAGACAAAGGCCGAGAGCACATTCCCTCTTCTCTCGGAGCATTCAAAGACGGCTACGGCGACTCAAGCGGAAGCTACTGCCAAAACTGCTGAGGTGGTAACGGCAACGCCCGCTCGCTCGAACCTGCTACCCTTCATAGTCGGCGCGGCTATACTGCTTGGCCTGGGTCTGGGCATCTTCCTGTTTGTCTTCAGGGGAACATCCGGCACGGGTGGTGAGACGGAGAGCCGCACGGCATCCACGCAGAACGGTAACGCTGCTTCGAATGCTAATCGTGACGCTGCGCGGACAGACAATCAACCGGCGTTATCGGACGCCAACACTTCTCCTTCTCCTGCCGCCTCTCCTGCGGCACCGCGCGACGCACGCGCAGAGCTTCAATCGCTCAGGGACGAATGGATTGACGCCACCAAGGCTCGCAACATAAACAGGCTCATCTCGTTCTACCCGCCCGTGGTAGAGACTTTTTACCTGAAGCGGAACGTGTCGCGCGCGGCCGTTCAGGCGGAGAAGCAGCGTATGATGGAGCAGGCCAGCTCCATAGAGCTTGAGACGGGACAGCCGGAAACCAGCCTCAGCTCAGACGGCCGCTTCGCCACCATGACCTTTCGCAAGAGCTGGAATTTCAGGGGCGCGCTGAATTCAAGCGGCGAGGTCATACAGGAGCTTCGATGGCAGAAGACGGATGCTGGCTGGAAGATTATAGGCGAGCGCGACAGAGAAGTTATACGTTAACAGTTCCGCCTTGTGTGCGACCGATTTCATCTATCGACTGCTTTGTGCTTTAATTCCATTTTCAACGCCTCATCGCTCTGTTCCTGAGTCTGCCGTTGTTTAAGCATCTTTATGATGAGCTCTAATCAGACGCCGATGATTCGGCAATATTTCGAGTTGAAGCGCGAGCATCCGGGGACGCTCCTCTTTTTCCGGCTGGGCGACTTCTACGAGCTATTCTTTGACGACGCGCTGACGGGCTCGCGCGAGCTTCAGATAACTCTGACCGCGCGGCACAAGGAGCGGGGCGAGCCCATACCCATGTGCGGCGTCCCGCATCACGCCGCGGCCGGTCACATAGCGAGGCTTGTTCGCAAGGGCTACCGCGTCGCCATCTGCGAGCAGACGGAAGCTCCGTCGAAGACCAAGAAGCTTGTACGGCGAGAGGTCGTGCGTATCATCACGCCCGGCACCGCCATCGACCCGCAGCTTCTTGAGTCACGCGAGGCAATCTACCTGGCAAGCGTCTGCGGGAGCGGAGAGCGTATGGCCGCAGCATTCCTTGACCTCTCAACGGGAGAGTTTCGCGCAACGGAAGCCGCAGGCGCGGACGCGTGGACGCGCATACGCTCCGACATAGAAGCCTTCGCGCCGCGAGAGCTTCTCTTCCCCGCCTCGCTCGCCGCGCTGATTGAAAATCCTGAAGCGCACAAGGCGGCGCACACCTCGCACCTTCCTCTTAAGAAGAAGAAGGAGATTATGGAGACTGCTTCTGCTGATGCTGCCGCAGCGCAGTCTCAGGCGTTATCGGACTCTGAAGGCGACGAGCCTGATTCTCATGATGACAGGAGCGCGCCCTTCGCAGGCATTGCTTTGACCGCACTGGACGACTGGCAGTGGAACTTTGAAGGCTGCGCCTCTCTTCTGTGCGAGCAGTTCGGCGTGCGAGAGCTTGCGGGCTACGGGCTTGAGGAGAAGCGCGAGGCCGTGCGCGCCGCAGGCGTCTGCCTGCGCTACGCGCAGGAGACGCAGCGCGCCGCAGCCGCTCACGTCACGGACATAGAATACTTCGAGCCGCGCGACTACCTTGTGCTGGACGGCGTGACGGTTCGCAACCTGGAATTGACAGAGACGCAAGGCGCGGCTTCGTCTTCCTCCGCCGCTTCTCGCTCACGCTCGCTCTTCGACGTGATTGACGAGACGGTCACAGGCATGGGCTCGCGCCTCCTGCGCTCGTGGCTCCTACGTCCAAGCGTGCGGCGCGGAGAGATTGAAGCGCGGCACATGGCCGTCCAAGAGCTTTACTCTTCGCACATCTCTAGGGAGCAGATGCGCTCGCTCCTGAAAAAAGTCTCTGACCTTGAGCGCCTGACGGCCCGCCTCAACATGGGACAGGCGGGGCCGCGCGACCTCTGCTCCCTTAACTCTTCGCTCGCGCAGGTTCCGCGAGTACGACAACTGCTCTCGGACTCTGAATC
>DATELK010000218.1:0-5620 GCA_035276685.1 Pyrinomonadaceae bacterium | reverse complement strand
ATCCTCGGCCAGAGCGTCTCTTCTGCGCAGACTTCCTCGCAGAAGGCGGGAAGCCCTACTGCCTCAGGGGCCGAAGAGTCAGAGCGCCAGCTCGCGCTCGCACGAATTTACGGTCTGGTAGACCGCGTCTCGGCGTTCAAGGATGCGGCGGTTAAAAGCCTGACAATCGCGCGGCTGGGCAATCTGCTATGGGACGTGGACGAGGCTTACGCACGCCAGCTCTTTTCAAAATCGCTCGACCTCTCATCCGAGAAGAGCAACGTCTCTGCGGCTGAAGCCAACGCGCTGACGGATGCCAGGCGCGAGATACTCTCTCTGATAGCCGGAAGGGATGCGGCGCTGGCCAGGCGGGCTATGATGAAAGACTCCGCATCGAAAGCTGGCGGCGAGGACGCGCCCGGGCAGATGCGCAGCAACTTCACCGTCGCGTATGACCTCGTCAAGACAGACCCCGCAAAGGCTCAGGACTTCGCACGGCAGAGCCTTGCGGGCGGCGTGCATCCATTCATGCCTGCCCTGCTTCAGCAGTTACGCGCGAAAGATGAGCGCGCGGCGGACGCGCTCTTCATCAAAGCTCTGGACAGTCTGGCGGCGGAGCCGCTGCCGGATGCGAGTCTTCTACTGCTTTTAGGCACGTATGTCTTCACCTCGCCCAGACTCGACGTGACGGACTACACCTCGAACCTGATGGTCGGCGTCGGCACACAGATTGTGCCGGACATCACTGCCGACAGGCCCGGAGTCTCGCGCCTGCTGGTGCGCGCCTATCTGGAAGCCGCGGCAAGAATTCTTACGCGCCCGGTTTCAGACCCGAAGCAGCGCGAGCTCTATTACATCAGCGGATACCTGTTGCTTCCGAAGGCCGAGCGCTTCGCGCCGGAACTCGTCGCCGCGATAGGCGCGGCCAACTCCGCTCTGGCGTCAACCGTCCCGCCGCAGCTAACACAGGAAACCGCCTTCAGCGGCTTTAAGAGCGCTCCCGCGAAAGACCTTGACGAGACCATCAGCAACATAGAGAAGATGCCGGGCCAGAAGCAGCGCGACATTAAGTTTCTTTCGCTCTTTTTCAATCTCTGGCGCAGGGACGATTTCACGCGTGCGCGCGAAGTCGCGGATAAAATCTCAGACCTGAATGTGACTGCGAGGCTCAAGACCTTGATTGATTTCCGCCGTGCGATTAAGTCTCTTGAGCGCGGAGGACAGGCGTTAGCCGACGCGGAAGCGACGGCGAACAAATTACCGAAAGGCATTGAGCGGGTAATCCTCTGGCTCAATATTGTGCGCGTCCTGCGTAAAGCGGGCAATGCTTCGGATGCTGAGAGCGCGCTTTCAGAGGCGGCCGGTGCTGCCCGCAGCATAGATGATGCTCGCCGCCCCTTCCTGCTCTTAAATGTTGCCGGTCAGCTCGCGCGATTCGATGCAAGCCTTACAGACTCGATTCTCAAAGAGGCCGTCCGAGACTTCAATGCCCAAAAAGCAGATGCCGTCAGTAAAGTGGATTGGAGGGCGAAGGTCGAAATCGAGCCCGTCTGGTTATATTTCCCGTTGGATGAGAGAGAAGATTATGGAATGGAAGCCTCGATTCCGAATCTACTCGCGGCCAGCCCGGAAGCTGCTTTCTCTGCCCTCATGCAGCTAACAGGCGAGGCGCAGCAATCGCAAGTCATACTCGCCTTTTCCTCCCTTCTCACGAAGCCGCTCTCTAAGAGATGAAGCGCCCCTTCACCTTTCGCCTTTTTACTTTTGGCTTGCTTATGTTACCCTTTGCCACGTCATTTAAAGTTCGTCTTCAAAAAACACTATGAGTCTATAAAGGCAGGAAAACGGATTGCAGAAGATGTTTTAATTCATCATTCTGCACTCTGACTTCTGCATTTGCTTTTCAATGCCTTGGTTTCGTAAAAAGCGACCGCAGCTTGAAAACGTCCCCGCCGAAGAGAGGCGTGTCAAGACCGAGGGCATCTTTGTCAAATGCCTTGAGTGCGACGCGGCGCTCTTCAAACCCGACCTCGAAGAATCCCTGCAAGTCTGCCAGAACTGCGGCTATCACTTCCGCCTTGACGCGCACACGCGCCTGGGCTTCCTCTACGACGACGGCGATTACGAGGAGCTTGATTCGGAAGTCATCTCCGTAGACCCGCTTGAGTTCGTAGACAGCAAGCCTTATCCGGATCGGCTCAAGCAGGCGCGTGCCGTGTCGGGACTGCCCGAGGCGGTGGTCAACGCGCGCGGGCGCGTGGGCGGCCATCTGGTCTACAGCGCGGCGATGGACATGCTGTTTATAGGCGGCTCTATGGGCTCCGCCGTGGGCGAGAAGATAACGCGCGTGATAGAGCACGCTCTGGACGACAGGGCTGCCGTCATCATCTTCGCCGCTTCGGGCGGGGCGCGCATGCAGGAGGGCGCGCTCTCACTGATGCAGATGGCGAAAATCTCTGCCGCGCTGGCGCAGCTTGACGAAGCGAGGCTTCCCTTCATCTCTGTGCTGACAGACCCCACGACGGGAGGCGTCACCGCCAGCTTCGCCATGCTCGGGGACGTTATCCTTGCGGAGCCAAAGGCGCTGATAGGATTCGCGGGGCCGCGCGTCATAGAGCAGACCATTCGACAAAAGCTGCCGAAGGATTTTCAGCGCTCGGAGTTCCTGCTTGACCACGGCATGATTGATGACATAATCGACCGTCGCGAGATGCGCGACTACATCATCAAGCTACTCAACTTCATGATGAACCCCGACCTCAACCGCGCGCCGGAAACAGAGATGAGTATGAGGGCCAGTAAATAGCAGTCAGGGGTCAGTAAAAGCTGACTGCCGACTGCTAATTACTTTTATGCTTTTTGACGAGGCGCTTCATTATCTTCTAAGCCTGGGCCACGAGACGCTGGCCATCAAGCTGGGGTTGAAAAATATAGAGCGGCTGCTCTACGCTTTAGATAATCCGCAACACTCCTTCACCTCGGTTCAAATCGCTGGCACCAACGGTAAAGGCTCTACGGCCGTGATGCTTGACTCGATTGCGCTCGCCGCAGGCATCAACTGCGGGCTCTACACTTCGCCTCACCTGTCACGCATCACGGAACGCATAAAGATTCAGGGACGAGAGATTGCGCGAGGGGATTTCGCGCGCCTCGCGACGAGGGTGCGTGACGCGTCGGAATCTCTACGCGGCGCGGGAGAGTTTGAAGCGCTGCCCACCTTCTTCGAGCAGGTCACGGCCATAGCGCTTCTCGCTTTCAGGGAGGCAGAGGCTCCGCTTGTCATACTTGAGACTGGCCTCGGAGGGCGGCTGGACGCGACCACAGCGGCGGGCGCTCAAGTGGTCGGACTGACGCCGATTGCGCTGGATCACCAGGAATACCTCGGCGCAACTCTTGCCGAGATAGCAGCTGAGAAGGCCGCCATCATTCGCCCCGGCGTAGAAGCCGTGGTCGCGCCGCAGGAGCCTGAAGCGCTCGCGGTCATAGAGAAGCGCGCAGCGGAAACGGGCGTTGCGCCGCGCTTCGCGGGCAGCCGGTTCGTGGTAACAGGCGCGAGCGAGACGGGGCGCTTGCGCGCGACGTTCGAGACGGAAGAAGACAGCTACAGCGACGTTCAGCTCGGGCTTCGCGGTCGTCATCAGGCGGTCAACGCTGCGGTCGCAATCCAGCTGGCGGAGCGCCTTCGAGCACGCGGCTTCAACATTCCGCGCCACGCAATCATAGAGGGCCTAGGACGTGCCGAGCACGCGGGCCGCCTTGAGCTTTGGCAGGGTAAGCGGCAGGTGCTCTTTGACGGCGCGCACAACCTTGCGAGCGCGCGTGCCTTCAGCGACTACCTGCGCGAGTTTGTACACTTGCCCGTCACGCTCGTCTTCGGTGCCATGCGCGACAAGGAGCTACAGCAGATGGCCGCGCTTCTCTTCCCCGCAGCCAGCCATCTGATTCTGACCGCGATGAATAACCCACGCGCCGCTACGCTTGAGGCGCTGCAAGCGGCAGTGCCCGCCCGATTCGATTATGAAAGCATCGCTCTTGCTTCGTCTCCGGCCGATGCGGCGCGTCTGGCGCGGGAGCTCACGCCGCCGGAAGGGCTCATCGCCGTCACGGGCTCGCTCTATCTGGTAGGAGAGATGCGTGAGCTTCTCTCAACGGAAGAGTCTTAAGCTATTGCCCTTGGGTGCCGGGAAATCATAAACTCTGACGCGCGAGGGGAAAATCTTTATGGCCGTAGACAACATGGAAGCGCCGGAGGTTCTGGCGAGCGAAGAGGTCTATCACGGGCGCATCTTCGATGTCTCCGTTTACACTATACGCGAGCGAGACCAGACCTATAAGCGCGAGGTCGTGCATCATCCGGGCGGGGCCGGTGTGGTGGCGGTCTTCGACGACGCGACGATTGCGCTCGTCAGACAGTATCGCCATCCGACTTTGCGTTATCTGCTTGAGCTGCCCGCCGGAAGACTCTCGCCTCCCGAGAGACCCGAAGAGTGCGCGGCGCGCGAGCTTGAGGAAGAGATAGGCGTTCGCGCGACCACGATAGAGAAGCTCGCGGAGTTCTTCTCCACCCCCGGCTTCTGCGAAGAGAAGCTGTGGGTCTACCTTGCCACGGGGCTGATAGAGACGGCGCAGAATCTTGAGGGCGACGAGTATCTGGACATCGTTCGCGTCAGCTTCGAGCGCGCCTTCGAGATGATAGCCGACGGCGAGATAGAAGATGCCAAGACCATCATAGGCATCACGATGGCCGCCGAGCGCCTCGGCATGCGAACGGCAGGAACACTATCAGAGTGATTTTGCTATGCAGCGTGAGACGATTACAGCGCCGGGCTTCACGGAAGAGACGGAAGAAACTGAAGTCCTGCGCACGGCAGCCCCTAGAAGGCCGACCGTTCTCAACTACCTGCACTCTCTCGTAGCCATCCCGCTCATATATCTTTACACGATAGTCATGGGGAGCCTTTCGCTCACGCTCTCCCTGCACGACCCGGGCGGGCGGAGTCAGCACTGGTGCGCGCGTGTCTGGTGTCGTTTGATTGCGCGGACTGCGCTCGCACGAGTGAGAGTACACGGCGCGGAGCACATAAAGCCCGGCACCTCTTACGTCTTCCTCTCGACGCACCAGAGCTACATGGACATCCCGGCGATGCTCGGCTACCTGCCCGCGCAGCTTCGCATAGCGGCGAAGAAGATTCTCTTTCGCATTCCCTTCATGGGCTGGCACCTGTGGCGTGCCGGGCACATCCCCATCGACCGCAGCTCGACGCAGAACGCCGTCACCAGCATGCAGCGCGCGGCCAGCTATCTGCGGAACGGCATCTGCGCCTTCGTCTTCCCTGAAGGCACGCGCTCGCGCGACGGCCTTCTTCATCCCTTCAAGAAGGGCGGCTTCAAGCTGGCGCTACAGGCGCAGGTGCCAATCATCCCCATCACCATCATAGGCACGCGCGCAATTCTTCCGCCCGACTCTATCATCTTTCGCCCCGGCTCTATAGAGATGTACGTGGACGAGCCCATTCCAACCGCAGGCCTGACAGACAACGACATAGAGATGCTCATGCAGAGAGTCCGCAAGGCTATGATGGAACATATAAGACAGAATACAGGTCAGAACCGCCTGCGGTAGCGGGCGGGTCTCAAGCCG
>DATELK010000217.1:0-13922 GCA_035276685.1 Pyrinomonadaceae bacterium | reverse complement strand
GGAGTTGGTTCCATTAACAAAGACAGGTCAGTACCGCCTGCGGTAGCGGGCGGGTCACAAGCAGAGGTAGAACCCGCCCGCTACCGCAGGCGGTACTGACCTGCTTCAATCAGACCTGCACTCGTGGAAATTCAATCTGTAACGCCGGAAATCGTGTCTGTAACACTGGAAATCCCTTCTGTAACAGTAGAAATCGCGTCTGTAGCTCTGGAAATTCCATCTGCACAACTGGAAATTGCTCCTGCACACCTGGAAATCGCGTCTGTAACGTTGGAAATTGCGTCTGAAGTGTATGAAATTGAGGTAAAAGCGGCGGAAATGGAGGTTGGAGGTGGTGAAAGCTGTTCTGAACGAATAGAAACAGGACATTGCCTGTTTTAGCTTGACCGATATGTTAAACCAGTTTAATCTTATCCGGGTGGCCGATGATTAACCGCAGGTCACGCCTCAAGTCATCTCGCACGGCTGACGCCAAAACTTCCCTGATTCCAAGGACGCGACCAAATGAGACGTATCCTAGCCATAGCATTTCTGGCACTACTTTGCCTTTCCTTAAAGACCGACGCCAAAATCCTGATTGTGAGCGTGGTCGAGGTGCAGGACGGCAGGACTATCATTGTAGAGAACAGCGGACGCCGCATGAAGGTGATTCTCAAGGCGGTAGAGTCGCCTGAGCTTGACCAGCCTATGGGCGAGGTGGCTCGCAAGCATCTGGCAGACCTTATCCTGGGCAAACAGGTCAGCGTGGAATTGACCGGCATGGATTACGGCAGCCGCTTTTTCATCGCCAAGGTCTTCTCGTCGGAAGTGGACGTGAGCCTTCAGATGATACGCGACGGTGCCGCGTGGTTCGACAGGCAATATGAAAAAGAGACTACGGACGAAGCGCTCAACCTTTACGTAGAGGCCGAGCGCGCGGCACGCTCCGAAAGCAGAGGCATCTGGAGCGACCCGCAGCCCGTCCCGCCCTGGGAATGGAGACAGGCCAAAGCGGCGGAGCAGAAGAGTCAGACGGCCGCGCCTGCTCCCATCATCAGAGCCTCTGCGCCGCGCGTCAGAGAGAATAAGGCCTGGCCCATGCTCTCACTTTCCGGCGCGCCCTTCGCCATACGCATGCCCGGCGGCGGCCAGCAATTCTCGACAGAGGTTCGACTGCCGAGCGGCGATGCGATAAAAGTCAACATCTACGAAGTCAGCCATCTTAAAATCGGTTACATAGCCATCTGGGCCAGCGGCCCCAAAGGCGACGCCACCCTCGACGCTCTCTTTGACAAGACGATGGATAATCTTAATCGTGTATCTGCGACGCGCGGTCTGTCGTGCGAGTTCACACGTAACAAGGATACCACTCTTAGCGGCTACGTAGGGCGAAGGTACGTAGTCCACGACTGTTATTATCACGGCGCTATACGTCTTTACTTCAAAGTCGAAGGCAAGACACTGAAGGCCTGTCTGGTAGGAGTCCTGGGCCAGAATCCCAACGACCCCTCCATCAACGAGTTCCTCGAATCCTTCGTCCTCAACGAAGACTAGAAGCCGAACAGTGGCAGGAGGAGGAAATTAACAGGGATGGACAGGATGAACAGGATAAAGAATAAATGCTTTCTCTTTTATCCTGTCTATCCTGTCCATCCCTGTTAATTCTCTTCTTCAATTATCCGGTCTCATTCACTCTGGACTCAATCCTTCTGTCGGGGACGAGCCACATCAGCGCCACCAGCACGTAGAGCGCGTCGGAAATCCACTGGTTGACGAAAGCCAGCGCGATGGCAGCCACGTAGATAAGAGGCGAAATCTTTCCCTTGATGTCTCTGCCCATTGCAGCTTTGAGCTTAGAGTCGGGCCCCTGCTCCGCGATAATCAGTCTTTCTAGAATAAAGTAGGCTATGGCAGCCGCCAGCAACACGATACCGTAAACAACCGTGGGCAGAGTGGCAAAGTGATTCTCTCCCATCCAGCCGGTCGTGAATGGTATCAGCGAGAGCCAGAACAACAGGTGCATGTTGGCCCAGAGGATTTTGCCGTTAATCCGGTCGGTCATGTAAAGCATGTGGTGATGATTGTTCCAGTAGATTCCCAGGTAGGCGAAGCTCAGCACGTAGGTTAAGAAGACCGGAACCAGTGGCCGCAGAGCGTCCCAGTCCGCGCCGTGCGGAATCCTCAGTTCCAACACCATGATGGTGATAATGATGGCGATGACGCCGTCGCTGAAAGCCTCAAGCCGCCCTTTTTTCATCAACCCATAATGCCCTTCATAATTAACCCCGTCTAGCGGCGAAGGAAATCCAGCACGAGCTTATTAAACTCTTTCGGCTTCTCCATGTTGAGGTGGTGACTGACGCCGGGAATCAGAACCTTCTTCGCCCCCGCAATCTTTGCTTCGAGCGTATCGGCTATCACCAGAATGTTCGGCGCGTCCTCTAAGCCTGCGATTACCAGCGCGGGTGTCTTTATCTCCGAGAGCCTTTCTATGGAAGGTCGCGGCGGCCAGGTCAAAACAATAGGGGCCGGAGTCGGGCCCCAGTACCTGAAATTGTCCGCGAGCATTCTCTTCATCCTCTGGGTGTAGCCGGGAACATTTTTACCCGTGGCGAAGAAGGGATGCTCCATCCACATCTCGATTGCTTTTCCCATCCCCTCGACTTCCGCCGCCTTGAAGATGGCAGCGGCTTTTTCATTCCTCGCCGATGGGTGGCCCCTTAAGCCGGAAGACGTGAGGACGAGCGCGCCGACCATCTCCGGATGCTCAAGCGTGAAGTCAACGGCGATGATGCTCCCCAGTGAAAGCCCTACGAGGCTCGCCCTCTCTACCTTCAGGAACTTCAGTAAAGCATACAGGTCGTCTATGTGAGAGTACGGCCCCATCGAGAACGCGGACTTTCCGTAGCCGCGCAGGTCATAGCGTATGACCCTGAAGTTCCTGGCGAGCTCTTTGAACTGAGAGTCCCACATGCGGCTGTCCACGAGCCCGCCGTGTATTAGAACTACCACACGCCCCTTGCCAGCCATCTCGTAATAGAGCCGCGTCCCGTTCACCTCTGCCATGCCGGAGATTTTCGCCTCTCGCTCCGCCGACGCATAAACGGCGACAGGTAAAAGGAGAAGCAGGATACAGACCCATATGAAGGCTCGCGCCTCTTTGCCTGCCCGCACAGCTTTAATCATCGCTCTCGTCATTCGTCGCCAGCCTCTCGTGCGGCTCCAAAATTAAACGGGCCGGGAGAGAAAGGCAATAGTCGGCGCGGGAAGTTTCCTATTGACAGCCGATAGGACTGGCTATAGACTCGCCTCCTATTGACGGTATATAGGAGCGGTATGAAGAGACAAAAGACTGACCTCTTGAAGCAAGGCACACTGGAGCTTCTAATCATGCGGCTGCTGCGCTCGGGCCAGTTAAACGGCTGGGACATCATGCAGCGCATACAGCTTATTTCCGGCGAAGTCTTAACGGTTACGCCGGGCGCGCTCTATCCTGCGCTGCACAGGCTGGAAGAGCGCGGGGTCATCGCGGCCGAGTGGAGAGAGTCGGAGAACAACCGCCGTGCGAAGTTCTACAAGCTGACGGCCGCGGGGCGCAGGAAGCTGGAGGCAGAGCTTCAGACGTGGGAGCGTTTCTCCGGCGCGGTCGAGGCTATATTGCGGGACGCTTGAGGAGGGAGGCTCGTGTAGTCATGATTGGCAGGATATGGAAGCGGCTCAGCTCGCTCTTTAGAAAGGACGCGCTTGAGCGCGAGCTTGACGAAGAGATGCGCTATCACCTTGAGCGCGACATAGAGCAGAACCTTCGGAGCGGAATGTCGCCGGATGAAGCGCGCCGTGCCGCGCTCAGGGCTTTCGGCGGAATGGAGCAATCCAAGGAGGCTTGCCGCGAGGCTCGTGGCGGGAGATTAATTGACGAGTCTTGGCAAGACCTTCGTTACGGGCTGAGGCTGATGCACAAGGCACCCGGCTTCACGGCGGTGGTCGTGGCGACGTTCGCCCTCGGGATTGCCATCAACGCATCTGTCTTTTCAGTTGTCAACGGCGTGCTGCTCAAGCCTCTGCCCTACCCGAATCCTGACGAGCTGGTGACGATTCATCAAAGCAAGCCGAACTTTGACACGGGCGCTATCCCTTACCCTAACTTTCTGGACATGAAGAAGGAGAACCGCACGTTCGCGGCTATGGCCCTGACGCGCTCGTACGGCTTTACTCTGACGGGCGCGGGCGAGCCAGAGCGTGTCAGCGCTCAGCTCGTCTCAGCAGACTTCTTCTCGCTGCTCGGAGTAGAGCCTGTGATGGGCCGCACCTTTTCGCAGAGCGAAGATGAAAAAGGCGCTGCGCCCGTGGCTTTAGTCAGCGCGGACTTCTGGCAGCGCAAGCTTGGCTCCGCGCCGGACGTGCTGGGCAAAGGCATCAATCTGGACGAGCGAAGCTACACGATTGTCGGCGTGATTCCCGCAGACTTCAATCTGCGCGTCAACATCTTTCGCCAGTCGGACGTGTACGTGCCCATAGGCCAGTGGGACAATCCCGTCTTGCAGAATCGCGCCGCCGCACTGAGCCTGCACGGAGTCGGGAGACTCAAGCCGGGCGTAACTTTAGAGCAGGCGCAGGCCGATTTGGACAGGGTGATGCGGGGACTGGCACAGGCTTATCCCGCCACCAACAAGGATAACGGCGCGAAGATAATTCCTCTTAAGGAGAGGATGGTCGGTTACGTCAGGCCTACGCTGTGGATGCTCTTGGGAGCGGTCGGGTTCGTGCTGTTGATTGCCTGCGTGAACGTCAGCAACCTGCTGCTCGCACGCTCGACTAGCCGTGCGCGCGAGTTCGCCGTGCGTGCCGCGCTAGGGGCGAGCCGCTGGCGGCTGCTGCGTCAATCTCTGACGGAGAGCATCCTGCTTGCCCTGATGGGCTGCGGGCTGGGGCTGCTGCTGGCGGAATGGGGCACGCGTGCCGCGCTTAATCTACTGCCCACGACGCTGCCGCGAGCCGAAGAGGTGGGTCTTGACGCAAGGGTGCTGCTCTTCACCATTCTTATTTCGCTTCTGACAGGCGTAGTCGCTGGGCTGGCCCCTGCGCTGAAGATTTCGCAGCGGCGGCTGTCTGAAACTTTGAAGGAAGGCGGGCGCGGGGCGAGCCACGGTCGCAGCCGCGCGCAGGGCTTTCTAGTCGTGGTCGAGATGGCGCTGGCTCTCATACTTCTGATTGGCGCAGGCCTCATGATTCGCAGCGTGAGCGCGCTCTGGGACGTTGACCCCGGCTTCAATCAGGAGAACGTGCTGACCTTTAATCTTAACCTTCCGCCCGCGATGCAGACGGCAAGCCCAGAGGCCGTGCGCGCCGCGTTGCGCGACCTGAGCGACGAGCTGAACTCGACGCCGGGCGTAGAGGCTGCCTCCTTTTCGATAGGCACCTTTCCCATCCTCAACGAAGACGACCTCTTCTTCTGGCTGGCAGACCAACCGAAGCCTGCGAGCCAGAGCCAGATGCACATGTCGCTCGTGTCGCTCGTCGAGCCGGGTTATCTGAAAGCGATGGGCATAGCGCTCAAGCGCGGCCGCTTCTTTGAAAAACAGGATGACGAGCGGTCTCAAGCGGTCGCCGTGATAGACGAGACCTTCGCCCGCAAATATTTTCCGAACCAGGAGCCTATAGGCAAGCGAATTCAGTTGGACGACGAGCAGCCGCCGCTTGAGGTCATAGGCGTCGTCGGGCACGTTAAGAGCTGGGGCATTGATGCGGACGAGAGTCAAACGCTACAGGCGCAGCTCTATCTGCCGTTCAGGGCTTTGCCCGACCGGCAGATGAGAGGAGCGGCTACGGTGGTGAGGGTGGCGGCGCGCACGGATAAGCTCAGGCCCGCTTCCTTTGAATCGATTCGTAGCGCGGTAAGAAGCAGGAACAGCCAGAATGTCATCTTCCGGCCTCTGACGATGAACGAAGTAATCGCGGCTTCGCTGGCGTCGCACAGGTTTTCCATGACGCTGCTTAACATCTTCGCGGGCGTGGCGCTGCTGCTGGCGAGCGTCGGCCTGTACGGCGTCATCTCGTACATAGTGGGCCAGAGGACGCAGGAGTTCGGCATTCGATTGGCACTCGGCGCTCGGCCTCGCGACCTGTTCCGGCTGGTCATGAGTCAGGGCTTGAAGATGGTGCTTTGCGGCGTGGCCCTAGGGCTGGTGGTCGCGCTCTGCCTGACGCGGCTGATGGAGAAGATGCTGTACGGCGTGAGCGCGACAGACCCTGCGACCTTCATGCTCATCACCTTGCTGCTGACAGCGGTGGCGCTCGTGGCGAGCCTTGTTCCCGCTTACAGGGCCGCGAAGGTCGACCCTCTGCTCGCACTCCGGTCTGAATAAGAGCCACTAACAGAACCGGGGTAACCGTAGGGGCGGAGGATTTGGCCCTCCGCCCTTACAAAATTAGCTTTATCGCTTCGGCGTGATTTTCCAGAGCTCTCCGTTGCTCTCATCCGTGACGACGTAAAGAGCGCCGTCCGGCCCCTGTCGCACGTCTCGCACACGCTGGCCTCTGTCTGCCAGCAGGTGCTCTTCGCCGACGACGCGGTTCTCTTTAATGACAAGCCTCACGAGTCTCTGCGATGCTAAGCCGCCTATGAAGAGGCTTCCGCGCCACGCGGGGAAAGCGTTGCCTGTGTAGAACTGCAAGCCCGCAGGAGCTATCACAGGATCCCAGTAGTAGACAGGGTCTACGTAGCCTTCGCGCTGAGTAACAGCATTCGGGATAGGCTCGCCCGAATACTCTTCGCCGAAGGTGACTAGCGGCCAGCCGTAGTTCTTACCCTTCTCTATCAGGTTCAGCTCGTCGCCGCCCTGCGCCCCGTGCTCCACAGTCCAGAGCCGCCCCTGCTCGTCGAACGCCGCCGACTGAATGTTCCTGTGTCCGAGCGTCCATATCTCAGGCAGCGCGCCCGATTGTTTGACGAAGGGATTGTCGTTCGGCACCGTGCCGTCAGGGTTGATGCGAATGGTCTTGCCTAAGTGACTGTTCAAGTGTTGCGCCTGCGGCCTCGTGGTCGTTTTGTCGAACCTTTCACCGAGCGTGATGTAAAGCTTTCCGTCGGGGCCGAATGCCAGACGCGAGCCGAAGTGCAGGCCGTTGTTGTAGGTCGGCATGGCGCGAAAGATGACGCGAACCTGTTCAAGATTTTTCAGGTCTTCTGTCAGCCTGCCGCGCGCGACGCTGGTGCCGCTGCCGCCCTCGCGCTGCTCCGCAAAGCTCCAGAAGATGGTGCGGTCTCTGGCAAAATCTGGGCTCAAGGCAACGTCCAATAGGCCGCCCTGACCGCGCGCCGTAATCGGCGGCAATCCACCCTGACCGCTCACGGCCGAGACGCCGCCAGTGCCTACGGGCAGCAATCCTCCAATCGGCTGCCCGACTTCGCCTTTGGCCGTGACGATGCGCATGCGTCCCGCCTTTTCCGTAATCAGCAGGTCTCCGTTCGGAAGCGGCTCGACCGCCCACGGCCTTTCCAGTCCCTTCGCCAGCACTGTGACCTCGAAAGCCACGTCCGCTTTGACTCCGCAGGCGCGAGTCTGGCCCGGGAAGGTAGGCTTCTGGTCGGGCGCGTTCGGCTTTCTGGTTTCGAGCGGCGTGCAGGGCGTCTGAGACGAGCCCTGCGCTCCTGCGGCGTTAGAGGCGGAAGTGTTGGCCGTGCCCTGTCGTATGTTTTGAGCGCACGCTACTGCGACTGCTGCCAGCAGCACCGTCAGAAGCAGCCAAATCCGATTTTTACTCATAAGCTCCACGTCCTTAAAAACAGCGGTTGAAGTGTTAAGCCTTCAGTTTCTTTGATACCGTTAACGAATTAGTCAAGACATAATGTTTTATTCTCAAACAAAATTTCTATTATCAGCTTTAGACTTGAATATAATGCACAAACTATCATTTCAAGCAATTCTCTCTTTGGCAGGAGTGGCTATGAAGCTGTCTACACGCATCCTTATGACTTTACTGTTCGCCGCGTTGTTCTTGTCTCACGCCGCTGCGGCACGCGCGCAAATTCCGGCTCGGGCCGACAAGCCTACGCGCTCCTTTCTCAGCCGTTGCAGCGAGCCGGAGTTTAAGACAAAGGCATGGTGCGGCAGGTACGAGGTCTTTGAAAATCGTGCTTCCAAACAGGGCCGCAAGATAGCTCTGAACGTGGTGATTCTGCCCGCCCTCTCGGAGAAGCCGTCCCCGGACGCGGTCTTCTTCCTCGCGGGCGGCCCCGGCCAGGGAGCCGCGAGCCTAGCAGCTTATATAGGCGAAGCGCTGCCCGCGCGAGTCAGGCAGGAGCGCGACATAGTCTTCATAGACCAGAGAGGAACCGGCGAGTCGAATCCCTTAAATTGTAATCTCTATAACGACGACGACTTGCAGGGCTACTTCGAGGAGATGTTTCCCGCGAAGGCTGTGCGCGACTGCCGCGCCCGGCTGGAAAGGGTCGCAGACCTGACGCAGTACACCACCAACATAGCCATAGACGATTTGGACGAGGTGCGCCGCTCGCTGGGCTACGAGAAGATTAATCTATACGGCGGCTCGTACGGGACGACAGTGGCGCTGGCTTACCTGCAACGATACGGCGCGCACGTTCGCTCGGCCGTGCTGGCGGGTGTCGCGACGCTCGACTTCAAACTGCCGCTTCCCTTCGCCAAGGGGGCGCAGCTTGCCATGGACGGACTCATGCGCGACTGCGAACAGGACGCGGCGTGCCGACAGGCTTTTCCGAAACTGCGTGAAGAGTTCCGGGCGGTGTTGGAGCGGCTGCTGAAAGGAGCTGTGAGCGTTGAAGTGGTTAATCCTATGAACGGGCAGTCCCAGAGCATAAGCCTCTCGCGCGGCCCCTTCACGGAGAGACTGCGCATGATGCTCTACGGCCACAACACGGCGAGGCTCGTCCCGGCGCTCATACACAGCGCGTATCAGGGCGACTTCAAGCCCTTCATACTTGCCAGCCTCCCGCAGGCTCGCGCCACCTACCAGTCGCTTTCGCTCGGCATGTATTTCACGGTGACCTGCACGGAAGGCGTCCAGCTCATCACTGAGGAAGATATTAAAAGAGAGACCGAGGGCACTTTCATAGGCGACTATCGCGTGAGGGTGCATCAGAGGGCCTGCCGCGAGTGGCCGCGCGGAGAGCTGCCGAACCAGTTCACGAGCACATTCAAGTCCGACGTTCCCGTGCTCATGCTTTCAGGAGAGCTGGACCCCGCCTCGCCACGCCGGTTCGCCTCGGAGCTTGTGCGTCAACTGCCGAACGGCCTTCAACTGAACGTTCCCTTCGGCGGGCACGGCTACTTCTCCGAGTGCATCAGCGACATCACTGCGGACTTTATTTCAAGGGGAACCGTGCGCGGGCTAAGCGCCTCTTGCCTACAGAGCGCGAAGCGGCCCCCGTTCGCCACGACCTTAACCGAAGCCTTATCCTTGAGACGATAGAAGCAGCTATGACCAGAGTGGCGTTCGTGACCTACGCGGAGTTACCGCTTCTTTATGATGACGACAGGCTGGCGGCGAGCCTTCTGCGCGAGAGGGGCGTAGAGGTTGAAGCCGTCCTGTGGGACTCTGTTGAAGTTGATTGGGAGAAGTTCGACGCGGTCGTCCTGCGCTCGTGCTGGGAATATCACCTGCGGACGGAAGAGTTCATGGGCTGGATAACTTTGATGGAGCAGAGAGGTGCTCCGATGTGGAATCCCGCCAGCGTCGTGCGCGAGAACGCAGACAAAAGGTATTTGAGAAAGCTGGAAAGCGAGGGCGTAAGGGTTGTGCCTACAGTGTGGCTTGAGCGCGGCGACCGCTTCAACCTCTGCGAGATTCTAAAGGCGCAGGGCTGGGAGCAGGCGGTCATCAAGCCCGTCGTCTCCATGTCAGCATACAAAACGTGGATTACCAACCCTGAGCGCGCCGGGACGGACACAGCAGAGGTTCGCGAGCTGCTCTCAAGCTCCGGCGTAATGATTCAGCGCTTCCTGCGGGAGATAAGAACGGGCGGCGAGTGGTCGTTCATCTTTTTCATGAAAGAGTACAGCCACGCCGTGCTGAAGCTACCCAAGCGGGGAGACTTTCGCGTGCAGCAGGACTTCGGCGGCCACGTATCAGTCTCTACGCCACCGGAGCGGCTCATCGCTGCGGCGCAAGGCATCGTTCGGAGCGTGAAGGAGCCGCTGCTTTACGCGCGCGTTGACGCGGTCGAAGTGGGCGGAGAGCTGACGCTGATGGAGTTGGAGCTGATTGACCCGGTTCTCTTCTTCGGGCACAGCGCCGAGGCTCCCGGCAGATTCGCAGACGCGATAGAGGAAGGAATCAGAGGAAGATAGATGAAGACAATATTACTGTAGAAACAGTCAGCCGCTGCTATCTGGATGAAGCGGCGCGTGTCTGAGCCGAATCAATCCTATCTCTTCGTCTCTCTATGAACTGTTCTATGAGCGCGGCCGATTCCATGTGACCTCTCTCAAGGGCAAGGTTAATAGCAGATTCTCCCGCATGACCTTCCATCTCAACGCTCGCGCCTCTCTTTAAAAGAAGCTTCAGGCATTCAAGGTTGTTCTCGCTTGCCGCCTGCATCAGCGGCGTCCAGCCCGACTCGTCCGCAGCGTCCATGTCCGCGCCTGAATCCGACAACAGCTCCACGGCCTCAGTGTTTCCCAAAGAGATAGCGACCCAGAGCGGCGTCCATCCCTGGCCGTTCTTAGCTTCAACGGATGCCCCATGTTTGAGCAGAATACTCATCATCTCTGTGTCGTCCTTGGCCGTGGCGATGTGAAGCGCCGTCTGACCGTCCCTGGTTCTGGCGTTCGGATTAATCCCCGAAGAGAGAATGGAGCTCAGTCTGGAAACATCGCCCGTGCGAACCGCCTGAATAAGCTCGTAGCCGACCGGGTTAGTCTGCGGGTGGCTCGTGATGACGGAGAATCGCTTCGTCTGCGCCGCCTCTGCCTCGAAAAGCTGAGCCGCATCCGCGTGCCCGTTGGCCTGGGCGCGCTCGGCAGCCGTGAGGCCCACCTTGTTCTTCAGGTGCATGTCCGCGCCGCTAATCAGGAGCAGGCTCACTATCTCAAGGTGCCCGCCTGCCGCAGCGTAAATGAGCGCCGTGTTGCCGAAGATGTCCTGCTCGTCCAGCGAAGCGCCGGAAGCCAGCAGAGCGCGCACCCTTGCCAGGTCGCCTCTCGAAGCCGCCATCATCAAATCACTTATTCCATTCTTATTCTTTTCACTCATCTGCTCTCTCAGCTTCCCTACGTGTTATCCCTACATCTTTATAAGTCTACGCCTGAAAGAAAATTTGCCTTAGCGTCAATCCCGCTCGTCAAGGGACGAGGAGAATACCATATCCGGCCCCTGACACACCCGGTTAAATGTCGTCACGCTATTAGAGTAGAATGAGCGCTTCCGGTAAAGGGGCGGCCCTACTGAGCCGACTTAAATTTCATTCGCTTTAGCGGCGATGGTGGAGGAATATGAAATCCAGGCAGCTATTACTTCTGTTACTTATAGCGACTCTTCTCGGCCTAACGGGCTGGACAGTTCACGCTCAGCGGCAGGCCGCCGCTGCCGCTTCAACAGCGCGCCCCGTCTGGGAATATAGAATCGTCTCCGAATCAGAGAAGATTAAGCTCAACGATTTGGGCGCGGAAGGATGGGAGCTGGTGGCCGTTGAGATGTCCGGCGCAGAGGAAGTCTACTTCTTCAAGCGTGCAAAATAGAATCAATCGTGCCCGAGCTGGAAAAGCGCTACGCGCTCCTCACACTGATGCGAAGAGCGCGTAGCGGAATAAGCAGCCGATAGCTAGTATTGCTTCCAGACCATCAGCTGGGGCTCTCGTCATCTTTCAAAGCCCATATTGTGACCACGGTCACAATAACGACAAACCCTATAGCACCGGCTACGACTTTGCCTTTGCTAGGGCCGCCGCCGCCCTGAGGCAGCGGACGGGGGCTGTTTGCCAGAGCTTTGCCTGCGGGAGTTACAATATTGCCGCTAACTCCCTCCTTGGTTGTCAGATATGCGTTGCCCGAAAGAACCGTCACTTCAACATTCTTGTTATCGAACGTGACGGTGAGGTTGCTATCGGGGTCTATCTCCAGTCGCCCCAAATCGGCAAGCTGCACGACGCCTCTGATTCCCGCAGGAGTCTGAAGCTGTGAGCCTGACAGAATTGTGGTGCCGGATTGAGCCAAGTTGCCGTTGACCAATACCACCTGATTGCCAGGTAAGATTAGTCTGCCGAGCAGCATCCCCGGTGAGTTGCTGCCGCTGGCGTTCACATTTGGGCTAGCCAGGACATAAACCTGCATGACCGCAAACACTACTACCAGCGCTAGTGCCTTGCTTAACAGTCGTAAGCGAAAGGCCATAATACGCCTCCTTGAAGTTTTACGGCTGTCCGTAGTTTGCGGCTCTCTTTGACCCGTTACGCTTGCACCGGGCGGAGGGCCGCTTGGGTTCACTGCTTAATCTGAATCAGTTAAAGAGAGTCTTTCGCCGTTTCAGACTGGGCAGAAGCCTCTGACCGAGCCTTTTTTGTTACCCATGCTCGGTATATATTGCAGAAAACCGCTTCATAAATTCAAGGCTATATGTTCCTTCGAGCCATCCGAATCCCTGCTCATGAAGCGGCTATCACAAGACCTCTATTAAAAGTAGAAGGAGACCTATGACGAAAAGAAATATCAGGGTATTTAAGGCGTACCAGGCTGTTAATTTAGTTCGGCACGCACGGCAGCGGAGATTAAAAGCACTTTGTGGCCTTTCACAGTGCGGGCACCTCACCCTTCTCTGACCCCTCTCTATGATTATTTACAGCAATCTTATCAAAGCTTCTGAAGCGAGAAATCATCCAGCCAGACTTGGCCGAAAGCAGGGCAGGGACTGCCCGTGCAGTTCTGGCGCAAGAGGCTTATCAATACGGCTCTCGTCTCGCCCTCGGTCGAAAAATCTACCGTGTACTCCTGCCAGGGACTCGTCTCCGAAGGGAAAACGGGAGATTTCGCCAGAGCCTTGGCATCCTTGCCTGAAGCATCCGTGACGGAGATGAGCGGCGGGCCGCCCGTCTTAATCTCTTTTGTCCGCACGACGAAATGAAGCCTGTAACGCGCGTTCGGCTCAACCAGCACAAGCTGCGAGAGAACAGGCGTCAGCGGGTCGGAATTGCCGCTCCAGATAAACGTCAGGCTCTTGTCGCCGCCGCGCCGCTCGGCCGTGTCGAGCGAGACCTCCACGTTGCTCAGCGTAGAGGGAATAATCCAGCCGAAGCCCACGGCCCCAGTGCTAATGCCCTTCTCAAAACCGCCGTCTATGAGAGAGCCTGACGGAGAAGCAGTCGCTTCCCCAGACCCGCTGGCCCACACCTTATAAGCCTCATCGAATTTTTTACTGGCGAGGAGCTCACTGAGAAGTGCGCGACGTTCTGTGTCCGCAACCTGCCCGGCCTGATTAAAAAGCTCTATGGCATCGGTGCTGTTGCCTTTGCGCGCGAAATATCGCGCCAGAGCTACCTTCGCCTGAGGCGTGTCGGGCCGCACGACTTCTTTTACCTTCCCCGCGTCTCCCTGAAAAGCTACCCAGGCGTAATCAATCATGAGAGGCAGAAGCGCAGGGTCGCCTGTTACGCCCTGCCGCATTTCGCGGAAAGCCTCATCCATTCGCCCCATACGGAACAGGGCGTTTCCCAGCTCCCACCTCGGCTGAGCATAGTTGGGCGCAAGTCGTACCGCCTCGTTAAAGGCCTGTAGAGATGCTTCCTGCTCGCCGTTCTGATCCAGCGCGCTCCCCAGCCTGAGCCATGATTTGTAGTGACCGGGCCTCAACGCGATTGCGTTTCTGAACTCCGCTATCGCTTCGTCAAGTTGTCCTACCTCGGCAAGCACAATTCCACGGGCCAGGTGTGCCTCCGGGTCTGAGGGACTCGTGCGAAGCGCCATGTCCGCCG
>DATELK010000216.1:0-33101 GCA_035276685.1 Pyrinomonadaceae bacterium | reverse complement strand
TCTATCCCTGTTTGAATCTTCCCAAACTGAACCATTACTCACAGGAGCAATCAACGACCTCGAATCCACGCACTCGGCACAACAATCCGCCAAGCAACAGGCGAAAGCTCTCACGACTGACCTTAGTGAAAAAGAGGAAATCCTTAACTCCACGCTCAATCAACTTGCCGCTTATGTTGAGAGCGTAAGCGGCGGCGATGAGCAGAAGATTCAAAGCGCAGGCATGGACGTGCGCGCTCCCGGCACTGCTACCGGAGCGCTCCCCGCGCCCGACGGCCTCAACGCCACGCAAGGCGACATGGAAGGAGAGATAGACCTCTCCTGGGACAAGGTAGACCGCGCACGCTCCTACGTCATAGAACAGAGCACAGACCCCGTGACCGCAACCTCCTGGCAACACGCAGCGGTCTCCACTAAATCACAAACAACCATAGACGGCTTAACCACAGGCACCAAGTACTGGTTCAGAGTCGCGGCCGTAGGCCCCCAAGGCCAAGGCCCCTGGAGCAACCTCGCATTCAAGATTGCTCCTTGAATGTACGAAAACTAGAATTCACCGCAGAGACGCAGAGAGACGCAGAGGTTTACGCAGAGAGTTAATCTTTTCTCAGCGCCCCCTCTGCGTTCCTCTGCGTCTCTGCGGTGAACGTCTTTATCGCGCGACAAGAAACACGTCCCACGCCCACCGCCCTACCCGCTCTCCCTTTACATCCCAGACCTTGGCCCGATACCGGAACTCGTTGCCATATTCATCTGTACGTTTTGATTCCTTGTAATCAAGAGAGAGTGAAGCTACTCCTAACTCCGGCAATGTGCGTAGCTCGCTCGGCTCCGATACTCCGTTGTGATTTACATCCTGCCACAATCGCAGGTATTGATAGATATTGTCTCTCTCATCTATCACGCGGTCGCCGTCGCCGCCTTGCTCCGCCTTGTCGAATTCTGCCAGAGCAAGAAATCCATTCGGGGCATCTGATTCAGGTTGTGCGGAGAAGTTGCCGAACAACTCTTTGCCGCTGTCAATCACGCCATTATTGTTGCGGTCTAAGGCTAACCAGGCGTCGTCTGTTCCTTCCGCCGTCCACGAAAGAATAGCTTTAGTGCCATTGCCGTTCAGGTCGAACTGGACGCCGTGCTGGGCGTCCGTCATGGAGAAGCCATTGCCGTCAATATCTATGAGAATAGGAGAGCCCCCACAGTAATCGCAGCCATAGCAGGTGCAAGTCTCCGGGTCATAGTCAAAACAATGACTCCCCATAGCCGTGTTGGTACAAGTGCAACAGCCGAAGCCATTACTGGCCGAACCAATAGGGCAGCCTGTCGTAGGATATAAAGAGTATATTACTGGATTGGAACATGTATTATAACCAACAGAGCCGACACAGGCTGAGGGGAAAGTCTGCTCGGTTTCTTCGTAACCGCCATAATTACATGGCTTAATATTGGACATGAAGTAATAAGGCATCGGGCCAATCCAGGACTCGGCGTCACCATATAAAGCATCATTATAGGGCGGGTCTTGGCGAGTATAAATCATAGCGAAGTTGTATGAAGGAGTAGCAAAGCAAACACTATCCGCATAAACATCTAACCATATGTATTTCTGCATTCCGGGGATGTCCCCTCCATCAATTGAAACGTATTTACACGTGGCATCTCCGATACAATACGCTGTTTCGTTAGGGGGAGTGGTGAAATTGGCACATTCATTGGCAGAGAGGATTTCATAGCCATACCCAAAACTGTGAAAAGGGAAGATACTTAACAGGATGCTCAGCAGTAAAAGTAAGATTAGATTTCTTAGAATCGTTCTATTTACAATCTGCTGAATGAAATTATTAATCCTCATCGTTGTTTCCTCCGGTACAGTCAGAAACCGTTAATGAGATGGCACATCACATTTTGGGTGCAGTTAAGATATTGACTGCCTGCTTCTTTTCATCTTCTGACAACTTCCCTATCCAGAAATTGAGAACCTTCCCGTTTCTATCAACAAGAATCATGGTCGGAGTGCCTCTAACATTAAACGTTTTTAGGTCTACTCCCGCGATTGCTTCCACCTGAAGTTGGTTTTGCTTAACATATTGCTGAACTTCGCTTTCCGCATTGGGGAACACTGCTATAATGCGCGTCCCTTTGTCTTTCATCTGCTGTAATTTGGCTAGTTCGTTATAGAAAGGAATACTTTCTGTACAAAAATGGCACTCGGTGTTCACGGCAATGAGAATTGTTTGAGAGGCGCTCGCGTAATCTACACGGGGTATTTTCGGCAATATCTGCCCGGATTGAAAACCACTCGACGGAGATGGATTGGCTCGTCGTACAAAATAGCCCTAACTTAATGCGCTGAGGAAACCGATAGCCGCTAGCAGAACAGCAACATTGGTTACAATCTCCAAATAATTCTTAACCTTGCTTCCTTGCATTTCCCCTCCTCAATTCGCTGTCACTTAATCTTTCGTAAATTTGGTTCAGGTTTGTCCTTCGGGCCCAGAGCTTTATCTATTGCCTTCTTATCGCCGTACATGTTCCTGAACTGAAGAAATTGATTGGCGAATAGCTTGCTGAAAAACTTGTAATTGTCTTCAGGAGTAAATAGCTCAGATACCCTTTTCACAGCTATATCAGTTTTAGCCCGCGCTTCTATGTCATTGAATATCTCTCTATTAGATTTACCTTTTTTAAGCTTTTCTGATATGGCTCTCCTCAAATCAAGCTTGGCATTAACTTGAGCTTTTATTCTGTCAAACAGACCTGTGTAATCCGGCCCGATAAACGTACCATCATCAAAAAAAGCAGCATCAATTGAAACCGTTATAGCTGTATATGTTGTGAGCAACTCCGAGCTGAGCCTCCTCACCCTCTCGGATTTATCATTGGAGGCAGAGTCTTTTTGAGCGGCCTCACTAGCTGAGCCGCCGCCTTTTCTCGTTGCTGACGGTAATAGTGAAAATAAGCGGGCGGCACCGGGACGAATTGTCTTATCTAGATTGGTTCCGGGAAGTGCCTTTAGATATTCTTCAGTGTCCGTAATAGCTTCGGAGTCGGCGCGGGAAAATTTGAAGGTGTTTTTTTGTCCTACGGAATCTACACATTCCCACACGATTGTGTATCCCACAACGATTTTGCTGCTAGTGTTCTTTATTAATATGGATAGCGGTTTAATGCTCGCAATTTCTTCGTCCGACATGCCTGTTAGCGAGGGTGCAGCCGAATTATCAAATTCAGGGTCTGACGCGGTAATAATCGCCAGCCCGTACTCTTGCAAATCTTTAGCATTTATTCTCGCCGTCATTGTTCCTGTAAACCTACTGAAGATAAAACCCGTGGTAATACAAAACACTATAAGCAGAGCAGATGTAAAAAAGAGTGTTTTTTTCATGGCTTATCTCCATGCGGTTAAGTCAATCAGCAGTTAATAGTGGGCGTGAGATTAAGCAAGTTCAGAATGCGTTCGAGTTTTGAAATTGCTTAACGTAAAAACTAAAGCTCAACGAGTTGCTATATACGCCTTTCATACAGCATTGTCAACAACAACCTATTGGCCGGAACGAGGATTTAATTCTCTTCTCTTTATCCTTAATCTGCCGTCCAGCACTGTTAACACACGGGCTCGGTTTTTCGTCTCATTCGATGAGGGGAGTGGCCGGTTTTTACAAAAATTTCCGTTTCAGCTCGGCTTTTCCAATTTCGGCAAATCTTTTTTTCGCCGGGCGCTTACGGGGCCGTAAAAGCGCTTGCTCTGGCAAGGTGGAAGGGGTTATCTTCTTAAGCGCAACGTCTCTCCTCCTGTAACTGGCTGGCTGCAATTCGTGAGCATCTTTTTCGAGTTGCACAATCATCTTAACGCGCTGCCGCTCGCGCATACTGTGAGCGGCAGTGTCCATCCTGTCTGCCTGATTAGGAGCTTAAAGATTATGAGAAAGTTAATTACCCCATTCCTGCTCCTAGCGCTTTCGCTTTCTCTGGTGCAAGCAGCGTACGCTCAAAACACACGGCCGCGCCGCGTAGGCAGCAGGCCTACGCCACAAACTACCACGCCGCAAACCTCCTCGCCCGTGCTTGGCGAAGAGCCTCCGCCCCCGCCCGCTACTTCCGAACGGCGTCCGCCGGTTCTAGGAGGCGCGAACAACACCGGCACAAGAACTTCGGACTCTTCCATCGCGTCGGCGCAGACGCCCGACAAGGACGAGCCGGTTGAGCTTGGCGAGGGAGACACGCTGCGCATCAGCACGACGCTCGTCACAGTGCCCGTCAGCGTGCTAGACCGCAACGGCAAGTACGTGCCGAACCTTCGCAAAGAGGATTTCCGCATCTACGAAGAGGGGCAGGAGCAGCAGGTGGCTTACTTCGCCTCCGTAGAGCAGCCCTTCACGGTCGCGCTCGTGATTGACACTTCCGGCTCCACGCTGAGCAAGCTGGAAGAGATTCACGAGGCGGCCATCAACTTCGTGAACCAGTTGAGGCCGGACGACACAGTGACGGTCATCTCGTTTAGCGACCGCGTGAGAGTGCTGTGCGAGCCTACGACAGACCGCTACACGATACAGAGCGCCATACGCAGGGCTCAGCCCGGCGAAGGCACGAAGCTTTACGACGCGGTTGATTTCGTCATCAACGAGCGGCTGAATCGCATCAAGGGGCGCAAGGCACTCGTGCTTTTCACGGACGGAGTGGACACCACCAGCCGCCGCGCGACCTTCGAGAGCACCACGCGCGACGCGGAAGAACTGGACGCGCTCATCTACCCGATTCTCTTTGACACCTACGCGGACACCGTCGCGAGGATGGGCGGCGGTGGAGGACGCGGCGGCAACGTAAGCATAGGCGACGTGCTGGCGGCGATTCTCACGGGGCGCAACGTGGTCGTGACCGGCGGCGGTGGCGGAGGCTCTGTTAATTGCAGGGGATGCACGCGCGAAGAGTACGACCGTGGCGAAGAGTACCTGCGCGAGCTGGCTACCAGAACGGGCACGCGCGTTGAGATGGCAGGAGACGGCCGCAACCTCTCTCAAGCCTTCTCCATCATCGCGGAAGAATTGCGAAGGCAGTACAGCATAGGCTATTACCCCAGCAGCCAGGCGCAGGCGGGCCAGCGAAGGGGCATCAGCGTGCGCGTCAACCGCCCCAACATGGCCGTGCGCGCTCGCAGCAGCTACATCACCAAAGACCAGCAGACTCAGGACTCTTACCAGAACGACCAGCAACAGCCCCAGCTGAAGAGTCGTCAAACGGCGACAACACAGCCGAAGTAATGCAGAAGTCAGAATGCAGAATGATGAATGAAGAGAAAGAATCTCTTTAATTCATCATTCTGCATTCTGCATTCTGACTTGCCTTTACGCTACTGTGCCGTCTTTGACGGTGGCGTTTTTGGGGACGAGGATGATGCGGTCGCGTATGTAGTAGCTGCCGTCTGGGCCGTCCGCGTTCTCTACGCCCGCTTCGTTGACGAGGCGCACGTTCGAGCCAATGCGGGCGTTCTTGTCTATGATGGCGCGGCGAATGGTGGTGTTGCTGCCTATGCCTATGTGCGGAATCCCCTGTGCTATCTCGCCGCGCATCTCCTCGATTGACTGGTAATAATCCGCGCCCATCAATATTGATTCCTCTATCTTCGCGCCACGGTCTATGCGGCTGCGGAGGCCTACGACAGAGCGCTTGATGTTCGCGCCGTTGATGATGCAGCCTTCTGTCACTATCGAATCAACTACGTCGCAGTCGTGCATCTTGGAGGGAGGGAGGTATCGTGCGCGCGTGTAGATGGGCGCGTCCGCGTCGAAGAAGTTGAACTGCGGTATGGCGGAGGTCATGTTCAGGTTGGCTTCGTAGAAGGCGGCTATGGTTCCTATGTCCTCCCAGTAGCCGTCGAACATGTAGCCCTGAACGTGCCCCAACTCGATAGCCGTGGGAATTATCTCGCGCCCGAAATCCATCGCGCCGGGGTCTTTCGACAGATACTTTATCAGCTTGTCGTACTTGAAGACGTAGATGCCCATCGAAGCCAGAAAGGGTCTTTGCTTGGCGTCGTCCGCGCTTAAACCGAAAGCGGTCGTGTCCACCTGCATAGCATCGAGCGCCTCGCCCTTGGGCTTTTCGCTGAACTCCACTATGCGCCCGGAAGAGTCTGTCTTGAGCAGGCCGAAGTCCGAAGCCACGTCTCTGCGGCAGGGGATGACGGAAACGGTCACGTCCGCGTCCGTCTCGTAGTGGCGGGCGAGAAAAGTTCTGTAGTCCATGCGGTACAGGTGGTCGCCCGAAAGTATCAGCAGGGTGTCTATGCCCCAGTCGTTGATGTGCGGCAAGACCTGTCTGACGGCATCGGCCGTTCCCTGAAACCACTGCGGGCTCTCCGGCGTCAGCTCCGCCGCGAGTATCTCTACAAAGGCGTCTGCGAACTGCGAGAAGCGGTAGGTGCGCGCTATGTGGCGATTCAGAGAGGCGGAGTTGTACTGCGTCAGGACAAAGATTTTCGTGACGTCCGAGTTGATGCAGTTGGAGACCGGAATGTCTATCAGGCGGTACTTGCCCCCGAGCGGCACGGCCGGCTTCGACCGCTCCTTCGTCAAAGGAAACAGTCGCGTCCCCGCGCCTCCGCCCAGAATAACCGCCAGCACATTACGTTTGGCTGCCATCGTTATTTCACCCTGCTCGTTAAGTTTTTAAAAGAGAACGTCCTGAGCATAGACGCAAAGCGCCACGAGTTTCAAGCGAAGAACAGGTCAGTACCGCCTGCGGTAGCGGGCGGATCGTCGTCCTGACGGAGAAACCTGCCCGCTACCGTAGGCGGTACTGACCTGTGTTTCTTCTTCTAATTGATATATCTTTGGCCAACCGAATCTGCTGGGCGAGGGTCTATGGTTGTGACCTTTGAAGCGAAAGGCAACTTTTTGGTGATTGACGGCGAAGGCCAACTGATAGAGAAAGCACGCGAGGGAGACCGCGAAGCCTTCTGCATGCTGGCGCGCAGGTTCGAGCGGCGCGTCTTTTCGCTCGCGCTCTTCTACACGCGCAACCAGTCGGACGCGGAAGACCTCTCGCAGGAGGTCTGGCTCAAGGTCTACCGACACCTTCAGAGCTTTCGCGGCGAGTCCAGCTTCTACACCTGGCTGCGACAGATTACCGTCAACACGTTTCTGAACCACAGGCGCTCTGCCATGAGGCACGCAGGGGGCGAGCCGCAGGGGCTGCGACTGGTTGAGATAGACGCTGTGGATTACGAGGACGTGCTGCGTATGAACCGTGGGCGAGACATGGAAGACGACCTGCACAGGAAGATGATGGTCGAGCGCGTAGGCGCGGCCCTCTCGGAACTGACGCCGCAGCAGCGTTTAATCTTCATGCTCAAGCACAGCGAGGGCATGACCTATGAAGAAATCTCTGCGGTGCTCAACTGCTCTACGGGAACCATCAAGAAGTCGCTCTTTCGCGCGGTGCAGAAGCTCAGAGACCACCTCGGCCTCAAAAGTGAGCCGAGGCCCTTTCTGAAGTGCGCCGCAGGCGGAAAATAGGAGAGTTTTACTAGCCATGCACGATTGCCGCAAGACGAAAGAAGATTTGATAGACCTGCTGTTCAACGAGCTGGGCGCGGAAGACGAGCTGCGCCTGCTCGAAGAGATAGAACAGTGCAGGACTTGCCGCGCCGAACACTACTCCATGCGGGAAGCGCTCGGCGCGTTTGACGAAGCAGCGCCCGCCATGCTCCCCACGGGCGAGTTCTGGACACAGCATCACGCGCGCCTACAGGAACGCTTAGGCGACGGCGCGAGAGAAGCTGCGAGCGTGCTTCCCTTCTGGCGTCGCGCCCTGCGCACCTCCTTCTCCATCCCCGTCCCCGTGGCCGTAGCAGCGGCAATTCTCTTCGCGGCAACCTCCGTGCTCGCGATACGCTCTTTCATCTTCAGGCCGGAGCTTAAGGGGACAACGGAGGCCAATGCGGCAGCGCCGCAGATACGTTATGTAGAAGTGCCCGTGGAGAAGCGAGTCGTGGAAGAGAGAGTCGTCACACGCACCGTCTACGTCAACAAGCGCGCACGACAGGCGGAGAAGACGGCCCCGTCGCTTCAGGACATTCCGGGGATGACGGCTCGCAAGGAAGATGAAAGCAGCAGTGCTACGCGCGCGTCTCTGAGCGGCTTCCAGCCGCCCACGGACGTTAAGCTCACGGTCATTAAGGGGAGCCTGACCGATGATAAGTAGAGCGCTCATCAGCCTCATCCTCTTACTTCTCATTCTGCCCGCCCTCGTGCAGGCGCAGGAGAAGGACGTGCAGCAGCTGGTCGTGCCTCTTGAGAGCGCGGGCTTCGTAGCCTTTAAGACGGAGGCCGTCAAGCCTGAGAAGCAGAACGCGTCCGGCTCCTCAGAGATAGATTTGCAGTCGGCCGTCAAGCCGCAGGTGCTGGTGGATGAGAATCACGTTGTCCATCGCGTGCTGGTTGACTCAAGCGGCGCTCTCATCTTCGGCTACGACCTCGTGATAGAGCCGCTCGTGAACTCGCGCCAGTTCCGCGTCTTCGTGCGCCCGCTCGATGCTAGCTTCGAGAAGCGCATGCGCGAGCGACAATCTACACAGGCGGGCCGCACCTCTCTTCAGATGAACGTCTCCACTCTGCCTCGTCCCACGGAAGCGCAGATTATAGACGACGGCGACGGCTTCGCGCTTGAGCTGCTGGTTAATCCTCAGACGGGCGTCAAGATTGTGGACGTGGTGAAGGCTTCTTTCGACCAGTCGCGCCTTTGGGAATCTCCGAAGGGGCCGCCCGCGCGAGACTTCACGCTCGACAGCGTCGAGATGGCCGTCAAAGATTACAAGCTTTATCTGAACGGCAGGCGCGTGGGCGGCGGTCGTCCCTCACAAGGCTTCACGGGAGCGCTGCTCTGGTTCTACGTGCCGGACAAGGGGCGCTTCATCTTCTCACTGACGCCGCGCGAGGGCTACGAGTTCGAGAAGGTCGCGCAGATTGAGGACAACAAAATCAGCTTCACCATCGGGGAGGACGTTTACGAGTGGGTGTCGAGCGCGCCGATTGTGGGCTCGGGCGGCAAGTGGAACCTCTGGGTGCTGCGCGACAGGCGCTACTCGCCTTCGGTCTTCTACGTGCCGAAAGACTCTAAGGATAACAGTTTCGAGACGACTGGCGTCGTCTTTCCGCCGACGCAGGAAGTGCGCGTCATGAGCCTTGATACTTCTGCCAACAGCAGCATCAGGACGCAGACGGGCGAGATTCTGGCCACGCCAGCGAAAGCGAAAGGCGAGAAGATACCCTTGCCGCGCGCCCGCATAGAAGTCGGCAGCGCCGACCGCATAGAGAACCTCTGGCCCAGGTGACGGGAGAGCCTTATGAGAAGAGGGATGAAGAAGACGCTCGTAGCATCGGTCGTCATCCTGACGTTCGCCAGGATGGCTCTCGGAGATTTGCGAGTGGTGACGCGCTACAGCCAGACGGGCGGCCCCTCGACCGAGCACACGACCTACTTTAAGGGCGTGCGCCAGCGCGAGGAGTTCCGCTCCTTAGCCAAAGACGGTAAGGCCAACCAGACGGCCTTTATCTTCCAGTGCGACCTGAAGCGCTTTCTCTGGGTCGATTACATGAACCGCAAGTATTTCGACCAGCCTTACTCAAGCCTGGAAGAGGCATGGGCCGAGTACTACCGCAGGCAGCAGGAGGCCAAGGCCACGGGCGCTGAAGCGAAGAAGTACAAGGGTCTATGGAAAGAGACTGTGACGGTCATTGACACGGGCGAGCGGCGAGAGGTCTTCGGCTACGTCGCGCGACACATCAAGACGATGACGACCTCGGAGGCGGAGCCGCAAATTTGCGAGCAGACGCGGCTCAGGCAGGAGACGGACGGCTGGTACATAGATCTGCTTTACGGCACGGAATGCTCTTCGGACATCTCGGGCCAGATGAATCAAGGCTACGCCACTCCGCCCAACTACAACTCCTGCTCCGAGGCTTACGAGAAGCGCAACTACAAATTCGAGCGTAAGCAGGTGGGACAGGCGCGCTTCGGCTTTCCCGTGGCGCTCACCATACGAGCCTACAGCAGGGACGGGCGCACCGTCATGGAGTCGAAGCGAGAGGTGACGGAGATGGCAGCCTTAGAGCTTGACCAGTCGCTCTTTGAGCTGCCCGACGGATACACTAAGCTTGAGCCGCAGCCCGTCAAGCGCTCCATACTGGACAGGGCGCTGTCGCTCTTCCGATAACTGTTGATTGAAGAGTGTCTCGCCCCTCGGGATTTGTAGAAAGCTGGCGTTCAGGAACTTCCTCAAGGCTATCAAAGGAAGTTAACGGTCGAGGTGTGCTTTCGGTGAAGCCGCCTGCGGCTTAATTGAAAACAGAGAATCGGTCGCGTGTGGTGAGGGCCCCGGGCAAGCGGGGCATGGCGTGTCTCCTTTTGAAGGGAGGCTTGAAGAGGCGGACAATGGGAGCGCCCGTGCTCTTCCGAACCCTTCAAGGGAAGCGCGCCAGCTAATAAGCCGGGGGCTCTCACCACACGCGACCGATTCTCTGTTTTCATAGGAGAACCGCAATGATGAAAAGAGTCCTCCTGACGTTTCTCATCATAATCGCTTCATGTGGCGTAGGCCAGTCGCAGGAGAAATCCTTAAGCGAGATGCGCCGCATGTTCGAGTACGACAGGCGCGTGACCTTAGACATGCGCGAGTCTAAGGTCATTAACCGCGAAGGCGTTCGCATACGCGACATTACTTACGCGAGCCCTAAGTTCGGACGCGTCACAGCTTATCTGGTAGAGCCTATGGCTAGGGGCCGCTTCGCCGGGATAGTCTTCGGCCACTGGGGCTACGGGACGCGGACGGAGTTTTTATCGGAAGCGATACTCTATGCCAGAGCGGGCGCGGTCTCTCTTTTAGTAGACGATTTGGAGGTTCGCCCCGCGCCGTGGCGCAGAAGCTCTCCCGGCACAGAGCCGGAAGCCGTGCGCGACAACTTCATTCAAACGGTCGTCGACTTAGAGCGCGGGATAGATTTGCTCTGCTCGCTTCCTAACGTAGACGCCGCGCGCATAGCCTACGTGGGCCACAGCTCCGGCGCTCGATGGGGCGCTATTCTCTCCGCGATAGACAAACGTATAAGGACGGCCGTGCTGATGGCGGGAGTGCCAACGGAGGCTACGATTTATCTTGAGAGCGACGACCCTGACTTCGTGGAGTTTCGTCAGAGCACGCCGAAGGAGCAGAGGGACAGGTACATTCAGACCGTGAGCGTGCTGGACGCCATTCGCTTTGTTCCGTTGGCCGCGCCGACGCCGTTGCTGTTTCAATTCGCGCGCTTCGAGCGTTACTTCAACGAAGCCTCCATGCTCAGATACGCGCAGGCCGCGAGCGAGCCGAAGACGGTGAAGTGGTACGACACGGGCCACGAGCTAAACGACCCTCAGTGTCTCAGAGACCGCGCCGACTGGCTGCGAAGGCAGATTGGTCTTAAAGCTCTATGAAGAAGAATTAACAGGGATGGACAGGATAGACAGGATAAAGAAGAAGCAATCATTTCTTTATTATCCTGTATATCCTGTCCATCCCTGTTTGAATTTCAGCGCTATTTAATAAGCTGCGGCGGTTGCGGTGGGCTTTGCCCCTGCGGCTTCCTGTGCAATCTTGACGCCGACGCTCGCGCCTATGCGTGTGGCCCCGGCTTCGACCATCGCTCGTGCATCCTCAAGACCTTTGACGCCGCCCGATGCTTTGACGCCTAGGTCGGCTCCGACGACCTGCCGCATGAGGGCTATGTCGGCCACGGTCGCGCCGCCTTTAGAGAAGCCCGTGGAGGTCTTGACGAAATCCGCCCCCGCGCTCTTGGCCGCGAGACAGGCGCGCACCTTCTCTTCGTCCGTCAGAAGCGCAGTCTCTATGATGACCTTGCAGGTCACTTCGTACTCGTGCGCGGCCTCTACCACGGAGCGTATGTCGTGCTCTACGGCGCAGTCGTCGCCGCTCTTGAGCGCGCCGATGTTGATGACCATGTCCACCTCTCGCGCCCCGTCGTAGATAGCGCGGCGCGCTTCGTAGGCTTTAACGTCCGGCAGCGTCGCGCCGAGCGGAAAGCCTATGACTGTGCAGACAGGAACGCCCGTTCCTCTCAGGTGACAGGCAGAGGAGCGCACCCACGTTGGATTCACGCAGACGGAGGCGAAGTGAAAGCGCGCGGCCTCTTCGCAGAGGCGGCGTATGTCGTCTTCGGTCGCTTCCGGTTTGAGCAGCGTGTGGTCTATGAGGCTGGCCCAGTCGCGCGCAGAGGCGGTTTGACCAAGCACGAGTCCTATGCGAGCAGCGCCCGCGTCCACAATCCTGTGCATGCGCTCCGGGCAGCGATTGAAGCACTCGTTGGCGCAGCCGCAATAAGCGGCCTGCCCGTCCGAGTCGCCGTTTAAGCGCGCGACGATAACGTCCGTAATCTGTTCTACCAGACTGTCAAGGTCGCCGTTTCCTGAATAGGCCATTGTCTCAAAAACTCCTTCGAGCGAGTTGCGCTTTCATGCTCGCTCTCATCAAGAACTGTATTGCCGCTCGACCGCAACTATCTTGGCGACGCGCTTGCGGTGGCGGTCTTCACTGATTTCCGTGGCGAGCCAGGCCGAGACAATCTCGCGCATCTCGGCGCTCGTAATCGTCTTGCTGCCAAGCGTAAGCACGTTGGCGTCGTTGTGCTCGCGCGAGTTCTTCGCCACGGCCACGGAGTAGCAGGCGGCGGCGCGCACGCCCGGCACCTTGTTGGCCGTCATGCACGAGCCCACGCCAGCGCCGTCAATGATGATGCCTACGTCCGCGCGTCCATCCGACACGGCACGCGCCACCGCATGAGCGAAGTCCGGGTAATCCACTGCGTCTTCGGAGTCGGTGCCGAAGTCGTGAACCGTGTGCCCAAGCTCCGAGAGAAAAGCTTTAAGCTCTTCCTTCATGGGAAAGCCGCCGTGGTCTGCGCCTACGGCTATCATCTTACGCTCGCGCGAGCCGCGACGCGGAGTGCGCCTGACAAGCTCTATGCGACGCTCGCGCACTATGTCTGCGGCCAGCGGCGTGAGACGCGCGCCCTCGGCCACGCGCAGCCTGGCCCCTTCTTCAAGCCCGCGCACGTCGTCTTCCGTTATCACCATCTTGGACGATTCGTCGCGCGTGAACTCCGGCTCGCCGCGCGACTGGCGCGGCTCTTCCGGCAAGACGTTGACGAAGCGGCTCTGCGTAGGCGCAGGAGTCTCTGTGCGGCTCGAAGATGAAGCGGAAGCTGTTGATTGTGCGCCAGCACCAGCGCCGCCCGCCTCTTCCGCAGGCAGAGCGTTCGCCAGCACGTCTCGCACCAACGCACGCACCCTGTCTCTTGTCGAATCGTCAGAAGGCATAATAAAGCAGTAGTCAGAATTCAGGACTCAGGAGTCAGAATAAAAGCGTCTTTATTCTGAATTCTCTTTCATGCAGCGTCGCGTAAATCAAGGAGTCTTCCGGCTGAAGCCGTGACGCGGTTGGCCCGGACGGTGAAGTCCACGCGCCCCACGTAGATGCCGCTCTTGCCTACCTGAAAGACGACCGTGTCCTTGCCCGAAGGCTGGCGCGCAAGCACAGGCTTTCGCATGAAAGTGTGCGTGTGGCCGCTGGCTATGAAGTCTATGCCGTCGACCTGCGCGACTACCTGCGTGTCTCCAAGCTCGTCGCCCTTCGGCTCGGGATAATAACCCAGATGCGAGCAGCAGACGACCATGTTGCACTTTTCCTGCGTGCGTAGAAGCTGAACCGCGCCGCGAGCCGCCGCGACGGGGTCTTGATACTTCAGGCCCGCGAAGGTCTCAGGCGGATTCAACCCCTCAAGCTTTATCCCCAGCCCGAAGACTCCGACGCGAACGTCACCAAAGCGCCGCACGACGTAGGGCTTGACGTGCTTCTCAAGAATAGTCCCGCGCACGTCGTAGTTCGTCGCGACTATGTCGAACTTCGCGTAAGGGATGACTTTCGCCAGGCCCTCCATGCCGTTGTCGAAGTCGTGATTGCCTAGCACGGCCACGTCGAAGCCTACGGCCGACATGGTCTTGTACTCCACCTCGCCGCCGTAGAGGTTAAAGTATGGCGTGCCCTGAAAAGCATCGCCCGCGAAGACTACAAGCGTGTTCGGGTTCTCGCCTCGCACGCGCTTGACCAGCGTGGCCATGCGGGCCATGCCCCCCTTGCCCGCGTTGCGGTCGTTGGCGGGCAGCGGGTCAATCTGCGAGTGCAGGTCGTTCGTGTTGAGAACTGTGACGAGCGTCTCGCCGTCTTTGGCCCTGATGAGCGGCTCCGCCATCTCGGCCCAGGAGCACGCGGGCGGCAGAAGTGCGAAGCCTTCAGCGCTCGGCAGCAGCCTTGAAAAAGCGAGTGGGAGGGATGCGCCTACGAGCGTGGCTCCTAAAAATTTGCGTCGCGTAATCATTATTGCTCGTCTCCCTCCGCACGTGCGCCGCCGCTTCCGTCATTTTTGAATCGCCCGTCGAGGTTACGCTTGAGAGGACGACCGGCGGCAGTCTCCGCCTTCACATACTCAATCAGCGCGTCTCGCATGGTGATGCCGAGGGGCCGAAGGTTCTTCCCTTCCTGAAGGATGCTGTACTCGCCGCCGCGCTTCACCAGGTAATCAATCGTGACGATGGTGTAGCTGGCCTTAGGGTCTATGTCATGCTCCGAGCCCGCCGTGCCAAGCTTGATGCTGACAAGCTCGTTCTGCTTCTTGTCGTTGATGCGATAGACGATTCGAGCGCCGGATTGAGCGTTGCGTCGCTGCACGTTCACGTCCATGAAGCGGAGCAACTGCTCGCCCGTCAAATCAAGCGTGACTAGGGCGTTCTCAAACGGCAGAAGCTCGTAGATGTCACTGGTGCTGAGCTCTCCGGCTGCGATAGAGTTCTTTCGCATGCCGCTCGTGTTGATGACCGCGAGCAGCACGGGCTTGCCGAGCTTCTTCTCAGCGACAGAGCGCAGCGCGTCCGACACCAGATTGCCGAGCGAGCCTCCGCCCATCCCAGTCTTTTTCAGGTCGCCATCGAGTTTCCCTATGGGCCTGTTCAACTCGTCAACCTTGGTCTTGTAGGGAGCTATGATTTTTTGAAGCTCCGGGTCTTCCTTGATGCTCGCGTCAACTTCAGTTTCGGAAGCGTCGCCGCGAACGTCCGAGGGCTGAGAGACGGCGGCGGAGGTGGTCGAAGCGGCTGGCTTTGCCTGGCTGCCCTGCTGAGCGCGTGCGCTCGACGCGTGCGGCAGGTAAAGGCAGAGAGCCGCGAGCACGAGACACGTTGAGCGAATGAACGGTCTTATCATGATTCCTCTTAAATAAACGTCGTCGAGAACCGGGCGCGGAAGGCTGTAGCTCTAAAACCTGGCGCGGCCGCGTCCCGTCTCTTTCAGCATTGACCTCTAAGGAGAGCTTCAATAGTATGTCGCACCACGGGCTTCTGTTGCAATGCGTCGCGCCTGTGGCTGGTGAACTTTAACTTCTGGAGGCAACTCTTTTGGCTACTTCTTCCGCACCGATGGCATCCGAATTTTCTCATCCGAACCTTGAGCCGCTTTTCAGCGCCGAGCAGATTCAAACGCGCATAGCCGAGCTTGGCGCGGAAATCGCGCGCGACTACGCGGGGCGAAACCCTCTGATGATTGGCGTGCTCAAAGGGGCCTGCATCTTCATCAGCGACCTGATGCGGGCCACAGACCTGAGAATGGGCGTGGAGTTCATGGGCATCTCAAGCTACGGGGCGGCCACGCGCACCTCCGGCGAAGTGCGCATCACCAAGGATTTGGACGTGCCGATTGAAGGGCGCGACATTCTGGTCGTAGAAGACATAGTCGATACGGGCATCACGCTCTCTTACCTGCTGGCCAACCTGCGCTCGCGCGGCGCGCAAAGCGTGAAGCTCGTGGCGCTCTTAGACAAGTTCGAGCGGCGCGAGCGAGAGGTGGAGATAAACTACCTGGGGTTCAAGATACCGGACGCCTTCGTCGTGGGCTACGGGCTGGACTTCGCGGAGCGCTACCGCAACCTCCCCTACATAGCCATCCTGCAAAATCCTGAAGAAGTCAGATAAGAAATTAGCAGGGATGGACAGGATATACAGGATAAGAAAGAAAGTATTGCTTCTTCTTTATCCTGCTCATCCTGTCCATCCCTGCTAAATTCCGTCTTAAGCAATCTCTTTTAGAAAGCTCTCTCCGGCGTTGAGCTTGAGGCCGAAGTTGACGGCGATGGTCTGGCCTATGTCTGAGAGAGAGTCGCGCGTGCCCAGGTTGACGCCTGCGCGTGCCGTGGGGCCGTAGACCACTAGCGGCGCGTACTCGCGCGTGTGGTCGGAGCCGGGTCGCGTGGGGTCGTTGCCGTGGTCGGCCGTGATGACGAAGACATCGCCCTCCTTCATCGCGCCTTCTATCTCGGGCAGGCGCGAGTCGAAATGCTCAAGCGCCCGCGCGTAGCCTTCAGTGTCTCGCCTGTGCCCGTAGAGCATGTCGAAGTCCACCAGGTTCGAGAAGATGAGTCCGCGCGTGTCGTCCGCGAGAGCGCGCACGGTCTGGTCAATCGACTGGTCGTTGTTCTTGGCCGAGAGGTCTTCCGTCACACCCACCGCGTCGTAGATGGAAGAGACCTTTCCGATACAGACTACGTCAAGCTCTGCTTCCGACAGCGTGACGAGCAGGTTTTCGCGCGGAGGCGGCACGGCGTAATCGTGACGGTTCTCCGTGCGGCGGAAAGCGCCCGGCTCGCCCTCGAACGGGCGGGCGATGACACGACCGACTTCATCCTCGCCTTTGAGGAGCGCGCGTGCCGTCTCGCAGATGTCATAGAGCCTGGGCACGGGAATCACCTGCTCGTGCGCGGCAATCTGAAAGACGGAATCGGCAGAGGTGTAGACGATGGGCTTGCCAGTGCGTACGTGCTCCTCGCCAAGCTGCTTGATTATCTCAGTGCCTGAAGCCGGGACGTTTCCGAGTATGCCGGGAACGCCCGTGCGCCTGACGAACTCGTCTATGATGCGCGGCGGAAAGCCTTCCGGGTAGGTCGGGAAGGCTCGCTCAAGTATGATGCCCGCCATCTCCCAGTGGCCCGTGGTCGTGTCCTTGCCGTTCGAGCGAAGCGCGCAGCGGCCGAAGGAGCCGCGCGGGCTCTCCACGGGCGGCACGTTCCGCAAGGGGCGTATGTTGCCGAGGCCCAGCCGCTGTAAGTTTGGAAGGTGAACGGCGCGCGATTCCAGTATGTGGCCGAGCGTGTCCGAGCCAGCGTCGCCCCAGTCGGCTGCGTCCGGCATCTCGCCCATCCCCAAACTATCTAGCACAATCAGTACGAAGCGATTGAAAGGTCTATCGTGGCCCATGCGAAAAGCTCTTCTCCCTTAATATTGCTCTTTCTTTGATTCGGCAACTATCTTAACATGCTTCCGCGCTTGACCCTCAAGCAGAGAGAGAAAGGAGACGCCGCCCCTTGGAGATTCGACGCATCAGCGCAGAAGAGGCCCAGCCGATGAGGGCCGCCATACTCCGGCCCGGCCTTCCTTTTGAAGCGAGCGTCTACAGGCTGGACGACGACGCGGAGTCTCTGCACGTGGGCGCTTTCGAGGACGGGCGACTCGTGACGGTGGCGACTATTCTTCACGAGCCGCCGCCGGGAGAAGAGCAGCCTCGCGCGTGGCGGCTGCGCGGGATGGTGACGCTGCCGGAGATGCAGCGTCGCGGCTACGGCCGGGCCGTGCTGCTCCATTGCATAGCGCAACTGGCCGGGAGAGGTGCCACGCTTCTCTGGTGCAACGCCCGGTCGGATGCTGTAGAGTTCTATCGCGGACTACGATTTGAGACGGAAGGCGGAGAGCAGAAGACAGAGCGCGGCACCTCCTTCATCAGAATGAAACGCGTCGTCACATACCGGGACGCGCAGGCAGAACTGGAACAACCGACATGAGCTTTATCAGAGCCTCTCTCATCATCATTCTTTTCTTCACGGCAATCGCTCACGCGCAAGGCGAGCAGGCGGGCGCAAAGTGCTCGCTCACCACGGAGCAATTCGCGCAGGCGGCGGAACTGAAGGGCCTCTGGCCGGGAATGAACCTTGAGCAAGTAAGGGCAGTCGTTCCGTCGCTTGAGATGGGAAAGCCGGACGAGCTGGGGCTCTCCAAGACCAGCTTCTCGCCCGACTTTAACCCGAAGATAAACAAGGCCGCGTTTCAGGGCGTCAGAACGGTCTCGCTGGATTTTCTGGACGACAAGCTCTTCTCCGTCTGGGTCGGCTACAACGAGACTTATAAGTGGAAGACGATTGATGAAATCGTGCGCGCCGTGACACAGTCGCTCAAACTGCCGAACTCGTGGGAGGCAAAGGGGCGCGGCCAGCAGTTGACCTGCGGCAGCTTCCAGCTCGCGGTCACGATGGTAGCGGGCAGCCCCACGCTTCGCATCACGGACGAGACGGCCAGAGAGACTTGGGAGAAGCGCAGGGCTGAACGGGAAGAAGAAAATTAACAGGGATGGACAGGATGAACAGGATAAAGAAAAGACAACTCTCTCTCTTTTTATCCTGTCTATCCTGTCTATCCCTGTTTGAATCCGGCTCTAATTGAAGTGCTACTTGTAAAGGAGAGCAACAAGCCCATGCGCAGACTCGCCGCAGCCGCGCTAGTAGCCTTAGCCATCTTCCTGACGGCCCCTACAATCCCCTCTGCTTACGCGCAGCAGGATGAGGATTACCAGTACACCCCGGACAAATCCAGATACAGAATCCCCGCCGCGCGAGCCAAAGACATCATCACGCCGAGGGCAAGAGAGGTGCTGCTAGCCATCAAGAACATGGACATGCGTAGGCTGTCGGAGCTGGTTCATCCGTCAAGGGGCGTGCGTTTCGCTGCCTACGCGTGGGTCGACCGAGACGACAAGTGGCTGAGCCGCAGGCAGGTCAGGAGCCTAGCCGTGCGCGACCCGCGAGTAGTCTGGCTCACGGCGGACGAAGCGGGCACGCCGATGCGTATGACCGCCAAAGATTTTTTTACCAAGTACGTCTACGAGCACGATTACCTGAAGGCGAGCCGCGTCAGCTACAACACGCAGCACAAGCGCAGCAACACTATCCCGAACATACTCGACTACTACCCGCGCGCCATCGTCGTAGAGTATTACGAGCCTAGCACTGACCCGAACGAGAGAGGTTGGGACACGCTCTGGCTGGCGTTTGAGCGCGCGGGCGACGAGTGGTATTTGGTCGCCGTGGTCAAAGACAGCCCGACCATCTGAGAAAGTTCATAAGATGCGAAAACTCTTTACGACCATCTTAGCCTCGCTGCTTCTCTCGGCTGCACTTATTGAGCAGGCTGAGGCTCAGGACAATTCCGACGACGGCCCGAGCTACAGCGTTTCAGCCGCAGAGGCCCAAAGGCTGACAGAGACGAAGGCGTGGCAGATAATGCTCGCGCTTAAGAACAGAGACATGCGTAGGCTTTCGGCTTTCGTGCATCCTACTCGCGGCGTGCGCTTCTCGCCGTACGTTTACGCCGAGCCGCAGAAGGAAAGGGCGCTCTCGCGCAGGCAGCTTGTCAGTCTTTACAGGAGCAGGCGCAGGCTCACCTGGGGCGAGTATGACGGCTCCGGCGACCCCATTCGCTTGACCTTCAGCCAGTATCTGAAGAGGTTCGTCTATCGGCAGGACTTGCTGAAGGCGAACGAGGTGAGCTACAACCCGCCGGGGAGGAGCGGCCCCGGGACGAGCGTGAATAACCTGCTTGAGGTCTACCCGCGCGCCATCCTTGTCGTCTACAGCCACGAAGGGATAACGGGCCCGCAGGGCGGCGCGATGGACTGGCAGCAGCTATGGCTGGTCTTCGAGCGTCTCGGAAGCAATTGGTATCTGGTAGCGATAGTTAACAACGAGTGGACAATCTGAAGGCAGAAAGCCCGAAAAGAGAGAGGAACACTGATGCAAAGACTCATCAAAATCTTTTTCATCATCGCCGCACTCTCAATCCCCCTTTTGATTGATGCGCGAAGCGTCGCAGCCCAACCCGCAAGGCTCTCCTCGGCGGAGGCGAAGAGGGCTGTCGCCGCGCGCTCACAGGCTGTCGTGCGCGCCCTTAAGTTAAGGGATATGCGGCAGCTCTCAAGCTTCGTTCACCCGGACAGGGGTCTGAGGGTCTCGCCATACGTCTACGTTCAATCGAGCGACAGGGTCTTCACACGCGCACAGGTAGGCTCGCTTGCACGCGACAACCGTAGATACCTGTGGGGCGATGCAGACGGCACGGGCGACCCCATACGCATGACGGCCCGCCAGTTCTTCAGCCGCTTCATCTACGACAAGGATTTCCTGAGGGCCAGAGAGGTCAACTACAACACTGTGAAGGGGCGCGGCAACACTACCAACAACATACTGGATTTCTACCCGAACGCCATAGCGGTCGAGTATTACATGGCGGGCACGAACCCGCGCTACGATGGTATGGACTGGGGCGGCCTCTGGCTGGTCTTCGAGCAGAAGGGCGATGAATGGTATCTGGTAGGCCTCGCCAGCGACGAGTGGACTACCTGAAATTTGAAGACGGAATTTAGCAGGGATGGACAGGATAGACAGGATAAAGAATAAATGCTTTCTCTTTTATCCTGTTCATCCTGTCCATCCCTGCTAATTCTCTTCTTTAATCCAGTTGGTAGGTGGCGACGCTCGTGGGGGTCTCGAAGCAGCGCACCTTGTAGATTTGGACGCGCTCGTCGCGGACGTGCGAGGCTACGCGCTCAAGTATGAAGCGCGCGAGATTTTCGGCCGAGGGGTTAAGCTCTTCGTCAAAGGGCGGCAGCTCGTTGATGTTCTTGTGGTCTAGGAACTGCACTATCTCGTCGGCCGCCTGCTTCAGCTCCACGAAATCGACCAGCAAGCCTATGTTGTTCAGCTCTCGCCCGCGCGCGTAAATCTCAATCTTGTAGTTGTGCCCGTGCAGGTTCTCGCACTTGCCTCGATAGCCGCGCAACTGGTGAGCGCTAGAAAAATTGCGCTCAATCATCACTTCAAACATTCCGCTCATTCGTCTTCAAAACCCGTCTTGAAAAATTTCTAAACCTTACTCAGTCCCTTCCTGTGGGCCGCTGCTTTGCTGGCTGGCCTGCTCCATCCTGTCCCTGAGGCTGCGAGGCCGCATGTCAGTCCAGACTTCCTTGATGTAATCCAGACACTCCTGCTTTGTGCCGCTCTTTCCGGCGTCGCTCCACCCTAAAGCGTTCTCTCTATCAGCGGGCCAGATGGAGTACTGCTCTTCGTGGTTGACCACCACTTTGTAGATGGTCGTGTCTTCTCTCTCTTCCCGACTCATTTTCGTTTCTCCTATAGAAGTGATAAAGCCGAGCTTGAAAGGATTATCGCACCGGGGCGACTCCCGGCTCAAACACGCGCGAGACTTCCGCGATGTCGGACGTGATGCGGCAGGGCGGCAGGCTCTCAAGAAAGAGCCGACCGTAAGCTTTAGTCCTCAGTCGCGGGTCAAGCACGGCCAGCACGCCCCTGTCGGACGCGGAGCGAATCAGTCGACCGAGCCCCTGCTTCAAGCTGATTATCGCCTGCGGCACGCTGTACTCGTAAAAGCTCGTCCCGCCCTGCTCGTCTATGAATCGCTGGCGCGCGGCCACCACCGGGTCGGACGGCACGGCGAAGGGCAGCTTATCAATGATGACGCACGAGAGCTGCTCGCCGCGCACGTCCACGCCCTGCCAGAAGCTTGAGGTAGCGAAGAGAACCGCGTTCGGCGTCTGTCGAAACTTTTCAAGCAGGCCCGCCTTCGATGCGCTCCCCTGTATAAAGCATGGGTAATCTACCTCACGCGAGACTCTCTCATAGAGCGCGTTCATCCCCGCGAAGCTGGTGGAGAGCACGAAGGCGCGGCCCCTAGTGGCGTTCAGTATTTTGACGACCTCTGCGGCGGCCTCGTCAATCCACTGCGGCGAGCGCGGGTCTGACATGCGCTTCGGAAGATAGAGCACCGCCTGATTCTCAAAATCGTAGCCGGAAGGCGCGACCAGCTCTTCCGTCTCAGTTATCCCCAGTCGCTCGCGTATGAAAGAGAAGCTTCCGGCGCTCGCGAGCGTCGCGGAAGTAAGCACGGCCGTCTCGACGCGCTCGAAGAGCTTGTCCTGTAGAAGGCCGGAAACGTCTATGGGAGAGGCGCGAAGGAACGCGCCACGGCCCCTTCGCTCAAGCCAGTAGACGAAATGGCGGTCGTCGCCCGCGACTATGAATTGCAGGTCAAAGCGAAGCTGTCGAATGCGCCTGACTAAGTTCTCGACTTCGGGCGGCGCGTCGCGCAATGCATCAAGAGTGGTCTCCATGCGCTCAAGCGCTCCGTCCAGCCCAAGGTAAGCGTCGCCCAGAGCCGTCGCTTCAACTTCGCCCGCGCTGTTCTTTCTGGCAAACGTGCCCGGCAGTATGGGAAACCTTCCGCCCTCTTCGCCACGGCCCTCTCGAAAGCCCATCCAGAAATTTTCGGCGAAGCGAATGACGCGGCCCGCAGTCTTCGTCAGCTCGCGGTTGGCCTCCACGCTCGTGACGGGCAGAAGCTGAAGGTCTCGCACGAGGTCTTCTATCTGGTAGCTCGAAACCTGCGCGCCGAAGTATTCCGCGGCCACGTCCTCAATCTGATGCGCCTCGTCAAAGATGACGGCGGAGTAATCCGGCAAGACCTGCCCGTACTCGCCGCCGCGAAGGCTCAGGTCTGCGAAGAAGAGGTGATGATTGACTATGACGATGTCTGCGTCCGCCGCGCGCTGTCGCATGCGCGTGATGAAGCAGGCGTCGTACTCTGGACACTTCTGCCCGAGACAGGTTTCGCTGCGCGCGTCAATGTGCCGCCAGAAGGGGAGATTTTCCGGCAGCTCCACCAGCTCGGCGCGGTCGCCCGTCTGCGAGTCCCTGACCCACCGCTTCACCTCGTCGAAGTAGTCAACTTCGTCAAGGCCTTCGAGCACGGGCGAGTTTTCCGCGCGCTTGATGCGTTGCAGGCAGGCGTAGTTGCTGCGACCCTTCATGTAGGCGGCGGTGAACTTCTTAGGCAGCACTCGTTGAAGAAAGGGAATGTCCTTCTCCATCAACTGCTCTTGCAGGTTCTTTGTGCCGGTGGAGATGATGACGCGCTGGCCGCGCGAGACGGCCGCAGCAATCGCCGGCACAAGATAGGCAAGCGTCTTACCCGTGCCCGTGCCGGCCTCCACAATCAGGTGTCGCTTCTCGTGAAAGGCGCGCAGCACGGCTTCGGCCATCTGAATCTGGCCGGGGCGATATTCGTATTCAGGATGGGCGCGGGCTATCAGGCCGTCGCGCCCGAAAATCTCTTCCATGTAAATAGCGATGAGGTGGTCGAAAGTCAGCCTTTACGATTTCTTCAGATAAGTATAGCTCAGACAGTTCTCGCGCTGAACCAGAGCGCCGTTCTTTTTCACAAGCACCTCCACGGAGGGCTTAGCCTCGTTCGTGCTCACGTTCAAGACGTATTCATAGCCGGTATTCTTGAAGGCGAAGGTCTCAATTTCCTTCGCTTCGTCCGACGTGCGTGCCCCATTCGTCAGCCTGACGGAAGGCCTTGAGGATGCTTGCGCGAAGTTAAAGCTGCTGTACTCCAAAGCGCCCTTTTCGCTCTCCGTGACGTAGATGCTGCGAGCGCTTGTGATGACGGCAAGGCGCGTGCGCTCGAACCAGTGGCACGCCGCTTCGTTCGCCAGACGCAGCCTCCCGCGCTCGATAGAGACCGTGTGATTCGTAGTCCAGTAGGCCTCTTCGTCCTTGTAGTTTGATTCCATGACCACGACGCGGCCTCCGCCCTGCACGCTGTAGTGGTAATAGCACTTCATCATTCCGCAGTCGGGCTCTTCGGTCTGTTTGATGCTTAGCCGGGCGGCTTGCGTCGGCTGGCGTTTGGAGAAATAACGCAGCTCGGTTTCTTCCTCAAAGATAGCCACGTTCCTGTTCATCTCGCATTGAAACCAGGCCTTAACCCATTTCGCGCCGTCGTAATAGTAGTTGAGCTCCTTAAGCTCAAGCGCTCCGGCCGTCTCATTCAGCAACTCCGCCTTCGGCGCTGCGGGCGGGAGAGTAAGCATGAGCAGTAAAGCGCAACACACGGGAGACATCACTCTAGCCGACCTTCTCATGTCTGACCTTTCGCAAGAGGAGTTAATGTTGCCCTTTTGTAAGAGACGATACGTCGCAGGGGCGAAGCCCTGTGATTAAGGCTTCGCCCTCTTCTTACTAATCCGCGCCCATAGCCTCCTGCTCCGGCCTCTGCCTGAGACGATGAGGGTAGAGCGGGAATTGCGCCGTGAGTTCCGAGACGCCCTGCTGAACCTTTCGCCGCACCTCTTCGGATTGCGGGTCGTGTAGAATCTCTGCTATGAGCCGCGCAACTTTTCTCATCTCCTCTTCGCCCATCCCGCGAGTCGTCAGAGCGGGCGTCCCGAGCCTGACGCCAGAAGTGACAAAGGGCTTGTTGGTATCAAACGGAATGGTGTTCTTGTTGACCGTGATGTGAGCGGCTTCCAGAGCCTTCTCCGCATCCTTGCCCGTGATTCCCTTGCCCTCCATGAAGACATCCACGAGCAGCAGGTGATTGTCCGTGCCGCCCGAAACGATTCTCAGGCCCTGCGCCTGCAATTCTGCGGCGAGCGCCTTTGCGTTAACGAGGACTCTTCGCTGGTACTCCTTGAAGTCTTCGCGCAGCGCTTCACCGAAGGCCACGGCCTTGGCGGCGATGATGTGAACCAGCGGCCCGCCCTGCACGCCGGGGAAAAGCTTCTTGTTGACTTCCGTCGCGTGCTCTTCCTTGCAGAGGATAAGACCGCCGCGAGGGCCGCGAAGGGTTTTATGCGTCGTAGTCGTGACGTAATCTGCGTGCGGCACGGGCGAAGGATGAAGCCCCGCGGCGATTGGGCCAGCTATGTGAGCTATGTCGGCGAACATGCGTGCGCCTATGCTCTTGGCAATCTCTCCTATGCGCGCGAAATCAATCGTGCGCGGGTAGGCGCTCGCGCCGCAGACAATCAGCTTCGGCCTATGCTCTTCCGCGAGTCGTTGCAGCTCGTCGTAATCAATCTGCTCCGTCTCGCGCGAGACGCCGTAGTCCGCGACCTTGTAGCTGATGCCGGAAAAATTCAGCGGGTGCCCGTGCGTCAGGTGGCCTCCGTGCGAGAGGTTCATGCCTAGGATTTGGTCGCCGTAAGAGATTGCTGCCATGTAGACGGCCATGTTGGCCTGCGCGCCGGAATGCGGCTGCACGTTGGCGTGGTCTGCGCCGAACAGCTCTTTGGCGCGGTCAATGGCCGCCTGCTCCACCACGTCCGTAAACTCGCAGCCGCCGTAGTAGCGCTTCTTCGGATAGCCTTCGGCGTACTTGTTGGTGAAGACCGAGCCCATCGCTTCCAGCACGGCCTCCGAGACGAAGTTCTCCGAAGCTATCAGCTCAAGCCCGTCCGCCTGACGACGAACTTCGTCATCAATCGCGTTGCTAATCAAGGGGTCAACTTCCGAGAGCGGCGCATTGAAAAGTCTGTTCATCTCTTCTCCATCTCTCCTATCTTTTTGACGCGAGCGGCGTGGCGTCCTGCCTCGAACCGTGTCTCGAACCATGCGCGAACGATTTTCGGAATCTCGTCGGTCGGAGTGGTGCGAGCGCCAAGTGCCAGCACGTTGGCGTCGTTGTGCTGGCGCGCGAGACGCGCCACCTCTTCCGACCAAGCGACGGCCGCGCGCACGCCATTGACCTTGTTGGCGCTGATTGCCATGCCAGTGCCCGAGCCGCAGACCAGAATGCCCTGCTCCGCTTCGCCGCTCGCCACGGCTTCGGCGACGCGCCTCGCAAAGTCAGGGTAGTCCACGGACTCTTCGGAGACGGTTCCGAGGTCTTCCACCTCAAGGCCAAGCTCGTCGAGCAGGGGTTTGAGCCTCTCCTTCTCCGTGTAGCCCGCGTGGTCGCTGGCAAGAGCAATCTTCATCTGATTCGGTACTCCGGCGGAAAGTAACACGAGCGAGATTCTAGCGCTGATGGTACATCAGAAGAAGGCAAAAGGTAAAAGACAGAGGTCAGAGGTCAGTAAAGAAGGAGCAATCTTTAGTCCCGTCAGGGACTCGCGTGATAATAGCCCAGCCATTTATGGCTGGGTATAGACGACGGCAACAAGACGAAAGTCCCGTAGGGACGGTTGAATGAGATGCTCAGTCGTCCCTACGGGACTTATTTGCTTAACCCGCAACTATACCCAGTGCTGAAGCACTGGGCTATTTTCAATCGTCCCTAAAGGGACTTCTCTTTATCTTCTTACTAACCTCTGACCTCTGTCCTCTGCTCCTTTGCCTTCTTCCTGTCCTTGCGCGAGAATATGAGGCATGCGCTGGTCAGAATTTTTCATCCCTACACTTCGTGAAGACCCTGCGGACGCGGAGGTCGTGTCGCACCGTCTGCTGCTCAGGGCCGGGCTCGTACGCCAGCTTGCCGCAGGCATCTACTCATACCTGCCGCTCGCTCAACGCGTCGTCTCAAAGATAGAGCAGATTGTGCGCGACGAGATGAACCGCATAGGCGGACAGGAGTTTTACCTGCCCGCCTTGAACCCGCGCGAAATCTGGGAAGAGACGGGGCGCTGGACTGTGATGGGCGACAACATGTTTCGCCTCAAAGACCGCAAAGGCGCAGACCTCTGTTTGGGCATGACGCACGAAGAGGTCTTCACGGCCATAGCGCGCGGCGAGCTTCGCTCCTATAAACAACTGCCGCAGGTCTGGTATCAGATTCAGGTGAAGTTCCGCGACGAGGCACGCCCGAAGTCCGGCATCCTTCGCGTGCGCCAGTTCCTGATGAAGGACGCTTACTCGTTCGACATAGACCAGTCGGGACTCGACCGCGCCTTCGAGAACCAGCGAGAAGCCTACCGTCGCATCTTCGACCGCTGCGGCCTGAAGTACACTATTGTCGCGGCCTCTTCGGGCGCGATGGGCGGCTCCGCTTCGAGCGAGTTCATGGTCAAGACGGACGCGGGCGAAGACATGATTGCCACCTGCTCAAGCTGCGACTACGCCGCGAATCTTGAGAAGGCAGCGTCTCGGCTGCCCGAGATAAAAGACGGCATAGGCTTGACTGAGCCCGTGGAGTTTCCCACGCCCGGAGTCCGAACTATCGAGGCGCTGGAAAAATTTTCGGGCGGCGCGGCGGCAGACCAGCAGATAAAGACGCTCGTGTATGTCGTCGAGGCGAGCCTGGGGCAGATGTTCGTGCTTGCGCTTCTAAGGGGCGACCACCAGTTGCACGAGACGAAGCTCTCGGACGCTCTTCACGGCGCGGAGCTTCGGCCCGCTCGCCCCGAAGAAATTTTCGGCCTCTTGGGCGCGCAGCCCGGAAGCCTCGGCGGCGTAGGCGCGAAGCAGAAGGCGCGCGACTCGGGGCAGGAGGTTCGCATCCTTGCCGACAACGCCCTCAGGGGCCGCCGCAACATGACTACAGGCGCGAACCGCGACGACTTTCACCTGCGCGGCGTCTCGCTCTCGCGCGACATCCCCGTAGACCAGTGGGTAGACCTGCGCGTGGTCGCGTCGGGCGAAGGCTGCCCGCAGTGCGAGACCGGCGTGTTGGAAGTCTCAAAGGCGCTTGAGATTGGCCACATCTTCAAGCTCGGCACGAAGTATTCAGAGTCCATGAACGCCACCGTGCTCAATCAGGAAGGAAAGGAGGTGCCGGTCGTCATGGGAAGCTACGGCATAGGCATAGAGCGCATACTCGCCTCCGCGATTGAGCTTCATCACGACGAGGACGGCATCATCTGGCCCAAGACAATCGCGCCTTTTGACTGCGTGGTGACGGTAACGAACATGAAACAGGAGGAGCTGCGCGAGGCAGGCGAGCGCCTCTACAAGTCTCTGCAACTGGCGGGGCTCGACGTGCTGCTCGACGACAGGGACGAGCGCGCGGGCGTCAAGTTCAAGGACGCAGACCTGATTGGCATCCCTTACCGAATCACCGTCGGCAGGAAGATAACGGACGAAGTGGTGGAGCTTTTCGAGCGCCGCACAAGGAAGTCCGAGGACGTAAGCCTGAGCGAGATAGTGGGCCGCATACAGGCGCTCGCTCTCGCAGGCCACTAAGAGCAAAAAGCCTCTCCGCGCTCATCCAGAATAGTATGAAGATGAAAACTCTCTTGTCACTTCTAGCCCTGCTGCTCTTTCTACAGGCCGAAGCTCCGGGCCAGAAGTACGAGCTGCCGCCGGGCGCTCGCATCATAGAGACGCGCGCCATTCAGTCAAGGCTTCATCCAAACCGCGCTCTCATACTCTGGATGGTGAATCCTAAGAGAAACCCGCGCGAGGTGCCGGACGAGATATACACCTGCCCGGAAGAGACGCGCGGCCACTACTGGAGCGGCCCGTTGCGAGTCTCGCTCGTCGACACTAAAGCCTCGCGCGTCATCAACACGCTCAAGGTCACGCAGGGCTACTCAAATGACGAAGACTCTTTCGATATTCCGTATAAAATCCATAACGGCTACTACACGGTGACGAATGCGCGGCGCGGGCGCGAAGGCGTGCCTGTCATTATGCGGCTCAGGGATTATAATGGCGACGGGCGGGCGCAGGAGTTCGCGCTCTTTGACGCGCTGGCCTGCATGGGTCTCGCTACAACGCTCATAGGATACAGCGAATCAAAAGACAGGGTCATCCAGTATCCCGTGAACTTGGAAGTCATAGAAGGGGCGAAGCGCTCGCAGCAGACTACCTACTGGCCCGACTATCTTTTCAGCCGCAGGCCTGAGAGGCCCGGCTACTGGAAATACGAGATTGATTACAGGGGCCGCGCTGGCACACTGGACAAGTGGGAGATTCGCTATAACCGCCGCCTTGAAGCCTTTGAAGGGACTGTAACTTTCATCCCCGGCGACTGAAGATGATGAAGCGTCTCAGGCTCACAGCTTTATTCCTGATGCTCTTTGCTTTCGCTCCGCTTGCGCTGGCGCAAGGCGAGAGCCTGCCGGAGCTTGTCAGGCGCATAAAGCCGTCTGCCGTCGCCATAGAGACCTTTAACAGTCGCGGCGAGAAGCTGGCGCGCGGGAGCGGCTTCTTCGTCTCCACAGACAGGGTCATCACGAATCGCCACGTCATAGAGAACGCTTATCGCGCGGAGATTCACCTGGCGAACGGCAACGTCTATCCTGTGCGAGGCGTGCTGGCCGTGGACGGAGAGGGCGACATAGCGCTCCTTCAGGTGGACGTGCCGCAGGGATTGGTCAAGCCTCTCGAAGTAGTACGCACCACTCCGCAGGAAGGCGAGTCTGTCGTAGTCATAGGCAATCCCTTCGGATTGGAAGGCTCCGTCTCAAACGGCATAGTCTCGGCCGTGCGCGACATTCCAAACTTCGGCCGCATCATTCAAATCACCGCGCCGATTTCGCCGGGCTCTTCCGGCAGTCCCGTCGTCAACATGCAGGGACAGGTGATAGGCGTAGCCACGCTTCAGGTCTCCGAAGGACAGAGCCTGAACTTCGCCATCCCCGGAGACCGCATAGCGCAGCTTCGTCCCGCTCAGCTCATTACGCTCGCGGACACTGTGACCGGCACGCGCCGCAACAAACGCGCGAGCGCCGAGCGCTTCTACATGCAGGGCCTTGGATTCCTGGCGCGCGACGACTACCAGCGTGCGCTTCCCTACTTTGAAAAAGCCGCCGACGCTGACCCTGACTACGCCGAGGCGTGGTATCAAACGGGCTTCTGCTACGGGATGCTCGGTCGTCACGCAGACTCTCTCAGGGCTTCGAGGCAGGTGATTCGCCTGAGGCCGGAGTGGCCCGCCACTTACAGCAACATGGGCGCGAGCTATTATGCACTGGGCCAGTTCAAGGATGCCGTGGATGCTTATCGTCAGGCGATTCGCCTTGAGCCATACAACGCCGACAGCCACTACGCGCTGGCCCTCGCCTACGGCAAGCTGAACCAGACGCAGGACGAGATTCAGTCGTTGCGCCGGACTGTGAGCCTCAGGCCGGATCACGCCAGCGCTTACGAGAGACTGGCGCTCGCGTACTTTCGCATGAAGCGCTACGCGGAGGCGCTCGCGGCCTTTGAGCAGCTGAAGGTGCTGAAGCCCACGGACGCGCGTGTCTACAACTACATGGGCGAAACTTACATAGAGATGAACCGCGCGACCGAAGCCGTGGAAGCTCTCAATCAGGCCGTCAATATAGACCCTTCACTTGAGCGCGCACGCTACAACCTTGGCCGCGCCTTCATCAAGATAGGCGACCGCGACTCTGCCATAGCGCAATACAACATCCTCAGAACCACGGACTCCGACTGGGCCGACAAGCTCTACAACGTCATCAATCCTTAAAACTGAAAGCTGCTTTACTTCGTCGCTTCGTTGACGAGTGCCGTGAGGGCGTTGTCCTGTAGGGTCAGGTTGTTCTGTATGTCGCCGTGCAGGTCGCAGGAGAAGACGGCGTAGCTGATGGGAAGCCCCGCGTTGAAGAGAGAGCCCGTGGGGCGGCCCGAGGCGAGCGTCTCCGCCAGCAGCGAGCGTCGCGTGACGCGACCGTCGCCGGGCGAATACATGGCCAGCGTCACCTCTTTTTCCGTCACGCGACGCCCCGTGCTTGTCTTGTAAGAGCGCGGCTCTGTCAGCGTCACCCAACGGTTGCGCTTCTCGTCGCGCAGGATGACGGGCGCGTTCAGCGTCTCTTCGCAGTCTCCGCCGAAGGCAAAGAGCGCGACGGGCGTTTCTCCTTCCGCCTCAACGTCGAGCGCTTCGTGAAAGCGGCGCGCACGATTGAGCACCGCTCGGAAGTAGGCTTCCAAATCCTCTCCCGCCTGACCGCGTTTCGAGCGAGCGTACTTCTCATCGCCCTGCGCGAAGCGCCTGCGGAAATCTTCGTCCGCGTAAGGAGACCAGTTGTAGCGCCGCCACACTTCGGGGTCATAAATATCAAGCTTAATGGGCTGAAGGTTCTCGTCCAGAAAGCGGGCCGTCTCGCCGTGCGGCAATAGCTGAAAGATGGAGGGCACGGTGATGGCCGCTTCGCGAGAGAGCGTGTTCAGCAGGTAGAGCCTCCGCCGCAGGCCTTCCGTCAGAGAGTAGCCTTCGAGCAGCGTGGCGAAGGCGTCCGCAGAGCCTTCGTTCGGCGTACCGAACATGAAAATCTTGCTGATGCCGGATGCGCCCGCCCACGTAGGCTTCAATGGCGCACCGTCCGCCGGCAAATCCGCGTCGCCGTACCTCGCGGCATAACGCGCGATAAGACCTCCCATAGAATGGGCTATGATGTTGAAGCGGAGGTCTGCGCGCCCCAGCCTTCGCTTTAACTCTTCTATGCGCCGCACGAGCAGCCTTGCCGTCTCCACGTTGTCGCGCCGCCAGTCGTAGGCGAAGACATAAAACGTATCGCGGTCGCCGTCCGTTGCGGGGTTGTCCCAGTCGCCTTCCCTGTAGCCGCCGTAATTTTTCAGAGCGCCCAGCAGGTTGTGATAGATGTAGACTTCAGGCACCAGGCGCGAGAGCCTTAGCGTAGTGATTATCTTCTTCGGGACAAGCTTGTCGCGGCTCTCCGTTATGTCGCCGCGAAGTGGAAGCTCAAGCCCGTCGTCGGAGGAACGAAAAATAGAGGGCCAGACCTTCTCGCCCGTCTCGGAATTGATAAGCTCTGTGCCGAGTATGCCCGGAATGACAATCACGGGCCGCTTTCCCGTCTGCTGTCTGGCGGCCGCGAAGATGCGCTCAAGGTTAGGCTTGCGACGCGCGCCGCAGCCTGAGAGGAAAGGCGCGAGCGACGTGAGAAGTAAGACCAGCAAGAGCAGTGATGCGCTCAGTTTGTTGCGCGCTGGCTTCCGGCGGCGAGGGCTTGGGCTCTTTTTCATATAGCGCTTGTTTGAGCGGCGTCTATTGCCTCTCTCTCTTCGGCGGGCTCTTCCCACCTGCGATTAATCAGGGCGGCTACGAAGCCCGCGCCGAAGCCGTTGTCTATGTTGACGACCGTCACGTTCGAAGAGCAGGAGTTGAGCATCCCCAGAAGCGCCGCCACGCCTCCGAACGAAGCGCCGTAGCCTATGCTCGTAGGAACCGCTACGACCGGCACGCTCACCAGGCCACCTACTACGGAAGGCAGCGCGCCTTCCATCCCTGCCACGACTACGAGCACGCGCGCACGCCTCAGCAGCTCTCGCTCCGAGAGGATTCTGTGTATGCCCGCGACGCCCGCGTCCCAGATTCTCTGCACGCGGTTGCCCATAGCTTCGGCCGTCAGCGCAGCTTCCTCTGCCACCGGAATGTCGCTTGTGCCCGCAGTGACTACGGCTATGGGGCCCGTGCCAAGCTCCGTGCGGTCGCGCTGTATGCGTATGAGACGGGCCGTCTCGTGCCACTCGGCATCGGTGACGATGTTTCGCACCTCGCCGAAGGTGTCTGCGTCCGTGCGCGTCACAAGTATGTTTGGAGAGCGTCGCGCAAGCCGCTCGACTATGCCTAGGACTTGCTCCCGCGTCTTGCCCGCGCCGAAGACGACTTCCGGAAAGCCCTGACGGTGCGCTCGCGCGTGGTCTACGCGGGCATAGCCTATGTCCTCGTAATGCAGCTCGTTGATGAGCCGCGCAGCTTCCGTTTCATCCAGCTCGCCGCCCCTGTAAGCGCGCAGCAGCTTCTCTATCTCCCTTAAATCCATCGCCCGCGAAAACCCCGTCCCACGATTAAATCTTAAGCAACATGGCGGCATTCTAGCATCGAAGCTCAGGCGCTCCTATCAGGGCAGAGGCAGCGAGTGACAAGCGACGCGCGAGCGGGCTAGAATCTTCCGCTCGTCGCCTGTGAGCTATGACTCTGGGCCGCGCTGTTTAGTTGGCAGAGTGCAAGCGGGCCGCGTGTTGAAATGGCGATTTGCAAAGCCCGCGAAGACGAAAGCGCCGCTTTTCGAGCGCGTCGGGGTTGGCTCGGCTTTTGCCTTTCACTTCGTCGGAGGCTATGCTTCCCGTTTAGGAGCAGCTTACTTTTCACACAGATGCAATCGGTCGCACGAAACATACGCACGACGCTTGAGATGATTAAGATAGAGCACACGCTCTTTGCGCTGCCGTTCGCGCTTCTGGGAGCGCTTCTGGCTG
>DATELK010000215.1:0-5095 GCA_035276685.1 Pyrinomonadaceae bacterium | reverse complement strand
TGATTCGCTTCGTCGTCGCAGACCTTGAGCGAACTGACAAAGACTGAAAACGCATTTCCTGATTAAGGGGCTATAATTTCATGACTCGTAATCCGAACACAGACCCGCCGCAACCCGAAGAGCCTTTGCCGCAGCCGGGCGACCCTGAGCTTCCGCCAACGCGCCCGCAAGACCCTATTCAACCAGACCCATCTGAGCCGGAGCCGGAGCCGCTGCCGCTTCCGCCCGACACAGACCCGTCGCCCGCCGCTCCTGTGCGCGAGCCGGACAGCCCGCCTCCCGCCGGAGACCCGCCGCCGGGCGAGCCCACGCGACTCATGTAAAAAGCAAAAGTCTGGACAGAGCGGCTAACGTGGCTGTAAATTTTTCGGCGAGATGAGTGAGGGGACGGAAACCTTAGTTCAAGCGGTCTCGGCCAGGGACGGTGTGACGGGCTCTGTGCGCGAGCGCCTTGAGCCCGTGCGACGCGCCCTGTCGGAGAAGCCCTTCGTCCCTCATCCATTATTCACGAGCGGGCACGCGCAGACTCTGGCCGCATACGCGTGGCCGCGCCGACGAAAGCTCAGGTGGCAGGCGCGCGACCATGCGCGGCTCTTCGAGGTGGAGCAGGGCGTGCAGGTGCTGGCCCACTATCGCTGGCAGGAGCGTAAACAGGACTCTCCCACCATGCTGCTCCTGCACGGACTCGAAGGCTCCACGGAATCCATCTACATACTCGGCACCGCCGACAAGGCTTTCCGCGCAGGCTTCAACGTCGTGCGCCTGAACCTGCGCACCTGCGGGCAGACAGAGCACCTGACCCCAACCATCTATCACAGCGGCCTGACGGGCGACATACGCTTCGTCATACGTGAGCTGGTTGAGGCGGACGGGTTTAAGGAAATCTATCTGGTGGGATTTTCCATGAGCGGCAACATGTCGCTCAGGCTCGCGGGCGAAGAGGCCGCAAGTCTTCCCGACGAGCTTAAAGGCATCTCGGCCATCTCGCCTTCCGTAGACCTCTTTGCAGCGGCCGACACGATTGAGCGCCGCTCGAACTGGATTTACCAGAAGAGCTTCATGCGCAGCCTGCACTCTCGCATGCGCCGTAAGAAGAAGCTCTTCCCGGAGCTTTACGACATACGGGACTTGCGGCGCGTGCGTACCATACGAGACTTTGACGAGCGCTTCACCGCCCAGCACGGAGGCTTCAAGAACGCTGACGATTACTATGCGCGGACAAGCTCGCTGCCGCTCTTGCGCTCTATCGACAAGCCCACGCTCATCATACACGCCGAAGACGACCCCTTCATTCCATTCGAGCCGCTTCGACGCGCCGCAATCGAAGACAACCCGCACATAATTTTTCTCGCGCCGAAGAGCGGCGGCCACGTAGGCTTTGTCGCGGCCGACACCTTAGCGGAAGACCGCTTCTGGGCGGAGAATCGCATAGTGGAGTTCTGTCGCCTGCTGCACGAGCAGATTCAATCTTGATTCGCGGGTAGAGTTGTGCTTGCGCGCCGGGCAGTTTAAGCTATAGCGGAATAATTAACTGAAGACGGAAACGGCAGTCCCCCTGTGAGTTGCAATCTCTTCGCGCCGGGACTCTTTTTGTATATGTACATCGTTCTGAATCTGGTAGGCGTCCTACTGCTGGTCTTCGCCAACGGCTTTTTCGTCGCGGCGGAATTCGCGCTCGTCAGCGTCCGCCGCTCGCGCATAGAGACGCTCGTCTCAACCGGCAGCGGCTCTGCGAAAAGGCTCATGGGCCTTCTTAATAACATGAACGCCTATCTGTCGGCGGCGCAGCTTGGCATCACTCTGGCCTCGCTCGCACTGGGCTGGATAGGCGAGCCCGCCGTCGCTCACATACTGGAAGGGCCGCTCGCGGGCCGCGTCTCCGACGCGCTTCTTCACACCATCTCTTTCATCATAGCCTTCGGCATCATCACCTCGCTGCACATAGTGCTTGGCGAACAGGCTCCGAAGCTTCTGGGCCTTGAGCGTGCAGAAAAGGTGGCGCTCTGGACTGCGCTCCCGATGCAGATTTTCTACAAGGTGTTTCGCCCCTTCATCTGGGCGCTCGACTGGGCCAGCGCTCGCACGGTCGGCCTCATAGGTCTGAAATACACTGGCGGCCACGGCTCAATCTACACGGAGGATGAGATACGACAACTGGTCAACACCTCGCAGCAGAGCGGCATGCTGGAAGAGAGCGAGCGGCTACTGATTAACCGCGTCTTCGACTTTGCAGAGGCCGAGGTGCGAGAGGCAATGGTGCCTAGGATGAACGTCGCCGCGCTGCCCGCAACGGCCACGCTCGAAGAGGCGGAGAAGGCTTTCTGCGAGTCTGGCTACTCGCGCCTGCCCGTCTATGCGGAGCGGCTCGACAACATACAGGGCGTGCTTTTTATGAAAGACCTGATGCAGTGCATGCGTCAGCCCGCGAGCGAGTTTCAGGTTGATAAGCACCTTCACCCGCCCATGTTTATTCCTGCTACGGCTCGCTTAGGCGGCGTGCTGGCCCAGATGCAGTCGGCGCAGACACACCTCGCCTTTGTCATAGACGAACACGGCGGCATTGAAGGCATAGTGACGATGGAAGACCTGCTGGAAGAGATAGTGGGCGAGATTAACGACGAGTACGACGAAGAGGTGCGCGCCCAGATTGTGGAAGAGAACGGCGCTTACATTCTGGACGGCATGCTGGCCGTGCGCGACGCCAACCGCCAGCTTAACCTGAAACTGCCTGAAGAGGCTGGCTATACCACGCTCGCGGGCTTCATGCTGGCCCAGGCGGGCCGTCTCCTTCGTCCCGGCGAAGAGGTAGAGTACGAGGGAGCGCGCTTCACCGTCGAGCGCGTAGACCGCCGCCGCATCCGCCGCATACGCTTTGTCCCCGCCCCCGAATCCGAAGAAGAAGCCATAGCATGATTTAACAGTTCGGGAGCCCCTGTTAAGGGGCGGAATATGAGTAGCCCACGGCGCGAAGCCGTGGGAATAAGCCGAACGAAGAATCAATAAGCCCCGTGAGGGGCGACATAATAAATGTTAGCTTATGTCGCCCCTCTCGGGGCTTACCTTCTATTGCAACGTGTGTCCCACGACTTACGTCATGGGCTACTGTTATTCCGCCCCTTAACAGGGGCTTGAAGCATTTAACTAACTATCCTGCGTCCTGCTTCTCTTCGCCTTCCGCTGCGTCTTCGTCGTCTTCCTTGGTTTCCGTCTTCGGCTTGAAGTCTTCTGCGGGAGCGTGATAGGCAAAGACGGCGTCGCCTTCTGATTGCGGGAGCACGCGCGAGGCAAGGCTATCAAGCAGGCTTCGTATGCGTCCCGGCTCCGCCTGCTCGCTCGCAGGCGTAGCGGTTTCAGCCGGGCCTATCTCGGATTCCAGCCTCACAAGCTCTGCGGTTGCGCGCCGACAGAAGGCACAGCCTACGAGGTGCTGTATGACGGGCGCGGACTCGGTTTCGGTCAATCTTCCTTCAACGAAAGCCGAAAGGGCGTCTTCGTCCAGATGCACGCCTGCTATGACGGGCGGTGCCACCATCGCGCTGCGCTGCAAGTGCTGGTGAATCATAAGGCGTATGCCCTCTGTCTCTCTGTTGTTCTTCGGTCGCGGCACAGCTTCTGGCTCCTTCCGCCTCCTTGCCCTTTTGGACGATTATTGTTTCTAGCCTTTGCTCAAATTCTCGTTTCCCGCATCCAGCAGGTGGCGACGCACGTCCTCCGCAGCTAAATCTTCGGTCGCCATCCCCAGACAAATATCTATCTCTTCGGGCGTCAGGCCGCCCTTTTCTTCCAGCTCTTCTCGAAAGCGTGCGAGAACCTTACCGTAAACCTTCTCCAGCCAGCGCATGATGGTTGACTCGTGTACCCTGGCCTCCGGCGCAGCCGTGCGGCGCTTGGACTGTCGCTGAAACCACCGGCGCAAAGGCGACTGCGGCTCTTCCACCAGCCGCGCTATCTCGCGCAGCTTCAATCCTTCCACGTGGTAGTACAGGAGCAACAGCTTCTCGTGGTCGTCGAGCGTGGCGAGAGAAGTGTTCAAGGCTTCAAGGGTCGCTTCCTTGTAGCGCTCGCGCGCGATTCTATCCACCATAGCGCTTTCGCCGCCCCGCGCCTCGGCCCGCCAGCCGGGCCTGTCCTGCGTCTCGCCCCCGCTCTCCGACCAGTCGTCAATAGAGATTTCGTCGTGCCGTGCGCGGTGCATGTCAATCACTGCGTGCCAGACGACCGTCCGCAGCCAGCCTCGCAAGGTGCCGCGCCCCGTGTAGGTGGCGAACTTAGAGAGCCGGGTGTTCTCGACTACGCGCGTGCCGTAAAGCTCTACGTAAACGGAGTCTATAACCTCTTCCGCGTCCAGCTCTACGCTGGCCAGATGACGCGCTATGCGCTCTATGTAGCGGCGGTAGGATTGGTCGAACTCCCACCACGCATGCTCGTTGCCGCGCGCACATCCCATCGCCAGGTAAAGGTCTTGCGCCTGAAGCTCGCTCAGAAAGGTGCGCACCTCTGTGGCCGTCGGCGCGTTGCCGTTCTCGTGGTCTACCAGATACTTCTCTACAGCCCCGCGCAGCACCGCTCTCCAGTCTTCGAGGGGAACGCCGTAATTCGGTGCGGCCTCGAACGAGCGCGCGTAGAGCGCGTCCATGTCCGAGACGCAATCTTCCAGAACGCCGTCTAGTTTCGCAAAAGGCTTGGTCATGCGGGCGTGATTATAAAGTAAACCAAGCGGTTTCGCATACTGCTTTCGATTGACAAAGAGCGCTGGCAGCCCCTCAGGCAAAACATTTCCGACATCCGCCCTACACACTTTTTCGCGCTTTTCTCAATAAATAGAGGTATCTCGCGAGGCGCGAACGCTTCCGTCGTACATGCCTCAAAAAAAGCGCAAAACGTTTTCGGTTTGCAAATCGAGCGGGCAAGAAGGAACTGAAAACAAAGGTCGCCGCTCGTTGCCTCTGTGGACGGCACCCCTCAAAAAATTTTGCAGAAGTTAAGAGGAAATAATGAAAAAGCAAGTCAGAAGGCAGAGTGCAGAATGATGAATTAAAGACAATTCTGCTCTTCATTCATCATTCTGCACTCTGCCTTCTGACTTGCTTTTCGG
>DATELK010000214.1:0-50000 GCA_035276685.1 Pyrinomonadaceae bacterium | reverse complement strand
TTGAGACCCGCCCGCTACCGCAGGCGGTACTGACCTGCTTGTCATCAGCGCCCCTGCTCGCGTGGGATAAGGGCGTTGAAGAAGAGCGGGTAGGTCGCCAGAGACTGCCCCCTGTACTGCGGGCGGAAGCCGAAGAGAATGACTCGCCCGCGCCCCTCAGAGACCTCAAGGAGCGCCGCGCGCCCGCGCATGCGCTCGGCTCCGAGCAGCCAGCCCGAGAGCAGCGGGTCTGAGCCTGCTGGATAACGCGCGACCACTCGCACGCGAGCCGCCTCTTTTTCATCACTGATTTCAAAGACGGGCGAGCCCTCTACCCACGCGACCGACTCAGGCCCCATTCCTTCGGTCAATGGATTACGCATGTCAAGCTCTGTTCTTAAGATAGAGCCGGGCGCATAAAACTCCGTGCGCTTCAGTCCATTCGTGACATCGCGCACGGGAAGCCGTAGCTGCTCTATGGCAAAGTCGGAAGCTCGATTCAGGCAGACGAGCGTGCCGCCAGCCTCTACAAACTCCCTGAGCGCCTTAACGCCTTCCGCTCCTATTCCGCCCGTCAGCTCCTTGGGCATACGGCCCTCTCGGTAGCCTTCCATGATAGCTGCGGGCGACTGGTCAGGAATGATTATGGTGTCGTATTTCGCCCGCAGGTTTCCGGCACGAAGCTCCGCGTCTTCGAGAGACGAGGGCGAAAATCGGCTGCCCTTATAAATCTCCCGTTCCAGCACCCAGCGCGTCCAGCCCTCGTCCATGGAAGGGACGTGAGACTTGTATAGAGCCAGCCGGTTGATTCGTCTCGGGTCGCCGCCGCCGCTCGTCTCGTTGAAGCGCGAAGCGCTGTACCTGAAGGGAGCATAGACAGGCGTGGCCTCAACGCCCATCAGAAGCGAGAGCGTGTGCGCGGTCACGTCGTAGGGCGAGACGGGGTGCCCTTCGGCGTCGCGCAGGTCAGGATATTTCTGAGTCTCAAGCAGCGCCTTGGCGAAACCGCCATACGGCTGCGCCATGCGTACCAGAGCGCCGCGCCTTGTATGCTCAACCTCTACGCCGCCGCGCTCAAGAATACGGAACAGCCGCTCGCGGTTAGGAGCGCTTCCGCTGTCGATAAGAAAGCCGAACAGCTCGCCATTCTTTCTGGGGCGCACGGCCTCCCGGCCTATCTCGTAAAAGCGGCTGAGCCATCTCTGCCTGTTCTTAGCCGCGTGGCTGAGTAGAGAGAAGGCTGCGCTCGTCATGTAATTTGTGATGTCTCGCAAGCGCCACTCGCCGCCCGGCCACGGAGCAGGATAATTGGCGGAGCGTTTGCGCGCGTCGTAGCCTAACCCCGGGCGTAGCTCGTCCGCGCGAACATTGATGGGCGTCGCAATCCTGGCCGAAGCCGTCTCGGAGAGGATGCGCACGCCGCCGTGATAATGAGAGTAGGCTCGCGCGGGCGTCCACGCGTCGTAGGTGGAGTCCCACGTTATGCCTATCAGACCAGCCTGGCTCAGCTCGTCTTTCATCGCGAGGCCCAGTTCCGTGTAGCCTTCGACAATCTGCTTCGGCACATTCGGCTCGACGGGCTGCATGTAGGGCGGCAGGAAGAGCCTGGGGCCGTATGCGCCCTGCTGGTGTATGTCGTGGACAATCTGCGGGTGCCAGACGTTGTGAATCTTATCAACCGTAAGCTGCGTCTCTACCTGAGTGAAGGCGTACCAGTCGCGGTTGTTATCGTGGCCCGTGTACTTGTGATAAAGCTCCGGCGGGTCTGTGCCTTCAAAGCGAGTGCCGAGAGTTTTGTCATACCAGTTCTTTACTATGTCAACGCCGTCCGGGTTGAGCGACGGGACGAGCAGGATAATCGTGTCGCGCAGGATTTCACGAATCGCAGGCTCGTTGGAAGAAGCTAGGCGGTGCGCTATCAGCATGCTCGAAAGATAAGAGCCGACTTCAGTTGAGTGTATGCCGCAGGTGATGAGGACAATCGTCTTGCCGCGAGCTATGAGGCGTGCGGCCTCGCGCTCTGGGTTTGCTCCGAGCAGGCGCGGGTCTGCGAGCCTCTGCTGAATCCTCTTGTACTCTTCGAGGCGCGCAAGGTTCTCTGGCGCGCTGATGGTGGCGACGACAAAGGGCGCTCCCATGCTGGTCTTGCCGAGGGTCTCGAACCTCACGCGCTCCGACGCGGCAGAGAGCTTCCGGAAGTAGTCCACTACCTGATTCCAGCTTGCCAGCTTTTTGTCTTCGCCCGGACGAAAGCCCAGCACCTCTTCCGGCGCGGGCACTGCTAAAGAGGCGGAAAGCGGCGCACTCGCGTCTACTTTCAAAGCAGGCGGGACTGAAAATGCTGCGACGAGCAGCACTGCGAGCATCAACTTGTGCATCCGAGGATTATAGACTAGCAGAAAGATGAAGGTAAAAGAGACCGTGTTAATTGCATGCTTGCGTATGCTTGCCCTTGCGCGGTAAAGTAGCGCTGCAAATCCCTTAGCACTCCCCGCATTTAGAAAAACTGTCGGAGGTGATTCCCATGTCAGGTGGAGTCGTCGAGATTACTAAGCCCACTAACGAGTACCCGGATATGGTCGGGGCAAAGCCGGAAAATCCTTTGGCCGCTACGTTCAGGCCCTATATCCCTGCCAATGTGCGACTCAGAGAGCTGACGCCGCTGCCTCTCATCATAGGCACGCTGCTCGGAGTCATCTTCGGCGCGTCCTCGCTCTACCTGGTGCTGAAGGTCGGCCTGACCGTCAGCGCTTCAATTCCCGTGGCCGTTATCTCCATCACGCTCTTTCGCGTGCTCTCGAAGATGGGCCTCAGGGACGCGACCATCCTTGAGAACAACATAGTGCAGACGGCGGGCTCTGCGGGCGAAAGTATAGCCTTCGGCATAGGCGTCACCATGCCCGCCATCATGATTCTGGGATTCGACCTTGAGTTCACGCGCGTCATGCTGGTGGCGGTGCTAGGCGGGCTCCTCGGCATCCTGATGATGATTCCCTTAAGACGCGCTCTCATAGTGCAGCAGCACGGGATACTCAAGTACCCGGAAGGCACGGCCTGCGCGGAAGTGCTCAAGGCGGGGGCGAGCGCCGAATCAAGAGCGGCCGCGATTCACGCCCGCGAAGAGCTGGGAGTTGAGACGCAGGAAGCGGCGCAGACGGGCGGCAAGACCATCATCGCGGGCTTCAGCCTGGGCTTTCTCTACTACGGCCTGATGCAGGTCTTCAAGACGTGGAAGGAGTATCCGACCAAAGAGTTCGGCCCGCCTTTTACGGGCGGCTCCGTCTCGCTTGAGAACAACCCCGCGCTCCTTGGCGTAGGCTACATCATAGGCCCGCGCATAGCCTCCATCATGGTCGGCGGCGGCGTGCTCGCATACCTCGTGCTGATTCCCGCGATTAAGTATTTCGGAGGCGGGCTGACCACTCCGCTCGCGCCAGAGACCGCTCACCTGATTAGCGCTATGAGCGTGTCGCAGATTCAGAAGACCTACATCCTTTACATAGGCGCGGGCGCTGTAGCAGCGGGCGGCATCATCAGCCTCGTGCGCTCTCTGCCTATCATCTGGCAGGGACTCAAGGGAGGCCTGAGCGATTTACGCGGGCGGCAGAGCGAATCCGAGAACGCGCCGCGCACGGATCAGGATCTCTCCATGCGCTTCGTCATAGGCGGCATAGTGGTCCTGCTCATTGCCATCATGATGAGCCGCTCTCTTAACCTGCAATGGAATCCTCTGGGCGCGCTGCTCATCATAGCCTTCGGGTTCCTCTTCGTCACGGTGTCGTCGCGCCTGACGGGTGAAGTCGGCTCAAGCTCGAATCCGATTTCGGGCATGACCGTGGCGACGCTGCTCTTGACGAGCCTGGTCTTTCTCATCATAGGCTGGACAACGCCGCCCTATTACGTGACGGCGCTCTCCATAGGCGCGATTGTCTGTATCGCAGCCTCGAACGGCGGCACGACCTCGCAGGACTTGAAGACGGGCTTTCTCGTCGGAGCGACCCCTAAGTACCAGCAGGTTGCGATTCTGGTGGGCGCGCTCGTCTCGGCGCTCGTGCTCGGGCCTATACTCCTTCAGCTTAACCAGTCGGGCACGGTCTACGTCCCCATAGCCAACAACAAGGACTTCACCTTCGCGCCGGACTTCCGCGCCAACCAGGCGGAGTACGAGATGAGCGGCGGCTCGCCCAAGCGCGAGAGGCTGGAAGGCTCGCAGGCTGCAGGCGACACCAACACCTATAACGTCTGGCACAAGACGACGCCAGAGAACGGCCCTGCGGGTCGTTACCTTGTCAACGACCAGGGCGTGCCGGTTTATCTGGCAGACCCCGGCATCAACGGCGTCTACGACAAGCGCGCGGACGGCTCTACCGTGCAGAAGTTCACAGCGCCTAAGGCGACGCTCATGTCCTACATCATCAAGGGCATCCTGAGCCGCGAGCTGCCTTGGGGACTCGTGCTCCTGGGCGTCTTCATAGCCATTGTGCTTGAGCTTTCGGGCATCCCGTCATTGGCCTTCGCCGTCGGCGTGTACCTGCCCATCTCCGTGTCAACACCGATTTTCGTGGGCGGCATGGTCAGGTGGGCCGTTGACAAGTACCTGCGGCGCAAGTTCGCCAACAAGAAGATGACGGAGGAGGAGCTGGTTGCCGAAGGCGACAAGAGCCAGGGCGTGCTGCTGGCTTCGGGCTACATAGCGGGCGCGACACTGGCGGGCGTGGTCTACGCCTTCCTTAACCTGAGCGACTCGGTCGCGGCGCGTCTCAGGGGATGGGAAGAATGGTCTACGACGCATAACCCGCTCTTCGACGCAGGGTACGGCGGCTGGTCGGACGTGCTGGGGATGATTCCGTTCATCATCCTGACGGTGCTTCTCTACGTAGTCGGGCGCGAGTGGCTGCTTTCGGGCAGGCCGGGAGCAGGAGCGCCGCCTGCGCCGCCTGTCTCGCCCCGCTCGTTCAGAGACACCTAGAGGCGGCCAACGTTTACAGCCTTAGCTGCTTCTATTATTCTTGAGGCGCGCTCCTCCAAGCCGATTTACAAGGTTGGGCGCGCCTCATTTTTCATCCGAGGAAGATTCATCCGATGCTCAAGCTCAGATTTACAAAAGCCTACAGCCACTTTTTCATGCTCCTTGCGGCCTTTCTGCTGGCGACGGGCTCGCTCAGGCCTTCCGAGGCGCGGGCGCAAAGCTCAGGTAACGCCGCCGCAGCCGCCTCGACGCCGTCCGACGCCGTTCGCAGCTTCTACAAGGCCCTCAGCGAGAAGCGGTTTCGTGAGGCGCTTCTGGCGACGGCGCTCCGTCCGGCGGTCGAGAACCTGAGCGCCACGGAGCTTGAAGACCTGCGGCGCGATTTCGAGGGCATGGCCACGGACGCCGACAAGGTTCAGCTCGTGGGCGAGCAGATTAGCGGAGAGCGAGCCTCCGTCTTCGTCAAGCTCATGAGCGACACCCCCTCAGACCCTCCCATTGAGCTTCAGCTCAGAAAGGTGTCCGGCAACTGGATAGTCATCTTCAACGAGCAGGTCGAGCAGGCGGCCAAGCGGGACGGCAACAAGTACTTCTTCAAGCTGCGCATAGAGACGCACGAGCAGGACGCGCAGAACATGCTGATGAACATAGCGCAGAAGCAGCTGGTCTACAGCCTGCAACACAACGGCGTGTTCGCAGACCTACAGACGCTCGTGAAGGAACAGCTGCTCCCCGAGGACGTGCTCTCGTCTCAATCAACAGGCTATAACTTCCGCGTCACGCTCTCGGCCGACAGGAAGAGCTACACGGCCGGGGCGGAGCCTGCGGTCTATGGCCGCACGGGCATGCAATCCTTCTACATGGACCCGAGCGGCATCAAGAAGGCGGACACGGGCGGAAAGCCCTACGTGCCTAAGAAGTGAGCTCAAGACTTTAAAGGCTAATCATGCAACATCTCAAAGCTGCATCACGCGCGAGCATCTTCTTTATCCTCTTCCTCTTCATCGCGGCATCCCTTGCGCACGCTCAGGACGCCGACACTAAGACTACGACTACCACCACGGCTCAGACCGATGTCACGACCGAGCAGCAGGAGAAGCCGCAGCCGACTCCTGAAGCGCCCTCGAAGTCCGTGGTGCGCGGGCGTGTCATCTACGACGACACGAACCGCCCCGTCAGGCGCGCACGCATACTGCTTCTCAAGTCGGACGGAGGCGGCAGCATGGAGAAGGGAGGCGTCACCAACGAGCGCGGAGAGTTCAATGTTAAGGACGTGGGCGCTGGCTCGTACTTCGTCATGGTGGAAGCGCCCGGCCTCATCACACCCATCAGCAGTATTGAGCTGGAAGAGGGAATGGATCAGAGGGCCGCCATCATCGCCGTCAGGAAGGAGTTCGACGAGGTTACGGTCAACGGCACCAATAAAGTTGACGTGCAGATTCGCGCCCGTCGCGGAGGCGTCGTCACGGGCCGCGTCACCTATCAGGACGGCGACCCTGCCACGAGCGCACAGATAATCATCCTGCGTAAGAAGGATAACCGCCTGATTCGATTCATCACGGGCTTTTCCCCCTACAGCATGTTGAGCCTGAGGACGGATGACAGGGGAGTCTATCGCATAGCGGGACTGCCACCCGGAGAGTACGTGGTGGGCGCGTCCGAGACCAACACGCGCGACGACATGCGCGAAGAGTACGCGATGATGGGGCTCACGGGCAGCTCTAACTTCAGCGTCAGCTACTACAAGAACGAGACGAGCCTCAAGCAGGCCACGAGCGTCAAGGTAGAAGGCGGGCAGGAGGCGACCGAGATAAACATCACGCTCATAGAAAGAGCCCTCTATACAATATCGGGCACGGTTATGGCCCGCCAGTCCAAGCTGCCCATACGAGCGCGTGTCTCTATTCAAAGCAAGTCGGAAGCGGTCACGCTGCCCTTCATGGACGCAGGCCAGAGCACCACGACGGACGAGCAGGGGCACTTCTCCTTCACCAATGTCCCGGACGGAACCTACGTGATTAAGGCAGACCCGGGCAGCAGCGAAGAGGACGAAGAGGAGATGCGACAGGCCATGACGGCTGCGGCAGAGGCGCGAGCGGAAGGGCGCGAGGCGGCTCCGCCGGTGCCGAAGCGGCCCGGTCTTGTGCCGCGCCAGCAGGACGTGAACGTCTCAGGCTCAGACCTCTCGGGCATAGTCCTTGAGCTTGGGGAAGGCGGGCGCGTGCGCGGCACGGTCGTGGTCGAGGGTGGCGACAAGCGGCCCATACAGGACGGCATGAGCATCTCTCTTTCTCCACGCGGCGACGGCAGCGTCATGGGGTCTGACATCTCCGGCTACGTGCAGCAGGACGGCAACTTCATCATAGATAAGGTTCCGTCCGGCGAGTTCTACGTCTCCGTGAATCAGCTGAGCGACAAGTTCTACGTTAAATCCATCACGGTTGGCGGCACAGACCTGATGAGCGAGCCTATAAGAATCGGCTCGGGCTCAAGCGTTGAGAACGTTCGCATCACGATTTCGTCAGACGTGGCGACGCTTCAGGGCCGCGTGGTCTCGGCCGCAGACTCAAAGCCCGTGCGGGGCTCCGTCCTGATGCTCGTCCCGTCAGACCCTGCGCGCTGGCGCTCGGGCGCGGCCTTTCTACCTGCGGCCACGGGCGCGGACGGAACTTTCAAAATCACAGCCGCGCCCGGCTCTTATCTACTGATTCTGCTCGGAGAGGGCGAGAACCTGCGCTTTGTTAACGAAGCTTTCATCAAGGCGCGCTCAGGCGGCGCAAAGTCTGTTACACTCACGGCAGGCGGCAGCGAGACCATAGAGTTGGTCGCGCCCGCCGGTAAGCCCTGAGCTATGGCTGAACTGATACGTTCCATCGCCTCGCGCTTCAGAGAGTATCTGGGCAATCGGCGGCGCGCACCGCGCCGGAAACTGCGCCTGAGCGTCAGGGTCTCTCCCGTGAAGGCCGCACGCCCCGCTCGCGTCTCTACCGCAGACGGCGACGCGCTCTACGGCTACACGCGCGACATAAGCGCGTCGGGCCTGGCGCTGATTCTCCCCTCCATACGCATCAACAACATCTACCTCATGGGCGAAGACCGCACGCTTGAGCTTCTCATAGAGGACGAGAGCGAGCCGATTGTCATTTACGGCGTGGCCGCGCGCTACGAGAAGCTGGAAGAGGGGAAGGCCGACAAAGGCTATCTAGTAGGCGTACGCATCACGGAGACGAGCCCCGAAGACCGCGCTCGCTACACGGCACTGCTCGAATAAAGAAGGAAATTAACAGGGATGGACAGGATATACAGGATAAAGAAGAAGCAATACTTTCTCTTTTATCCTGTACATCCCTGTTAATTCTCTTTCAGTCGAACCTGAGCCAGCCGAAGGCCTCCGGGACGTGGAAGTTTGGGCGCGGGGTGCGGGTCGGCTGCCACGCGAGGTATCCTCTGCTCGCTCCGCTTCCGACACAGCGGAAGAGGTTCGCGCGCCACACTTCTCCGGCCTGAGGTCTGCGGCCGAATGCCTCCCAGGGCACGCGCATGCCAATCAGGATTCGTCCCTCCTCGACTCGTGCCGCAGCCGTCATGTTCGAGCGGTAATCCCAAGCGGTCTCGCGCTCCGCGCCGCGACATCTAATCTCAAGGTCAATCCACTCGCCTGTCGGCGCGGCCTCGAACTCGAAATAATGCTCGGGCTCGCTTGTGTCCGGCGCGACGAAGATTTCGCACACGTCCCGCTCCCAGAGCCCCAAGGTCTTCTCCCGCGTCTCCGGCGCGTCGCTTACGACCAGAGGCTCTTCCTGACGACAAATGAATCGCACCAGCAAGGCCTCGCTTGACCAGACGAGACGCGCTTCCGCGTGGCGCGCGGGCGGCGCTGCATCTCCCGACCAGTAGCGCGTTAACCTCGCGGCTTGCGCCCTCTCCCACTCCGCGCTGAAAAAGTCGGAAGCCGAAAGCTCTTCGCTCACGCGTAGCGCGCTCGTGATGTTTTCCTGACCACTCTCGCTCATGGCTCAATCCGCCTTCATCTGCTCAAGCGCTTCCAGGCAGGCGTTGACGAGACGGACGGGGTCGTCGCCGTGCAGCACTACCGAGCGCGTCTGCTTAGAGAAGATTTCCATCAATCTCTCGGCTTCGTCGGCCACGCCGCCCGTCTTCGTCAAACAGCCTATGACGCGCCCCTCGTCGTGCGCTATCGTGAACTCGTTGAGCGAGCCGATAGAGCCGCCTATGAAAAGCACTATGTCGGAAGAGCGCACGAGCACCACGTTGCGCCCCTTGAGGCCGAAGCCCGTGAAGATAATCGCGTCGCACGCGTCCACGGGAAGCTCATAGTCTTCGACGTGCTTGCTTAAATTCTCTGCCGGAGAGACGCCTATGTGAAAAGCGCCCGCACGCCTCGCCGCTTGTCCTGTAGCATAAGGGATGCCCGTAGTCGCGCCCGTTAAAATCAACACGTCATGCGCGGCTATGGCGCGGCCCAGCGCTTCGGCCTTCTCTCTTAACTCATCACGCGCCTCTTCCGGCACGGTGTCTCCGGCCGAGCCCATGACTCCGATTTTTATCTTCATAGAATTTTCCGCCCGGTTAAAATCTCAACTCAAGCTCACGTCCTCCCTGTTCCACAGCCGCTTGGTGAAGAACCAAATGATGCCCGGCAGAAGGAAGAAGATTCCAAAGCTCGCTGCGACGGCGCGCGGCGAAAATTGATAACGGTCGAGCAGCTCGCCCGTGGCGTAGTTAGACACGGCCATAGTCAGCGTGAGCAGCGCAAGCTCTGCCGCGAAGACGCGCCCGCGAAAGCTGTCCTCCACCGTCTGCTGCAAGAGGACTGTGGAATATACCCAGAGAATACTGCCGCCCGTGTGCGCTATGGCAAGCACAAGGAGGGCGAAGGCGAAGTTGGTCGCGCCTGCGAACGCTATGTAGAAGATGCCGCCTATGAGAAAAGAGATTCCGATGGCGGTCTGCATCTGCGAGCGCGTCTCGCCGCTGAATCTTCTGGCGACGAAGGGGCCTATGGCCGTGCCTATGCCGCGCGCTGCATAGAGCACGCCTATGCCCGTGGCAGTGCTGCGCCCAACTGGAAAAACTTTTTCACCGAAGACCGCCAGCAGCGCAAGTATGCCTCCGCCCAATCCCCACGCGGGCTTGACCATCAGGAGCGCAAAGACCCTCGGGCGGCGCTTGACGTAGCTCATGCCCTCCAAGGTCTGCGAAAGGCCCAGCGCGCTCATCAGCGTGAGCCTCTTCTTAGCCTGCGGCTCACGCTTGGGCAGCCGCACCGTCATGATGAGCACGGCCGACAGCACGTAGCTCAGCGAGTCCAGTATAAAGGCGGCGTTCGTTCCCACCCAGCCTGTGATAAGGCCGCCTATGGCAGCGCCTAGCGTGAGCATGGCAGACCACGTGGCCGAAGAGATGGCGTTGGCGGAGACGAGGTCTCGCGGCGCGACTATGGATGGGATGGCGGCCGTGCGCGCAGGCTCGAAGAAGGTGGAGCAGACAAGCTGCATGACCGTCAGCACGTAGACGAGCCAGAGCTGCTCGCGGCTCTTTACCAGCAGGAACCCCAGCACCACCAGTGCGCGCAGCACGTCCGAGATAATCATAATCGAGCGGCGGCTGAAGCGGTCTGCGAGCACTCCGCTCGCGGGGCCGACTATGACGCTCGGGAGAAAGCGCGCGACGAGGACGAGGCCCACTGCGCGCCCGGAGCCGGTGAGGTCAAGCACGATGGTGTAGAGGGCTATGGTGTTGAACCAGTCGCCCATCTGGCTCACGACCTGCCCCAGCCAGAGACGGCGAAAGTCGCGGTTGCGCCTGAGCAGCTCAACGTAGCCGCCTGAGGCCTCTCTGACCGCCGCGCCTTCACCCACCGTCTCGCCCAAACGATTCCACGCCCCGAAGTAAAGAGTTAAAGCCCTGAGGTTGCACTGCCGCGCGCGCGGCTGTCAACTTGAATAGGTCAGTACCGCCTGCGGTAGCGGGCGGGTCGTACTTAAGGCAGACTCTAGCTTAGATATAACCCGCCCCCTACCGCAGGCGGTACTGACCTGTATGTTTTGACCGAATCATCAATCTGACACGGTCAGTTAGACTGTTGGGACGGGCCGCGCAAACTATAGATCCACCATCATCTTCACGATAAAAGCTCGACAGAGAAGGGTTTATCTAAAAGCTCGTCTTCACTCGTTGCTTGCGGCACGCGTCTTGTTAATTAAGGGAGCGCGGCGCAGGAAGCCCGGCCCACGCGGGACTCAGGCTTCCCGGACTCACCGCACGGAGTCCGATGCCGCACAAGCTCGATTCGGCAGAAAAGGAAAGTTTTTCGTGCGACTGTAAAAGCCTTTTCTCCACTGAACTCTCACCCCTGATGGGTGCGCACGGCGAGAGTGCCTGTATAGCGTGCGTGCTCGCTTGCCCTAAACCCTGCCGTAAGTCGCTAAGCCGAGTTGCTCCCGGTCGGCGACTTACGGCGGCAGGCACAAACTTTTAACTCCAGATATCCACCGAAGAACAAGCAGGGAACATAAGGGAATAAGCGGCAGGCTTTAGCAGCAAGGAAAGTGAAGACCGGCCGGAGGGCGGGACACGAAAGAAGCTTTACACAAGTCCCGCCCCCCTCGGCCGGGGCCGACACGAAGAGCAGAGCTTTTAGAGAGAGCGCTTCGGGGAGAGAGAAAAGAGTGAAACTCATAGAGATGAGTGATTACAATCGAGCGGCCAAAGTCTACTGGTGGGCGATGGTCGCGGGCGGCGCACTGACCGCAGCCTGGGGACTCTACAACTGCCTCTCCTTTTCGCTCCTTCAGTGGACAGAGTTCCTGGCGCTGCTGAGCCTCGTCATCATCACAAGCTCTTATCCGATTCGCATCCCGAACACTAGCGCCAGCATCACCACGGGCGACACCTTCATCTTCTTAAGCATACTATTCCTCGGCGTGCCTGCCGGAATTCTGGTAGGCGTCGTCGATTCTTTCGTCAGCTCGCGCCGCACGACCAGGCGCGTCACAAGCTGGCTAGGCTCGCCCGCCATGATGGCCCTGACGGTCTTCGTCTCCGGCTCCGCCTTCTACTACGTCCTTAAACTTTACGCGCACATCCTGGATGAGCCGCTTCGCGTCATGCCCGCGAGGCTGGATTCTCTAATCGTCCCGCTTCTACTGATGACGCTCCTGCAATACTTCCTGAGCGGCCTTTCGGTCGCCACGATGATGGCTTTGAAGAGCCGCCGCTCCATCTGGAAGTTCTGGCGCGACGGTTATCTATGGACCAGCTGGACTTTCTTCGCGGCCGGACTGGCCTCCGCGCTCATCTTCGGCGCGCTGACGAGGTTCGGCTTCCTTTACATGATTTTAAGCGCGCCCGTTCTGGCCGCGAGCTACGCGACCTACAAGGTCTACTTCGAGCGCGTCAACGAGAAGACGCGCGAAGCCACCGAGATGAGCCGCCTTCACCTGGCGACGGTAGAGGCGCTCGCCACAGCCATCGACGCCAAAGACCAGACGACGCATTGCCACGTGCGCCGCGTGCAAATCTACGCCGCGGGCATGGGCAAAATCTTCAACCTTTCCGATAAAGAGATAGAGGCTTTGAAGGCAGGCGCGCTCCTGCACGACATAGGCAAGCTGGCCGTGCCCGACCACATCCTCAACAAGCCCGGCCGTCTTTCGGCAGCCGAGTTCGAGAAGATGAAGATTCACACGACGGTCGGGGCCGAAATCCTGAAGCGCGTTGATTTCCCCTACCCGGTCGTGCCGATTGTCAGGCACCACCACGAGCAGTGGGACGGTCGCGGCTACCCGGACGGGCTCAGAGGCGAAGAGATTCCGATGACGGCGCGCATACTCTCGGTCGTTGATTGCTTCGACTCCGTGAGGGAAGACCGCCCCTATCGTCGCGGCATGACTAGGGAAGAGGCGAGCGCGCTTCTGCTTCGCGGCGCGGGCAATCACTTCGACCCGAAGGTCGTTGACCTCTTTCTCAAGAATCTCAGGAAGTTCGATGATGAGATTAAGGCTCAGGGTTTGGACACGCACGGACTCACGGACGAAGAGTGCGAGCCTAGGGCGCTTGCCGCCTCGGATTTCCGCGACAAAGAGCACGAAGCAATCCTCGCTTACGACCAGATTAAGAACGCGCACAGAGAGGTCTATTCGCTTTATGAGATAGCGCGCACCTTCGGCTCTTCGCTGAACATAGAAGACACGCTCTCAATCCTGGTCAACAAGGTGGGCCACGTAGTTCCGTTCGACACCTGCGCCGTTTATCTGTACGACGAGCTGAAGGGCTACGCCGTGGCCGCGCACGTCGCGGGAAAGAATGCCGAGAGTTTGCGCGAGCGCTGCGTCGCGCCCGGCGAAGGCGTGACGGGCTTTGCGCTCGCCAATCTTCGCCCCATCAACCACATCGACCCGCAGCTTGACTTCATGGGGCTGGACATCCCGCCTGCGGGCCGCTATCGCTCTATGGCCTCTTTCCCGCTCGTCAAAGACGGGCGGCTCCTTGGCGCGCTCTCCGTCTACTCGATTGACCTCGCGGACTACACGGACGACCACATGCGGCTGCTGGACACCGTGACGCGTCTTGCTTCGGATGCATTGGCCAACGCCGTGCAGCACGCCGAAGCAGAGTCGCACGCGCTCACAGACCCTCTGACGGAGCTGCCGAACGCGCGCTCCATGTACATACGATTCGAGCAGGAAGTCTCGCGCGCCCGCCGCACAGGGAAACCCTTCCAGGTAATCATGCTTGATTTAGACGACTTCAAGCAGGTCAACGACACCTATGGCCACAAGACCGGCGACCAGATGTTAAGAGAAGTCGCGCGAATTCTTCAGGGGCAATTGCGCGAGTATGATTTTCTGGCGCGCTACGCCGGAGACGAGTTCGTGGCCATAGTGCAGGAGATTAGCCACGAGCAGGTGGAAGAGCTGCGCGAGCGCATAGAGCAGACCGTGACGCGCTTTGCCCTTCACGTCCGCGCCAATCACTTTGCACGCGTAGGCATCTCCGTCGGCGCTGCCACCTTCGGCATTGACGGCGAGACCCTAGACCAGCTACTCATCGCCGCAGACGAAGCCATGTACAACGTCAAGTCCACGCACAAAGAGCAGCAGCGCCAGCCCCTCAAGCTGGAAATCGTGGACGACTCGGTAGAAATCCCCACAGACAACCTCGCGTCCACGGCGATAAATTAGAAGATAGGAAATAGTGAAAGAGACTCTTTCTTTATCGCCCGGCTACTAAGAACACGTCCCATGCCCAGCGCCCTACCCGCTCTCCCTTTGCATCTCTAACCTTGGCCCGGTAGCGGAACTCGTTGCCATACTCGTCCGTCCGTTTCGATTCCTTGTAATCAAGAGAGATTGAAGCTACTCCCAGCTCCGGCAAGGTATGTAGCTCACTCGGCTCCGATACTCCGTTGTGATTTACATCCCGCCACAATCGCAGGTATTGATAGATATTGTCTCTTTCATCTATCACGCGGTCGCCGTTGCCGCCCTGCTCCGCCTTGTCGAACTCTGCCAGAGCGAGAAATCCATTCGGCGCATCTGATTCAGGTTGCGCTGAGAAGTTGCCGAACAACTCTTTGCCGCTGTCAATCAGGCCATTACTGTTGCGGTCTAAGGCCAGCCACGCATCGTCTGAATTAGCAGCAGTCCAAGAGATATTGTCTTTCGTGCCACTGCCGTTCAGGTCGAATTCTACTCCGCGCTGTACATCGGTCATGGCGAAACCGTCTCCGTTAATATCTATAAGAATGGGAGAACCTCCGCACCAGTCACATCCCAAGCAGGTACATGAATCAGGGTCATAATCAACGCAATGAGAGCCGAAAGAATTGCTCGTACAGACACAACAACCGAAGCCGTTATTCACCTTTCTGGCCGCGCACCCCGTAGTGGGATAGAGATTATAATTAACGGGATCATCACAATAAGAAGGGATGGGCGTGGGGGCGGGCGTTGGAGTAGGAGTCGGCGTCGGAGTGGGTTGCGGGCAGTACTGCGTTCTCAATGTTTGGTTATCGCACTCCGTTACTTCCCAGAAACCCGCATAAATAAGGGGCCCCATAATTGAAGTGCGGGCCTGGCAGAAGCCACAGTTCATAAGATTGAAGGTGTGGCCTATCTCGTGCGTTGTTGTTTCCCTCAAGGTCGAAAAGTTATCGGCCCCAAAGTGAACTGTTCCATAAACCGTCCCGTCACCGTTATTACTTGAATCCGCAGATGAACTTCCTGGAACCTTATGAACGTACATTGTATTGCCTGCGCCTGGCCCGACCGGGGGCTGAGACAACACGACTGTAAATCCCGTGAAGGTTACACCCGAGCAATTGTTAAATCTTTGAGCATTCCAAGTCTCAAAGGCCTGCTTCATCACCTCCCGTTGTGTAGTTGTAAAATCACCGCCCTGGAATTTAACAGTTACAGTAACCCCCTTGGCCCAGTAAGGGTCAGGCGGGTCGAAGAGTTCAGGCCCCCCGGTACAGTTCATCTGAGCCCTTACATTAAATTCGGATACAGCTATCGCTCCCAGAATAAGAAACAGAAAGATGCTGTATACATAGAAGAACCACTGACGATGAAGTTTCATGATAATTCCTCTCAACAGAGGACTGCTTATGAAGGGTTAGTGAGTGCGCGACGTACGTCATTCAGAAAAGATGTCAGGTCCGCTCCGCTATAAGCTTTAAAATCTCTTCCGCCCGCATTATCTAAAGGAAATACTCTGCCTTCGCGTAGCTCATAGGCTGTCAGTATGTTCCGGCTCATTTCTTTTGGCTCTGTTACATTTATAGTAGAGGCTTCGCGCGGGTTGTATCCTAAAAAGAAGAGATACCGCTTTCCAACTTCGGGCGTCCCCTGGCCGGAAATAGTGTAGCTTTGGATATGGCCCGAGGGCGTCCTGACGCGCCCCCCTTGACGTTCTATGGCGACCGAATTTCCTGTAGTTAGAGGTTCATAATCATCGCTCTTAAAAAGCTCTACGACGCGCACTGTGAACTCTGAATAGACACCCGTTTTATCGTTAGACAGGAAAGCCTTTGAGTCAATAACATCTCCAATGAAAATAGTACTACTCTGGGCAACAGGAAGCGCCGAGGACAATCCCCATTCCCAGTCATTATGGATGGATGCCTGTACCATTTTAGAAGAGGGGTCTATAGGAGACCGGGCTTTATCGAACTTCTTCCCTTTCTGACGACGCGCGTTAAGTTTCTCAGGGTCAAGTGGCTCTTGAGCATCGTATTCTACAATGGGAAGCTTGCTTAATCGTTCTTTGATTTTTTCATCTTTACTATCTGAAACGCGGTTTTGATTTTGTGCGCGGCGTGCAGCACTTACTGCCATGACTGTGACGAGGCACGTTATGACAAGTAAGATTGATACTCTTTTGTAGTCTTTCATTGCAGATATGACCTTTCTGTGCGTTCCGACTGTTGAACCAACTATAGAAACGGAAATGAAGTAAGAAATCTGATTGTGCTCAGCAGAGGAACTAAGTAAGGAACCAGTCTCAAAGGAGCGAACGTTGGCACAACCTGAAAAAAAAGTTCAACGAGTTGCTATATACGCCTTTCACATAGCATTGTCAATAACAATCTATTGGCCAGAACGAGGCTTATTGACCAAAACAAGGTTTAGGAGTCACTCAGCCCCGGCACCCATCGCCTGTTTGATGTGTTAGGATAGAGACGTGAGCTTTAAGGAAGGCTCACGTCTGATTTCGTCTTACGGGATTGTTAAGCATGGCTGCTCAAAGCGTAACCAGAGAGACGGGCGCGACCGTTCTGATTGTTGATGACGAGGCCAGTATGCGGCAGGGCTTGAGTCGCATCTTCGAGTCGGCGGGGCATCGCGCCCTGACCGCTTCGGACGCTCCCTCCGCGCTCCGCGTGCTGCACAAGGAGCCTTGCGACCTGGTGCTGCTGGACGTGGAGATGCCGGGCGTAAGCGGCCTCGCGCTCTGCCGCCTTCTACGCGCGCAGGCCAAGACTAAACAGCTGCCCGTGGTGATGCTTTCCGCCTCAGACGACGAGAACCGCAGGGTCGAAGCCTTCGCCGCAGGCGCGGACGATTACATAGTCAAGCCTTCCACTCCGCTTGAGCTTCTGACGCGCGTGAGCGCTCATCTTGAGACGGCGCAGCGCGAGCGAGACCTCCTTGGCAGCAACCGCGAGCTTGGCTTTCTGGCAGACTTAGGGCGCGGCCTTCTCTCTGCGCTTGAGCCAGACCAGGTCGTGCGGCGCGTGGCTGGCGCAACCTACGAGGGCGCGAACGCCGCGCTCTGCGCCTGCGTGCTGAAGATAGGCGAGCGAGGCGCGGCCACCTGCGTCTTCGACCGTGAAGGCAGCGCTGAGGGCGCTTCTCTCATACACATGGAGAGGCTGGAAGGCTGGCTCGACTCACAGGATTCCTCCCGCTCGGCGCTCATAGAAGAGAGCGAGCAACTCTTTGTGCGCGACGATGGTCACGTAGTTGAGTACGCGGCACCGCTTCGCTTTGACGGCGTTTCGCAGGGGGCGCTCATCGTCTGCTTCGACCGCAGGGAGGACTGCGGCGAGACGGAGGTGAGGCTCGTGGACGCCGCCGCGCAACAGGCCGCGCTGGCCGCTCACGTCTCGCTGCTTTACAAGGCCGCGCGCGATTCCTCCGTCAATCTTGCGCGAGAGGTGGAGCGACGAACGGCCGAGGCGGAGGCTCAGCGACGCTTCACGGAGATGATTATCGACAGCCTGCCCGTCTCGCTCTACGCGATTGACAGGGACTTTCGCATCGTCGCTTGGAACCGTAATCGTGAATTAGGCGGGCAGGGCATTCCCAGAAACGAGGTCATAGGCCGCAACATCTTCGACGTGCTTACTCGACAACGCCGCGAGGTGCTTGAGCGCGAGTTCAAGCAGGCCTTCAAGACGGGCCGCATAGAGCGCATAGAGCAGGAGACCAAGACCAGAGACGGCGAGACGCGTCACTGGCTCGTGAGCAAAATCCCTATGCGCGAGCGCGGCGACGAAGTCTCGCACGTCATCACCGTGGGCGAAGACGTGACGGCCCGCGTGGAAGCCAACCGCGCCATAGCACGCGCCGAAAAGCTCGCGGCTGTGGGCCGTCTCGCCGCCGGAGTCGTTCACGAGATAAACAATCCGCTGGCTACTATCTCAGCCTGTGCAGAGGCTCTTGAGTCGCGAGTGCTGGAGGGCGCGTTCGACGGCTCAAGCGAAGTCGAAGACCTGCGCGAGTATCTGGGGCTGATTCGCTCGGAAGCCTTTCGCTGCAAGACCATCACGAACGGCCTGCTGGATTTCAGCCGCGCGCGAGCGGGCGAGCACATGCCCGTCAACGTGCCCGACGTTATCACGAGCGCGGGCCGTCTGGTCGCTCATCAGAAGCGCGGGCAGGGGATAGAGATAAACATAGAAGCGCCCGACAGCGTCTCTCCCGTCCTTGGCGACGAGGGCCAGTTGCAGCAGGCCGTGATTGCGCTTGCCACGAATGCGATTGACGCTATGCCTGACGGGGGACGCCTGACCTTAGCCGCGCGTGAGAGCGAAGGCAAGGTGCTGATAGAAGTCTCAGACACCGGCGTAGGCATCGCCAGCGAGAACCTGACGAAAATCTTCGACCCCTTCTTCACGACAAAAGAGGTAGGTCGCGGCACGGGGTTAGGACTGGCCGTCTGTTATGGTATTGTAACGGAGCACGGTGGACGGCTTGATGTCCAATCCACGGTCGGGGTCGGCACGACTTTTCAGATTTCGCTCCCCGCCGCTAAAGTTCATGACGGAGAACAGGGAACTTGAGCGAGCTACAGCCCACACGCATTCTCGTCGCCGAAGACGAAGCAAACTTACGCCTTGTCATACAGAAAGAGCTTCAACGCATGGGCCATCGCGTGCAGGTCGCGCCAGATGGCGAGGCGGCGCTGCGCCGTCTTGAAGAGGGCAACGTTGACGTTCTGCTCTGCGACATCAACATGCCGCGCATGGACGGCATGGAGCTCTTGCGCCGCGTGCACGAGCGCCCCAACCCGCCCGAGGTCATCATGCTGACGGGCCACGCCACGGTCGAGACGGCCATCGAGGCCATGAAGCTCGGCGCTTACGATTACCTGACGAAGCCTTACCGCATCACGGAGCTGGACGCGCTCGTGAAGCAGGCCGCGGAGAAGCGCCGCCTGCGTGTCGATAATCAACGCCTCCGCCAGCAGCTTGCAAGGCAGTCCGCCATGCCGGAGATAGTCTCCGTCTCCGAGCAGATGCGCGAAGTCATGCGGCTCGTGGAGCGCGTCGCGCCCTCGGACGCGTCTGTGCTTATCACGGGCGAGTCGGGCACGGGCAAAGAATTAATAGCGCACGCGATTCATCGTCTCTCGACTCGCGCGGGCAGCTCTTTCGTTGACCTCAACTGCGCGGCCTTTCAGGAATCGCTTCTGGAATCCGAGCTTTTCGGCTACGAGGCGGGCGCGTTCTCGGGCGCGAAGAACAGGAAGCTCGGCCTGATAGAGCTGGCCGACGGCGGCACGCTCTTTCTGGACGAGATAACGGAGCTGCCAGTGCAGCTTCAATCAAAGCTGCTGCGCGCGATTGAGACGCGCACCTTCTATCGCGTGGGCGGTGTGAGAAAAGTCGAGGTCAACGTTCGCATAGTCGCCGCCACGAACCGAAACCTTGAGCAGGTAGTAAACGACGGCACGTTCCGAGCAGACCTGTTATATCGCGTCAACGGGTTCCAGATTTCTCTCACGCCCCTCAGAGAGCGCACGGAAGACGTTGAGCCGCTCGCCTCGCACATCCTTAAGCAGCTTGGCGGGGCGCACGCGCCTGAGTTGACGGAAGAGGCGCTCGATGCCCTTCGCAACTACGATTGGCCGGGCAACGTGCGACAGCTTCGCAACTGTCTTGAGCGGGCGCTGCTGCTGGCAAACGACGAGCGCATCACGCTGAACGAGCTGCCGCCGGAAGTCCTCAGGCGCTCCGCCCGGCCCGTGCCCGTCATGGTCGCTTCGCCCGCGCAGCCTTCCGCAAGCGAAGGCGCTACTGGCCCTGCGGCCGACGCCGCGCAGACTCCTGCTTCGCTCAGAGAAGTCGAGCGACAGCAAATCCTCGCCGCCCTTGAGCAAACGGGCTGGCACAGGGGCAAGACAGCGGAAATCCTTGGCATCTCTCCTTCCACGCTCTACCGCCGCTTGCGCGACTACAACCTGGACAGGCGCAACTGAAAAAATCTCAAATGCCTACCTTCTTGACAACTGTGGCGCGCAGCCTTGAATATACTCCTGGTTAATTCAAGAGATTGCCTTCACAAAGTCAGCTGAGGCTTATGAGAAAAGGTAATAGCCCCCGACGTGCCCGCCAGCAGCCTGCGCGCCGCCTGAAACTAGCAACCCTTTTGCTCTTCTCCCTCTTCGTAAGCGTAACGGTTGCCCCGCGCATGATTGGCACAAGCGCAAGCTCAAAGAGCGCCGTGCCTCAGGGCAATGTCGCTTCTCCCCCTAATCTTGAGCCTGAGTTTAACCCCGTGCGCTTTAAGCGAGTGGGCGTGGGCCAGCGCATCACCTTCGGCCTCTCTGTCATTGACGAGGAATCGGACGACGTTCGCGTGGAGCTGATTCAAAAGCCACCCTCCGCCAAATATAACGAGAAGACTCTGACGGTTGACTGGACGCCGCAGAAAGCTGACGGCAGGGCAGGCATGTTCACCGTTCGCATCATGGAGTTTGACCGCGCGACGAACCTGCCTAGCCGCACGCTCCTGAAAACTTTCTCAATCAGTATAGAGCCGCAGCCGGTTGAGCTTCCCCATGTTCCGCCAGCGCCTGTGGCCGTGGAGACTTTAATCTCCATCACAGACCCCGAGAGGCTTCAGGTGGCGAACGCTCAGTGGCCTATCACTGCCATGTTCGACCGCATCGCGGCCATAGAGGCCTCCAAGCAGGTAAAGCCGGATAACAACATCGCTCCGACCAACGGCGCTCAGCTCTTCCGCGACTCGCTTAAGAACCTTGCGCTGCTTCATCGCAACGAAGAGATTGACCCTGACTCGGCGCGCTTCAACAGACAGTTCAACGCCGAGAACTGGCGGCTGATTATGGTGCGCCCGCGCATGAACAAGAAGGTGTTCGAGCTTCGCCTCGTTTACCGCAACGAGGCGGCGGCAGAGCCTGTTTATCTCATGCCCCGCATGCGTATCATTCGCGGCAAAGACGCGGGCCGTCCCGATGAGGATAGACAGAAGAACAACGAGACCTTCGCGCGCCTCTTCTACGAATCCTTCTTCGACGGCTCGGACTTGAAGCCGGGCATGGCGAAGGACAAGCGCGTGTACGCGGAAGCGCTCGCGCAGTTCATCACGAAGATTGTCACTTACAACGACCCGGCAGACCCTAAGATGCAGGCGAACTTTGCGGCGCTCCCGCATAACGCGCGCCTCGGCGGCGATGACCAGTTGGATGCTAAAGGCAACTATCTGCGCGGCAACGGCTGGGCGCTCGGCGTGATGAAGGTCGTGCCCGTGGAGAGGAACGGCAGGAAGGTGCTGGCCTTTGCCAACATGCCCATTGACGGATTCGCCACGAGCGTCAAGCCTAACCCGCAGGGGACGGCTTACGTGCCCGTGCCCGCGCCGCGCTTTAATCCCAAGAGCGCGGAGTTCGTGGCGGGCTGGGACAAGCTGATTGACGCGGACGACCATGGCAACGTGGCTATCCCGGACGAGCAGACCTCGCCGCCGGTAGCCGCCATCATAGACGCGTCTTCGTTTTCGCGCCTCTTCAAGGAGCGCCTGATGGTGCAGGAGACCTCTCTCAAAGACCCGCGCCGTCGCCTGTTCGAAGAGCGAGGCATGACCTGCATTCAATGCCACGTTCGCAACTTCGACGAAGGCGACTATTTAAACGCGGCTGTGCGCGACCCAAAGGCGGGGCAGGGCTTCGGGAAGACGAACGACATCCCGCGCCTCTTCTTCGTGCTCACGCCCGACGAAGAGCGCAGCGAGTTCTTCCGCCGCAACGAGGAAGAGCAGGTGGGAAACCTCAAGGGAGTCCTGCGCGACTACCTGAAGGTCAACGTCAACCTTGATTCGCCTCTTTCACAGAGCTGGCCTCATAATACGAGAGTCGGGAGAAGCTGAAAACTAATAGGGCATCAGCAATCTGTGACAGGCTTTCACGTCTTTACTGGCTGCTGACGACTGATTACTGATTACTTTTCATTATGGCAGTAGCTGCACCAAGAACACCCGCGACACCGACTACAAAGTCGCTGCCCCTCGCCTCTAAGAGGCGGGAGGAGAAAAATCTGGAGTGGTGGGTAGAGCCCATCAAGTGGGTCGCGCTCGTGGTCTTTCTGGCCGTTCCACTGTTCGCGCACCTGGAAAGGATGCAGCCCTACGCGGGGCGCATCGTCTGGACTATGGTCGTGGCCGCGCTGCCGCTCTTCATAGTGCTGGTGGGCTATCATCGCTGGCGCAGGATTTGTCCTCTGGCCTTCTTCTCGCAGATTCCCGTTCGCCTCAGGCGACCGGGTGTGAAGAAGGCTTCCGCGTGGCTTGAAGCCAACTATTACTACGTGGCGTTTGTAATCTTCTTCGTCTCGCTCTGGATTCGATTGATTGCGACGAACGGCGACGGCCACGCCATCGCGGCCTTCTTCGTCTTGATTGCCATGGCGGCACTCATCTTCGGCGCGTTCTACACGGGCAAGACGTGGTGCAACTACATCTGCCCGCTCTCCTTCATAGAGAAGATTTACACTGAGCCGCACGGCCTACGCGAGACGCAGAACTCTCAGTGCGCCAAGTGCACGGCCTGCAAGAAGCTCTGCCCTGACATCAACGAAGAGAACGGCTACTGGAAAGAGATAGCCTCGAATCCGAAGCGGTTCGTCTACTTCGCTTTCCCCGGCGTGGTCTTCGGCTTCTACTTCTACTACTACCTGCAATCGGGAACGTGGAGCTATTATTTCGGCTCACCGTCCGGCGTCCGCTGGGTCAACGAGCCTATGATGCTGCACTGGGCCTTCCTGCCGGGACATAACGCTGAGACCGCAGGCTTCTTCTTTCTGCCGGTTGTTCCGCGTGCTTTAGCTTCCATACTGACTCTGGCCGTGTGCGGGCTTGTGACCTATTTCCTGCTACGTCTGGCTGAAAGATACGTGGGCGCGTGGCTCAAGCACAGGGATGCCGAGACGGACGACGGGCGCGTGCGTCACGTCATGTTCTCGGTCGCGGCGTTTCTGGCCTTCATCACCTTCTACAGCTTCGCCGGAGCGCCCACGCTCTGGAAAGCCCCCTGGGTCGTGCCGCAGCTTTTCGTCATCACGGTGGTGCTAACGGCGACGCTGTTTCTGGCTAGGCGTCTGCGACGCACGCAGAAGGGCTTTGCGGAAGAGACGCTGGCCAAGAACATCATCAAGCGCTGGGAGTGGACGGACATCACGCCGCCTAAGGACTTGCGCGAAGCCTTCATCATACACACCATCAAGACCAAGGAGAGCGCGAAGGGCTCGGCGCAGGTGCTGGAAATCTATAAGGACGCCGTGCGCGAGGCGGTCGCCAACGGCTTCGTGACGCGCGAAGAGGTGCAGCTGCTGGAATCGCTGCGCAGCCAGTTGCAGATAAAGAAGTCAGACCACGACAAGGTAATGGAGGCGCTCGCCGAAGAAGAGCGAGCCATGTTCGCAGACCCCTCGAAGCAGATTTCGGCGGAGAAGCGGTTGCAGCTTGAAACTTACGAGCACGCGCTCAGGAGTTATCTCGAAGGCGTCTTTGCTTCCGACGGCGCGCCCGACGATAGACTGATTACGCAGCTTCGTTCCGAGTACCGCGTCACGCGCGACGAGCACGCGGCCGTGCTCGATGAGATACTCGGAGGCTCGCAAGGCATAGCCGCTCGCCTTGCCGAAGAGATTAGCTCGATTGAGCGCGCCGCGAAGACCATCCAGGCGCTTGAGTTGCAGCCTACGCCGACGCACGATTTCCTGATGGCGCTCCTGCGCCGCAGGCGCGTGCGCGCACTTGACCGACTGATGCGCGGCCTGAGCTTTACGCTTAACGAGGAAGAGGGACAGGCCATGCGTGCGGCGCTTTTAAGCTCGGACGACACCACGCGAAAGAGCGTCATAGAATCTCTTGGCGCGTCGGTCGCGCCCGTCATTGCAGAGCGCCTCAGTACGGCTTACCGCGAGACGGCCGCGCACGAAGCCTCGCTTCCGACCCTGACGGACATGCTCATTGCGCGCACGGGAAGCATAGACCCGTACGTTCGCGCAGTCGCTCTCTATGCGTTGGGCGAGAGGGGCGCGGCCCATGCTGACCTGCTTGACTGGCTGAGCGCCGACGAGCACGAGGTCGTGCGCGAGACGGCCGAGCATCTGAAGGCCCGCGCCGCAATCGGAGAGGGCGAGGGCCACTCGCACGCGGGGCTGATTACGATTGAGAAGATGATTGCGCTCAGGTCTGCTCCCATCTTCTTTACCATCGCGCCGGAAGGTTTGGCGGAGCTTGCGCGTGCCTGCCGCGAGGACGAGTACGCGCCCGCCGAAGACCTATGTCTTGAAGGCGAGCCGGGCAACGAGGTCTTCATACTGCTGGCAGGCGACGTGCAGGTCTTGAAGCGCGACGGCACGGGCGAGCGCGTCGTCGCCACGGAAAAGGCCGGAGGCTTCATAGGCGAGATGGCCGTGCTTGACCCTGCGCCGCGCTCCGCCACGCTCAGGGCCGGAAGCGAAGGCGTGCGCGTCCTGCGCCTTGACGGCACAGCCTTCCGCAACGCGCTCAACAACGACCCGACCATAGCCTCAAGCGTCATACGCACCCTCGCGCAACGATTAAGGCAGAAGTAAAGAAAACAGAGGTATAGAGGTCGGAAGTTAGTAAGCCAGGCTCGTCCTTAGTCCCGTCAGGGACGGTGTGTTAATAGCCCAGTGCTTTAGCACTGGGTATAGTTGCAAGAGAAACATAGAGTCCCGTAGGGACGACTGAGCGCCACCTTTCAGCCGTCCCTACGAGACTCTATGTTTTTCTCTGCCTTGTTCCCAGCAATAAATTGCTGGGCTATTTTCAAATGTCCCTAAAGGGACTAAAGAGGAATTTCTTTCGACTCAGCTACTAACCTCTGGCCTCTGCTTTTCAAAGGCTTCCCTGTATTTGTCGGGGATGGGGACGGCGCGGCGCGTGTCGAGGTTCATGGCGACGTGTACGTTTTGAGAGCGGGCGCAGAGTGTTGAGTCGGACGCGCGCGTGGCCTTGTACTCAAAGACGGCAGAGCTTCTGCCAATCCTTGAGACGAAGACTTCCACGTCTACTTCATCGCCGTAAACAAGGGGCGCGAAGAACTCCGTCTCCGTCTTGACGGTGGGAAAGCCCAGCCGCTCCTTCTTTATCAGGCGGTCGTAGCTGATGCCGCAGACAGCGCCGAAGAACTCCTCAAGCGCTATGTGGAAATAGTGAAAGATGACGGGATAGTAGACGAGGCCCGCCGGGTCTGCGTCTCCGAACCGTACCTTGATGCGTGTAGAGAAGGTCATAAGAAGGTAAGTCTGAAAAGCCCGCTCAGTTTCTATTCATTCAATAGCGTAACAGATAGCTCAGCTTAACGAAGAACTGCCTGCCCGTGGAGGTGACGGGCAGCCTCTGGCGAACGGGCAAGCCTGAGGTGTAAGGAGCAAGGGCTATGTTGCTATAGCCGTCCGTGTAGCCTACGTAAACGGCTGTGCCTGGGTTGAGCAGGTAGGTCAGGAGCAGGTCAGCCGTCAGGCTCTTGTCGCGGTCTAGAGAGACAAGGAAGCTGTTTGCGAGCACGGCGTTGTAGTCAAGGATTGCGCGAAGGCTCAGCTCGCGCGTGAATTGATAGTTAAGCTTCGACCGCAGGATGTGGTTGTTAAAGATGCTGGCCGGGCCGAAGCTCGCGAGAACCATAGGGTCGGTGCTGCGCCCCAGACGACTGTAGATATAAGTCTGGTCAAGGCGCATGCGCGTGGACGGCCGCAGGGTCAGCCCAAGGCTTCCGCCGCTTGAGACGGCTCTGAAGGGCTCAAGCCCCTGAGCGGGGAAGTAGTTCACATCCGTTCCAGTGTTGTAAGAGGCCGAAAGGCTCAGCCAGTCCAGCCACTGCGTATAGAAGAAGAGGCTCGTGCCGCTCGTGCGATAGCCCCTGTCTAGAAACAGCGTGAAGTAGTCGGAATGGCCCACCTGCAAAGTTGTCAGTCCCGTGAGCTCAATCTGAAATTCCGCGTTGGCGCTCCACTCCTGAAGTCGCCCGCGCCTGTCCCAGTTCGCGGAGCCGAAGGCGGAAGGGCCGAAGCTTATGATGTGATACTTGTTGGGACGCCAACGATAAGAGGCGTACTGCCCGGCTTCGCGTATGTCCACGCGCGGGATAAAGCCAAGCTCGGAACGAAAGCCGGGGCTGCGGTCTACGTAGTAGGCGCTGTAGTTGAAATTTCGTCCCTCGCGCGTGAGGTCGCTGTAGAGGAGTGAGCCCGAAAGCCGCTCGCCCGCGAGGCCCAGATACCTGCTCCGCGCAGCCTGTCCCGTGAACGTCCAGTTCTGGTTGAGCTTGAGCCGGGTGTCTAGCGAGAAGACCTGATTAGAGCTGCTGGCGAAGTCATAGCCCGTGACGAGCACGCCCACGCTCGACTGTTCTCCGAACTCTCTTTGAACGCGAGCCACACCTACAAGGGCGCGTCGCTTAAAGAACGGGTCGTCTTCAGCGAGAAGACGCCCTCGCGCGCGGTCGTCCATGACCAGCCCGCCGAATGTCCAGCGCCCGAGCTTTCCCGTCAGACGCGCGCCGAGCTGCGGGTTGACTACGCGGCGCGAAAAGAAGAGCGTCTCGGGCGTCTGAAAGAAGCCCGCGTTCTCTATGAAGAAGGGGCGTTTTTCCGGGAAGAAGACCTCGAAGCGCTGGTTGACAAGAACCTGCGGCTCGTCCGATTCGACCTGACTGAAGTCAGGGTTCACGGTCATGTCCAGCGTCAGCGCATCCTTCAATATAACCTTGGCGTCCACGCCGCCTCTTATCTCGTTATCCCTTGAGTACGCGGGCGCACCTGCCTGCGTGTCATCCAGTACGCGCGAGCTTGCGACCAGACCGTAGGGCGTCACCTGCACGTTGCGTCCGGGCGAAATGTCGCGCAGGCCTTCGAGCGTTCCCAACTGCTGCACAAAGCCGCCCACTCGGTCTGTGACGTAGGGCCAGTAGCTGGTCTCGCTCAGGCGCGGGATGGAGCGGCTGAGCGCTATGCCCCAGCTCTGCGCGTCCGAGCTTGAAAAGCGCAGGCTCTTAAAGGGTATGGACATGCGGACTATGAAGCCGTCCTCCGTCAGCTGCCCCTCCGAATACCAGAGCGTGTCGAAGCTGTAGTCGTCTCCCTGCCCTTCCGTGTAGATGCTGTCCAGTTGTATCCCCAGAGGGTTGACGCTGAAATTGTAGGCGCGCCTGCGGTCGTGAAACGTGTCCAGGGTGATGCCCACAAGGTCGTCGTCCGAAATATCTTCGCGCTTGGATAATCGTGCGCGCACCTTCTGCGGGTCGTCCTTGCAAACGAAGACTACGTAAAGCTGCTTGTCGTCGTAAGAGAGATAGGCGGTCGTCTGAAGACTGGCTGGCACGCCGTCGCCGGGAGTGCGCTGCCGGAAATCCTTAATGACGGCCAGATTCTTAGGCGCGCGTTGCTCAAGAAAATCCTGTAGCTTCGGCGGGCTCGCCGTGCGCGGAACGTATGTGACGGCAGAAGCCCTCGCGCTGTTGAGAGGGAGCGGAGAGGTGGCGGGGCTTTCAACGATGCGCGGCCTGCTCATCGGAAGCGGCAGGGTAAAGACCACCTCTATCTTATTGAGCCTCTGCTCTACGCGGGCGGCGGCGCTTTCGCGCAGGCGGAATGAGAAGACGAGGTCTGTGTCGCGGCTGCTGACCAGTACGTCTGTGAATCCGCGCCCCGTCCAGTTGCTCTGGATGAAGGAGGCGCTGGCGTGCGGGATAGTCAGATAATAGCTCTCTCCGTCACGATAAGCCGTGTAGTCGTTAAGCGACACGTCACCGGTAATGAAGACGCGAGTCCCGTCCCCCTCTTCGCTCACGCGGAAGGAGACTATGCTCTTCATGCGCGGCGCTTGGGCCGAAGCGCGAAGGCTCTCGGGCGTGAGACTGCTGGCTGTCGTGAATAGAACGGGAAGCACGAGGATAAGAACAGCGCACAGTCTGAGCGGTACTTGTCTTCTGAGTGACGCCATTGATGATTACTGAGGCGGCTGTTGTTGAACGGGCGGGCTAAGGAATCGAGTCCGCCCGTTCGCTTTTGTTCTGGCCTGAAGGATGTCCGGCTAATTACATCCGGCCAGACAGGCCGTGTAAGCCTTCTTGCACTGGTTGAGGCCGCCGGGGTTGGAGGCGTTTCTGACACAGGTGCTGTAGGAAACTTTGCACTGCGCCTGGCAGCTTGCGCCCTGTGCGCCCGCAGGAGCCGGGGCCAGATAACTGGCCGTGGCCACGAGCGACAAAACTAACGAGGCTAGAAAATAGGCAATCCTCTTTTTCATCTTGATATCTCCTTGGAAGGTAGCGCGCCCGAAAAGAGTCTCAGGGGCTTTTCTGAGCGCGGGGACAAGAGTCAGAGAGTTACTAGCCGCCCGAAACTCCGCACGCTTAGCTCTCTGAGTGGCCGCCCCTCTGTTTTCGTGCCGGGCTTCGGAGGGGACGCGGGCTCTTAAAACCTGTGGCTTACTTTTGGAAAACTGGTAAAGCTGCTATTACTTCAAAAAAAAGGCTGTGTCAATAGTGGCGGTTTTAGTGGAAGGCAGCTATGATTGGCACTTTCCCGACGTTGTAACCTGTAACTTGCCCCTTCAGGAGCCGATGCCTCAGGTGCGGCGAGGCGTCCTGCTCCCAATAGGCGAAAATCCACTCCGGAGAGGAAACCGAAAAGTATGAAGAAGAAACTCGCTTACTTTGTGGCCGCTCTGGCCATTTCCGTAGCCGCCACCGTGTCCGCCTCGTTTGTGACGACGGCCAACCCGCTTGACCCGTCGTGTAACGGCAAATGCAAGCGCGCCTACAACGCCTGCATCAACGGCGGAAATAACCCGCCGAGCTGCAATGCGTCTTATCAGGGATGCATCTCAAGCTGCAAGTAGAATCGTAAAAGGGAAAAAGAGAAGAGCGGCCCAGGGCTTTACGTAAAGCCTCGGGCCGCTCTTCCAGCTTATAAGCAGCGCGCCGTTACTTAGCCTTCAGCGCCGCGTCAATCGTGGCCCGTATCCCTTCGGGCGTTCTGGCCGAAGATGCTATCTCGCGACCGTTGATGAAGAGAGAGGGCGTGCCGTCTATCTCGATTGACTCGCCGCGCTCCCTGTCCAATCGAATGCGCTCGGCCACTTCTATGCTCTCCATATCTTTGTTAAAGCGCGCAAGGTCGAGGCCCAGCTCCTGCGCGTATTTTGTGAAGATGCTCGAAGCGTCCGAAGCCTTAGACCATTCGTCCTGCCGCTCGTAGAGCTTGTCGTGCATCTCCCAGAATCGCCCCTGCGCTCCTGCCGCTTCTGCCGCCTGCGCCGCTTCGTCCGCGTGCTCGTGCATCTCAAGCGGGTAATGTCGAAAGACTACTCGCAGGCGCGTGCCGTACTCCGCCTCGATTTTCTTCAGCTCCGGATAAAACCTCGCGCAGGGCGGGCACTGGAAGTCCGCGAACTCTTCGAGCGTGACAGGCGCGTCCACAGCCCCGCGAACACGCGGCGGCTCGGCCCCACGGCTCGCCTGCGACGTGTCTCTGATTCTTTCGGGAGGCTCGCTCGGGCGAAGCACCTTGGAACGAATCACTAGCACGCCGACGAGCAGGCCCGCCAGCAGACCGGCTCCGATGATGAGAACGTTGCTGTTAATCTTCATAAGAGGTCGTAAGCGAAGACCCGCGCTTCTATCAAACGGCCTTCAGTTGTTTGCGGTCAATCTTGCCACGGTCGTTTTTGGGAAGCGAGGGGACGAACTCAACCCAGCGCGGGTACTTGTAAAGCGCCATGCGCGCTTTGGCGAACTCTTTGATTGCCTGCGACAACTCATCGTCGGGCGCGAAGCCTGCTCGAAGCACTACGAAGGCTTTGGGCTTCACAAGACGGTCGCCCGCGTCAAAGCCCACGACGGCGCACTCCTGAACCGCCTCGTGTTGCAGCAGGCAGTTCTCAATCTCTGCGGGCGCGACGAAGACGCCGGAGACCTTAAGCATGTCGTCCGTGCGACCGTGATACCAGTAGTAGCCGTCCGCGTCCATGTGAAACTGGTCGCCGGTAGTGCACCAGTCTCCGGCGAAAGTCTCCTTTGACTTCTCGTGCGCGTTCCAGTAGCAGAGCGCCGCAGAGTCTCCCTTGACGCGGAGCGTTCCCATCTCGCCTGTCGAAACCTCTCGACCCTCGGTGTCAACAATCGTCGCATCGTAGCCTTCGACGATGCGACCCAAACTTCCGGGCTTCACGTCTCCGGGCCGGTTGGTAATGTAGATGTGAAACATCTCCGCGGAGCCAATGCCGTCGCAGATTTCCACGCCGAAGCGCTCCATCCAGCGCGTGTAAAGCTCGACGGGCAGCGCCTCGCCCGCCGAATAACAGAAGCGCAAGGAGGATAAATCTCTGTCAGCAGCGCCCTCCATGTTCAGCATCCCGTTTATCATGGTGGGCACCGTGGTCAGAATGGTCGGGCGATAGCGCTCTATGACTTCAAACATCTTTTCGGGCGTGGAGCGCTCGGAAAAAAGAGCAGTCGCGCCGCCCACCGCGAAGGGAAAGAGCAGGTTCGTGCCCGTCGCGTAACCGAAAAAGAGCTTCGGCACAGAGACGGTCAAATCGTTTTCACCCACGCCCATAGTGCGCTTGGCGAAGACTTCCGTGTTGAAGGGCAGGTCGTGCTGAAGATGCACAGCGCCTTTCGGATGGCCCGTAGAGCCTGAGGTGAAGAGCCAGATGGCTATGTCGTCGCGGTGCGTATCCGCAGGCGTCAACTCGTCGGGCTGCGCCAGCACCGCCTGCTTGAAGGGAACGAACCGGCCGTACTCGTCTCCGACCACCAGCACGTTTCTGAGGTACTTCGCGCCCTTACTTGCTTCCTCAAACGTCTCAAGCAGCGATTCGTGAATGACGGCAACGCGCGCCCGCGTGTAGTCAAGATAGTACTTGTAATCCTCTGCCGGAAGGAGCGGGTTGACCATAGTGATGACCGCGCCTATGCGATTGGCCCCGAACCACGTCCAGACGAACTCAGGGCAATCCGGCAGCGCAATCAGCACGCGGTCTTCCACGTGCGCGCCGAACTCCCTGAGCGCGTGGCCCACAGAGTTTGACATGCGCGCCACTTCGCCGTAGGTCTCGGTCTCGTCCCTGTAATAAAGACAGGTCTTGTTCTCGCGCCCTTCCTCCAAATTATGATAGAGGAAGTAGTCGCTCATGTTGAACTTTTCAGGAAACTCTATCTTCATAAGTCAGGAGAGAAGCCGGGCGCTCTTTTATGATTTGCCCGCGAACGGACAGCCGCCCGCGCCGTGCTTGGTGTCGAGGTAGGTGCGCGCTTCCCACAATTCGGGAAAGAACTTGCTGTCGAGAGTTGTGCGTAGGTAGCCCACGCCTTCTGAGCCGCCTGTGCCGCGCTTGGTGCCGACCATTCGCTCCACCATCTTGACGTGATGCGAGCGCCAGAGCGCGAACAGCTCGTCGTGCTGTATCAAACTCTCTGACAGTTGAAACTCTTCGTAGCGCGTCTCGAAGTGAGTGATGACTTCAAGCACGGCGCGGGTGCGCTTGCCGTAAAGCCTGCGGCGCTCCTCTTCCGCAAGTGAAGCGTCGTCTGCGGGCGCGTCCAAGCCCCGACGACTGAGATACTGGAAGAAGGCGTCGCTCAGTGACGGAGAATTAAGACGAGCCTCAAGACGCGCGAACGCAAACTCGTCGTCACGAAAGTTCTGTAATATCCCCGCGTCTTTCAGGCCGGAAGAGAACTCTATCTCACGAAACTGCATAGACTGAAAACCGCTCGCGGGGTTCAGCTCGTCACGAAAGCCAAGGAAGTTAATCGGCGTCATGGTCTCAAGGATGTGAATCTGGTTGACCAGCACCTTTTCAATCTCGGCCACTCGATAGAGCGAGCGCGCGGCAGCAGCCCCACGGTCTTCACTCATCTGGCTGATAGCAGCGTCAATCTCATGAAGAATCTGCTTGAACCAAAGCTCGTAAGCCTGGTGAATCGTGATAAAGAGCAGCTCGTCATGATGCACAGGCTCAGACAAACAGTCCTGAAGCCCAATCAAGTCAGGCACGCGCAGGTACTTGTTATAAGAGAGCGGAGAGCTTTCGCCGTAATCTTTAGACATAAAATAAGAGAATTCAGGACTCAGAATTCAGGAGTCAGAATAAAAGGCTGAAACCGTTCTTATTCTGAATTCTGAGTCCTGAGTTCTGACTCCTGTTCTTAAAATGCTGCGCCTGCCGTTTCGTGCTCGGCGTAGGCTCGTGTGTCCACTATCTTTCGCATCTCGCCGATGACGAGGTCTAGCTCTTCGTCCTTGGTGTAGAAGTGCGGCGAGATACGCACGCCCGCGCCGGGCCTGTAATCAACTATGAACTCGCGGCGTATTAATTCTTTGGTGACAGAGGCGGCGTGCTCTACCGCGACGGTGATGGTGCCGCCGCGCTCCTCGGCGCTCTTAGGGCTCGTGACGCGAAAGCCAGCCTCTTCTGCAAGCTCTATGAGGCGAGTGGTCTGCCGCACGCTCTTGGCGCGAATCTGCTCGACGCCTATCTCGTTGATGATTCTGTAGCCGCTCCTAGCTGCGAAAAGCGCCGGGACGGACGGCGAGCCGTGCAGGAAGCGAGTGATGCCGGAGGCGTAGCGAATGGGCCCGCCCTCGAAGGCAAACGGCGACTCGTGCGCCATCCAGCCGGTAGTCTTAGGCTCAAGCTTGCTTTGCAGGTCTGGACGAACGTACAGGTAGCCCGCGCCTGGGCCGCCGCAGAGCCACTTGACGGAGCCTCCGACGGCGAAGTCCACGTTCAGCTCCCTGACGCTGAAGGGAACGGTGCCCGCGCTCTGATAAGCATCCAGCACGACCATCGCTCCTACCTCGTGCGCACGCTCAATGATAGCGCGCACGTCTTGCAGGTAGGCGCTCTTAAACAGCACGTGCGAGATGGGGACGAGCAGCGTCTCTTCGTCTATGGCCTCCATGTAGCGCTCAAGCGGGACGGTGATGCCGTCGTCCGACTTGACCGTCTCTATACGAAGGCGGCCGTGGCGCGCGTGCGCTTCGTAGACGTACATGACGGAAGGGAAGTTCAATTCCGAATAGACAATCTTGTTGCGCGGAGGCTCCGGGTCGAAGCAGGAGAGTATCAGCGACTGGCAGATGGAGACGTTCTGGTGCATGGCGACGTTGCCGGGCTCCGCGCCTATGATGCGCGCAATCTCGTCGCCGAGCGTGACGGGCATGTCCCACCAGCCTTCTGCCCACGCTCGCACCCCTCGCGTAGCCCACGCCTCCGCGTACTCCTGCATCGAGTCGTAGACCTCTCTCGGCATCGCGCCCAGGCTGTGCGAGATTAGATAGACCGTCTTATCCAGTATAGGAAAGCGCTCGCGCCATTTCAGAAGCTCGTCAGTCACCTTAAAACTCTCTCCCCTCCGCTTTAAGACACTATATTCAACCGGACGCATGTAAGTCCACCCGAGGATAAAGGAATTAACAGGGATGGACAGGATAGACAGGATAAAGAAATAACCGCTTCTGCTTTTATCCTGACAATCGCTGTCCATCCCTGCTGATTCTTGTTACACTAACTCTTCTTCAAGCAGACTATGACCTGGCATCCTCCTAATCCCGTGCGACATGAGATTCCCGAAACGCGCTGGCCGACGCGTGAAGAGGCCGAAGGCTCCATGCTTTTCCGGCCCGTGCGCGTAGGCTCCATAGAGCTTGAGAGCCGCACGTGGGTTCCGGCGATGGTGCCCTGGCGCGCGACCGAAGACGGCTTTGTGACGGAGGCGAATCTGGACTGGTACAGGCGCTTCGCCGAAGGAAGACCCGGCGCAATCGTCGTCGAGGCCACAGGCGTCAGAGACATTCCCTCTGGGCCGCTCTTGAGAATCGGGCACGACCGATTTCTTCCCGGCTTAAAGCGGCTCGTTGAGGCCGTGCGCGAGGCCAGTCAGGGCCATACACGCCTCTTCATACAGATAATAGATTTCCTCTCGGTCAAGCGCCGCCCGGAAAAGACAAGGTTCTTCGAGCGCTTCTTCGAGCCGCAGGCGCATCACAGACGCGCGCTTGCTCAGGCGACAGGGGAAGACGTCTGGACGGATGCCGGCGAGCAGTTGGTGCGAGACTTTCTCAAGCAAGCGCCGGAAGAACTGATAGAGAAGGTGCTGGACGAGCGAGAGCTTGAGGCTCTGCGCTTTGGCTACCGCGAGCGAGTGACCGACACTCATCTGGCTCACATAAGAGAGCTGCCGCGAGTGCTGCCCGGTATTTTCGCGGACGCCGCCGAGCGCGCACGCACGGCAGGCTTCGACGGCGTAGAGCTTCACTACGCGCACGCCTACACGATGGCCTCTTTCCTCTCTGCTCGTAACACCCGTGCGGACGGTTACGGCGGCGAGCGTGAGATGCGCGTGCGACTGCCGCTGGAAGTTTACAGGCGCGTGAGAGAGCGTGTCGGGGATGATTACGTGGTCGGCTGCCGCTTCCTCGCAGATGAAGTCATCGCTGGCGGCAATCGCATAGAAGACGCAGTCTACTTTGGCACTGAGCTCGCGCGCGCCGGGATGGATTTTCTCTCCATCTCGAAGGGCGGAAAGTTCGAGGACGCCAAACAGCCGAAGGTGGGCCACGCCGTCTATCCTTACACGGGGCAGAGCGGCTATGAATGTATGCCGACGGTGATTTCGGACGACGCGGGGCCCTTCGGCAGAAACGTGCCGCTGGTTGCCCGGATAAAACGGGCCGTGAACGACGCGGGCTTTTCCACTCCCATCGTAGGCGCGGGCGGCATCACCACTTTTGAGCAAGCGGAAGCTATCCTTGAGCGCGGCGAGGCCGACATCATAGGACTCGCAAGGCAGGCTCTGGCAGACCCAGACTGGTTCATCAAGGTCAGGGCCGGGCGTGGGCAAGAGGTGCGGCGCTGCACCTACACGAACTACTGCGAAGGGCTCGACCAGGCGCACAAGCAGGTGACCTGCAAGCTCTGGGACAGGGTAGAGCTGGACGAGCCCGGCATACCCATGAGCCACGACGGCCGCCGCCGACTCATCCCTCCGCGCTGGAAAGAGCGATAAGTCTGCCGGCTAAGCAGGATAAAGAAGAAATTATCTCTTCTCTTTTATCCTGACAATCGCTGTCCATCCCTGTTAATTCTCAGCTTCCATCCCTGCTGCCTCGAATTGACCCGCTACTAAATTTTGGAATTTGTTGCCACAAAATGTATGCTCGTGGTGTTCTCTCTTTAGTTGAGGATGAATAGGCTCAACCCTCTCCCGGTTATTAGCAGTCAAAATCTTTAAGCAGAAAGCTTGTGGAGACGGAAACATGAAAATGTTCTACCGCACGTTGACGCTATTAGTCTGCCTCTTTTCTCTTTCTCTCTCTCTGTCGGCGCAGACGAGAAACCCCATGCCCCTGCAATCGCCCTCTGTCAGCCGCACTCACATAGCCTTCTCTTACGCGGGCGACATCTGGATAGTTGACCGCGCTGGCGGCGATGCGCGCAGACTCACCAGCACGCCCGTGCTGGAAAGAGTTCCGCTCTTATCGCCGGACGGAACAGAGGTGGCCTTTGCCAGAAACAATCCGGCGGGCGGCCCCTTAAGCTGGGACGTGTACGTGGTGCCGGTTTCAGGCGGCGAGGCGCGCAGGCTCACCTATCACCCGGAAGCTGACATCCCCGTGGGCTGGACGCCGGACGGCCGCAACGTGCTGCTGACTTCCTTCCGCGAGCGCATGGCGTATCTGGGCTATCGCCTCTACACGATTCCGAAAGAGGGAGGCTTTCCGACTCCGCTTCAACTGCCGACAGGTTTTGACGGCTCTCTTTCGCCGGACGGGCGGCGCATAGCCTACACGCCGCTCTGGGGCCTGACCACACAGACCATGCGCAACTACAGGGGCGGCGCAACCTCCAGAATCTTCATCGCAGACCTCTCGGCCGGAAGCGCCGAAGAGATTCCGCACGTCACGGACACCAGCAACTACGAGCCCATGTGGATTGGCGAGAAGGTCTACTTTCTCTCAGACAGGACGGGCACGGTGAACCTCTTCAGCTACGACGCGACGACGAAGCGTGTGGAGCAGCTGACGCGCTATGAAAAGTATGATGTCAAATCCGCTGGCGCTTCCGACGACGCAGTGGTCTTCGTGCAGGACGGCGCGCTTCATCTCTTCGACTTGAAGACGGGCGCGACTCGCAACGTCGAGATACGCGTCGCGGGAGATTTCCCGGAGACGAAGCCGCGAACGGTTGACGCGCTCAGGTGGACTAGCCTTTCTGCGCTCTCTCCGAACGGCGAAAGCCTTCTCTTCGGCGCGAGAGGCGAGGTGATGACAGTTAACGTGAAGACGGGCGAGGCCGTGAACCTGACCAGGACACCGGGCGTGGCAGAGCGCTCGCCCGCGTGGTCGCCTGACGGAAAATGGATGGCCTACTTCTCGGACGAGTCGGGCGAGAACGAGCTGCACCTGCGCTCCTTTAGTGACAACACGGTGCGGCGCATCAGGATTGAGCAGCGGCCCTCCTTCTATAGCGAGCTTACCTGGTCGCCGGATTCAAAAAAGCTAGCCTTCTCCGACGCGCATCTTAACCTCTGGTACGTGGAGCTTGACGGAGGCGCTCAGGCGCGCAAGGCGGACACGGCGCTTTTCTCCGACGGAGCCAGGTACTTCCAGCCCTTCTGGTCGCCTGACTCAAACTGGCTGGCCTACTCGAAATACCAGCCCAACCGGCAGCGCGCAGTCTTCATCTACTCGCTACAGACGGCAAAGAGCTATCAGGTCTCTGCGCCGGAAGTGGACGCGCGCTGGCCCACGTTCGACCGCAACGGTAGATACCTATACTTCACCGGCAGCGTAAACTCCGGGCCTGTCAAGTACGGCATGTCGGCCATGCCCTTTAACAACGCGGTGACCAGAAGCGCCTACGCGGCGGTGCTCGGTAAAGATGACGTGTCGCCGCTCGCAACCACGGACAGGGAAGAGAATCAGCGGCAGGCTTTCGTCGTGGACGTTGAAGGCTTGGGCCAGCGCGTCGTGCGCATCCCCTTTGAGGGGCGCAACGCGGAGCGGTTGATGGCTGGCCAGAGCGGGCGGCTCTTCATAGTCGAAGGCGGGACGCTTCATCGCTACACGGTAGGGGCCGAGCGCGCGGAGAAGTTTACGGAGCTCGCTGGCAACTATCGCATCTCGGGCGACGGAAGCCGACTGCTCCTGCGCCGTCGCGGAGTGTGGGCAGTGGTCTCTTCCGACTCTCTGCCGAAGCCTGAGGACGGCGCTCTCTCGCTCAAAACAATCGAGATTCAGGTTGAGCCGCGCGCCGAATGGCAGCAGATGTATAACGAAGCGTGGCGGCTCGTGCGAGAGTACTTCTACGACCCGAACATGCACGGGCAGAACCTTGCGGAACTGCGGGCGCATTACCAGGCTTACCTGCCGAACGTGGTCACGCGCGAGGGGCTCAACGAGCTTTCGATGGAGATGTTCTCGCATCTCTCTATCAGCCACATAGCAGGCATATCGGGCGGCGATATGCTCGCGCCCGCTGGCGAGAACGAAAAGATAGGACTGCTTGGCGCGGACTTCGAGATTGACAACGGGCGCTATCGTCTCGCGCATATCTATCGCGGGAACCCTTCTATGGAAGGGCTGCAAGCGCCGCTCGGACAGCCGGGCCTGAACGTCAAAGAGGGCGACTACCTGCTCTCGGTTGACGGCGCTGACGTAAGCGCGTCGGAGAATCTTTACAAGCTCTTCACGGGCAAGGCTGGCAAACCCGTTGAGCTAAAGATTGCGGCCGCGCCCGACGGAAAGAGCGCTCGCACCATCAGGGTCGTGCCAGTTGCGAGCGAGTACCCCATACGCCAGTACGAATGGATAGAGCGCAATCGTCGAAGGGTGGCGGAGTTATCGGGCGGGCGGCTGGCCTACGTCTACATGTCGGACACTTTCAATCGCGGCTACGAGCTCTTCAACCGGGACTTTTACGCGCAGCTTGATAAGCAGGGGCTGATACTGGACGCGCGCTTCAACGACGGCGGAGTGGCCGCAGACTACGTGATAGAGATTCTGAGACGAACGCCTTTGCAGGCGGGCCGCCTGCGCGACGGCGGGGACGTGCGTATGCCCGTCGGCATGATTACGGGGCCGAAGGTGATGCTGACCAACGAGATGTCTGGCTCGGGCGGCGACACGCTTCCCTGGATGTGGCGACAGTCCGGGCTAGGCATGATTGTCGGTAAAAGAAGCTCAGGCTTAGGCGTGGCGGCGTCCACGCAGGATTTGATTGACGGCGGGCGCATAAACGTTCCCGACTGGGGCTGGTACAATCCCGCGAAGGGAATCTGGGACATAGAGAATCGCGGCGTGGCACCCGACGTAGAGATAGAAGCAACGCTCGCGGACTGGCGCGCGGGCCGCGACCCTCAGCTTGAAAAGGCCGTCGAGCTTGCACTCAGGCAGATGGCAACCAAGCCCGCGCCTTCGCCACAGCGCCCTTCGTATCCAATCTATAAATGAAATTAACAGGGATAGACAGGATGAACAGGATAAAGAAGAGATGCTTTCTCTTTCATCCTGTCTATCCTGTCTATCCCTGTTAATTGCTTTCAGCTTCCCGACTGGTCGTAGGCGGCTATGAACTGCGGGTCGCGCCGCTTGAGGTTCTCGTAGTCTATGCGCTTGCTTCTGGTCATGAGCTTGTAGGCGAAGGGCACGGGGCTCAGGCTCATGTAGTCTTTGACGTTCTCGAACCAGACGAGGCTCTCGTAGGCAGCCTCCTGATACTCTTCAATCACGGGCTTTCTGACTCTCTCAAACTCCATGAGAGCCTCGCTGACATTGCTCGTCGCGTCGAAGCAGTTGGCGAGAGCTATGGCGTCTTCCAGCGCGAGCTTCGTGCCGGAGCCTATGGAGAAGTGGGCCGTGTGCAGCGCGTCTCCTAGGAGCACCATGTTGTCGTGGCTCCAGCGCTCGTTTTTGACGTTGATGAAGTTTATCCACTTGGAGTTGTTCGACAGCAGCTCGTGGCCGTGCAGGTCATTGGCGAAGACCTGTTCGAGGTAGCGGCGCGTGTCCTCGTCCGTCATCTCCTTAAAGCCCGCCTGCATCCACGTCTCCGGGTCGCACTCGACTATGAAGGTGCTCATCTCCTTGTTGAACTTGTAGGAGTGAGCGGCGAAGACGCCCGCTTCAGTCTCGTGAAAGGTGAGCGTGAGGCCGTGAAACAACTGGCGCGTGCCGTACCAGATGTACTTGTTCGCCCTGACGCTCAAAGAGGGTTTGAAATACCTGCTGTATCTCTGGCGAGTGGCGGAGTAGATGCCGTCCGCGCCGACCAGCAGGTTGCACCGCCGAAAGCGCTCCACGTCCTCAATCTCTGCGCGAAAATGTAGCTGCACGCCCAGCGACTGGCAGCGACGCTGAAGAATCTGCAAGAGCCTGAGCCGCGCTATGCCTGAGAACTTGTTGCCGCGAATCGTAATCTTCTGGTCGCGGTGAACCACGTCCACGTTGTCCCACGTCTCAAAGCTACTGGTAATCTCGCGGTAAGTCTCTTCGTCGTTGTCCTTTAGGTAAGAGAGCGTCTTGTCGGAAAAGACCACGCCCCAGCCGAAGGTGTCGTCCGGCGCGTTGCGCTCGTAGACCGCAACCTGTGCCCCGGCCTGCTGCTTCTTCATCAGGATGGCGAAATAGAGCCCCGCAGGCCCGCCGCCTATAATGTTGATTTTCATAGGGAGAAAAATTAACAGGGATGGACAGGATGAACAGGATAAAGAAGAAGCAATAGTTTCTCTTTCATCCTGTCTATCCTGTCCATCCCTGTTTGAATTCCGTCTCGAATCACGTAGCTACTCTTTCAGAAGCTGACCGGCGATAATGAGCTTCTGAATCTCCGAGGTGCCTTCGTAAATCCTGAGCGCGCGTATGTCCCTGTAGAGACGCTCTACGATGCTTCCGCGCACGAGCCCTGCGCCGCCGTGAATCTGAAGCGACTGGTCTATGATGCGGCTGGCGGCTTCGGTGGCGAAGAGCTTGGCTTCGCTCGCCTCGCGCGTGACGCGCTCGACGCCCGCGTCCTTCAGGTAAGCGGCGCGGTAGACCAGCAGTCGCGCGGCGTCCAGCTCCGTAGCCATCTCAGCCAGCTTCTCCTGTATCAACTGGTGCTCCGCCAGAAGCCTCCCGAACTGCCTGCGAGTGGTCGCATACTTGACGGCTTCGTTGAGAGCGCGTCTAGCCATGCCGCAGGCCGCCGCGCCGACGCTAGCGCGGAAAGCGTCCATCGTCTGCATGGCAAGACGAAAGCCGTCGCCCTCTTCGCCTATGCGGTCTTCAGCCGGAACGCGACAGCCGCGAAACTCAATCTCGCCTATAGGGTGCGGCGCAATCATCTCCGTGCGGCTGGTCACCGTGCAGCCCTTCATGCGTGCGCTGACGACGAAGGCGGAAATCAGCGGACGACCGTCCTCGCGCGTGCCCGTTCTGGCAAAGAGCGTGTAGAAGTCCGCGAGCCCCGCGTTCGAGATGAAGCGCTTCTGGCCGTCTATCACGTACCATTCGCCTTCGCGCCGCGCAACGGTCTGAATGCCGGACACGTCCGAGCCCGCCTCCGGCTCCGTCAGCGCGAAAGCGGCTATGGCCCGGCCCGTAGCCGCGCGCTCAAGCCAGAACTCCCTGACGTGCTCTGTCGCCGCGCGACTGATACTGTAAGTCCCAAGGCCCTGCATGACGAAGCAGAGGTCTGCGAGAGAGGAAGAGTATGAGAGCGCTTCGCGTATCAGGCAGAGCGACCGCACGTCCAGCTTTGTGCCGCCCGAAGCCACCGCGTAACGAAGCAGGCCCGCGTCCGCCAGCAGGGCAAACAGCGTTCTAAACTGACCGTCAACGTCCCTTTCTTCATCCTCTTCCGTGCGCGGCTCCACCTGATGCACGGCAAAGTCCGCCACACGAGCCGCCAGATTACGCTGCTCGTTCGTGAAAAACGGCATCTCTTCTACGAAGTTATCAATCATTTGAATTTCGGGTCGCGTTTGGCTACGAAGGCTTCGTAGGCTTCGCGGTAGTCAGGGTGCTGCATGCAGGTGGCCTGCGCCTGCGCTTCCCATTCGAGCGCCGTGTCCAGCGAGACATCCATCTCGCGGTTGAGCATCTCTTTCGTCATCGCCAGAGCGAAGCCAGGGCCTCCGGCCAGCCTGGTCGCCATCTCAGTTGTGACGCTAGCCAATTCGTCCGGCTGCACGACGCGATTGTAGAGGCCTATGCGCTCGGCCTCGCGCGCCGTGATGAAGTCGCCCGTGTAAAGTAGCTCGGTGGCTTTCGCCAGACCCACCACTCGCGGGAGAAGGAAGGCCGCGCCCATGTCCGCGCCCGCGAGGCCCACGCGCACGAAGAGGAAAGCAATCTTGGCCTCTTCGCTCGCGATGCGAATGTCGGAAGCGAGTGCTATGCAGGCTCCTGCGCCTGCGGTCGTGCCGTTCAGGCTGGCTACGACAGGCTTGGGCAGCGCGCGTATGTTCCGCACAAGCTCGCAGGTCATGCGCGTGAACTCAAGCAGGCCTTCCGCGTCTCGCTCAAAGAGCGGGCCTATGATTTCGCGCACGTCGCCGCCGGAACAGAAGGCACGCCCTTCGCCCGTGATGACGACTGCCCGCACCTCTTCTTCCGTGCGGAGGGCGGCGAAAGTGTCCGTCAGCTCTCTGTAGACCTCGAAGGTCAGGGCGTTGAGACGCTCCGGGCGGTTGAGCGTTATCCACCCGACGCGCTCGCGCACCTCAAAAAGGAAGCTCTTGGGGTTAATCATATCTCAGGGCTTATATGTCCCTTCTCTTAATATCTCGACGGGTGCGGGCAGGTTGCCCGTCTTCAGCACACGCGCAATGTCTTCGGCCTGCTCTTTGGTGAACCTGCCCGTGATGACACCGCTGTCGCTGATTTCCGACTTAATGTATGCGACCGAGCGGGCTTCTCTGTTAAGGATGACGGCTATGTACCTGTTGATGTTAACCCTGGTCCATGCTTGAAGCCTCACCGCGCCCTCCGGCTTGAGCGAGAAGACCACGTCGTAGTTGTTGCCGTTCGTCATCTGAGACGCGTGAGCATCCCTTACATCCATGCCCGTGACTAGGGGCGTGCGCTCGACGACGATAAATTTTCTCCCGGCACGGGAGCTGCCCCTGTCGGCTTCATTGTAAGGAAGCACGTCTCTTCCTGCTCCCGCAGCCTCTCGGGCCTCTGCCTCCGTGGCATAACTTTCAAGAGGAGCGGGCGAAGGGTTGGAGACGACCGCGCGCATCTCAAGCCCCTGAGAGAGCAGCACGTCTTTGACGCGCTCAGGCGGCATGGAGCTTGAGACACGCAGCTCAATCTGCCCCGCGTCCTGTCTGGTTAGCTTGCAGTAGATGCCTAGCTGATTACAGCGCGATTCAATGACAGAGATGGTGCGCGTGACGCTCTCGTCAAGCCGGTCTGCGGCCTTGACGGCTATCAAGAGCAGCATGCCTCCCTTGTCCTGCGGCGCTGGCCTTTTAGATAATCTATTACAGGCCGTGCTCAAAGCGAGCGACAGCAGCAGCACGGCAAGCAGCAGCGGCTTTCTTGTCATAGCAGGTTAATCAGTGATGACGGCGATGCCTTCTATCTCGACTCTCGCCCCCGGCTCAAGCAGGCCTTTGACTTCCACGAGCGCCATGGCCGGGAAGTGCCGTCCCATAAGCTCGCGCCAGCGTTCGCCTATCTCTGCGGTGCGTGCGCTGTACTCGGCCTTGTCCGTGACGTAGACGACGAGGCGCGCGATAGACTCAGGCGTTCCTCCCGCTTCTCTGACGACCGCCAGAAGATTCGCGAGAGACTGTCGAAACTGCTCTACGAAATCTTGGCTCACGATGCGCTGCTCGCTGTCCCAGGCTATCTGCCCGGCGATGAACAGCAGCCGCCCGCCAGCAGGCGCAAGCACTCCGTTCGAGTAGCCGCGCGGCCTGCCCAGAGCATCCGGGTTAATGGACTCAAAAGACATAGCGATTTTGGATTTTAGATTTTAGATTTTGGAAAGAGAATTTAACAGGATGGATAGGATGAGCAGGATAAAAGAGAAGCTATCTCTTCTCTATCCTGTCTATCCCTGTTAATTTCTTCTCCTTAATCTAAAATCCAAAATCAATAAAGGATGCTTCCGCCGTCTATGTTTATAGCCTGGCCTGTGATGCCCCGGCCCGCTTCGCTCGCGAGCAGCAGGGCCATCTCGGCCACCTCTTCCGGCGTGACGAGCCGGTTCTGCGGGCTCATGCGCTCAATGACGTTGCGCGCTTCATCTTCGGACTTGCCGGTCTTGTTCGTGATGTTCTCTATGGCGCGCTCGGTCATCTCGGTCTCTACGTAGCCGGGGCAGATGGCGTTGACGGTGATGCCGCGCGTCGCAACTTCCATAGCCACGGAGCGCGTCAGCCCTAGCACGCCATGCTTTGAAGCGGAGTAGGCGGCGATATATGGCGCGCCAGTTTTGCCCGCAATCGAGGCTATGTTGATGATGCGCCCCCAGCCGCGCTCAAGCATCGAAGAGAGAGCCGCGCGCGTGCAATAGAAGGTGCCGTTGAGATTGATGTCCAGATGCTTGTGCCAGAGCTCGTCCGTCGTTTTCAGAAGCGGCGCGCTCTCCGCCACGCCCGCGTTGTTGACCAGAATGTCCGGCCCCCGCCCGAAGAGCGCGACTGCTTTGTCGAACATGAGCGAGACCGCACGCGCATCTCGAACATCGCACGAGACGGCGTGAGCGATTGACCCAGTCTCGCGCTCAATCTCTTCGGCCACGCTAGAGACCTGCTCCACGGTGCGCGCCGCCACAATGATGCTCGCGCCCTCGCGCGCGAAATTCATGGCGATGCTGCGGCCTATGCCGCGACCACCGCCCGTAATCAGTGCGATTCTCTCTTTTAGTCTCAAGACGAAAGTCCGGCGCTTAAGCCTTCACGGGTCTGGGCTCGCGCTTCTCTACGAAGGCTCGCACGCGCTCTCTAGCCTCTTTCGACTGGAAGCACTGTAGCTGCGCTTCCGTCTCGTACTGTAGCATCCGCTCTATGCTCGATTCCTCGCTCATGTAGACGGCGTGCTTCGCCGCCGCGATTGATTTGTACGGCGCGTCTCGAAGCCGCTCCGCCAAGCGGCGGGTCTCACCTTGAAGCTCCGCGTCCGGCACTACGCGATTGACTATGCCAAGCTGAAACGCTCTCTCCGCGTTAATCGCGTCGCCGAGAAAGAACATCTCGCAGGCCAGATTCGTGGGCACCACTCGCGGCAGAAAGTATGTGCCGCCCCAGTCCGGGTGCAGGCCGACTTTGACGAACGACTGGCTGAAGGTGGCGCTCTCGGCCGCTATGCGTATGTCGCAGGCGAGCGCCAGATTGAAGCCCGCGCCGTAGGCCGCCCCGTTGACAGAGGCTATGACGGGCTTCGTCATCTGTCGTATGGCGGTCACTACTCTTCGCCCCGCGCCTAAGAGCCGTATGAACTCCTCCACGTCCTGCCGCTCCATCAGCTCGGCCATGTATGCCACGTCCGCCCCGGCGCAGAACCCGCGCCCCACGCCAGTGACGACCACCGCTCGCACGTTGCGGTCGCTGGCAGCATGCTCCAGAGCCTCTGCCAAATCCCTACGCATGTGGCCTATGAAGGCATTCAGCTTCTCTGGCCGGTTAAGCTCTATGGTGGCTATGCACTTCTCGACTGTGACTCTGATGTTGTCGTACATGGTAAGAGCAAGTTTTCAGTTTTCAGTTTTCAGAAAAGACGCGTCGTGCTTTTTACTGAAAACTGAAAACTGTTTACTGAAAACTTATTTTCCTTTGAACTGTGGTTTGCGCTTGTTGACGTAGGCTTCGAGTCCTTCGCGCGCGTCTTCGGATTGGAAGAGCTGTTGTTGCAGCTCTCGCTCAAGCGCGAGGCCGTACTCGAAGGGAATCTCCGCGCCGGATTGGACGCTGCGCTTGATGCGGCCGACTGCGCGCGACGCCTTGTTCGGCAGCGTGAAGCGGCCAGCATATTCAAGAACCTGAGCGATGAAAGCATCGCTCGTCTCCGCTTCATAGATGTCGTTCAAAAGCCCTAGCTCCTGCCCGCGCTCGAAGTCGAACAGCTCGCCCGTCGTCATCAACTCAATGGCGCGAGACTTTCCTACGATTCGCACAAGCCGCTGCGTGCCGCCCGTGCCGGGCAGAACTCCCAGAGAGACTTCAGGCAGTCCCATCTTGCCAGCGTTGCGCCGAGCAATTCTTATGTCCGCAGCCATCGCTACTTCAAGCCCGCCCCCGACGCAGTGGCCGTTGATGGCAGCTATCACCAGCTTGGGCGTCTGCTCAAGCCTTGAGAGGGTCTCGTTGGCGTGCAGGCAGAAGTAGTACTTATACTCGGGCGTCACGCTTGAGAGCATCTGAATGTTTGCGCCCGCGCAGAAAAACTTCTCGCCACGGCCAGTGATGACTATGACCTGCACCCCTTCGTCCATGCGCGCCCGAAGGATTGAGCGGTCAAGCTCCTGCATCATCTCGTAGCTGTAGGTGTTGGCCGGTGGGTCATTGAGAGTCAGGACGGCCACGCCCTGCTCCGTCCTGTACTCGACTAGACTGCCTCTGGTCTGAGACTCTTGAGACTCCTGAACTTTTGCTTCCGCCATTTTGGTCTGCTCCGCTTTGTAGCTTGTATGTGTGTAGTCAATGACTCTAGCAGGCAGGCGCGACTACTTTCAACTGCAAACCGCGAAATTTACGGGCCCGCGCGCCAGACGCTCAACTGCTCCGTCTTGGCAGACTTGCGAGTCAGGGAAACTGCGCCCGCCTCGCCGTCGCCCGAGAGAAAGCCCGAGAGGAAGAGGCGCGTGATGTTGTCAACCAGCTCGCCCACCGAGAGAGGCCCGCGCGGGTCGTACCAGTTATAAATCCAGTTCATCATGCCGAAGAGAGCGTAGGTCGCAATGGTCAGGTCAATCCTGCGACGGCTCTCGTCCTGCTGCCCGTCGCGCTCGACCTCCGAGAGGATTTGTCGCACCAGCCGTGTGTACTGCTGCTTTCGCCCTGAGACGTGATTGTACATCTCGCCCGCGAGAGAATCCGCTTCGTGCGAGAGCACCTTCATCTCAGCCATGTTGGCGGCGAAGAAGGAGAGATGATTTTCTATGACGACGCGCAGCTTCTCTACAGGCGAGGCAGTCTCTTTCAGACGCTCTTCGAGCCGCTCGTGAACGCGCCCGAAGCAGTTGTCCTGAATCAGAAAGAGCAGCTCCTCTTTCGACTTGCAGTAGTAGTAGAGCCCCGCCAGCGACACTCCCGTCTCGCGCGAGATGTCCCGCATGGAGGTCGAGTGATAACCCTTCTCCGCAAAGATTCGCGCGCTGGTGCGAAGGATAAACTCCAGCTTCTGGTCGTAACGAGAAAAGTCTGTCGAGAGATTCGTAGACATCAATTCCAGAATTTAACAGGGATGGACAGGATGAAGAAAGAGAAGGTATTTATTCTTTATCCTGTCTATCCTGTCCATCCCTGTTAATTCTCCTCTTTCATAATCGAACGTACTCGAACTCGAAGGGCAGTCCCTTGATTCCGGCGGTCGGCGGGGCAATCCAGCTGGCTATCTTGCCCGGCTCCGTCACGGGATGCATGAGGCTTCTGACATACTCGCGGTCTTCTATAGAGGGCAACCACTCTTGCTTGCGGCTCTCAAACTCTTCGGCCGAGATGAGCTTGCCTTCGGTGTCGAAATGATGGCCCGCGTACTCGCCCACGTGGCGATGAAAGCGCGTGCTGGGCAGGTAGAGCCGCTCTTCCAGTCCTTCATCTTCCAAATACTTGTTCCAGCGAGTCATGGCGCGCTCGCAGTCCGAGACGTACTCGCCGCGCAGCACTTCGTTGAGCGCGTTTCTCAAGGGCACTTCGCGCTGCTTGAGCTGCCCGTCTTCCACGACCGTCAGCGTAAACACGTCGTCTTTCAAGATGTGGTCTTCGTACTTCTTCTGCTCCTGATAGCGGCCCTTCAGCCCGGCCGCGTAGAAGTCCGCGCTGTTCGAGCTTATCTCGCCGCCGAAGAGGTCTAAGGAATAACTGAACCAGAAGTTTATGTACCTCTGAATTATCTCAAGCGGGATGCCGCCAAGCTCACGCACGTCCGCGTTCTTAGCCTCTTTCATCAGCTCAGCCGTGCGCTTGACCACTCGGCCCACGCCCGTCTCGCCCACGAAGAGGTGATGCGCTTCTTCCGTCAGCATGAACTGGCAGGTGCGCGCCAGAGGCTCGAAGCCTGATTCGGCGAGCGCCGCCAGCTGGAACTTGCCGTCGCGGTCTGTGAACATCGTGAAGCAGAAAAAGTTGAGCCAGTCGTCGCACGGCTGGTTGAAGGCTTCCAGTATGCGAGGCTTGTCGGGGTTGCCGCTCCTGCGCTCAAGCATGGCGTCCGCCTCGTCGCGCCCGTCGCGCCCGAAGTAGCCGTGAAGCAGGTAGACCATGGCCCAGAGATGCCGCCCCTCTTCGACGTTCACCTGAAAGAGATTCCTAAGGTCGTAGAGCGAAGGGCAGGTCTTGCCAAGCTCGCGCTGCTGCTCAACAGACGCGGGCTCCGTGTCGCCCTGCGTGACGATGATGCGTCTGAGCGCGTTGCGAAACTCTCCCGGCACCTCCTGATAAGCGGGCTGGCCCATGTTGTCGCCGAAGCCGACTTTCGCGTCCGGCTCGGCGGGCTTCAAAAAGATGCCCCAGCGATAATCCGGCATCTTCACGTAATCGAAGTGCGCCCAGCCGGAAGGCTCTACAGAGATAGCCGTGCGAAGGTAAACGTCCTTTTCCTGAAAGCCTTCGGGCCCCATCTCGCGCCACCAGCTCAGGTAGTTCGGCAGCCACTTCTCCAAAGCGCGCTGAAGCCGCTTGTCTTCCGACAGATTAACGTTATTAGGAATCCTCTCGTATAAGTCCATTGGCTCACTCCGTTTTACGTTCTCTTGTAGTCGAACTGCGGCTGCGTGGGCTTGCCGTAGTTGGTTAGAGCGCCCTGAGCGCCGACGGCGTTGGGTCGCTGGAAAATCCAGTTCTGCCACGCGGTCAGGCGTCCGTAAATTTTTGTGTCGAGCGTCTCCGGCCCCGCGAAGCGCAAGCTGGCCTCCATGCCTGTGAGAGCATCGGGCGAAAGCGACGTGCGCTCTTCTATGGCCACTCGAATCTCGTCGTCCCAGTCGAGGTCGTCGGGCGCGAAGGTGACAAGGCCAGCCTCTTCCGCTTCGTCCGTGTCGAACCTTCCTTCGTGAGCGAGAGCCTCTTCGGCCTTCTCAGGCTCTGCGAGAAAGCGCGACTGCAGGCGCGTCAGGCCGTTGCTCATGGGAAGCGCGCCCGCGTTCAGCTCACTCGCGGCAATCTCAACCAGCTCGTCCGGGTTGTTGAGCATGTAGGTGCGGTCTGCGCTCAGCGCCAGCTCAAGCAGGTTTCCCGCGAAGCAGCTGCCGGGCTCGATGATGGCGAAGAAGCTCTTGGCCGTCAGGTCTAGGCGGCGCAGCACGCGCGCCATGTACAAGGTGATTTCCCTCACGAGCCAGTGGTCTCGGTTCTCAAGAATCGTCCTGTCCACGGAGAGAACCTTATCTATGTTCCCTTCGGTTCTGAGGCAGACGAGACCTATCTCAAGCTCGTTGACGCGCAGATTCAGCAGCGCGTCGTCCAGCTCTCTATATGCGCGAAGCGGCCAGTAGGCGTCGCCCATCTTCTGTATCTCTTCGGGCGTAGTTGGCAGTTCTCCTTCGGGGCCGCGCACGGTCAAGTCGGCATAGCGCCTGTCGCGGTTATAACGAACGCTCACGTACTTGTACTCGCGCCCGTTCGGAGTCACTTCCACGTCCAAAGAGTTGAGCTTGATGCCGGACGTGGCTGTCTCGGGGCCGCTCGCTTTGACAAGCTCTTCGACGTGGCTGTTGACGGACTCTTCAAACTTGCTAGTGGGGAAATAGCCGTCAATCAATCCCCACTCCTTGGCGCGCTTGGCCTTTAAGCCTTCGGCCAGCGTGGAGAAAACGTCTGCGCGGTCTCGCCTGACTTTCCGCTTGTCCACCAGTCGCGTCAGCCCGCCCGTTCCCGGCAGCACGCCAAGCAGCGGGACTTCCGGCAGAGAGACAGCGGAGTTGCCGTCGTCCACCAGAAAGATTTCGTCGCAGGCGATTGCCAGCTCGTAGCCGCCGCCGGAAGCCGTGCCGTTAAGAGCGGCTACGTATCGCTGCCCCGAATGCTGGGAGGCGTCTTCTATAGCGCAACGCGTCTCGTTGGTGAACTTGCAGAAGTTGACCTTGAAGGCGTGCGAGCTTGTGCCGAGCATGTAAATGTTCGCGCCCGCGCAGAAGATGCGCGGCTTGAGGCTCTTAATGACGACCACACGGACTTCCGGGTGCTCGAAGCGCAGGCGCTGCACCGCGTCGGCCAGCTCTATGTCCACGCCCAGGTCGTAGGAGTTGAGCTTCAGCTTGTAGCCATCGCCCAGGGTTTCGTCCTCCTGCACGTCCATCGAAAGTGTTGCCACAGGGCCGTTTATCTCAAGCCTCCAATGCTTGTAGCTGTCCGGCAACGTTTCAAAATTGACCATCAAATCCCCCAACTCCTCACAAAAATTGACCGGAGTTACTTAACTTTCCAACCTGTTCCGGCGGTTCGAACGTTCGTTCGAAAAGTATGATAACTGGCACGTTGCTTTTCGTCAAGTGGCCACGGCCGGGGCTCTGCGAAGGCGCGGCTTGGCATTCTTAAGCCACGAGATTTCAAAGGTTTATGCCTTTTGTTAGAGGACTTTGCCGCTCGGTGC
>DATELK010000213.1:0-15809 GCA_035276685.1 Pyrinomonadaceae bacterium | reverse complement strand
CAGCGCACGAGCGCAATTCGGGCAGGAAGCCGGACAGTCTGAGCGTCCAGACCTCGAAGTAGCGCACGAACGCCTGCAAATCCTGCGGGCTCTCACCGAGCGCCTCCAGCGTGGCGCTGATCATCCTGAAGAGCCTCTCGTTGGGCTCGTGCGGCGGTGCAAACTCCAGAACCAACTCGCTCAGATAAGAGAGGGCCGCCACGGTCTCAGCGCTTCCCGAGAGACCAAAATAGGAGCGCGTAATCTCCAGGTGCCTCAGCGTGACCAGCTCGCGCCCCTCCTTCTCGTGATAGCTCATCTGCACGAAGGTGAAGGGCTCCAGGCCAGCGCCGAAACGGCTCTTAAGACGCCTCGCGCCGTGCGCCACAGCCCGCACCACGCCCGTGGAGCGCGTCAGGCAGACCACTATCTTGTCAGCCTCCGCCAGATTATAGGAGCGCAGCACTATGGCCTCTGTATCAACCAAACCCATCTGTTTCTTATACTACTGGATATTTTTAAAGCGCTGGGTATCAGCTCTCTTAAATTGATATTTGAATTTACAGGCAATCGACCTGATTCATTATCAGACGCGGCCTGCTCTAGGATAAGCCCTACGCACCCTATATTCATTTTAGAGCGGCAGGAAGTATAGGCCCCACGCCAGCAGCAGCCCTATGGCTACGAACTCTCCGAAGACCTTAAGGCCGTAGCGAAACTGTTCCTGCCGCGTCTCGCGCGAGACTACGCCCATGACCGCGCCCACAAAGGCCGCAAACAGCATCATTACCAACAGGTGCGTCATGATTTCCTCCCGGCGGCTATGTCGAAGGCGTCCAGCATGGCCAGGTAATTGAGCAGCCCTGCGACCCACAGGAAGGTATTTCCGTACTCAAACGTGGCCCTGCTCATCTGTTCCGGCAGCTCCGCGAAATTCAGGCCCAGCAGGGAGCAGAAAAGGTATAACCCGCCCGTCCCGAGGTTCGCTATGGCCGGGGCTGCCTGTAAAAGAGGACTCGTCCCCGCCTCTCTGGCAGTGAAGCCGAACAGGTGGCCTCCGAACAGGACTCCTATAATGAACATCAGCCACACTGCCCCTCCAAGCAAGAGCGCCCTTCCCCACCTGCCCTGAAACAGGTGGCCGGCTCCGGGCACTAGCCACGCCAGCGCCCCCATTATCCAGGCGTTCCCTGGGGCAGCAGCTTCGCGCCCCTTCTCCTCTTTCTCTCTATTTGCCAAGGCCCTTTTACGCCCTCCTTCAAAATACAGCTTCAACTGCGCCCTCTGTAGCCCTCTCTGGCAGCCACCTCGTAGCCGCCGGGCAGCACAAGCACTCTCACGCGCCGCCACTGGCCGGACTCCACCTTGGGCCTGGGTCTGTATGTGATTATGTACTGCGTGCGCAGCTCCTCCGCTATGGTTTTATAAGCCGGGAGCAAATCTTCGTCCCTGCGCGGCAGGAACATGCGGCCGCCCGTCTGCTGCGCGAGCCTCTCAAGGCCCGCTTCCGCATCGTCTATCAACGCCAGCACGCGCTTGACCTCCTTAGGGTCATAGCCTCTGAGCAGCCGCTTGAAGGTGCCGCCTGTTCTCTTCTCCACAGCCTCTCTGAGCGAGGCCGTCAAGCTCACCACGTAGACGCTGGCTTCGGCGCGCCTCACTGCGTTGAGCGCGTCCGTCTGGCTGGCGCGCCTCTTCTCCGCAGTATCTATGCCGTCCGTGAGCAGTATGATGATGCGCCGCCCCTCCGTCTTCTTCAACTGCTCTTCGGCGGCCAGGTACAGACCGTCGTAAAAGGCTGTGGCCTGGCCCGGGCGGTAGCGCCACTCTATGGCCTTAGCCAGTTCAGCAGGGTCTTCAGCGCTGGTCCAATCCTGCAACAGCTCCACCCTGTCCGCAAACTGCATCACGCAGACTCTATCCTCTTTCAGCAAGCCTTCCACGAACTCTCGCGCGGCCTCGCGTATGAAACGCATCTGGTGAAAGACGCTGCCCGAAGCGTCCAGCAGAAGCACTATGTTCGCGGGCACGCGCTCGCGGTTGAAGCTGGCTATGTCCTGTCGCACGCCGTTGTCGTAGACCATAAAACGCTCCGCTGTGAGGCCGTTCACAGGCTTCCCGTCCACGCTCCTGACGGAGACTGGCACCATCACCTCCTCCGTGCGCACGCGCACAACGTCTTCGTCCGCGCCGGCTGCGGCCCCTTGCGAAGCCCCTTCAGGCTTGCCCGCGCCCGACGGCTCAGCACGCCGCCCGCTCTGACCGTATGCCGCGCACGCCAGCAGCACGCAGCAAAAGAGCAGGCGCAGGCCGTTTCTCAAACGCTTTGTAATCTTCTGCCGCAAAGCCTCTTATTCCCGGAATCTTCTGTCCTTAGATTCAGCGACGACTGTGTTACTACGCTCTAGACGGAATTTTAGTTGTGCTGGGGCCGCAGCCGGGTTGGCTTACAGACCCGCCGCGCCTGGCGCTCGTAAAGAACGCGTCCTTAAGAGTTCACTCTAACCCGACAAGGCTAAACCTCTCTGTAGTAACCGCCAAGGGCGCAGGGACGGCAGAGCTTTCGCCCGGACGCCTCTGTCACCTCCCGCCCGTCATTGATTCCTTCGGAGCAGACCGCGCAGGCTACGCGCGAGCGCGTGTGGCCGGGGGCGTCCAATTCGTCGTACTTGACGCTCACGCGGCTTATACTGAATAACTCCTCGTCCGAAGCCTCCCTGTAGGCGCGCATCTGCCGCTCCTTCTTGCTCTCAATCAAGGGGTAGCGCTCGTCCGCAAGCCTCCTGGCCTCGTCCAGGGCCAGCACTCGCACGGCTTCCCCCGTCTCTGTGTTCAGGAAAGTGGCCGCGACCTTCCCGTAATCGAAGAATTTCAGACTCCTGCGCCCCAGTCGCACGCCCGTCACGGCGCTCACGGCGTCCGTCATGCAGCGGTCTATCTCCACCCAGACTATGAGCCTCTTTCTATCAGCCCCGCGAGCGTCCTCTATGCCAATCAGCTTACAGCCCAGAAGCGCCATACGCACGCCCAGCAGTTGTCCGGGACATATGTGGCCGTGTAGCCTGCCGCACTCCTCCAAAAGCTCATCCAGTACAGCCAAATCTTTTCACCTCAAGTAATACTTCAAAGGTCGGTGCGCCGACACGACCTTACCTTTTACCTTAAGAATCGTGCCTTATACTGCGCCCTAATAAAGCAGAAAGCGCGAGCGCAGCTTTTTGAACTCGTCCAGCCCCTTCTGCCAAGACGCCACAATCGTCTCCAACGAATCGCCCCGCTCTATAGCCGCGCGAAGTCTATTTGTACCCGCTATCACGTCGAAGGGATTTTTGTCGAACACGTACTCGTAGGGCGGCTCCTTCCAGCGCAGGTCTTCAGGATAAAGCTCCTGCGCCAGTAGAACCGTCGCCACTCCAGTCATCACGGGCTCGAACGCCTGTCTATCGAGTACGTGTATCTGCACCCCGCCGCAGGGCACGCCAGCGTGCTTCTGGAAAGTAGGCTGGAAGCCGCAGGCCCTAAAGTAGACGCCCGGCAGCACCAGCTCATTGAGCCTCCGCGCGTAACGTTCCGCGTCTATGTAAGGAGCGCCCACTATCTCGAAGGGTCGTGTAGTGCCTCGCCCTTCGGACATCTGCGTCCCTTCCAGGTGAACCGTGCCCGGAAAGACTATGGCCGTGTCCAGCGTGGGCATGTTGGGAGAGGGCATGACCCAGGGCGCGTCCGTCTCGTCCATCCAAGCCTCACGCCTCCAGCCCTCCATAGTGACCGTCTCAAGCTCGCAGCCTATGCCGAACTCCTCGTTAAAGAGGCGCGCCAGCTCGCAGACAGTCATGCCGTGGCGCGTAGGTATGGGATACTGACCCACAAAGGAGGCGTACTCGGATTCCAGAACGTTTCCGGCAACTCCCTCGCCCGTGATTGGATTGGGACGGTCGCAGACCACCACGCGCTTGCCCAGGCGGCGCGCAGCGCGCATGCAGTTGGCCATGGTGTATATGAAGGTGTATATGCGGCAGCCCACGTCCTGCATGTCGAAGACCAGCACATCCACCTTCTCAAGCATCTCTTCCGTGGGCTCCCTGGTCTCGCTATACAGGGAGTAGATTGGAAGGCCAGTGGCCCTATCCACGGCGTGCCCTGTCTCCACCATATTGTCCTGAACGTCGCCGCGTATGCCGTGCTGCGGGCCGAAGAGCGCCGTCAGGTTTATCTCCTTATGCTCGTGGAAAAGGTCTGCCGCGTGCCTGAAATGATGGTCTACGGAGGACTGGTTGCAAACCAGCCCCACGCGCTCCCCGCTAAGTCTTCCGCTCTTCTCACGCAAGAGCCTCTCAACCCCAAGCTCCACGTGCCTTCCCTGCCCTTTAGCTCTTGAGATAGCACTAGCTTCACCCAGGACGTTATCGGACGCCGAAAGCGCTCGTCTCTCGATGCTCTCAGATAGCGTGAGCAAGCCCTGGGCGTAAGCTCGCAGAGTTGTTATGACGCTCGTGTCCATGTGTGTGTGGGATTCATGCGTGCGAAAGGTGCCTGTGCCGTGAGATGAAATGGTCTCTCTAACCTTTTCCAGCTCGACTCCGGCCCTGCGAAGAGCCTGCGCGGCCAGAGTGTCCGGCTGGCGCAGAAGACCAAGCAGCAGGTGCTCCGTCCCTATGTGGCGATGCTTCAGGCCGTCTGACTCTTCGTGCGCGTAGCCGAGCGCACGCTTTGTCTCTACTGCCAGCGGAATCTCCACGGCCGTATGAATCTTCTGCTCCGTCTTTATGTGTGACTCCACGTCTTTGCGTAGAGCGTCCATAGTCGCGCCCGCTTCCGAAACGAAGTGCTTGAGCAGCGTCTTGTCCTCGCGCAAAAGACCAAGCAGCAGGTGCTCAGGATTTATAGACTCAGAGCCGAACTGTGAAGCCTCGTAGCGCGCAAAGAAGATAACGCGCCTGGCCTTCTCCGTGTAGCGTTCAAACATGCGCTCCTGAAACCATCCCTCTCTTCAAATCTGACGGAACCTGAACTTCTCCAGTTAGAGCACGGAACCGCCGTTGATGCTCAGAACAGAGCCGGTCATGTGCCTAGCCCAGTCGCTCGCCAGAAAAACTATGGGGCGCGCAATATCTACAGCCTCTGCCACGCGCCCCAGCGGAATCTCCGCCTCTATGGACTTACGCGTGCTTTCATCCCCCAGCACGTGCGCTGTCATCTCTGTATCAACCCAGCCCGGCGCTACCGCGTTGACGCGTATCCCGTAAGGGCCAAGCTCTCCCGCGAGCGCTTTAGTCAGGGCAATCTGGCCGCCCTTGGAGGCTGCGTAGTTAGAGTAAAATGGCTCGCCGCGCTGCCCCGCGGTGGAGCTGACCATTATGATTGAGCCGCTACGCTGCCGCTTCATGACGGGCACAGCCGCTCGCACGGCCGCCCACGTTCCCTTCAGATTTATATCCAGCACGCGCGTCCAAAGCTCTTCCGACATCTCTTCTACGGCTGCGCCCTCCCACAGGCCCGCGTTGCAAACCAGCACGTCCAGCCGCCCCCACTTTTCCACGCAGGTCTCTATAAGACGCGCGGACTCCTCTAGGCTTTGCACGTCTGCGCGCATAGCTATCGCTTCTGCCCCAAGGCTCTGAGCCTCCAGCGCAACTTCGTTTGCGCCCCTCTCGTCACGCAGGTAGTTGACTCCTACACGCGCGCCCGCACGCGCAAGCTCCAGCACAGTCTCCCGCCCAATTCCCCTGGAACCGCCCGTCACCAGCGCCACACGTCCCCCAAGCTCTATCCCGCCAACACCCATCAATTTTTCTCTCTACTTTTACTTTAACTGTCTGCTCGTAAATGGCACAAGTCCAGGCGTTATCAGACTCGCTCCGTCTCTTCGGCACGGTCAACTCGGGACGCTTTGTACTCTGCCGAGGCCTCCACGAACCGCTTGAACAGTCGTCTGGAAAATTCGTCCTCTTCCCAGGCAATCTCCGGGTGCCACTGCACGGCCAGGGCGAACCTGTCCGCCCTAGGGTCTTCCATGGCTTCGACCAGCCCGTCGGACGTCCAGGCGGTCGCCACAAGCTCTCTGCCGACTCTTTCAATCGCTTGATGATGGTGGCTATTGACAAGCGCGTCGGGCGCTGAGGCAAGCTCGCTCAACATGCTGCCGTCTAGGAACCGTACTCGATGGGAGCGGCGGTCTCTGGGCGCGCCCTGCTTGTGCTTTATGGCTTCGGGCAGCTCCGATTCTATGTCCTGTATGAGCGTGCCGCCGCGCGATACGTTCAGCGCCTGCATGCCGAAGCATATGGCCAGAAGCGGCAATCCCCTTCTCTCTACCTCTTCCAGCGCCAGTAGGTCTGTGCGGTCTTTGATGGGATGAACGCTTCCCAGACGCCTGTGCGGCTCCCTGCCGTATAGCAGCGGGTCTACGTCAGAGTCGCTTCCGGGCAGAAGCAGGCCGTCCAGGCTCTCCATAGCCTCCCTCACATAATCCTCTTTAGGGATAAGGCTCAGGTGCAGGGGGATGCCGCCCGCAGCCTCCACCGCCTCGCTGTAGTAGCGCGCCAGATAGAATCTGTCTGTCTCTAATTCCACCCTCATGGTGATGCCTATCAGCGGGCGTCTTCTATTACTCATACACTTCCTCGTACAAACGAATTCGAAGCCGGGCATATTTCAAGGCTTGCCCGCTCATCATAGCTCAAAATTATTCCGCGCGTCTTCCGGGCGAGTACCGGCGAAACTTTTTATGCTGAAACGGTGTCCGCTTGACTTCCCTTCGCGCCAGTTCCTATAGTGCTCTCTTCATTATGAAGGAAGAAAAGTTAAAAGTGCGCAGCACTACAGTGCTGCTAGTGCGACGCAACGACAAGGTTGCGCTGGCGGGCGACGGGCAGGTGACCATGGGCGACACCGTTATGAAGACGGGCGCTCGCAAAGTCAGGCGTCTATATAACGACCGTATACTGGCTGGGTTCGCCGGAGCCACGGCCGACGCCTTTTCGCTTCTGACGCGTTTCGAGGGAAAGCTTGAGCAGTATCACGGCAACCTTGAGCGCGCGTCCATAGAGCTGAGCAAGGACTGGCGCACGGACAAAATCCTGCGCAACCTTGAAGCGCTGCTGGTCGTCGCTGATGAAAAAAGCTCTTTCCTGCTCTCTGGCAACGGCGACGTCATCACGCCTGACCAGGGCGTGCTGGCCATAGGCTCCGGCGGCCCCTACGCGCTCGCCGCCGCACGCGCCCTGCTTGAGAACACAGAGATGAGCGCCAAGGAGATTGCCCTCGAAGCCATGCGCATCGCAGGTGAAATCTGCATCTACACGAACACGAACGTAATCGTTGAGGAACTATAAAGCGAGTAATGGTTATTTACTTACAAGGTGAAGTGGACGACGCCCTTGGGTTGGACGAGATGACGCCTCGCCAGATTGTGGCGGAGCTGGACAAGCACGTCGTGGGACAGGCTGCGGCCAAGCGCGCCGTCGCCATTGCATTGAGAAACCGCGTGCGCCGCCAGAAGCTAGCGCCAGAGATGGCCGCAGACGTGATGCCCAAGAACATCATCATGATAGGCTCCACGGGCGTGGGCAAGACTGAGATTGCGCGCCGCCTCGCGCGCATGTCCAACTCGCCTTTCCTTAAAGTCGAGGCCTCCAAGTTCACAGAGGTCGGCTACGTGGGCCGCGACGTGGAAAGCATGATTCGCGACCTCTGCGAGATAGCCGTGGAGATGACGCGTGAGGAGAAGATAGAAGAGATTGCGGACAAGGCCGAGCACAACGTAGAGGAGCGCATACTTGACCTGCTGCTCCCGCCGCCGAAAACTTCTCTCTCCACGGGCTTCTTCGATTTTGACGAGGAAGAAGCTGAGCAGAATGATGAGGCTTCAGAGTCTTCGCGCGTTGAGAACGACCAGTTCCAGCGCACGCGCGAGAAGCTCAGGGCGCAGCTTCGCGCAGGCAAGCTCGACAATCGCATCGTAGAGATTGAGATGCGCGAAAAGAGCTTTCCCACCATAGAGCTTGCGGGGCCGCAGGGCGTAGAAGAGATGGGCATCAACATGAAAGACATGCTCGGCAATCTCTTTCAGGGGCGCACCAAGCGGCGCAAGATGCGCGTCGACGAAGCCATGGAGTACCTCATGCAGGAGGAAGAAGAGCGCCTCATAGACATGGAGACGGTCGCCCGCCTTGCCCTTGAGCGTGTGGAGTCCGCAGGCATAATCTTTCTGGACGAGTTGGACAAGATTGCCGGGCGTGAGTCCGGCCACGGGCCAGACGTCTCGCGCGAAGGCGTGCAGCGAGACATCCTTCCGATTGTCGAAGGCACCACTGTCAACACTCGCTACGGCATGGTTCGCACTGACCACATACTCTTTATAGCCGCAGGCGCTTTCCACGTCTCCAAGCCTTCGGATTTGATACCGGAGCTACAGGGCCGCTTCCCCATTCGCGTGGAGCTTGAGTCGCTGACTATCGAAGACTTCAAGCGGATTCTGACGGAGCCCAAGAACGCTCTGATTAAGCAGTACAAGGCGCTGATGGAGACGGAGGGCGTCCATATAGATTTTACTGAGGACGCCATCGATGCGGTCGCAAACTTCGCCGCGCGCGTCAACCAGACGACCGAAGACATAGGAGCGCGAAGACTGCACACCATCATGGAGAAGCTGCTGGACGAGATAAGCTTCGAGGGGCCCGACCTTGAGCCCAAGGAGCAGCGCATTGACGCGCTTTACGTCAACCGCATGCTCGAAGAGACCGTCAAAGACCAGGACCTCAGCCGATACATACTGTGAAGAAGGCCGGAAGTGAAGAAGGATAAAAGCACGCTGAAAATCTCTTTTCCCCAAAATGGTCTAAGCCTTACCTGCTTTTGCTTCCTTACTCTTGCGGCTCTTACCTTTGCCCTAGCCTGCGGGAAGCGTAGGCCGCCGCTCGCGCCCGTAGAACGCGTGCCGCAGCGCACCGAAGCCCTCTCCGGCGCTCAGCGCGGCAACCAGGTTTTTCTTCAGTGGCCCGCGCCGCAGCGCAACGCCCCAGACACCAGCGTCCAGAGCATTCGTCGCATAGATGTCTACAGACTGGCCGAGCGCCCGGACGCCCCTCTGCCTCTGACCGAGGATGAGTTCTCTTCGCGCGCCACGCTCATAGGCTCAGTCACCTATGAGAGCATCAGAAACGCGCCCGACGCGACTATTACTTACGTAGACACGCTTGAGTTGGCTGGAGCGCCCACGCGTCTTCGCTACGCTCTTCGATACGTCAACGCCGCAGGCCAGCGCGCGGGGTTCTCAAACTTCCTTTTGATAGAGCCCGCCGCGCGCATAGCCTTGCCGCCGACTCTTACGGGCGCAGCGGAGGTGACGGAGAGCGCCATCACGATTCGCTGGCAGCCGCCCGCCTCCAACATAGACAACTCCACGCCCGTCAACCTGCTGGGCTACAACATATATCGCTACGACCAGTCGCAGGCGGAAAGCGGGCAGACGCCCATCAACACCACCTTGATTAGCGGCACGGAGTACTCGGACAAAAATTTCCGCTTCGGCGCTCGCTACAACTACATTGTGCGCTCTGTCTCTTTAGGCACAAACGGCGCGCAGGTGGAGAGCGTGAACTCGAACACCGTCGCCGTTGAGCCTAAGGACATCTTTCCGCCTTCAGCGCCGGGGCGCGTGACGGCTGCGGCAGCGCCGGGGCGCATCTCGCTCTTCTTCCCCGCCAACCCCGAGCGCGACGTGGCGGGCTACAACATCTTTCGCTCCACGGATGCGAATCTACCCCTGAAGGACTGGACGAAGCTGAACGGCGAGCTTCTGACACGCACGACTTTTCAGGATGAGACGGTTGAGGCCGGACGCCGTTATTACTACTACGTGCAGGCCGTCGATACGAACGGCAACATAAGCCAGCCGTCCGAAGTCGTCTCCGAGACAGTGCCATGAAAATCTGTCGCTTTACACACAAGGACTCTGCGCTCGTCTCTTACGGCGTGATAGAAGGCGGCGCGGTGCGTCCCGTCAATCCGAGCGAGCGCTGGAATGAAGTGCTCGGACAAAATCACTGGCAGCACGAGCAGCGGGAAATTCCGTCTGCGGAGGTTAAGCTCCTTGCTCCTGTCTCGCCTTCAAAGATTGTCTGCGTCGGGCGCAACTACAAAGAGCACGCGGCGGAACTTGGGAATCCCATGCCGCCCGAGCCGCTCCTCTTTCTCAAAGCGCCTTCGTCCATCATAGGCCCGTTTGATTCGATAGAGCTTCCGCCTGAATCCAATCAGGTAGAGCACGAGGGAGAGTTGGCCGTCGTTATCGGACGTCCCGCGCGGAAGCTTCGTGCGGACGACGACCCGCTGCACTTTGTCATGGGCTACACCTGCCTGAACGACGTGACGGCACGCGACCTTCAGCGCAGGGACGTTCAGTTCACGCGCGGCAAGTCCTTCGACACCTTCTGCCCCGTGGGGCCGGTCATAGAGACGGACATCAGCCCTCTGGACGTAGAGGTCGTCACAAGAGTCAACGGCGAAACTAAACAGCAGGGGCGCACCTCGCAGATGGCCTTCCCCGTCCCCATGCTGATTCGCTACATTTCACATATAATGACTCTCTACCCAGGAGACGTAATCGCGACGGGCACGCCCGCAGGCGTCTCGCGCCTCTCTGCGGGCGACACGGTGGAAGTAGAGGTCGAAGGCATAGGCACGCTAAGAAATAAATGCAGAAGTCAGAGTGCAGAATGATGAATTAGAAGAAGAACTCAATTTGAATTATTCTTTAATTCATCACTCTGCATTCTGCCTTCTGACTTGCTTTTGGAGGTTATGATGAAATTCTTTATTGATACTGCCAATCTGGACGAGATACGAGAGGCGCAGGCACAGGGAGTGCTGGACGGCGTCACTACCAACCCTTCGCTCGTAGCCAAAGAGGGCAACGTGGATTTCAAGCAGCACATAGCGGCCATCTGCGAGATAACGCAGGGGCCCGTCTCTGCCGAAGTCACGAGCCTTGACCTGGCAGGGATGCTGCGCGAGGGGCGCGAGTACGCTCGCATCGCTCCGAATGTCGTGGTTAAGTGTCCGCTGACGACGGATGGCCTGAAGGCCACGCGCGCTCTCACGGACGAAGGCATTGGCGTCAACGTCACGCTCTGCTTCTCGGCCGCTCAGGCGATACTAGCGGCCAAGGCTGGCGCGGCCTACATCAGTCCCTTCCTCGGGCGGCTCGACGACATAGGTCAGAACGGCCTAGCGCTTCTGGCAGAGATAGTCGAGATTTACGACAACTACGACTGGGATACGGAAGTGCTGGCCGCGAGCATTCGCCATCCGATACACGTAGTCGAGGCCGCGCGCATGGGAGCAGACGTTGCCACCATGCCCTTCAAGGTCATACAGCAGCTTATCAAGCACCCGCTCACCGACAAGGGGCTCGAACAGTTCCTTGCCGACTGGAAGAAGAGCGGAAGACAGTAGGGCGCGATTTTAGATTTTCGATTTGCGATTTCCGAGAGTCGCAGACCGCTTACGAAATCGCAGGCCCCCTAATCGAAAATCTAAAATGAAAGAAGATGTTATTGAGGCGCGCGGGCTGACGAAGATTTATGGCTCCCTGCGCGCCGTGGACGCAATAGATTTCACTGTCGGGCGCGGCGAGACCTTCGGCCTCCTTGGGCCGAACGGCGCTGGTAAATCCACCACCATGCGTATGATTGCCTGCCGCTCTCCGCTCACGGCGGGCACTCTCACGGTCGAAGGCCTTGACGTTCGCACGGAAGCACGCCGCGTGCGCTCTCTCATAGGCGTAGTCCCGCAGGACAACAACCTAGACCCGGACTTGAACGTCCGCCAGAACCTGCTCATCACCGCGCGCTACTTTCGCATCCCCAGGAGTGAGGCCGAAGAAAGAAGCGACGAGCTTCTGCGCCTGATAGGTCTTGAGGGCCGCGCCGACGCGCGTGTGGAAGAGCTGTCGGGCGGCATGAAGCGCAGGCTCATGATAGTTCGCGCGCTCCTGCACCGCCCGCGACTGCTCGTGCTGGACGAGCCTACGACAGGCCTTGACCCTCACGTTCGTCAGGAAATCTGGCAGAGGCTGGAAGAGTTTCGTCGCCAGTCCCGCGTCACCATAATCATCTCCACGCACTACATGGAAGAGGCCGAGAAGCTCTGCGAGCGGCTGCTGGTGATAGACAAGGGTCGCATACTTGCCGGGGGCAAGCCGCAGGAGCTTGTACGGGAGCGCGTCTCGTCCTACGCGCTTGAGGTGCGCGATATAGATTCGAGGCCGCTGCTTCCCGTGCCCGACGGCGTCATGGCCGTAGAGCGCGGCGGAGCGCACCTATACTTCGCGCCTTCGCCCGAAGCCCTGACGCCGCTCCTTCGTGCCTACGAAGGTCAGCGCCTCATCGTGCGCCCCTCTAATCTGGAGGACGTGTTTCTTCAACTCGTAGATACGGGCGAAGCTGTGGACGGGCGATGAAGGAGCAAGTCATAACGATGGAAGAAGTGACTATTCAGGTGTTGAAGTATGACGGGACGGCTCATCGCAAGTGGCGCGCGAAAGTGTTGGAGCGTCGCGTGGAGCTTCTCATACTTGACGCGGCCTTTGAAGAGGAAGTCAATCACGCTCAACTGGGCCTTATCAGACGCGGCACGGTGAGCATAGAGTATTACTGGCTCAACCGCTGGTATAACGTCTTTCGTTTTCTTGAGCCGGACGGGAGCGTCAGAAATTTTTACTGCAACGTGAACATGCCGCCCGCGCTCGAAGGCGGCACGCTGACTTACGTTGACCTTGACATAGACATAGTGGTCGCGCCAGACCTCTCTTACGAGGTACTTGATTTGGACGAGTTTGAGCAGAACGCCGCGAGGTACGCTTACCCGGAAGAGGTTCGGAGCGGCGCGCACAGGGCTCTTGATGAGCTACAGGCTTTGATTCAAGGGCGAGCATTCCCTTTCGACCATTGAGGATGAAGAAGAGATGAGTGCTACGGTTTCAGACGAAAGAAGAGGCATGGAGCTGAAGACCTCGCGGGGCGCTCTGGCCTACAGCCGCGTCGACCTGCGCGACGCGCTGGCCGTCTGGCGCAGGAACCTGCTGGTGCACCTTCGCACCTGGAAAGTGCAGATGATTGCACCCATCATGGAGCCCATCTTCTCGATTCTGGCGTTCGGTTGGGGCGTGGGCGCGCTCGTCACCTCAAGGGTGCAGGATGTGCCTTACCTGACCTTCGTCGGCGCGGGCATTCTTGCCTTCACGGTCATCATGCGCGCCATGTTCGAGACGACCTACGCCTCCTACTTCCGCATGGTCTATCAATCTACTTACGACGCTATCTTAGCCACGCCCATTGAGGCGGAGTCTCTGGCCTTCGCGGAAATCCTCTGGGCCGTGACGAAGGCGCTGATAGACGCCGTCATCATCCTCTTCATACTCGTAATCTTCGGCGCGGCGACTTCGCCCTGGGCCGCGCTCGCTCCGCTCCCTCTTCTCATGGGAAGCTTCTTCATAGCGGGGCTCTCGCTGGGGATAACGGCGCACGTTCACGACATAGACTCTTACAACTTCTACATGGCCATCTTCTTCTCGCTCATCTTCCTGTGCGGCGCGTGGTTCCCCATAGACGTGCTGCCGCGCCCCTTACAAGTCCTTGCGTGGGCGCTGCCTATCACGAGCGCCATCGATTTAACGCGCGCTCTGCTGACGGGCCAGTTCTTCAGGCGTCACCTGTGGGAGATGCTTTATCTGGTTGTCATGGCGCTCTGTTTCACAGAATGGGCCATGCGCAGTTTGCGTCGGCGCATGGTGGCCTGATAACTTAAGAGTCGTTCTTTCAGATTCCGGCTAAAGACGAAGATTTGATAGATGGCTTCACAGCAAAAAGAGCAAACAGAAGCGCCCTCAAAACTCGACCGCATGAAGGAGCGCGCGGCGCAGGCCGCTCAAGGCGGGGGCGCAGCGCGCGTGGAAAAGCAGCACGCCTCCGGCAAGCTGACTGCGCGCGAGCGCATAGAGTTTCTGCTGGACGAGGGGACGTTTGAAGAGTTCGACCGTCTTGTAGTGCATCGCTCGCGCGACTTCGAGCTCGACAAGCAGGTTTATCCAGGCGACGGCGTAGTCACTGGCCACGGGCTGATTGATGGCCGCCGAGTCTTCGTCTTCGCTCAGGACTTCACGGTCTTCGGCGGCTCCCTCTCGGAGACCCACGCGGAGAAGATTTGCAAGGTGATGGACTTGGCCATGAAGGTCGGAGCGCCCGTCATAGGTCTTAACGATTCCGGCGGCGCTCGCATTCAGGAAGGCGTCTTAAGTTTAGGCGGCTACGCGGATATTTTCCTGCGGAACACTCTCGCCTCCGGCGTCATTCCGCAGATTAGCTGCATCATGGGCCCCTGCGCCGGAGGTGCCGTCTACAGTCCAGCCATCACCGACTTCAACATCATGGTCAAGGACACCTCTTATATGTTCATCACGGGGCCGGACGTGATAAAGACCGTGACGCACGAGGACGTGACGAAAGAGGAGCTGGGCGGAGCTTTGACACACAACCGCACCTCGGGCGTGGCCCACTTCGCGGCAGACACGGACGAGCACGCGCTACGCATGGTCAGAGAGCTTCTCTCCTTCATTCCATCGAACAACATGGACGACCCGCCTAGGCTCGCGACCTCCGATTCTTCTGAGAGGACGGATGAGGCGCTCAACACGCTTGTGCCTGAAGTCTCGAATCTGCCTTACGACATACGCGACGTTATTCATCCCGTGGTTGACGACCGGTACTTTTTTGAAGTTCACCAGCACTACGCGCCGAACATAGTGGTAGGGTTTGCGCGCCTAGGGGGCCGACCCGTAGGCGTCGTCGCCAACCAGCCCGCGTATCTGGCGGGCGTGCTAGACATCGACGCCTCTGTGAAGGGCGCTCGCTTCGTGCGCTTCTGCGACTGCTTCAACATTCCTCTCGTCACCTTTGAGGACGTGCCGGGCTTCCTGCCGGGCGTGGCGCAGGAGCACGGCGGCATCATACGCCACGGCGCGAAGCTCCTTTACGCCTTCGCTGAAGCGACCGTGCCGAAGATTACAGTCATTACGCGCAAGGCCTACGGCGGCGCTTACTGCGTCATGGCCTCAAAGCACATACGCACCGACATAAACTTCGCCTGGCCGACGGCGGAGATTGCCGTCATGGGAGCCGAAGGCGCTGTCGGCGTCCTCTATCGCCGCGAAATCTCGGAGGCTTCGGACAAAGATGCTGCGCGACGCGCACGCATACATGAACTGGAAGAGAAGTTCCAGAACCCTTACGTAGCGGCCGAGCGCGGCTTCATAGACGAAGTGATAGAGCCCGCCCAAACGCGCCCCAAGCTCATACGCGCCCTCTCTCTACTTGAGAACAAGCGCGACACGAACCCGCCCAAAAAGCACGGCAACATTCCTCTCTAAAGAAAGAGAGAAACCACAAGCAATTAAAGCAAAGCAGACTTGAATAGCTCCTGTGCAGACTTGTACAGGAGCTATTCAAGTCTGCTTCGGAGTAATTCAAGCTTGCATCGGAGCTATGCAGACTTGAATTACTCCAATTCAAGCTTGTCCAGAGGCAATGCAGACTTGAATTGCCCCAAAGCAGACTTGTCTAGAAGCAATTCAAGCTTGTATAGCCCCAAAGCAGACTTGAATTGCTCCGAAGCAGACTTGAATTGGAGTAATTCAAGTCTGCTTTGGAATAATTCAAGTCATCGTAACCCCGTTTATATATTGCACAACTCCAATATTTGCTGCACTTAGGCCAGACAGGTCAGTACCGCCTGCCGTAGCGGGCGGGTTATACCTAGACTAGAGACCCGCC
>DATELK010000212.1:0-76001 GCA_035276685.1 Pyrinomonadaceae bacterium | reverse complement strand
AGCTCGTGTATGTATTGCCCGTCGTCCGCGAACCTCTGCCCGGTACGATTCCACTCCACCAGCAGTTGATTCCGCTCAGCGTCCGAGAGCAGCGGCAGTTCCCAGAGTGGCCTGTCAGGCTCATCGCAGATGGCTTCGAGCAGCCGCCTGTAATGATTCGTCAGCCGCTCTATGGTCTCAAGGTCGAACAAGTCCGTGTTGTACGAGAAATTCCCCAGCAGCCCCTGCTCCGCCTCCACCATCGTGACGTTCAGGTCAAACTTTGCCGCTGCGCTATCCCGGTTGAGACTCTTCAGGTAGTCGTCCGACAAATCCATGAAAACCTTCGGGCCGTTGTTCTGCAAGGAAAACATGACCTGAAAGAGCGGCGTATAACTCATACTTCTCTCAGGCTCAAGCTCTTCCACCAGCTTCTCGAACGGCACCTCCTGATGCTGGTATGCTCCCAGCGCCGTCTCCTTAACCTCTTTGATTAACTCTCTGAAGCTTCTCTCTTCATCTATCTTTGCCCTCAGCACCAGCGTGTTGACGAAGAAGCCTATTAAAGATTCCGTCTCTCTTCTGAGGCGTCCTGCGATGGGAGTCCCTATTACAACGTCTTTCTCCCCGCTATAGCGTGCAAGTAGTAGCTGGAATGCCGCCAGCAGCGTCATAAAGAGCGTCGCGCCTTCCCCACGGCTCAGCTTCCCGAGCTTGTGCGACAATCCGGCCGAGAGGGCGAAGTTATAACTTGCCCCATTGTGAGAGAAGACGGCGGGCCTGGGCCTGTCCGTGGGCAGAGGCAGCAGGTTAGGCGCGCCCTCAAGCTGCCGCTTCCAGTAATCAAGCTCCTGCTCAAGCAGCTCGCCCTGTAGCCTCCCCCTCTGCCACACGGCGTAATCCGCGTACTGCACGGGCAGCTCCGGCAGAGGTGATTCCAGTCCTTTAGAGAACGAGTAATAGAGCGTCGTCAGCTCCTGTACGAGAACGTTGACCGACCAACCGTCACTGATGATGTGATGCATGGTCAGTATAAGCGCGGACTCGTCATCGCTCATCTTGAGGAGCGTGGCGCGAAACAGCGGCCCCTCGGAGAGATTGAACGGGCGCTCCACCATCGCGAGTATCTCTTGCTGCGCCTCCGCCTTGCGCTCTTCCGAGTCCCCGCCTGAAACGTCCAGCACGCTGAGCTTCACGCGAGTGTCCGGCATCACTTCCTGAAGCGGCTCGCCATTAACTACCCTGAACCGCGTGCGAAGGACTTCGTGGCGGCGGCCTATCTCGCTGAGCGCCTGCTCAAGCGCCTCTATCACCGTATCTCCCGGCAGCGGAATCTTCTTGCTGAGGTTATAGGCTATATTGCCCGGCTGAAGCTGGTCTAAAAACCATAGGCGCTGTTGCGCGAAAGAGAGCACCGCCGGGCCCGCCTCCGTGCGCCTGGGTATGACGGGCGTGCGCGCGGTGTTGATGCCCTTCTCCTTGAGCAGCTGAGCCAACAATCGTCGCTTGTCCGCCGCCAGAGCGCCTGCCTGTTTGGTCGTTTCGTTTATCTTGGAAACTTCGCTCATCTTAATTTATCCCTTCCGATTCTTGTTGGGCTAAAAGAGCAGCCACCTCTTCCGCGCTGTACTGCTCCAACTGCTGCACAGTCTCAGCTATCTCTTCCGCTATCTCTGTCCCACCCACTTCTTCCGCTACGCATACCGCCAAACCTGCTACCGTAGGATTCTCGAATAACTTCCTTAACGGTAACCCTTCAGCCTGGAATGATTCTCTGACCCCGTTGATGACCTGAGTCGCCAGAAGAGAATGTCCTCCCAGGTCGAAGAAGTTATCTTCGACTCCCACTCTCTCCACTTTTAAGACTTCCGCCCAGATGGAGCACAGCACTTCTTCCACACGGTTGCGCGGCGCGACGTACTCGCGCTCCAACTCCCTACGGAGCGTGGGCTTCGGCAGCGCCCTGCGGTCAACCTTGCCGGAAGCCGTCAGAGGCATCCTCTCCATCGCCACGAACCTCTGCGGCACCATGTAATCCGGCAATCTCTGCTGCAAGTAGCTGCGCCACTCTGCCGCCGCGCCATCGCGCTCCCCTGTGCTGACTACATAAGCGACGAGCCTCTTATCACCCGCCACATCCTCTCTCATCAAGACGGCGCAGTCGGCCACCTGCTCGTGCTCTTTAAGAGCAGCCTCTATCTCGCCCAATTCAACACGAAAGCCTCTTATCTTGACCTGATTATCCAGCCTTCCCAGATACTCCAACTCTCCGCTCTTCAAAAACCTCGCCCTGTCCCCGCTTCTATACAGTCGAGAGCCGGGCTCAACAGAGAATGGATTAGGGATGAAGCGCTCTGACGTCAGCTCCGGACGGTTGAAGTAGCCTCTGGCTAAGCCTTCGCCCCCTATGTGAAGGTGCCCCGCGACTCCAACAGGCACGGGCTCAAGCTGTTCGTCCAGCACGTAGGCTTGCGTGTTGGCTATGGCCCGGCCTATGGGGACGACTTCCGGCACGACGCCTTTTTCGCTGCTCCAACAGGTCGCGTCCACAGTAGCTTCCGTGGGCCCGTATTGATGATGAAGCGTCGCGTCCAGCTTGCTGTAGAACCTTGCCAGAAGCTGCGACGAAAGCAGCTCGCCGCCGCAGAAGACGTGACGCAGCGAGCGGCAGTTCTCGACTCCCGTTTGAGAGAGGAACTGTTCCAGCATGGCCGGCCCGAAGTGCGCCACCGTCACCTGCTCTTCGGCTATCACCTTAACCAGATAGGCGCTGTCCTGCTGGCCGCCGAGCCTTGCCAGCACAAGCTGCGCGCCCGCCGCGAGCGTCCCGAAAATCTCCCACACGGAGATGTCAAAGCCGAAGGAGGCCTTTTGAAGGAAGCGGTCGGATGAAGCGAGCGGGAACTCTCTCTGCCTCCATCGCAGGTGGTTGCAGATGGCACGATGCGAGACCATGACGGCCTTGGGCGCGCCCGTAGAGCCGGACGTGTATATCAGGTAGGCAAGGTTATCGGCGACGGCTACGTGGCCCAGTGATGCGCGGCTCTCTTCGCTCACTACTTCCCAGCGCTCGTCTACGCTGATGACCTCCGGCGCTTCTCTGCTCTCCCAGCCTGCTATCATGGCGGCCACGGCCCCTGCTATCAGCCGCTCCGTGATGACGAGCTTCGCCCCGGCCTCTTCCAGCATCCACCTGATGCGCGCTTCCGGCAGGTTGGGCTCTATGGGCAGGTACGCTCCGCCAGCTTTCATGATGCCCAGCAGCGTGACAATCATCTCTGGCGAGCGCGTCATCAGAACGCCGACGACCTGTTCGGCGCAGACGCCGCGCGAGCGCAAGCTGCGAGCAAGTTGATTCGAGCGTGCGTCCAGCTCGCCATAGCTTAGCTCGCGGCCGTCGCTCCTGATGGCCGTCGCTTCAGGCGAGCGCGCGGCCTGCGCTTCAATCAGCTGATGAAGGCAGGCGTCCGATGAAAGCTCAGGCGTGCGGGTCTGGTTAAAGCCGAGCAGCACGCGCGCTCTTTCGCCTTCGTCGAGCAGAGAGGTTTGCCGCAGCGGGCGAGCGGGGTCGGAAGCGGCCGCCTCAAGCACCTTCACAAAATGGCCCGCCATGCGCTCGATAGTCGCTGCATTAAAGAGGTCTGTGCAGTACTCCCAGGTGCCTATTATCTCGTCTTCGGTTTCCAGCACGGAGAGCGTCAGGTCGAACTTTGCCGTGGCCCTCTCGGATTCAAGCATGCTCAGCGCCCACTCTGTTTGAGCCTGCGCCGGGCCCGCGCCCTGAAGCGCATTCTGCAAAGCGAACATGACCTGAAAGAGCGGCGTATAACTCATACTTCTCTCAGGCTCAAGCTCTTCCACCAGCTTCTCGAACGGCACCTCCTGATGCTGGTACGCTCCCAGCGCCGTCTCCTTAACCTCTTTGATTAACTCTCTGAAGCTTCTCTCTTCATCTATCTTTGCCCTCAGCACCAGCGTGTTGACGAAAAATCCTATTAAGGATTCCGTCTCTCTTCTGAGGCGTCCTGCGATGGGTGTGCCGACTACTACATCACTTTCTCCGCTGTATCTGGCGAGTAGAAGCTGGAATGCTGCCAACAGTGTCATAAAGAGCGTCGCGCCTTCTCCACGGCTCAACTCCTTCAACTGTCGCGTCAGCTCCCGGCTCAAAGTGAAGCTGTGCCGGTCTCCCCTGTGAGAGAAGATGGCGGGCCGGGGTTTATCAGTAGGCAAAGGAAGCAACGATGGCGCTCCCCTGAGAGTCTTCCTCCAATACTCTATCTGCTCCTCTAAGACCTCTCCCTGTAATCTCTCCCTCTGCCACACTGCATAATCCGCATATTGAATTGGCAACTCTGACAAAGGCGATTCCATTCCATTAGTGAACGAGTGATAGAGAGTCGTTAGCTCCTGCACCAGCACTGTCATAGACCAGCCGTCACTGATGATGTGGTGCATGGTCAATAGCAGGAGGTGATCTTCTTCTGCCAGACGTGCGACCTTCATCCTCACGAGCGGCCCCGTCGTCAGGCTAAAGGGCAGGCGAGCTTCCGCTTCCGCCAGCAGCCTCATCTCTGTCTCGCGCTCGGGCTCCGGCAGGTGGCTCAAATCTGTGACCGAAAGCCCAAGCGGCGCGGGAGTGTGAATGACCTGTGACGGTTGGCCGTCAACCAGCTCGAAAGCCGTTCGCAGGGATTCGTGCCGCCTGACTACCTCGCTCAACGCCTGCTCCAGCGCCGCAGTGTCTAGCGAGCCCTTGAGCCGCACGGCTGTGGGGATGTTGTACGTCGCACGGTTAGGGTCAAGCTGCTCAAGGAACCACAGCCGCTGCTGAGCGAAAGAGAGAGGCAGCGCTTTGTCTCTGGGCGCTCTGGCGATAGCAGTCCACTCTGCGCCGCTTCCTTCGGCCATCAACTGCTCTATGCGCTCTGCCAACAATCCCACGCTCGGATACTCGAAGAGCGCTCGAAGCGGAACGTCCACACCGAAAGCCTTGTGCAATCTGGCGACGACCTGTGTGGCTAAGAGAGAGTGTCCGCCAAGCTCGAAGAAGTTGTCTTCTACACCGACACGCTCGACCCGCAGCACCTCTGACCAGATGCGGCTTATCTCTTCCTCGACACTGTTTCGCGGCGCTACATACGGCCTCACAGCAGCTCCGGCTTCTGACGGCCTGGGCAGGGCGCGTCTATCGACTTTACCGGACGAAGTGAGCGGCATCTTTTCAAGTACGACGAAGGATTGCGGCACCATGTAGTCCGGTAATCTATCCCGCAAGTAGCTGCGCCACACTGATGCATCGGGCGTGCTCTCTCTCGGAACAAGATAAGCTACAAGCCTCTTGTCTCCCTCAACGTCTTCTCTCATCAAGACGGCGCAGTCAGCTACTTGCTCATGCTCTTTAAGAGCTGCCTCTATCTCTCCCAATTCAACACGAAAGCCTCTTATCTTGACCTGATTGTCCAGCCTTCCGAGGTACTGTATTCGCCCGTCGCTCAAATATCTTCCAAGGTCGCCCGTGCGATAGAGACGAGAGCCGGGCTCAACAGAGAATGGATTGGGGATGAAACGCTCTGCCGTCAATTCGGGGCGGTTGAAGTAGCCTCTGGCTAAGCCTTCGCCTCCCAGGTGCAGATGTCCCGCGACTCCAACAGGCACAGGCTCAAGCTGTTCGTCCAGAATGTAGACTTGCGTGTTCAGTATGGGGCGACCTATGGTGACCCGGTCTTCAGGCTCTATACGCGCACAGGTGGCGTTGGCTGTCGCTTCCGTGGGGCCGTACAGGTTAAAGATTTCAAGTCCGGGGAAGTGCTCGCGCGTTCTGGCTAGCAGGGCATCTTCAATAGCTTCTCCGCCGACAAGGAGCCTGCGAAGACTCTCAGGCGCAGCCTCTGCCTGTCCGGCCTCTATAGCATCCAGCATAGCTCGCCACAGAGACGGCACAGAGTTGAACCCCACGTTGGATTCCGCGCCGATAGCGGCCATCAGTGCGCCGGGGTCACTCGTCACCTCTTCCGGCAATATCCAGACAGACTTTCCGCAGACGAGCGGCGCGAAGAGCTGCTTGAGCGAGGCGTCGAAGCTGAGCGACGTGAGCGCGGGCAGAAGCTGCACCGTGTCGTCCAGCAAATGACTGTTGACCCAGCTTAAATAGCTAGACAGATTGGCATGCGAGACCATGACTGCCTTGGGCACGCCCGTAGAGCCGGACGTGTATATCAGATAGGCAAGGTTCTCCGCGCAGACCATGACGCTCGACGGCTGCTCGCTCTCTTCCTCTATCCTCGCGCGCTCCTGCTCTAAGCAGACAACGTTGCCCATTCCCTCCACCACCTCGCAGACCTTCTCGCTCTGGTCTGTGATAACTATCGGCGCGCGTGCGTCCTCTATCATCATCTGCATGCGCGCGGCCGGAGTCGAAGGCTCTATGGGCAGGTACGCGCCGCCAGTCTTCATGACGCCAAGGAGCGCCACCAGCATCTCTTCCGAGCGCTGCATGACGATGGCGGTCACGGTCTCCGGCCCTGCGCCAAGACGTAGCAGGTAACGGGCCAGCTGGTTAGAGCGGCGGTCAAGCTCCGCGTAGGTCAGTCGTCGCCCGTGGCTGATGACCGCGACGGCGTCAGGGCTGACGCGCGCCTGCTCTTCAAAGAGCTGGTGTACGCAGGAGTCATAAGAGAGAGCCGGACTCTCCGCACGGTTGAAATCCGAGAGCAGTTGTCGTTTTTCGGATTCATCGAGCAGTGGTATTTGACCGAGCGCCCCGGCGGGATTAGATATTACGGCCTCAAGGATTCTCCTGTAGTGCTCCATCATGCGGCTGATGGTGGCTTCTTCCCAAAGCTCCTGCTGGTAATCAATCGTCGCGACTATTCCCTGCTCGGTCTCCGTCATCATCAGGCTTATGTCGAAGGAGACTGCGCGGCGCTCTATCTCTACGCCGCTCGCGGAAAGCCCCTCTAAGCGCGCGGCCGTCGCGGGCAGGTTCTGCAAGGCGAACATGACCTGGAAGAGCGGCGTGTAGCTCATGCTTCTCTCAGGCTCAAGCTCTTCTACCAGCTTCTCAAACGGCACCTCCTGATGCTGGTACGCTCCCAGCGCCGTCTCCTTAACTTCTCTGAGCAGCTCACGGAAGCTTGCCTCGCCCTCAACCTTGACCCTCATGACGAGCGTGTTGACGAAAAAGCCTATCAGCGCCTCCACCTCTCGGCGCAGCCTTCCGGCGATGGGTGTTCCGACGGATACGTCCTGCTCCCCGCTCCATCGCCACAGCAGTACATGGAAAGCGCCAAGCAGCGTCATAAAGAGCGTCGCGCCCTCGCGGCGGCTCAACTCCCTGAGCCCTTCGGTCAGCTCTTCTGAGAGCGTGAAGCTGAGGCGCGCTCCACTATGCGCCAGCACACCCGGCCTCGGATTATCAGTAGGCAGAGGAAGCAACGATGGCGCTCCCCTGAGAGTCTTCCTCCAATACTCTATCTGCTCTGTTAAGACCTCCCCCTGTAATCTCTCCCTCTGCCACACTGCATAATCAGCGTACTGTATTGATAGCTCAGGCAAAGGTGATTCCATGCCATTCGAGAAGCAGTGATAGAGAGTCGTTAGCTCCTGCACCAGCACTGTCATAGACCAGCCGTCACTGATGATGTGGTGCATGGTCAATAGCAGGAGGTGGTCTTCTTCTGCCAGACGTGCGACCTTCATCCTCACGAGCGGCCCTGCTGTGAGGTCAAAGCCTGTCGAAAGCTCGCGCTCTACGAGCCTCTGCACTGTCCTGTCCGTCTCGGCTTCCGCGTCTTGTGTGAAATCCTCCAAGGCCAGCCTTATCTCCATCTCGGGAGCCACGACCTGAAACGGCTCTCCCTCGACGTTAACGAAAGTGGTGCGAAGCGACTCGTGCCGCCGCACCACTTCCTGCAAAGACCTCTCAAGCACTCTTAAATCAAGCCTGCCTCGAAGCCTGACCGCCGCAGGAATGTTATAGAAGGGGCTTCCCGGCTGAAGCTGCTCAAGGAACCACAGTCGCTGCTGTGCGAAAGAGAGAGGCAGCGCTTTGTCTCTGGGCGCTCTGGTGATGGCAGTCCACTCTGCGCCGCTTCCTTCGGCCATCAACTGCTCTATCCGCTCTGCCAATAATCCTACGCTCGGATACTCGAACAGCTCGCGCAGGGTCAGCTCTACCTGAAAGGCGTCGTGCAGGCGCGAGATAAGCTGCGTGGCAAGTAAGGAGTGTCCGCCGAGCTTGAAGAAGTTGTCGTCCGCCCCCACCTGTCGGACGCCCAAGAGGTCAGACCAGACCTCTGCCAACAGCTCTTCCACAGGAGTGCGAGGCTTGACGTAAGGAGCGCCGGAAGCCCCGCGCACGCGCTTGCGGCGGCTGCGTATGACATCCAGAATCTCCTCGCTCTGCTGAAAGCTTGTGGCGATGCGATTGAGAAGGTCAGACCTCTCCTGCCCATCCAGAAGCTTCCAGCGCCTCTCTAAAAGTGCGGCAGCCGCAGACGCTCTGGCAGCGCCCTTTTTCCCGTTGCCGTTCGGCGTCGCTGCTGCCCCGGAAGCCACAGGCTCAATCGCCGCGACAGGCAAGAGCACGCTTATGCCGCCCGGCTCCCTTTGAAGCGCTCCCGCCCCTGCGGCCACTCCCTCACCGACCTGTTTGATAAAAGCCCTGGCCGAAGCGTTACGCTCGCCCGAAGCGCAGCGCAGGTGAATCATGGAGCAGCCGCGCTCTCTTGCTATCCGGGCCAATTTTCCGAGCGTGACCGATTCAACTTTCTTACCCAAAACTCTACAGTTGAGTATGAACTCTTTCAGCTTGAGGACGCCCGCGCCCGTTTCGAAGATGACGGCCCCGGCCACTCCGTAATCTCCGAAGCGGTCGCTGACCTCTATCACACGGCACTCCGCCTCGCCCTCGCGCAGAAGCTCACTTATCTCGCTCTCGGTGCGGGGCGTGGCCGAAAAGTTGAATTCGGCAGACGACTGGCTAAGGTGCGCCACCTCGTCAAGCCCGTGAGCCTCTGCGGGCGAAAGCGTGACCTTCAGCTCAAGCCTTTGATAAAAGTCTTCCAGTCTCATCTGTCTTTTCCGCTCTTCTTACTTACGGCTACTCCGAGAGGCGTCCTTCGACCTGCGCGGGGATGATGCCGGACGGAGGCACATGCAACTCCGGCTCGCGGAAATTCTCAAGCACCCTGACTTGGCTCGTGGAGCTTTTACGCAAACACTTGACGATGGCGTTTGCCACGACCGAAGGCGAGATGGCCGACTGTCTTCCCATGGGCGTGTTGAGCAGGTCTGTGGCGAGCGTCGGCGGCCTGACTATGATGAAGCCCACGCGCTCGTGCGCGGAGGCGGCCACGCGAGTCAGGCCTTCTATGGCCCACTTGGCGCTCACGTAATGCGGCCAGTCTGCCGGAGCCGTGTGAATCGCTTCCGATGAGATGACGACGTTACGACCGCCGCTCTCTTCCAGCGTCTCCAGAAAGACGGCCATAGGCACGCTGACGAGCGCGAGGCTCTGCGCCACGTAATCGTTGATGCGGCGAGCCGCGCCCGCTTCAATTCTCAGGGGCAGCAGCGGAAGGCAGGCGTTACAAATCAGATAGTCTAGTTTCCCGTGCTCGCGCACGACTATGTCTCTCATCTTCTGGCACCAGCCGAGGTTGCTCGCGTCGCCCTGCAAGAGGATTATCCTTCCTGAGCCGTCCGCCAGCTTCTTCAGCTCTTCGGCCTTGGCACGGTTGCGCCAGAAGTTTATGTAGACGGTACAGCCGTGTGCGGCAAGCGCGAGCGCGGTGGCAGCGCCCAATCCACGGCTCGCGCCAATGACGAGCGCCACCTTGTCGTTAAGCTTCGTGCCGCAGCCCTTGCTAGGCTGAGTGCCCAGAGAGTCCGGCGCGGGAGACTGAGGCCGCACGAAGACGCGAAGCTCCGCCCGCGCGAGCTGATTCTGACCGGCCGAGACCCCGGCCTCGATTTTCAGGAAGCCGAATCTTTTATCGAAGGAGCTGATGGTGGCTTCGTAGTTGAGCCTGCCGTTTGACGCGCTCGCCTGTCCCGTAAAGTCCAGCGTGAGCTTAGAGAAGAGCGCCCGCGTGCCCGGCAACTCCATCCCGGCGATGTAGCTTGAGAGCAGAAGCGCGGAGACCTGCGACGCGTCAATCTCGCCCCCTCCGAGCCCTACTCGCTCTACTAACTGGCGCAGGTCTGACTGCGACGGCGCATATGCTCCCCTGGTCGTATAGCCCACGACAAGCTCTTCGTCGCTCAGGTCACGCGCGCTCTCAAGATGAGCGGCGGCGCACGCGTCATGCCCGAAGTTTTCCGCTTCGTCCGAAGCGATGAAAGCACTGCTTTCATCAAACTGAAACGCGGCCTTCAGCACCACTCGCTTGCCGTCTCTGAGCTTGACCCTGACCTCCTGACAGGAAACCTCCGCGCTCTCCACACTGTAATCTATAGACGGGTAGATGGGATTTAGGAACTCCATAGAGACCTTCGCGAGCCTCACGCGCTGTCGGCCGTTCAGGCAGCGGCCCAGACAGGCCAGCCCGCCCAGCACGCCGAAGACTACACGCTCGCCGTAGGGCGTGTTGCGCGCGTAGAGCCTGGACAGGTGAAGCGGGTTTCTGTCGCGGCTGGCAGCGCTGAAAAGCTCCATGTCTGACAGCGAGAAGCGAAGAGGGGAGATAGATTCTGAACCGTTCATCATCTTTACAGGTGAGCGATGTGTGAAGGCCAGTCCGGGCGAGAGAGCCGGCTGGTGATTCCGTGTTCCTTGCATCCAAGCTGTGCGAAGAAGCGGCGCGCTGGCTCGTTCCTTGGATGCTCTTCCAGTGTGGCCCAAAGCTCCGCGCGCCCTGCTTCGTCCAGCTCCGCAAAGATAGATGCCATCATGGCTTCTTCGACTCCGCGACCCATAGCTCGACAGCTCAGCAGAAACGTATCCAGCTCGGCTCCGTGGCCGTTCATCCTGACTATAACTGCGCCGACCGCTCCGTACTGGCCAAACTTATCTTCGACCTCAGCCAGCCGCACGCGGTACTCAGCATCTTCGCAGAGACTTGAAAGCTGCGTGGCGCTGCGCCGCTTGCAGTTGAGATTGAACTGGTTGGTCTTGGATATCAGCTGGGCCAGTCTGGGAAGATCTGCCGACTTCGGCTCGAAGATGCTGACCCTTACGCCTAAGTTCGATAGATAATCCCGCGCGGGCTGTTGCTTCTGATGCTCACGCCTTGCGCGCTCTTCTGTGTACTGCGCGGCACGCGTCAGGTCTGCCACAGTCGGGGGAAGCCTGTCCAGGCACCCGGCGTCCTGCATGGCGCTCAGCCAACGGGCCGGGTCTTCAGGCATGCGTATGCAGGCCACCTCGGGAAGCGCCGCTTCCACTTCGGCTATCTCGGCCGGGCTGTCGTCAACAAAGACTATGCTGTCCAGGCCCAGACTCAGCTCTTCGGCAATCTCTCTCAGCGCGGCGGATTTCGCGTTCCAGTTGATTCTCCACGCCGAGAGATGCTCGCGCTTCAAACGCATCTCTGGGCGCGAGAAGGCGTCCCACGCGTCGCGCTCGTCGTTCTTGCTGCTGAGGGCTATGAGCAGCCCCGCGCGTCGAAGCTCAAGCAGGTAGGATTGAAACTCAAGGAAGGCATTGCCCGTCCCTCTATGCTCAAGATTGAGCTGGCCCGCGCCGTCCTCGCCAACGACGCCGCCCCACAGAGTATTGTCTGCGTCTACGACCATGAGCTTGCGCGCCGCACGGCGGCTCAGCATGAGAAGGCGTGTCATGCGCTCGCCTACCTGATGAAAGAGCTGCTCCGTGTAAGGAATGTCTGCGACGACCTGTAGGCCGGGGTTGTAAGCCTCGCCGGTTCCTATACGGCGTATGACTTCTTCCGCATCTAGTATGAGCGTGCCCGGCTGCTCTGACAGCTTGCGGCGGAGCGACTCGCGCACCAAGGCGGCTGTGGCAAAGACTCCCGTCGTGCTGCACGCGTCACCAATCCCGAGCGGTCTCGATTCAGGCACGTCAGGCAGGACGAAGAGCAGCGTCGCACTCATGCGCCTCGCGCCGTCAAGCGCCGCCTCTGCCAACTCCATTGCGCGCTCCGTGTAAGTTTGCGCGCCGCCCGTCAGGGGCCACTCAAGTCCTCGCCAAAGGTCTTCCAGACGCGGCCAGACGACGAGGGCCGTGGGCTTAAACTGCGCCGTGCGGCTCTCTTCATCAAGACACTCCTGAACAACCTGATTGTATGGGCCTACCATAACTTCCGCCGGACGCGCGGCATCTTCGAGCGCCGTGCCAAGGTAAGGCACCAGAGGATTGACCGTGAAGGTAGCGAGCACGGCCACACGCTCAACAATTGAGCGCTCGGCCCTGCTGATTTTCTGCCACCTTAAGCGTCTCTCTAAAAGACTCATCTCTTTAACTATTAACCTTCCCCGACAATTCTCTCAGGCGCGAGCGCTCATGGTGGGCGGCTCTTCCCCAAGGACTAGGCTGATGAAACGGTCGCTTTCGTGAAAGAGGAGCCCAAGCTCGCCGAGGTGATGTATCTCTCCCTCTGCATCGAGGCCCGGCAGGTGTTTCAGCTCCGCCGCGACCTGGCTCATGCGCTTGGGCTTGTTCAGCACGCCTAGGACTTCTCTGGCGGCTTCTGTCAGCTTGTGCTCTATCAACTGCCCGGAGCGTGAATCGCAGACGATGTTTGAATCCGGCCCGTCCTTGAAGAAGAGCTTCGGTGCCGGAGCGGAAGCCTCGCGCCCGTACCAGCGCGCGTGCCAGACGGAGACCTTTTCCTGTAGCTGGCTAATCCAGCGCACGAGGTCTGTCATGTACTTGGCCCTGACGTTCCTGTCCACGAAGTAGTAGGCCAGGTTCGCCAGAGACTCCTGGCTGAATGGATAGGTCAGCGTGTAGAAGTCGAAGGGATGCAGGTCAAGCCCGTACTGCTCGGCCTGCACGAAGTAGGGGCTGAAGCGGTCGTAGCGAACCGGAAAGACGCCGCTCGGCGGGACAAGGTGATAAAGCAGGGGGATGTCCGCCAGGTACTTCTTGTAAACCTCTTCATCTTCGCCGGGGAAACCAACGAGCAGGTTCCAGACCGGAAAGATTTCACAGCTCAGGCAGTTCTTCAGAAAGCTCACGTTCTGAAAGGCGCTGGTTCCCTTCTTCATCAGCTTCAAGGTAGAGGTGGAGAGCGCCTCTATGCCGGGCTGTATGTAGCGCACACGCGCCTTCGCCAGCGCTTGCAGCTCATCAATAGTTAAGTCTGCCTTGACCTCGTAGAAGATGCTGGCCCTGGCGGGCGTCTTGATGCGCGGGAAGACTTCGGCCGGATAATTTGTAGGCATGATGTTGTCCACGCACTCAAAGCGCGAGCAGTCGTCCGAATACTTGAAGAGAGAGTCGAACTGCGCGACGGCCCTTTCCGCCTCCATCGCGCGGTATGTCATGGACGCGCCGTTCAGACCGCAGAAGGTGCAGTGCGCTTTTTGTCCCCACCAGCAGCCGCGCGAAGTCTCGAACATCAGGATAGGCTCGACCTCTTTGTTCGGGAAATTCTCTTTGACCGTCCTGATGAACGGGCCGTAGTCAAGGTGAACGTCGGCGTTAATGTCCAGCTCTTCGCCTATGGCCGACTGCCCGTTGATGGGCAGGCAGTTCGACTTCGAGAGCACGCCCTTGATGCTGCCGATTCTTTCGGGCTGGCTGCTGAGCAGGCGCTCTACAAACTGGGGGAAGCTCTTCAGCGCAGGGCCGGAGAAGACGTAATCAATCTGTTTGACGTTTCGGACAATCTCAAGGCCCATGGGCGATTCGCAGTTGGCTCCGCCCATCACCGTGACGACCGCCTTGTTACGCTCCTTCAATCTCTTCGCCAGTGCGAAGCAGGCTAGGTTCTGCGCGAACATGGAGGTCATGCCGACCACGTCCGCCTCGCTCAGACGATGCTCGTCAATCAATCTGTCAAGATACTCGTTGAGGCCAGCGCGCTTTTCTTCAACGGCGCGGCGAAAGCTTTTCGTGTGCTCGCTGGCGACTGGGAAGTAGCGACGAAAGTACAGCTCCGTGTTGTCCTCCATCTCAGGGAAGGCAGACTGTCGAAAGAACCAGTCGCCCAGACCCGAGTTGTGGCATTCGGGCGCGGTGGCGATGAAGTCGTAAGACTCCTTGCCGAAGTATCGCCCGAACTCCTGATTCAGGTAGAGGACTTCGACCTCCACGCGGTCGCCGTACTCTTTATCGAGCACAGACTTCAGCTGCGTCAGGGCAATCGAGGGAGCGTGCAGGGCCGCGAACGGCATGTTGACGAGGCAGATTCTGAACACTGTCTGATTCCTCAAAGAATAGTTTCGGTTGGCGGGGTTAGACCTCTACTCCCTTTTGGCGCAGCATACGTCGCGCGTCGCCGAGGGATTTCAGAGACTGTATCTCCGTGGTGCTGAATTGGACGCCGTACACTTCTTCGAGCCCCGTGATGATGTTGATGTGGGCGAGGCTGTCCCAACTGCCGAGGCTAGACTGGCTCACGTCGTCAATCAGGCTCGCGGGCGCGACCTCTAAGATGTCGCCAAAGAACTCTTCAAGTGTCATGGCTTTATGACTGCTCGAATATCCATAGGTGATTGAGGAACGATTGCATCTTGTCTGCATCTGCGGGGAGCCTGACGACTAGCACCTCCGGATGAAGTGCGCGCACCTGCTCGCACTCTACGGGATTGGCGCTCAGGTAGATGAACCTCTCAAGCGGAAGATTAAGCTCAGTTGAGAGCGACGTGAGATTCTCGCTGGTAGAGTTCCAGCTAACGCGGCTTGAGATGAAATGCTCGGGCTTTAAGAGCATCCCGGAGTGTTGTCGAAAGACCTCCGTCACATCGCCAGCGGAGTTTCTGCTGCACAGGCATAGAAGACGACCTGATGCGCGCTCTCGCAGGAGCCTCTCATGCAGGTCGCGATAGGGAAAGCCTGTCTGCATCTCCTCAGGCTCGTCTTCGCCGCAGACGCCGCCCCACAACGTCTCATCACAATCGAGCGCGATGACCTCGTATGATGCAAGAGAGGTCTGGAAAATTTTGCGGGCGATTGTCGTGCCGAGCGCGGTGAAGAACTGCTGCGTGTAGGGTATGTGTCCAAGCTCGTCCGTGTGCGGGTCGTTGACTGCGGCGACCTCGTAAAGCTTTGAGACCTCTTCGTGACGAAGCACGGAGATTCCGGTAAGCTGCGCCGCCTCGCGGGCAATCATGGCTTCGAGGCGCGAGACCTCGGATGCGAAAGCAGCGTCAGTTGCGACCGCCTCTGACGGCGGGCAAAGGGCAAGGATTGTCTCTGTAGAATGCTGCTCTGAGAAGCTACGGAGCGCGTCCAGAAACTCCCGCACGTTCTGCTCAAGGCGGCTCGCGTCATCCCGTCTCTCGCCCGCCGACCAATCCTCAAGTCTCATCAATATGAGATTGACGCCCTCTTTGTTACGGGCCAGCAGACCTTCGGGGTCAAGCAGCTGCTGGAACAGCTGGCCGTAGGGAGCGAAGCGAATCAGCGCAGGCGTGTGCAGCTCTTCGAGCCAGAAGCCCAAGGCATCGGAGAGAGGATTCGCCGTGAAGGTGGATGCCACGACGAGGCTCAGCTTCTGCGGTGGAATCTCTCTGAGCAGCGTGTAGACGGGAGCGTCCGGCGCTTTGGCCGCGCCTTCGAGCAGCGAGCCGAAGCGCCCTAAGAACTCCGTGATGGTGCCTTCGTCGAAGAGGTCTGTGCTGTAGACGAGTTTCCCCGCGAGTCCCTCTTCCGTCTCCGCGAGCGAAAGCAGCAGGTCGAACATGGCCGTGCCGCTGTCCGTCTCAATCGGGCTCAGGGCCAGACCCGAAAGCTTCATCTCCGAGACGGGAGCATTCTGTAGCGCCAGCATTACCTGAAAGAGCGGCGAGCGCGCCATGTCTCGCTCCGGCTGTAGCTCTTCGACTATCTGCTCAAACGGCAGGTCCTGGTTGGCGAAAGCGGCCATGGTCGTTTCGCGCACCCTATTGAGCAGCTCGCGGAAAGACTCTGTCTCGTCAACCCTCGTGCGAAGCGCAAGCGTGTTGGCGAAAAAGCCTATGAGACCTTCTATCTCCTGGCGCGAGCGGTTGGCCGTGGGCGTTCCCACGACCACATCCGTCTGGCCGCTGTACCGGCTCAGCAGAAGCGTGAAGCCCGCGAGCAGCGACATGAAGAGCGTCGAGCCTTCCTCGCGGCTCAGCGTCTTGAGCGACTCGGTCAGATGCTTTGAAACGACGAGCGTTTGATTCGCGCCGCGAAAGCTCTGCGTGGCGGGCCGCCTGCGGTCAGTGGGAAACTCAAGCGCCGCAGGCGCTCCGCTCAATTGCTCTTTCCAGAAATCCAGTTGCTTCTGTCTTACCTCTCCTTGCAGCCAGTCTCTCTGCCAGACGGCAAAGTCTGCGTACTGTATGGAGGGCTCAGGCAGAGGCGATGGCACGCCTGCGGAGAAAGCCTCGTAGAGGATGACAAGCTCGCTGATGAAGACACCAAGCGACCAGCCGTCAGAGACTATGTGATGAATCGTCAGAAGCAGCACGTGCTCCGTCTCGGACAATCTCAGCAGCGTGGAGCGAATCAGCGGCCCACGGCTCAGGTCAAAGGGCCGCTGCGCTTCAAGATTCGCAAGCTCCACCACGCGCTCTTCGCTGCTCTCATCTTCCTCAAGCGACAGGACGGGAAGCTCAAGCTCTAACTCTTCGGCGATTGATTGATGCGGTCGCCCGTCCGATTGGGGAAAGCTGGTTCTGAGCGCTTCGTGGCGGCGTACTATCTCGTTGAGCGCGCGTCTTAGAGCCGAGACGTTAAGTTTGCCAGCGAGGCGCACGGCCGCAGGGATGTTGTAGAAGGGGCTCTCAGGCTGTAATTGATTTAGGAACCAGAGGCGCTGCTGCGCGAAGGAGAGCGGCGGGTCTATTAGCTCCCCGCTTCTGGGCGCAATCGTGTCCGCCTGGGCGAGGCTGAAGCCTTCATCTTCCAGCAGCAGGGCCAGAAGACGCTCCTTCTCGTCCGAAGACTGCGCGGCGTCCAGTAGGTTCTCTATGCTCATGCGGTTTTAGACCTGCGCTCCCTGTCGTGCCAGAAGCGCCGCCTTTATCTCTTCGGCGGTCATGGCGTCCAGTTGTTTGCGAAGCCTAGCGACGGCTTCCACCTGTCCGGGCGCAGACTCAATCCTGAGCAGCAGCTCGGCGAGGCTGGCTATCGTCGGCGCTTCAAAGAGCTGGGCCAGTGTAAGCTCTACCTTGAAGGCCTTGTTGACCTGCGAGATGAGCTGTATGGCCAGCAGCGAGTGCCCGCCAAGCTCGAAGAAGCTGTCGTGAATGCCAAGCTCCCTGATGCCCAGCAGCCGCTTCCAAATCTCAGCCAGCTGAATCTCCACGTCCGTGCGCGGCGCATCCTGACCTGACTTCTGTCGGCTCTTACGCCGGACGGGAAGCGACAGCTTACGCCTGTCAATCTCGCCGCCCGCAGCGCGCGGCATCTCCTGCACAAGCACAAGCTCGCAATCAACAGGCTTACGTTCCGAAGCATCACTTGCCAGCGCCTCTCTGAGCCTTGAGCCGAGAGAGTCCGCCGGAGCATTGGCCGTGTAATATGCTACTAGCTTTCGCGCTGGCGGAGTCAGGCTCTCCACCACGCGACGCGCCTGCCCCTGCGCCGCGTCCACGCCTACAACTATCCTCGAAGGCTTCCTAGACAATCCCGCGAGAAGGGATTGCACTCCCTGTTCGGCGGTGACGATGTGATAGCCGAGGCTCCGCGACGCTTCTCTCGTGAAGGCGGGCGCTCCTTCGCTCATACCCATCCCGTCCCACATAGTCCAGTTAAACGACCAGCCGCGCACGCCTCCCGCTCGTTCCTGTTGATACTGAACGTATCCGTCGAGGAAGCTGTTGGCGGCAGAGTAAGAGGCGAAGGATGCCGCGCCGAAGAGGCTGTTGACAGAGGAGAAGCCCACGAAGAAAGCTCCAACGCGCTCGCGCAGGATTTCGTAGAGCGCCCACGTGCCCTCTACCTTCGAGCGCATCGCAGCCTCAAGCGCTTCCCTGGTCTGCGCCGCTATCCACTGCTCGTTTATCTCGCGCCAGTGCCGCGCAAGATTCTCTTCCCCCGCAAGATGAAGCGCGCCCGCGAGCGGCTCCTGCCATCGCTCTTCCGCATCGCGCACGGCGCGGCGCAAGCCTTCGAGGTCGCACACGTCCACGGCACGGTACAGGCAGTTGTCTGCGCCTGCGCTCTCTATGGCGCGCAGCCGCTCCAAGCGCCGGGACACCGCTGCTGAATCGGAAGACCCTACGGAAGATGTCGTGTCGGCTTCGTTTGAATCAAGGGGAGTGCGGCCCACTAGCAGCAGCCGTACTCCGTAGCGCTCTATCAGGCAGCGCGCGAGGTGAGAGCCGACGCCGCCCGTGCCGCCCGTCAAGAGATAAAGGCCTCCGCGCTTGAATGGAACGGGCTGACGGTCTTCCCTGAGCATCTGCGCCTTGCGAAGCAGAGGCACGAGCCGCACGCCGCTCCTGTAAGAGACTTCCGCGTCCGGCTTGTAGAGAGAGAGTTCCTTTAAGACCTGCTCCGCGCCTTTCTCTATCCCGCCGCTCTCCAAATCCACCTGTCGGCACTCAAGCCACGGCAACTCCGAGCGCATGCTCTTGAGCAGGCCCGGCAACGCCGCGTGATGAAAGACGCGCATGGTGCCCTCAGCGCTAGGCTGAGCGTCCGCGGTGACGACCGTCAAGCGCACTGTGCCGATGGATGAAGACGATGCTTCCTGCGCGTCTCCCTTAATCACTTGAGAGAGCGCCTGCGCCAGTTGAAAGATGCTGTAAAAGCCTCGCTCCTGTGAGCCGCTTAAACTCTTCAGGTCGCTCGCTTGCGGCGCGTCGTAGGCCCAGAGGTGCAGGACTTCTTCCGGCAGCAGTCCATCTTCCGCGAGCAATGCCAGAAGCTGCTCGTAATGCTCTGGCCGCTGCGGGCTCAGTTGAAATCCGAATCGCGAGTCGCGCCTGAACTCCGTGCCTGCCGCGACCGTGATGCACTGCGAGCCTGTCTCAGACAACCGCTCGCCGAGCCTTGCTCCCAGACCTGCTTCGTCAAGAAAGAGCAGGAACCTTTTCGTCCCCGTGCGTCGCGCGGATTGCCTGGCGTGCTTCGGTCGCCAGACCTGCCGATAGAACCAGTCGGGCAAGGTGTTGGCGCTCTCAAAGGCGAGGTCAAGTTTTTTGAGAAGCGTGGAGAAGCCGCCCGCCTCGAATCGCTGGCGCAGTTGCGTGCGCTGAATCTTGCCGATGGAGGTCTTTGGAATCTCCTCTTTCTCTACGGGCAGCACGTAGTCCGGGCGGACGCCGAACTTCTGCCCGACCTTCTGCCGAATCTCATTAATCTGCTTTATCTGCTCGTCCTGCTCCGCAAGCTCCGAGTTGAAGAAGATGGCCACGCCGTCCGTGTCGCTCTGCGGCTTGCGAATCGCGCAGGCCGCCGTGTAGGAGCCGACCACGCCCGGAATCTCTTCCACCACCGATTCTATCTCGTGGCTGTAGTAGTTAGCGCCGTTGATGATGATGACATCCTTCTCGCGGCCCGTTATCGTCATGCTTCCATCTTTGATGAAAGCGAGGTCGCCCGTGATGAACCAGCCGTCCGTGAAGACCTCCGCGTTCAAGGAAGGATTCTTGTAGTAGCCGGAAGTGATGGTGCTGCCCCTGACTTGCAGGTAGCCAGTGTTGCCTTCCGAAGTCACCTCTCCCTTCTCGTCCACGATTCTGAGCGTCACGCCCGCGTAGGGGACTCCGACCGAGACGAACTTGTCGCTGTCAGAGATGCTGTCAAGGGTGAAGCCGCTTGAGAAGGTAATGGCGGAAGAGGTCTCGGACATCCCGTAGGCGGGGCGCATGGAGGTGGCGGGCAAGCCGAAGCGTGAAAGCAGTTGCAGGAACTTTCTACCTGTGGCTGCGTTGACGGCCTCGCCGCCGTTGACTATGAACCTCATGCGGCTCAAGTCCCAGCTTCTCGCGCTCGACTCACTGTTAAGCCGCTCTATCTCTTCGTTGATTAAGCCGTAGGCGAAGTTAGCGGCCCAGGTCGTGGTCGCCCCGTACTCGTCCATCAAGTCCAGCCAGCGAAGCGGCTCCGCCAGTATCTCCGAAGTAGGAACGTGTACCTGCCTGCAACCTATGAAGACATCCCTCAGGTGGAACATGACTATGCCGCCGACGTGTGTCAGTGGCATCCAGTTGAGAGAAACGTCTTCGACGGTGTAGCTGCTAAGCTCTATGTTTGCGACCGCGTGGCTAATCAGGTTGCGGTGCGAGAGCTGCACTCCCTTGGGCTTGCCCGTGCTGCCAGAAGTGAAGAGCAGGAGCGCCAAATCGTCCGGGCTTACTTCTACACGCGCCCTTTCAACTGCGTCCTCGACAGCAGCAGCCTCTTCCAGAGCCACTACTTTGACTTCGTCGCCAGCCTGCTCAAGCACTTCCCTTATCTGCGCGGCGCGTGCCGTGTCGGTTAGAACCAGCGGGCAACCGAGCATCTGCCAGACGTTCTGTAGCATGCGTGTCGCGTTGCTCTCCTGCTCGTAGCTAGGAGCAGTCGCAAGCGGAGCAGGCACTGCTCCCTCCAACACGCAGGCCCAGAAGGCCGAGACGAACTGTCGATTGTCTTCCAGTTGTAGAATCACAGGCTCGCCCGCGCGGACGCCGTTTGAAGAGAGCAGACGACGCAAAGCCGTCGCTTCGTCCAGCAGGCGGCTATAAGATTGATTCTCAACCGACTGACCCGAAAGGTACGTGACGCCCTCGGTAGAGCTTTCGGCGGCCCTGTATAACATCTCTGCCAGAGTCTTCGGCAGAGCGTCGTCCAGAGTTAACGGCCCGCCGTCGCTTATCGCGGGGCTGGCTTCAGTCGCCTCGCCGTTGCTCTTCGCCTCTATCGTTTCAGAAGTCTCTTCGCCCACATCCTGAGCCTGCGCGGGAACGCTCTCTTCTGTCTTCGCTTCAGCTTCCGGCTCGGCCACTATGTCCAGAAGGTGAAGAAGCGTCTGCTCGTCCTCAACCTCCTGCTCGACCACGGCCACTTCGCTGACGCCTTCGACCTCAAGCAGCCTCTGCTCAAGCTCCTGAATCTGCCGCTCGTCAGTGACCGAAAGATTAGCGAGCGCGGCTTCATCCACCGCGCCGCCTGGCCTTAGCGGAAGCCTCTTCAGCTCCACGAAGAGTTGCGGCAGCATAAACGCGGGCAGTCGTTGACCGAGCCACTCCGTTAGCTCGCCGTCTGCCACGGGACTTGCGCTCACAACGTAAGCCGCGAGCCTCGGGCCGCACGCCGCACGCCTTGCGCGCACTACGCACTCTTCTATAGACGCGTGCTCTAAGAGCGCCGCTTCCACGTCCGAGTAGACGACGCGATGCCCTTTAATCCACGCGGCCACACCCGCGCGTGCTTCAACGCGAAGACGCCCGTCGGCCAGCCATCGCCCACGCTCCCCGGTCTGTTTACGTTCCGTGCCGATGCAGATTTCGCCGCTCACTCCCACGGGCGCAAGCTCGCCCGATTCATCCAGCACGGCCACGGAGATGTTGGGAACGGGCCGCCCCTCAATCAGCACGGCTTCCGGCTGCGCCCTGCGCGCAGAGGCTAACGAGACGAGCACGTCCGCGCAAGCGTCCCTTACTTCGTAGACCTGCGCCAGCTGCGCGCCGCGCTCCTGCCAGATTTGCGCGACGGGCCTGGCGGCAGCCTCGCCGCTGTAGATAATCAATCGCAGAGCGAAAGACGGCGCAGCTTCATCATCTTCTCGCGCGTCCGTCTCTTCGGCTGCGAGCCACGCGGAGAGTGCGGTCGCGTCGGCGTGCGCTATGCTCACCTGCTCTGTGATAAGCAGTCGACGCACGGCCCTATCGTCTGCGTCGGGCGGCGCTACGACCACGCGGCCTCCGTAAAGCAGCGGCCAGAGCAGCTCCCAGACGCACGCGCTCTCGTCGAACGATGCTTTATGAAGCACGCGCTCGCCCTCGCGCAGCTCAAAGAGTTCCTGCAAAGCGCTCAGCCGACGCTGCACGTCGCTATGAGTGAAGGCGACAGAGCGAATGCCGCCCTGCTCCGCCAGGGCAATCACGTAAGCGTCGCTCTCAAATGTTGCCGCTTCGTCCAAAGGCTCAGGGCTTTCTTCCGCGATGCGCGAGGCGGCTGCGTCCAGATTAATCAGGACGGGCAAGGAGGATTCGTCAGTTACTTCAAGCAGTCTGTCGGCCAGCGCCGCGTTCGTAATCAGGCACTTGATGGACGATTGCTTTATGAGTCCAGACCAGCGCTCGGGAGGCGCGGAAGCTTCAAGGGGCATGACGGCGCATCCGGCCTTGAGCGACGCGAGGAGCGCGACTACGAGGTCTGAAGAGCGCTCAAGCAACATTCCTGCGACTGTGCCGGAAGAGAATGAGAGCGAGCGCAGGTGTCGCGCTAGCCTGTTTGACTGCTCATCAAGTTGCCGGAAAGAGAGTGACTGCTCCTGAAAGATAACGGCCGTCGCGTCGGGCGTTCTCGCCGCCTGTTCCGCGAAGAGTTGCGCGAGCGTCGCTTGCGGGACGGGGCGTGAAAGAGCCGCCTTGCTTCTCTCAAGCAGCTCTTCGCGCTCGCTCGTGTTGAGCATGGAGAGGCGGCTGATGCGTGTCTCCGGCGCTGCCACGATTGCTTCGAGCAACGTCGTGTAGTGTACGGCTAAGCGCGCGATTGTAGCTTCTTCAAAGAGGTCTGTGCTGTAGGCCACGGAGCACGTAAGTCCCGCAGGCCCATCCGAGACGTGAAACTCAAGGTCGAACTTGACGGCTTTCCAGTCCAGCTTCCACGGCTCAAAGGTGATGCCCGGAAGGTTGACGCTCTTCGGCAGGCTATCGAGCAGCAGGAAGACTACCTGAAAGAGCGGATTCGAGCCGAGGCTGCGCTCGGGCTGTAGCTCTTCTACAATCTTCTCGAAAGGCACGTCCTGGTGGGCGTGCGCGCCGACCATCACCTTCTGTATTCGATTCAGCAGCTCAAGAAAGCCGGGGTCGCCGGAAAGGTCTGAGCGGAGCGCGAGCGTGTTGGCGAAGAAGCCTATCAGGCTCTCCGTCTCGCTGCGGTTGCGGTTGGCTATGGGCGTGCCGACGATTATCTCTTCCTGCCCGCAGTAGCGATAAAGAAGCGTCTTGAATGCCGCGAGCAGCGTGACGAAGAGCGTGACGCCCGTCTGCTGGCTGAGAGCCTTGAGCGAGTCCGTCAGCTCTTGCGACAGTGTGAAGGGATAGTAAGCGCCTTCGTAAGTCGGCACCTGCGGGCGCGCGTAGTCCGCAGGCAGCTCAAGCGCGGGCAGTTCGCCTCCCAGCTGCTCTTTCCAGTAAGAGAGCTGCTCTTCGAGCACTTCGCCCTTCAGCCAGTCTCTCTGCCAGACGGCGAAGTCTGCGTACTGTATGGGAAGCTCTGGCAGCGGCGACGGCTTGCCTTCGAGGTACGCGGCGTAGAGCGCGGTCAATTCCGCCAGCATCACACCTATGGACCAGCCGTCCGAGATGATGTGGTGCATGGTCAGCAGGAAGATGTGGTCTTCTTCGCCGAGCCGGAGGAGCGATGCCCTGAGGAGCGGCGCACGCTTCAGGTCAAAGGCTCGCTGCGACTCTTCCATCACGAGCTTTTCTGCCCACTCTTCACGTTCGGCTTCGTCCACCTCTTCAAGGCTAGTGACCTTCAGCTCTATCTGAAGCGAAGGCGTGATGACCTGCACGGGCTGGCCTTCCAGCATGTTGAAGCTGGTGCGAAGCGCTTCGTGGCGGCGAATGATTTCGTTGAGGCTCTCTGAAAGCGCGCTCCTGTCCAGGCGGCCGCGCAGTCGAACCGCGCCCGGAATGTTGTAGGCCGCGCTCTCAGGCTCCAACTGGTCAAGGAACCACAGGCGCTGCTGGGCAAACGACATTGGAAAGAGAAAGACTTCCGCTACCATAGGGGGATTCCTTTGATTGATGGGAAATGCGTTCGCGAGACTTATGCTGCTTCAGCTCGCTTTGACTCGCTCGCGGGCCATGACAAAGGCCGCTTCCGAAGTCGGAATCTGTGAGCTGCGTGAGATGTCTATGACTCTGCGCGTGGTGTGATAGATGCCCTCTGTCTCTGTGAAAGCGTCCTGCTCCGTGACGCCCCTCAGCCTGTAAGTCAGGAACAGCACGCCGCCCGCGTTGATGACGAAGTCGGGCAGGTAGAGGATTCCCTTCGCTTCGAGGAGTCGTCCGTCCAGAGGCTCCGACAACTGGTTGTTGGCCGCGCCCGCGACGATTCTGCACCTGAGCCGACCGATGGTCTCCCGGCTGAGAGTAGCGCCGAGAGCGCACGGAGCGAAAACGTCGCAAGCGGCATCGTATATCTCGTCCGCCGCCATGGCCTCAGCGCCGAACTCCTCGACGGCCCTTTGCACTTTAGCGTTGCTGGTGTCCGAGACGATGAGACGCGCGCCCTCGTCGTGAAGGCGACGGGCCAGGTTATAGCCGACGTGGCCCAGTCCCTGAATAGCAACCGTCCTGCCCTTCAAGCTGTCGTTGCCGAAGACCGCTCCGACACCTGCGCGCATCCCCTGAAGAACGCCGAGCGCAGTCACGGGCGACGGGTCGCCTTCGCCACCCATGCTTTCCGGCAGGCCCGTCACATGCTTTGTCTCAAGCGCTATGGCGGCCATGTCCTCCGGCGTTGTGCCAACGTCTTCGCCCGTGCCGAACCTTCCCTGCAAAGACTCCACGACTCTGCCGAAGGCTCTGAAGAGAGCTACTCTATCCGACGGCTCACCCTGCTTTATGATGACTGCCTTCGCTCCGCCGTACGAGAGCCCTGCGGCGGCGAACTTGTATGTCATGGCTTCCGACAGCCTGAGCGCATCCATCACCGCTGCCTCTTCGTTCGGGTAAGACTGATACCTGACGCCCCCCAGAGCGCGTCCCCTTGATGAGTCGTGTATGCTGATGATTGCACGAAGGCCCGTCGCCTCGTCCCGGCTGAATATCATCTGCTCGTGGCCGTGCTCCGTGAGGTGTCGAAAGAGATTCATCTAGGCTCTGTCCGTCGCGTAAATGTAGCTCGTGGTCTCGTACAGATAGTTAATCCAGCGTGAGAAGAAGGTCGCGCGATGGCCTCGCCAGCAGTTGACGGGGCGCGCAACGTCGAAGTTCTTGGGCGGGCCAACGTCCGTTCTGTTCAAGCCACGGTCGCGCAGAGACTCTTCCACGAGACGGCGGGAATTGTATTCGGGGTGGCCCAGGTGCATCAGAAAGCGATGGTCTGTCGTCTCGAAGATAACATAACCGGCTTCCTCGGAGTGTGCCAGAAGATTTATCTTCCCCTTCTCTTCCTCAAGCTCAAGCCGCTCGTCCTCAAAGCCAGCGAAGCGGCTCTGAGGGCACCAGAAGAGGTCGTCCGTCTCGCTCATCAGTGGATGCGAGCCCTTGAGGTTTCGCGTCTCGAAGACGCCGAACAATTTGCGCTCGAACTTCACTTTCTCAATGCCTATGAGACGCGCGAGCGCCATCGCGCCCCAGCAGATGCCGAGCGTCGAAGCTATATTCGCGCGGGCAAAGTCGAGGATTTCTCTTAGCTCCTGCCAGTAGTTGACCTCTTCGAAGGGCATCTCTTCGACGGGCGCGCCGGTCAGAATCAGTCCGTCCAGGTAGTAGCGGCTCGTCGCTTCACCGAAGGTCAGGTAGCGGCGGCTCAGGTTGCGCTCGTCGCTCGTGCGATAGCCGTGGCTCTTCAGTCGAATCCAGACGGGCTCGACCTGTAGCTGCGTTCTGCCCAAAGAGAGCAGCAGGTTGAACTCATATGTCTCCGCCTGCGGCATCAGGTTAATGATGCCTATGCGAAGGGTGCGTAAATCGTCCTGCACAAGCGTCGTGGCCTGCGGCAGGCAGCGCACGTGTAGCTCTTCGAGCGAGCTTCTCAAGTGGAATCCGTCATTGATGAGAAGAGGCATAAGACATCTCTTTCATTTTCGGGAAGCGAATCCCTGTATCAGGCGAAGCTTGAGGACGCGCGCAGGTCTGCGGGAATAATCCACCTGCCCGTCACGTCGTCCGAGCTTCTATACTTCAGATAAAAATCCGAGAGCGCTCTGGCGTAGCCCTCTACGCCGAAGGGGATGGTCGTCTCAACAGCGAGCCAGTCGTCGAGCAGCCCTTCGACGGTCGAGGCAAACTGCGCGCGGTTCAGATGAAAGTGGTCGCCCTCGCGCGCAAAGACCCCGTGCTTTGAGAAGTACTGCCAGAAGAGGACGCCCGTGCGCGCGTCTCCGTCCTCCATCAGATTTCCGTAGACGGAGTCATGCTCAATCCCGCGCCGCGTGTAATGGCAGACCCTCTTGAGCAGCCAGAGGATGGGCAGCGCTTCTATCTCCGCTTCGCTCAGCACCTCTTCGAGAAGCGGCCTCATCCTCTCGGAGCTTGTCATCCAGAAGAACTGCGTGTCGGCCCCAAGCTCTTCGAAGGGGTCTAGCATGAAGGAGCCTATGCTGCGCTTGACCCAGTGATGCACAGGGTAAGGAACCGTGTGGCCCAGAGTGTCATGGAGCGCGAGGAAGATGTTGAAGAGGAAATTGACCGTCTCTGGATTAAGCACGCCTAAGTTTCGCAGCCTTTCCATCTCGGCCGGGAACATCCTTTCGGCCAGCGGCAGGTCGTGCTTGATGAACTCGTCGGCCACTATGCTGAACAAGAGGCCGCCGTCCGTGTGAGAGGTCGTCCAGTCCATCTGATGAACGAGGTCTGCGAAGACTGCGTAGCGCGCGTAGCCCGCGTAGTTGATGATGTTGACTCCCTGCACGCGGCTACAAAGCGCGGCCTCCGAATAGCCCTTGAGTCCTAACCGCTCGGCAAGGCGGTTGATGAACTCGCGCGAGCGAAGCACGCTCTGCGCTTCAAGCGCACGTCTATCCAGTGTGCAGTGTATCAGCAGCGGGTGCGGCGCTTTATTAGAGTCAACGTCCTTGACGACCAGCACGAGCAGGTGCTCCTCGTCCGCTTCTTCGAGCGGCGTGGCGACTATGCTGCGGAACTGCTGGCAGATTCCGGCGTAGTCGCCGTCGCTTGCGCGCTCAAGCGAAGAGATGCCTTCCTCTATCTGCCGACTGAGGTAGGGGCTCTTCTTGATTGAAGCACTCGCCTGCCCGCGCCGAAGCTGCTTGGCACACATCCTCAGTTGCTCGGAAAGAGGGATGTCGCTTAGAAGGACGGCCTGCAAGTGTCCGAACTGCTCTTGCCAGACCTCGCGCTCAATGGTGGCACTTGTCATGATGATTGACCTGTGGGCGCTTTACGCATTCAGGGGTTTTCCGTGGGAGCGGCCTCGACTGGAATCTCCGGCTTGAGCAGCTCCGGGATGGTCAGCACGCCGTCGGATGAAAGCATTGCGACCTGTCCCCGGCGAGGTATTCTGGGAATGGCGGGAACAGGAGCCTGCGTGCCCTGCTCTCTGGCCTGCTTGACGGCTTCGGCCAGTCCCGCGACCGTTGGCGCTTCGAAGAAGCTTCTGAGCGTCAGCTCCACCTGTAGCTTATCGCGCAGTCTTGAAATCAACTGTGTGGCTAAAAGCGAGCTGCCGCCAAGCTCGAAGAAGTTGTCGTGGATACCTATGTCCTCTATGCCTATGAGGCTCTGCCAGATGGTGACAATCTCCGATTGCAGCTCTGTCTCAGGCGCGACGTAGGCGTTGGCAAGCTCAGGCCTCTTGTGCAGCGTGCCCGTCCTCGCCGCGCCTCCTGCGCCTTCCGTCTCAAAGAGCCACTTGCGCCTGACCCACTCGTCAATCCTGCCTTGCAGGTCAGAGGTGGAGACGGCCGCCTGCGCGCCCCACTCGGTCGAAGACAGAATCCGCCCGAAGGCATTCATTCCTTCCGAGGGCGTAAGCGTCAGTTGAAGCTGTGCCGAGGCGAGGTTAAATTCTGCGGGCATCTCTTCGACGGGCTGCCAGCCTTCCCAGTTGATGCTGGTCCAGCCCACGCGACCCTCGCGGCTGCGGCTCTGCGCGAAGGCGTCCATGAAGAGGTTAGAGGCCGTGTAGGAGACGTGGCCCAGGCCGCCGAGGATGGACGAGAGCGACGAAGTGAGCAGGCAGAAATCAAGCTCCCTGTCGCCCAAGACTTCATCCAGCACCAGCAGCCCTTCGGCCTTAGACCTGAACCACTCGCCGCCCCCCGGCGTCGTCTCCTGTATCGTGCAGAAAGCCTTCTCTTTGCTCGCGCCCGCCGCCATGATGACGCCGTTCAAGCCACCGAAGCGTGCCTCGACATCATCCACTAATCGCTTCATCTGTTCCGGGTCGGCAACGTCCGCGCTTGCGACAAGAACTTCCGCGCCCGCTTCTTCAAGCTGAAGTGCCCTCTGAATCCTTCGGCACGTCTCAACAGATGAAGCCTCTTCCGATTTTCCGTTTGCCGCGAGCCACTCGTCCCAATCTTCCCTTGGCGGCAGAGCCGTGCGTCCTGTCAACACAAGCCGCACGCCTTTCGTCTTAGCGATGTGCGTCGCGAGGATGTGGCCCACGTCGCCGAGCCCGCCAATGATTAGATAGACTCCGTTCTCTCTCAGGCGCTCCTTCGCCGGACTCTCTTCTTCCAGCCGCACAGGCTCGAAGGCCTGCGCCCAGCGGTGATTGTTTCTGAGCGCAAGCGTCTGCTCCGAAGGCTCGGAGCGAAGCTCGCTGATTAGGCGGTTGACAAGCTCTCTCTCCTGCTCCGACTCTGACGTGGGGAGAATCACGTCTATGCTGCGGCAGGTGATGTTCGGGTACTCCTGCGGAATCACCACGCAGGGGCCTAGCACCGTGTTCTTCTGCGGGCAGAGCGGCTCTTCGCCCGTGATGTCGTGCAGGCCGTTTGAGACGACCGTTATCTCAAGCCGCCCGCCCAAGCCTTCCTTCTCAAGCGACTGGGTTAGCTGAACCAGACTATAGAAGCCTCGCTCCAATTCGTCGTTTAACAATTCCGTCTCAGACAGAGGCTGAACAATCGGCCCCAGGCTCCACAGGTGGACTATCCTTTGCGGAAGCTGGTCGCGCAGCCTCAGCTCCTTAAGCAGCTCTCGAAAATCTTCCGCCCGCGAATGATTGATGATGTAGAAGTCGTCGCTCGTTGAAGCGAACTCCTCGCCCATCTCGGCTAGCACAACCGCGTGGCCCTCTTCTCTCAAACGTTCCGCCACGCGCGCCGCGATTCCGCGACCGTCTGCCAGCAGAAGCCACGAGACACGCTCAGCTTCATCATCAGCTTTCGCGGCCTGACGAAGAGAGCGCTTCCACGACGGCAGGTAGAACCATTCGGAGGGCTCGCGCTTGCGCCCCGCAGTTGCGGCAGACGGTTGCGCTAAAACGCTCGTCATGGGCTGCGACTCTATCCAGTAGCGCTGCGATTCAAAAGGATAAGTCGGCAGCCCCACGCGCGTGCGACGCTCGCCAGCATAGAGCCCCTGCCACTCTACGCGAGCGCCAGCTATCCAGAGTCTTCCGAGCGCCGTGAGCAGGAATGCCACGTCCGATTGCTGCTCGTGCGGGTGTCGCAGAGAGCTTAAGATGACCTGTCCCGCGGGCTTATCTGCGTGCTGCCTCGCGAGCGTGCTGAGGGTCTGGCCCGGCCCGACTTCGAGCAGGATTCTGTCCTCTTCGCTCCACAGCACGCGCAGGCCTTCGCCGAAGCGAACGGTCTGCCTCAGGTGCTGCGCCCAGTAGTCGGCGCGCGTCACTTCCTCCGCCTTTATCCACGTTCCCGTGAGCGTGGAGATGTAAGGAATCTCCGGCGCGTTCAGCTTGATGGATTCCACGAACGTTCTGAACTCGTCTAAGATAGGCGTCACCATCTCTGAGTGAGCGGCGACGGCTATGTGGAGACGCCCGACCTCAACGGAGTTGTCGGCGAGCGTCTTCTCAAGCTCTTCTATGGCGCTGGTCGCGCCAGACACGACGCAGAGCGAAGGGCCGTTGACGGCCGCAATCGAAAGCTTCTTACCTAAAAACGGCCTCAGCTCCTCTTCCGACAAAGGCACGCTGAGCATGGAGCCTTCAGGCAGCTGCTCAAAGAGCCTGCCCCTTAAAGCCACCAGCGCGAGAGCGTCTTCGAGAGAGATGACGCCAGCGATGCAGGCCGCAGCGTATTCGCCGAGGCTGTGCCCTATCATGGCCTGCGGGCGCACGCCCCAGCTCATCAGAAGACGCGAGAGCGCGTACTCGATGGTGAAGAGCGCGGGGAGAGCTACCGAAGTTCTCTCCATCAGCCTATGTGCCTCTTCCGTTCTCTCTTCCGACGGGTAAAGAAGCTCTCTCAGGTCTGAGCCCACGTGCGGTTTGAGAAGCTCCATGCAGCGGTCTACTTCTTCGCGGAAGACGCGCTCGGTGCGATAAAGCTCCTGGCCCATCTCTACGTACTGCGCGCCGCCGCCCGGAAACATGAAGACGACGGGACGAGCCGATGATTCCTGTACGCTCGTGAAGACCCTTTGCGGGTCGCGCGACTTCAGAGCCTTCCTCGCATCATCAAGGTCGCGGCAGACCAGCATGCGGCGGTTGTTGAAGGTCTTTCTGCCAAGCTGAAGCGTGTAGGCCGCGTCCGCAAGCTTCACGTCCTCGTGTCGCTCGAAGTAGTCCGCGAGATTGTCGGTAGCAGCCTCAAGCGCGGAAGCCGTTCGTGCCGAAAGCGTCAATAGCTGCCACGGCCTTTCAGCTTCGGAAGATTCCACGACGGGCGCTTCTTCCAGCACGAGATGAGCGTTGGTGCCGCCCATGCCGAAGGAGCTGACGCCCGCGCGTCGCGGCGTCCCGTTTCTCTCCCACTCTACAAGCTCCGAGTTGACGTAGAAGGGGCTGCTCTCGAAATCAATCTTCGGGTTGGGCTTCTCGAAATGGAGCGAGGGAGGAATCTGTTTGTGCTTGAGCGAGAGCGCGGCCTTGATAAGGCCTGCCACGCCCGCGGCCGTGTCAAGGTGTCCTATGTTCGTCTTGACGGAGCCTATGGCGCAGAAATTCTTCTCCTGCGTGTAGGCCCTGTAGGCTTTCGTCAGCGCCGCTATCTCAATCGGGTCGCCCAGAGCCGTGGCCGTCCCGTGCGCCTCTATGAAACTAACGGTGCGGGCGTTGACGCCTGCTATCCCTAGCGCCTCTGCAATCACCCTCGCCTGTCCCTCGACGCTAGGGGCCGTGTAGCCGACCTTCAAAGCCCCGTCGTTGTTGATGGCAGAGCCTTTGACGACAGCATATATATTGTCGCCATCCCTGACGGCGTCCGACAGTCGCTTGAAGAGCACGACGCCTACGCCGTTGCCGCCGCTCGGCCCCTGAGCTTTAGCATCGAAGGCCCTGCAATGACCGTCGGGTGAATGAATCATCTCGGGCTCGAAGAGGTATCCGGCCTTCTGCGGCAACCTGATTGACACCCCGCCCGCCAGAGCCATGTCGCATTCGCCGTTGAGCAGGCTCTGGCAGGCAAGGTGCGCCGCCACGAGAGAGGTGGAGCAGGCCGTCTGAACCGCAAGGCTAGGCCCTTTCAGGTTCAGCTTGTAGGAGACGCGCGTGGCCAGAAAGTCCTTATCGTTACTGATGATGGTCTGGTAGCTTCCGACCGTGCGCGCCAAGTCCGAATCCGAGCTGAGGTTAAAAAGGTAAGTGTTGGCCCCTACGCCAGCGTAGACGCCAACCGACCCCTTGTACTTTTCGCCGTTGTAGCCGCCGTCCTCCAAAGCTTCCCAAGCGCACTCCAAAAAGAAGCGCTGCTGCGGATCCATCACTTCGGCCTCGCGCGGGTTGTAGCCGAAGAAGGAGGCGTCGAACATCTCAACGTCGTCAAGAATCATGCCTGCCTTGACGTAGTTGGGATTCGCTAGCATCTGAGGGCTGACGCCTGCGGCCGACAGCTCCTCGTCCGAGAGCGGCACCAGCGATTCCACGCCGTCGCGTAGGTTTCGCCAGAACTGTTCGACGCCGCGTGCGCCCGGAAAGCGACAGGCCATGCCTATGATGGCTATCTCGCTCCCGTTGGAATGGTTGACTTCTGTGGACTGCTGCTGCATCGCACGCGCTCCTAGTCTTGTGCCTGTACGACTTCAACTTCCGTTTGCACGGTACTCTCTACGGGTTGCACGTCGCCTTCCAACGATTGCTCGCCCTGCTCCTTGGCCTGACGACGCTGCTCCATGGATGCTCGTCGTACCTCCGCGCGGTTCTGGCTCTCTTCTATGGCGGGCTGTTCTGACTGGCCCTGGTCAAGGAAGTTCGCCAGCGTATGCACGGTCGGATACTGGAAGAGCTCTATGGTCGTAAGCTCACGGTTGAAGATGTCCTGCAACTTGCTCTGGGCCTGCACCATCAAGAGGGAGTGTCCGCCTATCTCGAAGAAGTTGTCGTGAATGCCCACCTTCTCGACCTGTAGCAGCTCCTGCCAGATGGCGGCCACCTGCTTTTCCGTCTCCGTGCGCGGCTCAACGTATTCTGTCGCGCCGCCCGCGCCTGCGCCTTCCGGCCCCGGCAACGCTCGCACGTCGACCTTGCCGCTCGCCGTCAGAGGCAGTGCGCTCAAGACCACGAAGGCTGAAGGCACCATGTACTCGGGAAGCCTCTCTCTCATGTAGGCCCGTAGGTCTGAGACCGAAGGAGCCTCCGAGACGCACGGCACCAGATAAGCCACGAGCGTCTTGTTCGCTCCGTCTGCGCGGGCTATGACTATGACTTCACCCACGGACGGATGCTCGGACAGCACAGCCTCTATCTCTCCAAGCTCAATGCGGTAGCCGCGTATCTTCACCTGATGGTCCAGGCGTCCTAGGAACTCAAGGTTTCCGTCCGGCAGATAGCGCGCAAGGTCGCCCGTCCTGTAGAGACGCGCGCCTTCTTCGCCTGAGAACGCGTCGGGAATGAACTTCTCGGCCGTCATGGCGGGCGCGAGGTGATAGCCGCGAGCGAGGCTTGCGCCGCCGATGAAGATTTCACCGGCCACGCCCACGGGCACGGGCTCCATGTACTGGTCAAGCAGGTATATGCGCGTGTTCGAAATCGGGCGGCCGATGGGAGGCGCTGCTGTCTCGCCTTCAACGCCAGTCTCTATGGGCGCGAAGGTGGCGACGACAGTGCTCTCAGTAGGCCCGTAATGATTGACGAGCTTGAAGGGCAACGTCTCCTTAGGACTGCGGTGCAGCTTGTCGCCGCCCACGAGCATGGCCCTCAAAGAGAGGCTCTCGGGCAGAGTCTCCGTCAGCATCACTTCCGCCAGAGGCGTCGGCAGGAAGCAGAGGGTAATCTTCTGCTCGTCGAGCCACGAGAGGAACCTTGACGGAGTCGTGCGCGTCTCGTCGTCCGGCAGATAGATGCCTGCGCCCGACACGAGGTACGGCCAAATCTCCCAGACCGAAGCGTCGAAGCTGAGCACTGCTACCTGTGTTGCCCTGTCTTCGGGCCCGACCTCGTAAGCTTGCCTGTGCCACTCAACGAGGTTCATGAGATTCGAGTGCGAGACCTCAACGCCCTTGGGCTGTCCCGTGGAGCCGGAGGTGTAGATGACGTAAGCAAGGTTGCTGCCCGAGACTTCCGAAGCGGGATTCTCTTCGCTCTCCGCCGCGACCTGTTCCCAGTCGGCGTCGAGACGGAAGATAGGAATCTCCTGCTGCTCGGGCAGTACGTCCTGCAAGCGCTCCTGCGTGAGCAGGACGGGCGAGCGGCTGTCCTTCAGCATGTAAGCGAGCCGCTCCTTCGGATAATAGTGGTCGAGCGGGACGTAGTTGCCTCCCGCCTTGAGTATGCCGAGGAAGGCCACGAGCATCTCCACGGAGCGCTCCACGCAGACGGCCACGGAAACGTCCGGCCCCACGCCCTTCTTCTTCAGGTAGTGGGCCAGTTGGTTTGCGCGGGCGTTAAGCTCTCCGTAGGTCAACTGCTCTTCCAGCCTTGCGACCGCGATACTGTCGGGCCTCTCCTTGGACTGACGCTCAAAGAGCTGTTGCACGAACTGCTCCGGCTCGACATCCGTCCCGGTCTGGTTCCACTCAAACACGAGCCGCGACTGCTCGCTGCGAGGCAGGCGCGCGATGGGCCTGCTCGGGTCTGCCGCTATCTCTTCGAGCAGGCTCTCGAAGTGCGAAAGCATGCGCGTGATGGTCTGGTCGTCGAACAAGTCCGTGTTGTATTCGAGCGAGCCAAGGAGCTTGCCTTCGGCCTCTTCCATCGAAAGCGTCAGGTCGAACTTGGAGGTTCCCGCGTGCAGGTTGAGCGGAGTCATGTCGAGCCCCGCCAGCTTCAGCTCTTCCCTCGGCGCGTTCTGCAAGACGAACATCACCTGGAAGAGCGGCGAGTGGCTGAGGTCGCGCTCGGGCCTGAGCATCTCTACCAGATACTCAAACGGCATGTCCTGATGTGCGAAGGCCCCGAGCGAGACTTCGCGCACACGTTGCAGCAGCGTGCGGAAGTCAGGGTTGCCGGAGCAATCTGTACGAAGGACGAGCGAGTTGACGAAGAAGCCTATTAGCTCTTCGACTTCCTGCTGCCTGCGGTTTGCGACGGGCGTGCCGACGATTATCTCTTCCTGACGCGAGTACTGGTAAAGCAGCGTCTTGAAGGCCGCGAGCAGCGTCATGTAGAGCGTCGCGCCTTCCTCTCGGCTCAGGTTATTGAGCCCTTCGGAGATTGACTCGGGCAGCTCGAAGAAGCGCGTCGCGCCCTTAAAGCTCTGAACGAGCGGGCGCGGCCTGTCCGTAGGCAGCTGAAGCACGGGCAGCCTTCCGGCAAGCTGCGGCTTCCAGTATGAAAGCTGCTTCTCAAGCACGTCGCCCTGTAGCCAGTCCCTCTGCCACGAAGCGAAGTCCACGTACTGAACGGGAAGCTTCGGCAACTCTGCCTCTTCGCCGCGACTGTATGCTTCATAAAGCGTAATCAGCTCGCGCGCGAAGATGCCCACAGACCAGCCGTCAGAGACGATGTGGTGCATGGTGAGCGTCAGTATGTGCTCCGCGTCGGAGAGCTTCAGCAGGCTGGCGCGGAAGAGCGGCCCTTCCCCGAGGTCAAAGGGTCTGCGCACCTCTTCGGTCGCGAGCCTCACGGCCTCCTGCTCTCTTTCGTCTTCCGCCGTGTCGCTCAAATCCGTGACCGCGAGCGGCAGTTGAAGCTTGTCGAAGATTACCTGAGAGGGTTTGCCGTCAACTTTGGGGAAGACGGTGCGAAGCGCTTCGTGTCTTTCGACAATCTCTTCGAGGCTTCGCTCAAGCGCCTTGAGGTCGAGCTGTCCTTTGAGGCGAAGCGCGGCGGGCATGTTGTAAAAGGCGTTGCCCGGCTGCATCTGGTCAAGGAACCATAGGCGCTGCTGCGAGAAGGAGAGCGGCAGGTCTCCGCCGCGAGGGATTGGTTGCAGAGTGGCCTGCGTGCCTATGCGCTTGGGTCTTCGCACACGCTCTATGCGCGCCGCCAGTCCTCGAATCGTTGGCGACTCGAAGAGCGCGCGGAGCGGAATCTCCACCTGAAAAGCCGTAGAGATGCGCGACAAAAGCTTGGTCGCAAGCAGCGAGTGGCCGCCCATGGCGAAGAAGTTATCGTTGGCTCCAATCTTGCTCTGGCCCAGCACGTCCTGCCAGATTCTGGCCAGCTCCTTCTCCACCTCCGTCGTCAAAAGGCCCGCTTCGAGCGCGGCCGAATGAGCCGCCTCTTCGGCGTCGTTGAACTCGTCCTGGCCTATGCGAGGCGTGAAGGTGAACTGGATGCTCTCGGCGCGGTGCGCCTCAATCGCGGCACGATGCTTCTTATCAACCGTGCCGACCGTCTCGACCACTCGGCCCTGAAACGCCTGCTCGTCAAAGCTGCCCGCTTCCTTCACGGAGTAGTAGACCTTGATGGTCTGCTTCTCCGGCAGAACGTCTTTGATGAAGCGGCGAATGTTTCTATTGCTGCCGTCAAGGCCTACGTAAACCTGCGGCTCGGTGCTCGAAAGAGCGACGGCCAGAGAGTTCAGTCCCTGCACGGCAGAGATGGCTTCGTAACCGGCAGACCTCGAAGCGGCCTTCATGGAGATGGGGATGTCGCGCGCGATGCCTGTGTCGTCCCACATGCTCCAGCTCAGGCAGTAAACGCTCTTGCCCTTCTGCTGTCGCTGGTGAAGGCAGAAGCCTTCGAGGAAGCTGTTGGCCGCGGAGTAGGCGCTTAAGGTAGTGCCGCCGAAGAAGCTGTTGACCGAAGAGAAGGCCACTAGGATTGCGTCCTCTCTCTCTTCCAGTATGGGAGCCAGCGCCTGCGTGCCGTAGACCTTGGCCCTCAACTGCGACTCCACGGACTCGCGGCTTATCACCGCAGCCTCTTCATCCTGCATCATGTCCCAGTGGCTCTCGTCCGGGTGGCCGTCTCTTGAGAGCGTGCCCGCCAGATGGAAGATGCCTGCGATGGGCTCGCCCCATTCCCACTCGGACTCGGCGCGCGTCACCACGTCGTTTAAGAACGAGTGGTCGCTTACGTCCCCGGCTTCGTATAGGAACTCTCCGCCCGTCGCCTCAAGCGCCATGTAGTTCCTGATGCGCTCGGCCAGCACCGTCTCTTTCTCAAGATGCGTCTTCCACTGAGAGCGCTCGGGCAAACTGGTTCTGCCGACGATGATAAGTCTCGCCTCGTATTGCTTCATGAGCCACGAGGCAACGTGAACGCCTACGCCTCCGAGGCCGCCGGTGATGAGATAGATTCCGCCGCGCTCAATGGGGATTTCACGCCCGCCGCGCTCGGCCATGTTGACGCTCGTCAGGTACGGAGAGAAGCGGCGGCCCTGCCTGTAGGCGACCGTTGTCGTGCCGCTCTGAGCCACGTCCAGCTCGCTGTAAATACGTTCCGCGTCACTGGCCGCGTCCGCGCCCTCCAAATCCACCTGCGCGCAGCGTAGCCATGACAACTCAAGCGGAAGACTCTTGAGCAAGCCGCTGATGGTCGTCTTCTCGTAGGCGATTGTGTCGTTGGAAGAAACCGCTTCTGCGCCTGTGGTCGCGACGAAGAGGCGAGTCGGGCGTGCCTGTCCAGCCGCCACCGATTGCACAAGATAGAGCAGGCTGTAGAGCCCCGCGTCCTGCGCCGCCTTCAGCGATGATAGGTCTAGCGCTTCCTCCCTCGGCCCCGTGTAGTTGGCGAGGTGAATTATGTCGTCCACCTCGACGCCTTCTTCATTCAGGGTCTCTATGACGCGGCGGTACTGCTGCGCGTCTTTGTAATTAATGGTGAAGCTTCCGTCTTCGGCGCGCGAAAACTCCCTGCCCTCTTCGACTCGAAAGACCCTGTGGCCGTCCGCTTCGAGCCTCGCGCTTAATGACTCTCCGAGACCCAGCTTGTCCGCGAAGAGGAGGCAGACGCCTTCGGCCCTTCCCACGGCGGACTTGGGCGCGGCTTCCTGACGCCACTCCTTCCTGAAGAACCACGCGGGCAGCGTGCGCTCGTTCTCAAGCGCCACGTCCACCTGCTCAAGAAGCTGGTCGAAGTCTCCGGCGGCGAACTGCTCGCTCAGCTTAGAGCGCTGAATCTTGCCGATGGAGGTCTTGGGAATCTGCTCGCGGTTGACGGGGATGATGTAGTCGGGCGTGATGCCTATCTTCTGCGTCACGAGGTGTCGAATCTCGTTTATCTGGCGGGCCTGACGGCCAAGCTCTCCGAACTCAGTGCTCATGAAGATGGCCACGGCGTCCGTGTCGCCCTGCGCTTTACGAATCGCGCAGGCGGCGGTGAAGGAGGACTGCACGCCCGGAATCTCTTCCACCACAGCCTCTATCTCGTGGCTGTAGTAGTTGATGCCGTTGATGATGATGACGTCCTTCTCGCGGCCCGTTATCGTCAGCCGCCCGTTGCTCAGGAAGCCAAGGTCGCCCGTGACGAACCAGCCTCCGTCAACGAAGACCCGCTCGTTCAGCTCCGGATTGTTGTAGTAGCCCGAGGTGACCGTGAGACCCTTAATCTGCACGTGGCCTATGGTCTCTTCCTTCGCCACACGACCGTCCGCATCGACTATGCGAATGGTGGTGCCGGGGATGGGCAGGCCTACCTCTACGAAGGTGGAGCTGTCCGCGCTCGCGCCGTTCGTGCTTCTGACTGCCGGGCCGAGCGAAGAGTTCTCCAAAGTATGCACGCCCGTTCCCTCTTCCGAAGTGAACAGCTCCGAGTAGGCCACGCCCGAAGAGGTCTCGGACATTCCCCACGCGGGATGCATGGAGTCTGTGGGCAGGCCGTACTCGCCCAAGAGTTGCAGGAACTTCTTGGAGGTAGCCGCGTTGATAGCCTCGCCGCCGTTGAGGATGAATCTCATGCGGCTCAGGTTCCAACTGCGAGCCTTGCCGTCGTCATTCGCTCTGGCGCGCTCAAGCTCTTCGTTGACCAGCCCGTAGGCGAAGTTGGGAGCCCACGTCACAGTCGCTTCGTACTTGTCAATCAGGTCGAGCCAGCGAAGCGGCTCTGCCAGTATCTCCGAAATCGGTACCTGAATCTGTTTGCAAGCCGTGAAGACATCGCGCAGGTGGAACATGACTATGCCGCCTACGTGCGTCAGTGGCATCCAGTTGAGCGAAACGTCTTCGCTCGTGAAGCTGTTGAGCTGCGCCGTGGCCTGCGAGCGCGAGATGAGGTTGCCGTGCGAGAGCTGCACGCCCTTGGGCTTACCCGTGCTGCCCGAAGTGAAGAGCATGAGCGCGAGTGTGTCTGGCTCAGCTCCGCCTTCATCTTCATCTAGCTTTAACTCTTCCGCCGTGCCTGCCTCAGCTTCGCCCGCTTCCTCTATCGCAACTACGTTGGCCTCGCCGCCTGCTCTCTCAAGCAGCGCTTTAATCTCATTCGTGCGGCTGCTGTCGGTGATGACAAGCGGGCTCTCCAACATCTGCCACACGTTCTCAAGCATGCGTGTCGCGTTGCTCTCCTGCTCGTAGCTAGGAGCGGTCGCCAGAGGCACAGGCACTATGCCTTCAAGGATGCAGGCCCAGAAGGCAGCGAGGAATTGTTGGTTGTCTTCAAGCTGGATAATCGCGGGCTTGCCAGCCTCAGCGCTTTTGGCCTTAAGGAGCGAGCCTACGCGACGCGCTCTCTCAATCAGCTGGCCGTAGCTCTGGTAGCTTGCATCCGAGCCGGAGACGTAGGTGATGCCGTTCGAAGTATTCCGTGCGGCCCTGTAAAGCATCTCTTTCAAATTCTTCGGGCGGCTCTCTGCATCCTTCAGCTCCGCGCCGACGCTCATGGCCTCCGCCCCGGCGGCGTCCTCGTCGCCAACCTTCTTATCCGCCAGCGCGGGCTTGTGACCGTTGCCGTTGCCGTTCGTGCTCACCTGGGTCTTCATCAATTTTTTCAGGTGATAGGCGGGCCGCCGGGTTATCTCTTCCTTGAGCAGCACGGCCACGCCGTCCACGCCCGCCTCATCCTCCAGCGACTCCTTTATCTGCTCGGCGTCGAGCGTATCCAGAAGCTCAAGCTCCTGTAGGCGCTTCCTGTCCGGCGCACCGCTTACCGCGCGAGGCAATGACGAGACCTGAAGGAAGCCTATTGAGAGCGCAGACGCGGGCAGGTATTTCCTCAGGTGCGATTGCAGCTCTTCCACAGACACAGGCTCGTTAATCACCAGATAGGCCGTCAGGCGCGGCTCGCCGTCGGGGCCGACTCTGGTGACGACGGCGCACTCGTCTATAGCATCGTGCGTGTTGAGCGCGGCCTCGATTTCTTCAAGCGCGAGGCGCACGCCGCCTATGTAGACGCGGTTCGTAGAGTCCGAGTGAAAGGCCAGGAGCTTGTTCTGCAACCAGCTGGCCTTGTACCCGGTTCTATACATCTCAGAGCCGGGGTCGAAAGAGTTCTCGACGAACCTTTGCCTGTTAAGCTCCTGATGCTGGTAGTAGCCTTTCAGCAATCCTTCGCCCGCTAAGTACAGGTCGTCCACCACGCCCACGGGCGCGGGCTGCCGTTCTTCGTTGATGATGAAAGCCCTGGTGCCTGAGACGGGGCGGCCTATGTGCTTGATTTCTGTGGCCCCGCCAGAGGTCTCTTCCTGAAGAGTCGTCACGACCTGCATCTCGGGGAAGCCGAAATAGTTGTGCCAGCGAATATTCTTCTCCTTCAAATACTCGCGGAGCCCGTCGGTTCTGACCAGCCCGTCGCCCACGCTCACAATGTTCTTCAGGCCGTTGGTGAAGACCCTTCGGAAGTTGCCGCCGCGATTCATAACGCCCATGAGAGAGAGCGGAAGCGCAGCCGCCGTCGCCTCCGAGCTTGAAGCAAGCTCTGACAGAGACTTGAGGTCGCTTCCCTCCTGCTGGCGGTGGAAGTAAACGGTGCCGCCCACGGCCAGCGCCACGAGCCAGAGCGGGAAGGCCGCGCCCGTCGTCGAGTCTGAGACGAAGAGCGTGTTACGGAAATCAATCTTGAGCTGCTCTATGTTGAAGGCGGCCCAGTTGGCTATGCTCTCCTGCGAGATGACCACGCCCTCCGGCCTGCCCGTAGAGTCGGATTGATAGCTCAGCGCGAATGGCCTGTCGCTGCTCTTCACGACGCGCAGGTTCTCGCCGTTGCCCTTGAGCAACACGGCGTCGTCAAGCGCCAGAACTTTCCCCGAGAAGCCGAACGAGTCCGAATCACGACCGGCCTTCAGGAGCTGTGTCGCGCGGCTGTGGCGCAGTATGTAGGCGGCGCGAAGCGGCGGCGAACCAGGCTCAAGCGGCAGATAAACCCCTCCGGCCTTCAGCACGCCGAGGATGCCCGCAAGAAGCGCTGGCGAATCCTCTACGGCCACGGCAACGATGTCACCCTCCTTGAGGCGGTTTCGTCTAAGCCTGCGGGCGACGCGGTTTGCCCTGCGGTTCAGCTCGCTGTAGGTCAGGCGCTCTTCGTTAAATACTATGGCGGTCTCGTCGGGCGTTTGTTCCACCTGCTTCTCAAATTGGCGGTGCAGCTCTTCTCTAATCATGATTAATCCTCATCAGTAAAAGGGGGTTTGGGAGGCGGGGCCTCGAAAAGGAGTTTTTCGTCCCCGCCTTCTTCGGCGGGAAGCCTGGGTGCGTCTACAGCTGTATGTCGAAGAAGGTTGAAGAGAGTCCCGAAGTATCTCTAGGGAGAGGAAGAGCAAGGAAGCGGTCGCCCTCGAAGAAGACGAGGCTTCTCTCCTTGAACCATTCCATCTCTCTGCTTATCTCTTCCACGGGCACTTCCGTCATCTCTTTAGCAAGCTGCGAGACTCTCTTCGGCTTGTGCAGCAATTCCAGCATCTGCCTGCGCGTGTCGTTCAAGGGATGCTCAATAGCTTCTCCCTGGCGCGTGTCGTAGACGATGCGGTCGCTCTCCTTGATGTAGAGCTTCGGCAGCTGGCTCTCGTCTTTACCTTCCCAGCAGCTCTTCCAATGTATGACCAGGTCTCTGAGCTTCACTATCCACTTCACGAGCAGCTGCACGTAAGGGGCGGCCGGATTGCCGTCCACGAAGTGATAGGCCAGGTTCGAGAGAGACTCTTTGCCGAAGGGATAGGTCAGCGTGTAGTAATCATAGGGGCGCAGTTGCAGGCCGTACTGCTCCGCCTGCGTAAAGTACGGGCTGTAGCGGTCGAACTGCACCTGTAAGAGCGCGTTCGGCGGCGGAAGATGTACAAGCAGCGGCAGGTCTTCCGTGTACTTTCTATAAACCTCTTCTTCCTCGCCCGGAAAGCCTACGAGTATGTTCCAGACGGGCAGAATGTCGTGAAGGAGCGCGTTCTTCAGGAAGGCCAGATTCTGGAAAGCGGTCGTCCCCTTCTTCATCAGCTTCAAGGTCGAAGTTGACAGAGCCTCTATGCCGGGCTGAATCGTCTTAATGTGCGCCCTTGAGAGAGCGGCCATCTCTTCCGAGGTTAAATCGGCCTTGACCTCGTAGAAGATGCTGGTGTTCGAGGGCGCGCTCAGATACGGGAAGACCTCCGTCGGATAGTTCGTGGGCATGATGTTGTCCACGCACTCGAAGCGGTCGCAGTCAGGGCCGTACTTGTTGAGCAAGGTGTTGATGTGCTCCACGGCCTTGTCCGGCTGCATAGACCTGTAGCTCATCGTTAGACCGTTCAAGCCGCAGAAGGTGCAGTGCGCCTTTTGTCCCCACCAGCACCCGCGCGAAGTCTCGAACATCAGGTATGGGTAGACCTCTTTCTTAGGAAAGTTGTTTTTGATGTCTCCCAGGAAGGAGTCGTAATCAAGCTCTACGACGGAGTTGATGTCCACCTCGTCGCCGATGATGGAAGGAGGATTAGTCACGTTGTCTCTCGTGAAGACTCCCTTTATCTTCTCGCACCTCTGCATCTCGCCGTCCAGCATCGCCTCGACAAACGCGGGGAAGCTTCTGAGCGCAGGCCCGGAGAAGACGTAATCAACGTGGCGTACGTGCTTGATTATCTCCTGCCCCATAGGAGACTCGCAGTTGGCCCCGCCCATGACTATGAGCGTCTTGGGGCTGCGCTCCTTTATCTTTCTGGCGAGCGCGAAGCAGCCCACGTTCTGCCAGAACATGGAGGTGAAGCCGACTATGTCCATCTCATCCAGCGCGTACTTGTCAATCAGCTCGTCCAGGTAGGCGGCAAGCCCGGCGCGCTTCTCTTTAACGACCGCCATAGTCTCCTTGACCTCGCCCTTGAGCATGGGGAAGTAGCGGCGGAAGTAGATTTCAGAATTGTCCTCAAGCTCCGGGAAAGCCACCTGCCGGAAGAACCAGTCGCCTAGGCCAGAGTGAGAGGCTTCACCCGACTTGCTCATGTACTGGTAGAGGCTGATGCCTATGTAGTGGCCGAAGTCCTGATTCAGATACATCACTTCCTCTACACGGACGCGCCCCTGAAACTGGCTGTCCATGACGGACTTCAGCTGCGTTAGGCCCAGCGAAGGGGATTCGAGCGAGGCAAAGGGCATATTGATAAAAGAGACTTTCAACATGTGAATATCTCCGACTCGAAAGATTGGGGTAGACGGGTAGCGCGAGGGGTTTGCTGGTTTGACTATTTCAGGACGAGCTGCTGTATGTCCGGCACGTATTCTTCCACGGACAGCTCGGTCGTGGCCCTGGGCAAAGGCAGAGCTAGAAAGCGGTCGCCTTCGAAGAAGACTAGGCCTCGCTCCTTGAACCACTCCATCTCACGGCTTATCTCTTCGGCTGAGATTCCCTCCATCTCTTTAGCAAGCTGGGAGACTCTCTTCGGCTTGTGCAGCAATTCCAGCATCTGCTTGCGTGTGGTGTGCAAAGGATGCTCTATGACTTCGCCCTGTCTGGTGTCGTAGACCACCGGCCCGTTTCCGTTCTCTTTGACGTAGAGCTTCGGCAGGTCTGCGTCCGCGGCCTTCCACAGCTTCTGCCACTTGGCCGCTAGCTCACCAACCTGCACAATCCACTTAATCATCGTGTGTATGTACTCGGCCTTGAAGTTGCTGTCCACGAAGTGATAGGCGATGTTCCAGAGTGATTCTTTGCCGAACGGGTAAATCAGCGTGTAGTAGTCCGAGGGCTGCAAGTGCAGGCCGTACTTCTCAGCCTCGTTAAAGTAAGGGCTGAAGCGGTCGAACTGGACTTTGGCAAGCGCGCCCGGCGGCGGGAGATGAAACAGCAGCGGCAAATCCGCCATGTACTTCTCGTAAACGCTCTCTTCCTCGCCGGGGAAGCCTACGAGGATGTTCCACCTAGGCGTCAGGTCGTAGAGCAGACAGTTTTTGAGAAACGCTAGATTCTGAAAAGCTGTCGTCCCCTTCTTCATCAGCTTGAGCGTCGAAGTTGAAAGAGCTTCTATTCCCGGCTGTATGGCCTTGACGCGAGCCTTCGACATCAGCTCCATCTCGTCTGCCGTCAAATCTGCCTTGACCTCGTAGAAGATGTGCGCGTCCGAAGGCGTGTTCAGGTACGGGAAGACTTCGGCCGGATAGTTCGTAGGCATGATGTTGTCCACGCACTCAAAATCGTTGCAGGCGGGGTAGTATTGCTCCATCAATGTATTCATATACTCAACGGCCCTGTCGGCTCGCATCGCCCTGTAGTTCATGGTGAGACCATTCAGGCCGCAGAAGGTGCAGTGCGCCTTCTCTCCCCACCAACAGCCGCGAGAGGTCTCGAACATCAGGTAGGGCGTCAGCTCCCGGTTCGGGAAGTTGCTCCTGAAAGTCCGCATGAAGTAGTCGTAGTCGAGGTCGAGCAGCGTGTTGATGTCCATCTCTTCGCCCACTATGGACGGAGGATTCAGGACGTTCTTCTTGCTGAAGACTCCCTTGATGTGGTCGCACTTCTCTTGTTCTCCCGCCATCAACGCTTCTAGGAAGGCGGGGAAGCTCTTGAGTGCCGGGCCGGAGAAGACGTAATCGAGCTGCGCTGCGTGCTTGATGTACTCTTCTCCCATAGGAGAGTCGCAGTTGGCCCCGCCCATCACTATCACTACTTCCGGGTTCTTCTCTTTTATCTTCCTCGCCAGGGCAAGGCACCCTACGCTCTGCGAGAACATGGAGGTCAATCCTACGACGTTCGCCGTGTCAAGCTCGTATCTCTCCACCAGCTCTCCCAGATAGGAGTCGAGCCCCTCTCGCTTCTCCTCTATCTGCTGCTGCATCTCTTTCAGCTCTTTCGTCATCATCGGAAAGTAGCGGCGATAATAAAGCTCTGAGTTGTCAGGCAGATTCGGGAAGGCCACCTGCCGGAAGAACCAGTCGCCTATGCCTGCGTTCATGGCCTCGGCAGACTTGCAGAGGAACTGGTATAGCTCCAGCCCCAGGAAGTGGCTGAAGTCCTGATTGGCGTAGAGGACTTCGCTGACAGAGATGCTGTCGCCGAAATAGCTCTTGATTGCCGCCCTGATCTGCGTCAGACCTATGGAAGGTGGTTCGAGTGCGGCGAAGGGCATGTTGATTAAACTAACCTTAAACATTTAACTGGCCTCCACTGTAAGTTTGTTGCCGTTGATGCGAGTGGATTCGACGGACTTTTTTCGGGGTATTCGAGCGCGCTTTATAGCTCAGCTCTACTTAGCTCATCCTGATGAGAGACGAGCTGCTGTATGTCAGGCATGTACTGGTCAACGGAGAAGTCGAAGGTTTCTCTGGGAAGAGGAAGCGCGAGGAATCGGTCTCCCTCCTGAAACAGCAGCCCGCGCTCGCGTAGCCTCTGAACCTCGTCCTCAAGCTCTGCGAGAGCCGCGCCCTCTATCTCTTTGGCAAGCTGCGAGACTCTCTTTGGTTTGTGCAGGCGCTCAAGCACGAGCGCCGCAGTCAGGCTCAAGGGGTGCTCTATCAGCTCTCCCGCGCGCGTGTCGTGGACGAATTTCTGGCCGTCGCGCTCCTTCACGAAGAGCCTTGGACGCTCCGTGCCGTCTGTCTTCCAGAGCTTCTGCCAGCGCGTGGCAAGCTCACCGACCTGCACAATCCACTTAATCATCGTGTGTATGTACCCGGCCTTGAAGTTGCTGTCTACGTGGTGATAGGCGAGCCGGGCGAGTGTCTCCTGGCTGAAGGGATAGGTCAGCGGATAGAAATCCGAGGGGCGCAGTTGCAGGCCGTACCTTTCGGCCTCCATGAAGTAGGGGCTGTACCTGTGGAACTGAACCTTGGCCATAGCGCCCGGCGGCGGAAGATGAACCAGCAGCGGCAGGTCTTCCATGTATTTGTGGTAAACGCTCTCTTCTTCGCCGGGGAAGCCTACGAGCAGGTTCCAACGCGGCGAGAGGTCGTAGAGCAGACAGTTTTTGAGAAACGCTAGATTCTGGAAAGCTGTCGTGCCCTTCTTCATCAGCTTCAAGGTCGGAGTCGAAAGCGACTCTATGCCGGGCTGAATCATCTTGATGCGCGCCTTCGACATCTGCTCCATGTCTTCCGCCGTCAGGTCTGCCTTGACTTCATAGAAGAGGTTTATGTCGGAAGTCGTGTTCAGGTGCGGGAAGACTTCCACAGGGTAGTTCGCGGGCATGATGTAGTCCACGCACTCAAAGTTTGAGCATTCGGGGCCGTAACGTTCCAGCATCGTGTTGATATATTCGACGGCCTTTTCGGGACGCATCGCCCTGTAGCCCATCGCCAGCTCGTTTATCCCGCAGAAGGTGCAGTGCGCCTTCTCTCCCCACCAGCAACCGCGAGAGGTCTCGAATATCAGGTAGGTCTCGACCTCTCCGTCCGGAAAGTTTTCTCTGGAAGTCTTCAGGAAAGAGTCGTAGTCAAGGTGAAGCAGGTCGTTGATGTCCGCGTCTTCGCCGACGATTGAGACGGGACTCGTGAAATTCTTCCGGCTGAAGACTCCCTTTATCTGCTCGCACCGCTCTCGCTCTTCGTCAACGCAGTGCTGTATAAACTCGGGGAAGCTTTTCAGAGCGGGGCCGGAGAAGACGTAATCTAGCTGCTCTGCATGCTTGATGTACTCTTCTCCCATCGGAGAGTCGCAGTTAGGCCCGCCCATCACGACCGTCACCTGCGGGTTCCGCTCCTTTATCTTTCTGGCCAGCGAGAGACAGCCTACGCTCTGAGAGAAGACGGAAGTGAGCCCGACTACATCAGCCTCGTCCAGACGGTACTTATCGACAATCTCCCCAAGGTACTCGTCGAGCCCCTCGCGCTTCTCTTCTATCTTCAGCGTGGCTTCGCCCAGTTCCTTTGTCATCATCGGAAAGTACCGCCGGTAATAAAGCTCAGAGTTGTCAGGCAGGTTGGGAAAGGCGGCGTGCCGGAAGAACCAGTCGCCCATGCCCGCGTTCATCCCTTCGGCGGAGTTGGAGATTAACTGATAAAGGTCTAGCCCCAGGAAGCGGCTGAAGTCCTGATTGGCATAGATGACTTCGTCCACACGGATGCTCTGACCAAAGCGACGCTCCAGAACTGCCCTGAGCTGCGTCAGTCCCATGGAAGGGGTTTCAACTGCTGCGAACGGCATACTGACCAAGCTGACCCTGAACATTTAACTGCCTCCACTCTGTTGGTTTACTTTCGTTGACGCGAGCCGGTTCTGGGCGGACAGGCTTCAATTAGAGACCACGATAGAGAGGTAGTTATAGACTTTTTCCGAAGTCTTGAGGGGCTGGGCTTAAATCTAAATCTCCATTTAAACTTTTTCGCTCACGTCTTCAATCACCGTGTTGTCGTCGTCGTCCACCGTGATGTTGACTGATGAGCGCGCGAGACGCCTCGGCATGACAAGGCTCAGGTATCTATCGCCTTCCTGAAAGACGAGCCCCTTTTCCTTGAGCAGGTCGACTTCACCCGCGAGGTCTGAGACGGGAATGTCCGTCATCTCCTTGGCAAGCTGCGAGACTCTCTTGGGCTTATCCAGCGCTCCCAGAATCTGCCTGCTGAGCGCGCTTATAGTGTGCTCGACCGGCTCCTGCCCGCGCGAATCGAAGACGGTAAGGTGGCCGTTCTCCTGAAGGTAAAGCTGCGGCTGGCCGTAGGGGTCTTTCGTGTGCCAGCGGCTCTGCCACATGGCCAGCATCTCGCGCAGCTTGCCTATCCACTTAATCATGCCGTGTATGTACTTCGCGCCCGAGTTGGCGTCTACGAAGTGATAGGCGAGGTTCTCAACCGTCTCCTTCGAGTACGGGTAAATCAGCGTGTAGTAGTCCGAGGGCTGCAAGTGCAGGCCGTACTTCTCCGCCTCGTTAAAGTAGGGGCTGTAGCGGTCGAACATCACGCGCCCAACGGTGACGGCGGGCGGCAGATGCAGGAGCAACGGGATGTCTTCGGTGTACTTGCGATAAACCTCTTCGTCCTCGCCGGGGAAACCCACGAGCAGGTTCCAGCTGGGGTACAGGTCATAGAGAAGGCAGTTCTTCAGAAACGCGAGGTTCTGAAAGGCGCTGGTTCCCTTCTTCATGAGCTTCAATGTCGAGGTGGAAAGAGCCTCTATGCCGGGCTGCACGAGTTTGACGCGAGCTTTGGAAAGCGACTGCATCTCTTCGGGCGTCAAATCTGCTTTGACCTCGTAGAAGATGCTGGCGTTCGCCGGAGGATTAAGATAGGGGAAGACCTCCGTCGGGTAGTTCGTGGGCATGATGTTGTCCGTGCACATCATGTGCGGGGCGTCTGCCGAATGACGAAAGAGGGACTGGAAAAGGTCTATGGCCTTTTCGGGACGCATGGCGCGGAAGTTCATCGTCAGGCCGTTCAGGCCGCAGAAGGTGCAGTGCGCCTTCTCTCCCCACCAGCAGCCGCGAGAGGTCTCGAATATCAGAAGCGGCCTGACTTCATTATTGGGGAAGTTGGCTTTGACAGAATCCAGGAAGGGCTGGAAGTCAATGCCCATTTCGGCGTTGATGTCCATCTCGTCGCCTATGATAGAGGGAGGATTAGTCACGTTGTCTCTCGTGAAGACTCCCTTTATCTTCTCGCAGCGCTCGCGCTCGCCCGCGTTTATAGCCTCTATAAATGCCGGGAAGCTCTTCAAAGCGGGCCCGGAGAAGACGTAGTCCACCTGCCGTATCTGCTTGATTATCTCCTGCCCCATAGGTGACTCGCAGTTCGCGCCGCCCATGACTATTATCGCCTGCGGGTTCCGCTCCCTTATCTTTCTGGCCAGCGCGAAGCAGCCCACGTTCTGAGAGAACATGGAGGCGAGGCCTATGACGTCCGCCTTGTCAAAGCCGTGCTTCGTGATTAGCTCGTCGAAGTAGGCGTCGAGCCCCGCGCGCTTCTCTTCTATCTCGGCCTTGACCTTTTTGACCTCTTCGTTGAAGACGGGGAAGAAGCGGCGAAAGTAGATGTCCGCGTTGTCAGGCTCGTCTGGGAAGGCGGCCTGCCGGAAGAACCAGTCGCCTATGCCGGAGTGAGTGGCGTCGCCCGTCTTACTCATGAACTGGTAGAGACGCATCCCCATGTAGTGGGCGAAGTCCTGATTCAGATAGTGGATTTCGCTAACGCAGTCCTTGCCCACCGGATGAACGTCCAGGGCCGCCTTAATCTGGGTAAGGCCAAGGGATGGCGATTCCAGTGTCGCGAAGGGCATGTTAGCCAGGGCTATTTTTAACATACTAATCTTCTCCTAATCTGTCATTCAGTTTAGAGTGAGGAGGAACTCAAAAAGACGGGTAAGCAGGTCAGTACCGCACGGGCGTTTACAGCTTCAGACGACCTCGCTGAACTCCTGCTCGTCTATGTTCAGCTTGATGGAGAACCTGTGCGTCTCTCTGGGAAGCGGAAGGCCGAAGAACCTGTCGCCCTCGAAGAAGACGAGGCCTCGCTCCTTGAGCCATTCCATCTCTCTGCTTATCTCTTCCACGGGCACTTCCGTCATCTCCTTGGCAAGCTGGGAGACTCTCTTCGGCTTGTGCAGCAATTCCAGCATCTGTCGTCGCGTGTCGTTCAAGGGATGCTCAATAGCTTCTCCCTGCCTTGTGTCGTAGACCACTGGCCCGTTGCCGTTCTCTTTGACGTAAAGCTTCGGGTGCAGCGACGCGTCTTCGACTTTCCAGCGCTCCTGCCACTTCACGACCTGCTCTTCCAGCTTGCCCAGCCACTTGATTAGATAGCCGAAGTATGGCGCGGAGTAGTTGTGGTCTACGAAGTGATAGGCGATGTTGGCGAGCGTCTCTTTGCTGAACGGGTAAATCAGCTGGTAGAAGTCGCAGGGACGAAGGTCTATGCCGTACTGCTCGGGCTGCGTGTGATAAGGGCTGTAACGGTCAAAGAGCACGCGGCTAGTCTGGTTCGGCGCGGGCAGGTGAACCAATGATGGCAGGTCTTCAAGATACTTCTCGTAAACGCTCTCTTCCTCGCCGGGGAAGCCTACAAGAATGTTCCAGACGGGATAGAGGTCGTAGAGGAGACAGTTTTTGAGAAACGCTAGATTCTGAAAAGCTGTCGTGCCTTTCTTCATGAGCTTCAGCGTGGAAGTTGAAAGCGCTTCTATTCCGGGCTGAATCAGCTTGACGCGCGCGTGGGAAAGGGCCTGCATCTCTTCCGCGGTCAGGTCTGCTTTGACTTCGTAGAAGAGGCTCGTGTTCGGAGGCACGTCGAGGTGCGGGAAGACTTCCGTCGGATAGTTCGTGGGCATGATGTTATCAATGCACATGTAATGCGAGGAGTCTTCCCTGTACTGGAACAGAGAGGTAATCTGCTTGATTGCCTTCTCGGGACGCATAGACCTGTAGTTCATGCTGAGGCCGTTTAAGCCGCAGAAGGTGCAGTGCGCCTTCTCCCCCCACCAGCAGCCGCGAGAGGTCTCGAAGACCAGAATCGGCTTGACCTCCCTGTTCGGAAACTTTTCCCTGACCGTCTCAAGGAACGGCGCGTAGTTCAGCTCCGCGCTCTCGTTGATGTCCACCTCGTCGCCAGCTATGGACGGAGGATTCAGGACGTTGTCTCTCGTGAAGACTCCCTTTATCTTCTCGCAGCGCTCGCGCTCGCCCGCGAGTATCGCCTCTAAAAACTGCGGGAAGCTCTTCAGAGCCGGGCCTGAGAAGATGTAATCAACTTGACGAACGTGCTTGATTATCTCCTGCCCCATAGGAGACTCGCAGTTTGAGCCGCCCATCACGACCAGCACCCCGGGGTTCTTCTCCTTCAGCTTACGCGCCATGGCGAAGCAGGCCGCGTTCTGAGCGAACATGGAAGTGAAGCCCACTATGTCTGCCTCATCCAGCCGATACTTCTCTATCAACTCTTCCAGATAAGCATCCAGCTCGTCGCGCTTTTCCAGCATCTGGCTCTTTATCTTCTTCACCTCGTCGCTCAGCACGGGGAAGTAGCGGCGGAAGTAGATGTCGGAGTTATCAGGCTCTTCGGGGAAGGCCGACTGCCGGAAGAACCAGTCGCCGTAGCCGGAGACCGTTGAGCCCTCAGACCTGCACATGAACTGATAGAAATCAATTCCCATGAATTGAGCGAAGTCCAGATTCAGGTAGAGCGCTTCGGTGGCGGCCACGCGGCCCTGAAACTTGCTTTCCATCATAGTCTTCAACTGCGTGAGGCCGAGCACCGGGTATTCAAGCGGCGCAAACGGCATATTGATTAAGGACACACTCAACATCGTAATAGTCTCCATTGGGGGCTGGCTGCTCGGAAGAGAGCGCGCCGGAGCCTTCTGTTGTCTCTTCTTATCCGCCGGGAGCGAGAGTTATCACTCGCCGCCCCCGGCGTGCCTTTAGCTTTCGCCTAATTGGTCAGGCCGCCGTAGCAGCACCCGCCTGTGCCTATGGCGAAGGTCAGGCCTATGCAGACGATGGCCGAGCCGCAGCAACCGAGCGTCCCGTAGGCGTAGGTTCCGGCCCCGAAAACAGCGCCCAGCTCCGCGTCGGTCAACTCAACCACTCCCGCCGGATTCTCAGGCAGCAGCGCTCTTTCGGCGCTCGTCAGAGACCGGCGGTAGTCCTCATCTTTCCATGCGCGAATAATGTCAGGTCGTGACATAACTTCAACCTCCTTCTTAAAGCTCACTGTCTCTCTTTTTTGGCTCTGTCAGTACGAGGGCGAATAGGCGGGCTCTCCTGTTCCTAATCCTGTGCTTGTAGCTCCTACCAGCACGGACATGTTGCCGGGCGGGTGACGGTTGTCGGCCATCAGTTGATGTCCAACGGGAAGCTCGTCCCAACTGAAGGTGCGCGACAGGCATGGGTCTAAGCGGCCCGCGCGCACGAGGTCGTTGCAGTTCTGCGCGTCCACGTCGTCGGCCGCGTGCGAGCCCTGAAGGCGCTTCTGTTGTATCCAGACGTAGCGCAGGTCTGTCGTCGCCAAGTAGCCCGTAGTGCCCGCGCAGATAACGACCATCCCTCCGGACTCGCAGACGAACATGGAAGTCGGCAGAGTGTCTTCGCCCGGATGCTCTATGACAATGTTGGGATTGCGGCGCTCGCCTACAATCTTCCAGATGCTGCGGCGAAAGCCCAGCGCGCCGCTCTTGTCTTTCGAGCCGCCGCGCAGCCAGCGAGAGTTAGCCTCGCGGTCGTCAATCGGGGGCAGTTGTCCCCAGTGGTCGAACTCCGTGCGGTTGATGCAGCCCGCCGCGCCGAGCTTCATGCAGAACTCACGCTTGCTTTCGTCCGAGATGACGGCGACCGGGATAGCGCCCGCCTCTTTGGCAATCTGTATAGCCATGCAGCCCACGCCGCCCGCGCCTCCCCACACCAGCACCACGTCGCCGGGCCTGACGGCGTTACCCTGCCAGCGATGCAGCATGCGGTAGCTGCACACGCCTGAAGCCATGTAGGCGGCGGCCTCTTCCCACGTCAGGTGCTCTGGCTTTGGCAGACACTGGTGAGCCTGCACCAGACTGAACTGCGCGAAGCTTCCCCAGTTGGTCTCGTATCCCCAGACCTTGTAGGTGCGGCTGCACACCGGGTCGCCGCCCGCCAGTATGTGCGGGCAGTCCGCGTCCCACTGCGAGCCGTAGGCCACGACTCGCTGGCCCACCTTAAGGTTCGTGACGTTGCGGCCTACCTTGTAGACGATGGCAGAGGCATCGGTGCCGCAGATTTGAAACTGGCCCTCGTCGCCGTTCTTGCGTCGCTGCGCTATGACATCGACGGGCTTGCCCTGCGCGGCCCACAGGCCGTTGTAGTTGATGCCAGCGGCCATGACGTAAATGAGCGCCTCGTCATCACCGGGCTCGGGCACGTCCACCACTTCGAGCTTGAAGCTCTCAAGAGGCGAGCCGTAGCGCTCGGGCCTGTTGACCCACGCGTACATCTTTCGCGGCACGTGGCCCAGGGGCGGCATCTCGCCTACCTCATAAAGTTCCGTCTCTGTAAGGTTCATCATTGCGGGTTAATCCTTGCGCCACGTCAAGGGCGCTCTTCGATTAGTTGAACTCGTAAGCGTCGCTCGCGGCCTGGTCGTTCCAGGCGAACAGCATCTCGTGCCGCTCGGCTTCGCTGAGTAGAGGGATTGTGCTTAAGGGCTGGTCAGGGTCTTGGACGACGCTTTCCAGAAGGGTGGTGTAGCTTCTGAGCATCGCCGCGACCGTGGCCTCGTCAAAGAGGTCAGTGTTGTATTCCATGATGCCCGTGATGTGGCTCTCTTCCGCCGTGAGCGAGAGCGTCAGGTCGAACTTCGCCGTCGTGCTTTCGGTCTCAAGGTAATGAAGCGCGAGGCCGGGCAGCCTCAGGTCTCTGAGCGGAACGTTCTGTAGAGCGAACGCGACCTGAAAGAGCGGGGTGTAGGACGGATTCCTCTCCGGCGAAAGCTCCTGCACCAGCTTTTCAAAGGGCAAGTCCTGATGCGTATAAGCCTTGAGCGTTACGTCGCGCACCTCTCGCACGAGACGGCGGAAGCTGTACGCGCCGGAAAGCCTGCATCTTAAGACGAGTGTGTTGGCGAAGAAGCCTATGAGCTTTTCCGTCTCGACGCGCGTCCTGTTGGCCACGGGCGAGCCGACAGAGATGTCTTCCTGTCCCGAATAGCGATAGAGCAGAGTGTTGAATGCGGCCAGCAGCGTCATGAAGAGCGTCACGTCTTCGCCACGGCTGAGCTCGTTAAGGGCTGCGGTCAAATCCGCTGGCAGTCGAAGCGTCAGACTCGCGCCGCGAAAGGTTTGCACGGCGGGGCGCGGGCGGTCATAGGGCATGGCCAGCAAAGACGGCGCACCACCGAGTTGCCGCTTCCAGTAATCAAGCTTCTCCTGCAAGGTGCTGCCCTGTAGCCACTCCCGCTGCCAGCAGGCGTAGTCCGCATATTGAATAGCCAGCTCCGGCAGTCGCGGCTCGCTTCCCTTGCTCAGGGCTTCGTAACATTCGGCCAGCTCTTCAAAGAAGATGCCTACAGACCAGCTATCCGAAGCGATGTGATGCATGGTCAGAAGCAGTATGTGAATATCTTCCGAGAGCCTGACGAGGCGTGCGCGCAGGGGAATCTCGCGCAGCAGGTCGAAGGGACGCGCGCTTTCAGCCGTGATGAGGCTCAGGGCTTCCGTCTCACGCTCGGCCAGCTCGCTTAAGTCGATGACGGGCAGGGAGAGCCTGTGCGCGTCCGCCCTGACCTGCCAGGCCTCGCCGTCCTGCACGGTGTAGGTCGTGCGAAGCACTTCATGACGACGAAGGATTTCATTCAGGCTGCGCTCAAGCGCGGCCACGTCCAGCTTGCCTTCGAGGCGGATTGCGCCGGGCATGTTGTAGAAGGGGCTCGCGGGCTCAAGCTGGTAAAGATGAAAGAGACGCTCCTGCGCGTAGGAGAGCGCTGTCTTCTGAGACTCGGGCGCGCGAGTAACGCTTGCGGCTTTCGCGGGAGCAGGAGCAGCAGTAGCTTCGCCTTCATCTTCCACGAGCGAGGCTCGCAGCTCGTCCACGTGCGCGGCCATCTGCTTCAAGGTCGGGTAGTCGTAGATGTCCTCGAACTCTATTCTGACGCCGAACTCGTGCTCTATGCGGTTGACGATTTGAGTCCCGCTCAGCGAGTTTCCGCCTATGTCGAAGTAGTCGTCCTCGCGCGCTAAAGTCTCAAGCTTGAGAATGTCCGTCCAGATGGCAGCAAGCTTTCGCTCCGTCTCCGTCGCCGAAGCGTCATCGAGCGCTGAGGCAAGAGGCGCGGGTGCTGTAGGTGCCTCCGGCTCTATGGTCTTCACGCGCGGCTGCTGTTCAGGCACGGGCGCGTCCACCCAGCAGCGCGTCTTCTCGAAAGGATAAGTCGGCACCTCTACACGTCGGCACTCCTCGTCACGATAGAACTCTTCCCAGTCAACGGGAACCTTCGCCACGTAGAGGCTCGCGAGAGTCTCAAGCAGGTCTACCGCGCCGCTGCCGTAAGAGGCCATGACGCTCAGGGTGTGCTGCGCGCCCGCAAACGAGCGCACCGCGCGCGACAACACTCCGTCGTGGCCCATCTCCAGAAATACGGGAAAGCCGTCGCTCAGAATCTCGTCCAGCCCGCTCTTCAGTTTCTCGAAGCTGAAGAAGGAGGAGCGCGGCGCGCTCACGGCCTTCGCGAGAGCTTCATCGAGATTCATCCTTCCGGTCTCGACGGCTACGACGAAGTTGCCAACGCCTGTCCCGAGCATGTAAGTGGGGCGCACGCCCAGAGAGCGCCAGAGGCACGAGAGCGCGTATTGAAAGACGAAAGGCTCTGTCGTTGCATTGATGCCGGACTCTCCGAGGATGGCGCGGCAATCGTCCCAAGCTCTCTTGAAGACCACGAAGCGGCCGGACAATTCAGCCGAAACTTCCGAGCGCACCTGCACGTCGCCGGAGCATAAGAAGATTAAACGAGTCGAGCCCTTTGATTGCGAGGCGGAAGCTATCTTCGCATCGTCGCCGCTTGCCACTTTGAGCAGAGCGTCTGCCAGTTGTCGCTTATCATCGACGACGCAGGCGAAGCGGTGGTCGTAATCGTCGCGGCCCGCGTTGAGGACAAAGCTTATGTCAGCGAGGCTTTCATCCGTCTCGCTCACGAAGCCCGCAATCTGTCTCGCGTATTCTCTCAGCGCCTGCGGCGTCTTTGCCGAAAGCGTGACCAATAGGTCTCGTCCCTCGTCCGTCTTCCCGCTTCCAACCTGCTCTGGCGCTTCTTCCAATACGACGTGCGCGTTCGTGCCCGTGATGCCGAAGGAGCTGACGGCGGCACGTCTACTGCCGTTCGCGGAGTCCCAATCCCTCAGCTCCGTGTTGACGAAGAGCGGGCTGTTCTCGAAGTCTATGTGCGGGTTGGGCCGCTTGAAGTTGAGCGAGGGAAACAGCTTTCGGTGTTTGAGCGCGAGCGTCGCTTTCATCAGGCCCGAGACTCCCGCGGCGAAGCCCAGATGGCCTATGTTGGTCTTGACGGAGCTTACGGCGCAGAAGCGTCTACGGTCTGTGAACTGCCGGAACGCGTCCGTCAAGCCCTGCACCTCAATCGGGTCGCCGAGGTACGTGCCCGTGCCGTGCGCTTCTATGAAGGTCAGAGAGTCGGGGTCTATGCCAGCTTTTCTCCACGCATCCAGGATGACTTCCGTCTGGGCCAGAGGCGAAGGCGCGGCCAAGCCGTTCGAGCGCCCGCCATCCTGATTAATGGCGCTCGCACGTATGACGGCGTGTATGTGGTCGCGGTCGCGCAGGGCGTCTTCGAGCGGCTTGAGAAGCAGTATGCCAGCGCCTTCGCCTATCCCTGTGCCGTCCGCGTCCGCGTCGAAGGTCTTGCTTCGTCCGTCGGGCGCTGCGATGCCGAGCGGGTCTGAGAAGTGCTCCTGCTCGGGGAAGAAGACGTAAAGGTTAAGGCCGCCCGCGATGGCGTAGTCCGCCTCTCCGAGTATGAGCTTGGAGCAGGCATCGTGTATCGCGACGAGCGAGGACGAGCAGCTCGTGTCAATCATCACTGCGGGCCCGCGCAGGTCAAGATAGTAAGAGACCTTCCCGGCGACGGAAGCAGTGATGTTGCCTATCAGCGTCAGGCCGTCGCGTTCGGCTCCGAGAAGCGCGGAGTAGCTGTTCTCAAGCGCCGACAGGGAGACGGAAGTGCGCGTGCCCCTCAGCTGCTTCAGGCTGTAGCCAGCGTTCTCTATGGCGGCGCAGGCAAGCTGCAAGGCCCAGCGCTGCTGCGGCTCCATCTGTTCCGCCTCGCGCCTTGAGATGTTGAAGAACTGGTGGTCGAACTCGTCTATGCGGTTCATGTAGCCGCACTGAATGTACTCTTTACCCTCAGCGAAGCCGGAGGACGCGCGCCGCTCCTGCGGCATCCCCTGAATGCTGTTGATTGAGCCGCAGAGGTTCAGGTAGAACTGCCGCAGGTCTTCGGCCTGCGGGAAGACGCCGCTCATGCCTATAATCGCTATCTGCTGCCGTTCGCGCATAAAGAGTCCTGTTGCGAAGCTTAAAGCTCAAAGCCGCTGATTTTGTGTCCGCCGTTGCCGTTGCCGTTGCCGTTTCCGTGACCGTTCGAGGTGAGCTTTTCTATGTGAGAGCCGAGCGCCTTCACGGTGCTGAACTTGAAGAGGTCTGCGACCGCCACCTGGCAGGAAAACCGCTGGTTGATGGCCGCGAGCAGCCTCAGGCTCTTGAGAGAGTTTCCTCCGACCTCGAAGAACTTGTCGTTGACGCCCACGCGCTCAACCTCCAAGACCTTTTTCCAGACCTCAAGGAGCTGTTTCTCAACCTCTCCCTGCGGAGCATGAAAGGCTTCGGATTTAAGGTTGCCCACGGCTCTCTCAAGAAGCGCACGCTCGTCAACCGCGCCGTCCGCCGCGCGCACAAGCGACTCGACCTTCTGAAACTCCACTAAAGCTCCGGTCTCAAGCTCGAACGACTCGACCGATTCTTTAAGCTCCGACTGAGACGGCGCTTCATCGCGAGAAGTGTAGAAGGCCGACACGCGCTGCACCTTGGCCTGCCTGCCCTGCAACCTTCTACGCACCTCTTCGTGCGTGCCGTTGAGGCCGACGACAACGTTCATGGGCGGACGCGAGAGTCCCGCCATGAGCGAGTGCATTCCCTGCTCCGCCGTCATCAGGGAGTAGCCGAGGCTTTGCGCCACCTCGCGCGCGTATTCTGGCCCGGTGGCGCTCATGCCTATCCCGTCCCAGACAGTCCAGTTGAAGCTCCACGTCTCTACGTTGGAATTGTGCGCGCGACTGTAAGCACTGAAGCCGTCGAGGAAGCTGTTGGCCGCGGAGTACGCGGCGAAGGTCGCGGCCCCGAAGACGCTGTTGACGGAAGAGAAGCTTATGAAGACGGCTCGCCCGCGCTCCTTGAGCAGCTCGAAAAGATTCCAGGTTCCCGTGAGCTTTGCGCCGAGCGTTGAGGCTACGTGCTCACGCGTCTCTGCCTTGGCCCAGTAGCGCTCCATCTCCTGCCAGTGGCGCGCAAGGTCTTCTTCACCCGCGAGGTGCAGCACGCCGTCAAGCCTTCGCCCGAAAAGCAGCTCTGCTTCCTCCACAGCCTGCCGCAAGCCTTCACGGTCGCAGACATCAACGGCGCGATAGAGGCACGAGCCCTGACCGCCTGCGGCTTCAATCGCGCGCAGCCGCTCCTGTCGCTCGAATACTTTTGCATCCTGCTCCGCCGCGAGGCTCGTGCGCCCGACGAGCAGGAGTCTCACGTCGTAATGCTTTATCAGGTATTCGGAGACACGAGCGCCCACGCCGCCCAAAGCCCCGGACACCAGATAGAGCCCGCCTCTCTGGAACGGCACGGGACGACGCTCCGCCTCAAGCATCTCTAATCTCTCAAGGCGCGCGACGAGCCTCTGGCCGCCTCTATAAGAGACCTCGGCCTCGCCCTTCACGGCACGCAGCTCTTCCAGCAGAAGCGAGACGTTTACTCGCGCGTCTCCCGCCTCCAAATCCAGATGGCGCACGTCGCATGAAGGCAGCTCTATGCGTAGGCTCCTGAGAAAGCCCGGCAGCGTAGAGTGTTGAAAGGCTCTGATAAGCTCAGGGCGACCGGCCTCCTGCGACTGGCAGGTGACTACGTTCAACTTGGCTTCACATTCTTCCCCAACTGCCAGCGCCTGCGCGAGCCACAGCAGGCTATAGAGCCCGCGCTCCTGTGCCTCTTCAAGCTCTTCCCGGCCCTCACTTGCCTCTTCGTCATAAGCCCAGAGGTGCAGCAACTGCTCAGGCGTGATTCCGTCAACCGCAAGCGCGTTCATCAACTCCCTGTAATGCTCGGGGCTGGAAGGATTCAGCAGGTATTGCTCGCGGCTCTGTTTGAGGAAGTCCGTGCCGGGCTTGACGCTGACAGTCTCGCTTCCGCGCCGTTTCAGCTCCGCGCAAAGCTCCGTGCCAAGGCCACGCTCGTCCATGAAGACAAGGCAGGTCTTTGGCAGATGCTGATGAAGGTGAGCGATGCGTTTAGGCACCCAGACCTGTCTATAGAACCAGTCGGGCAGGGTGTTGCTGTTTTCAAGCGCGAGGTCAAGCTCTTTGACTCTGGCGGCGAAACCGCCCTGCTCGAACTGCTGCTTGAGCTGCGCGCGTTGAATCTTGCCTATGTCGGTCTTGGGAATCTCTGACTTTTCAAGCAGTAGCACGTAGTCTGCATTGATGCCTGCGCGTCGCGCAACCGTCTCGCGTATGCGCTTAACAAGGTCGGCCTGCTCGGTGCGCTCACGAAGGCGCGAGTGAAAGAAGATGGCGAGCTTGTCCGTGTCGCCGTCTCTCTCTCGCACGGCGCAGGCGGCGGTGTAAGAGCCTTCGACACCTTCCACAGTCTCTACGACGGCCTCTATCTCGGGCGCGTAGAAGTTGACGCCGTTGACTATGATAACGTCCTTCTCCCTGCCCGTGACCGTCAATCGCCCGTCGTGCAGAAATCCAAGGTCGCCCGTGTTGAGCCAGCCGTCTTCGCAGAAGGCTTCGCGGTTAGCCTCGTCGTTCCTGTAGTAGCCGGGCGTGACCTGCGCCCCCCTGACCTGAAGACGGCCTATAGTGTCTTCGGAAAGCTGCCGGTTCTCCCTATCAACGATTCTGACCTGAAGGCCCGGCGCAGGGAGGCCTACCTCTACGAAAGTCGCGGCTCGTGCGGAGCCGTTCGAGCCCGCCAAGACCTTGTTGCCGTTAAGCACGTCCACTCTTTGCAGGCCGCGCTCGGAGCCGAGCGCCAGCGCCTCCGAAGAGATGATGGAAGAAGAGGTCTCGGACATGCCGAAGCCCGGGCGCATGGCGGTCGGCGCGAGGCCGTCCTTCGCGAGCAGGCCTAGGAAAGTCATGGTGGTCTGCGCGTTGACCACTTCGCCGCCGTTGGCTATGAGCCTGAGCGACGATAGATTCCAGCTTCTTTGACGAATCAGCCGAGCATGGTCGTTAATGAGCTTGAAGGCGAAGTTCGGTGCCCACGTCACGGTCACGCCGTAGTCCTGAATAACATCCAGCCAGCGCAGCGGATTCTCAAGTATGTCATTGGTTCCGGCGTGAAGCTGCGCGCAGCCCAGAAAGACATCCCTCAGGTGAAACATCACGAGCCCGCCCACGTGCGTCAGAGGCATCCAGTTGAGCGTCACCTCTCCCGCGTGATAGCCGTTCAGCTCGGCTATGCCAGCAGACATCCTGATGATGTTGCGGTGCGTGAGTTGTACGCCCTTCGGCTTACCCGTGCTGCCCGAAGTGAACAGAAGGAGCGCAACGTCTGCGGACTCTTCAGCTATGGACTCGACGGCGCGCTCTGCAACGGAAGATTGCTGACCAACGCCCTGCGCTTCACTTTCATCGGCCTCTTCCACAGAAATCACGCTGGCCTTCGCGCCGCTCGCTCTCTCAAGCAGGGCTCTAATATCAGCCTCGCGGCGGCTGCTCGTGACGACAAGCGGGCTCTCCAACATCTGCCAGACGTTCTTTAGCATCCTGATAGACTGGCCCTCCTGCTCGTAGCTCGAAGCAGTCGCCAGAGGCACAGGCACTATCCCTTCCAGCACGCAGGCCCAGAAGGTTGAGAGGAACTCTCTGTTGTCTTCCAGTTGCAGAATCACAGGCTCGCCAGCACGAGCGCCTTTGGCCTTGAGCCAGCCGCCCAAACGCTCGGCCTCTCGCAGCAGCTCGCCGTAGGAATAGTGGCGTACGTCCGTGCCGGACAGGTAGGTGATGCCCTTTGAAGAGTTTTGAGCGGCCCTGTAGAGCATCTCTTTCAAGTTCCTGGGCAGCGAGCCCTCCGCTTTGAGCGGCCCGCCGTCGCAGAACGCCTGACGCGTCGTCGCTTCCGCGTAGAGGTGCGCGCCTGCCTCTTCCGCAGACTCGTCCTCTCTTCCCTGCGCGTCGTCAAACAGGTCTGTGAGGTGAAGCGTGCGCGCTTGCTCCAAGGCTTCATGCACGACTACGGCCGCGTCATACACGCGCGGCACACCGCGTAGCTGCTCTTCCAGCTTCCTCAGCTCTGCCTCTTCTATTAGCGGGACGGCGGCCAGCGCCGCTTCATCCACAGCGCCTTTCGACGTTAAGGGCAGCGATGACAGCTCTACAAAGTGTTGCGGCATCTGGTACGAGGGCAGCCTATGCGCGAGACGCTCAGACAACTCTGCATTGGAGGCTCTTCCAGTCTTGACAAGGTAAGCGACCAGCCGCGTCCCGCGACGTGTGCGCCGCGCACGCACCGCGCACTCCTGCACACCGGGCTCTACAGCGAGCAGCGCCGCTTCGACTTCGCCATAAGCGACGAGGCGGTCGTCAATCCATGCCCGGCCGCTACCGGCCTCAAGCATCAGGCGGCCGTCCGCGAGCCAGCGCCCGCGCCAGGCAGTTCGCAGCCGCCCGTTGCCCGCAACGCCCGCCAGAGCTTCACCGCCGATGCTGACTTCGCCCCACGCGCCCGCAGGCATCATGCGGCCCGCCTCATTCACCACCACGACCGAGACGTTATTGACGGGATATCCGGCAAAGGCCTCGCCGCCCTGCACCGCTTCCGGCTTAACAGCTTCACACGCGCCTTGATGAAGTACGGCCAGCACCTCTGTCCCTGCGACGGTCTGGCATTCGCAGATGACAGCGTGGCTCATAAGCCTTCGCCACGTATCAAGAGTCCTCTGGGCCAGAGGCTCGCCCGCGCAGATTACCCATCTGAGTGAAGCAAGCCTTCCTCGCACAGCCTCGCCCGTCACGCTTGCGTCTTCGACAAGCCGCGCAATCTCAGAAGCCACGAGCCGCGTAGCCACGACCTGCTCCCTCTCGACTATCGCGGGCAACGACTCAAACGCTGACTCACTCTCCGCAGATAAGACTAGACGGCCTCCGCTAATGAGCGGCCAGAGCAGGTCACACAGAGCCGTCTCCACGTTCATAGTTGAACGATATAGCACCGCCTCGCCGGAGGCTACGGGACAGGTCTCCTGCAACCAGCGCAGACGGTTCTGCGCTGTCCCGTGCAAGACGCTGATAGCTCCACCGTCAGAAGCTTCGCGCGGCAGTATGTATGCGATGCTTTCAGCCGATGTAGATTGTGCAGGGGCATCTGCGCTCTGCTCATTGATGCGAGCGCGATTGTCATCAAGGCGTATAACTCTTGAGGCAAGGCTTTCAAATTCCCTCGCGGACTCATCTTCAAAGACGAGCGCCGAAAGCTGAAGGCTCTTTAATGATTCCAACTCGAAGGGCGTGGCCGAAGGCGACAAGGGAAGAAGCGCCGCCCCCGCCTTGAGAATGCCCAGTGCGCTCACGGCCAGCTCTTCCGAAGCTCTCACAAACAGGCCGACCGTAGAACCTTCACCTAAATCTTGAGAGCGAAGGTAATTGGCGAGACGGTTCGCGCGCCTCTCAAGCTCCGCGTAAGTCAGCCTGCGCTCGCCTGACGAGACGGCCACGCAGGACGGAGTGCGCGCCGCCTGCGCGTCGAATAGCTCTGTCAGCGAGTGGCCGCGCGCGTACTCTCTCTGCGGCCCTGTACCTTGGGCCAGCAATCGCTCCTCTTCTTCCCGGCTCAGGAGCGGCAGCTCCGCAAGAAGCGTCTGCGGCGCTCTCACAGCTCCTTCCAGTAATCTTTCGTAGTGGCCCAGCATGTGGCGCATGAACGCGGCGTCGAACAGGTCTGCGTTATATGAAAAGCTCGCCCGCAGCTCCTGCTCAGACTGCTCGACGGTCAGAATCAGGTCGAACTGGACGGTTCCCGTCTCCACGTCCTCAAGGCTCGCGGCGAGCCCCGGAAGGCGCATCGCTTTCAGAGAGGCTTGCTGCGCGAGCGCTTCGTTCTGTAGAGAGAACGTGACCTGCACGAGCGGGTGGCGGCTAGCGTCTCTTTCGGGTTGCAGAACTTCCACGACCTTATCAAAGGGCAACTCCTGGTGCGTGTAGGCCTCAAGGCAGGTGCGGCGCACGCGCTCAATCAGCTCTTGAAATGTGAGCGCGCCCGAAACGTCTGCCCGCAGAATCAGCGTGTTGGAGAAGAGACCTACCAGGCTTTCAAGCTCGGGGCGGCTTCGACCGCTGACGGGCGTGCCGATGTTAAAATCCGTCCGGCCCGTGTAACGGTGAAGCAGCGCTTCGTAACCGGCCACGAGCAGCATGAAGAGCGTGACGCCCTCTTGCTGAGCAAACGACTTGAGCGAGTCAACCAGCTCAGCCGGGAACGAGAGCGACTCGTGCGCGCCGCGATAGGTTTGCACCGCCGGGCGCGGTCGCTCGGTCGGAAGCTCAAGCACGTGGCTTGAGCCGCTGAGCTTCTTCTTCCAGTAATCCAGATGAGACTCGTAGAGCTTTGCGCCCGCCTGCTGTTGCTGCCGCGCGTAGTCCGCGTATTGAATCGTCAATTCGGGAAGCTGAGGCGCAGCGCCGTAGACATAGGACTCGTACAGCGACGACAGCTCCTTGAGCAGCACGCCTATGGCCCAGCCGTCAACGACTATGTGGTGCGTGCAGAAGAGCAGCAGGTGCGCTTGCGCTTCGAGCCGCACGAGGCGAGCGCGAACGACAGGCCCGCGCTCCAAATCGAAGGGACGCTTTGCTTCTTCCTCAATTATCTGCGTGGCCCGCGCCTCTCGCTCGCCTTCATTCATCTGGCTCAGGTCTACGAGGGGAAGCTGCAAGGGCTTGTGCGCCGCTATAACCTGCACGGGGGCTCCGTCTATGGAGGTGAAGGTGGTGCGAAGGACTTCATGGCGACGTACTATCTCGCTCAGTGCGCGCTCCATCGCCAGAATGTTGAGCGTGCCATTTAATCGAATCTTGAGCGCGACGTTGTAGAAGGGGCTCTCAGGCTCAGAGCGATAGAGGAACCACATACGCTGCTGCGCGAAGGAGAGGGGGAAGACGTTATACTGCTGCCCCTTCTTTTCGAGTAGACGTATGAGAAGCTCCCGGCGCTCTGCGCTGAGCCCGTCTATGCGTTGCGTGTGGTCGCTCATAAGGGCTAACGCTCCGTCCCTTCGTGAAGCAGAGACCTGACCTCTTCGTCGGAGAACTGCTCTAGCTGGCTGAGCAGCGCCTCAAGCTCTTCGCCGCCTCTCTCGAAAGGCGAAAGCTCAAGGGTCTCGGGCGCAGCGGCGGCAGGCACGGCCCGCTCACGCCTGATAAAGTCCGCCAGGGCGGATACGGTCTGATGCTCGAAGAGGTCTGCCACACCTACGTCCACGCGCATGGAGTCGCGTAGCCTTGAGATGAGCTGAAGAGCTATCAGAGAGTCGCCGCCTAAGTCGAAGAAGCTCTCGTCCCTGCTCAGCTCTTTCAAACCAAGCAGCTCCTTCCAGACTGCTTCAAGACGCTGCTCCGTCTCGTCAGCTTCGTCGGCATGATGGTGCCCGTTCTTATGCTCAGGCGACGCGCCGTTCCCGTTGTTTCCATTAACCTCAACGGCGCTTAACGCTTCACTCGCGGCCGCAGCGCTTTGTTCAAACTCTTCCGCAGCGGCGTAGAGGTGCGTGATTCCCTTCAGAGAGAGCAGTTGCCTGAGAGCCGCCGCTCCGTCCCCGCCGAGTCTTGAGCAGAGCCAAAGGGGAGCCGCGCTCTTTCGGTTCTGCCGGTACACGAAGGTCTCCATAAAGCGGCTCATGGCGGCTTCATCGGGCGCAAGCAGCAGACAGAAATCTGCTTCAGTCTCTCGCAACTCTTCTTCGAGCGCGTGCAGCCTTCGCCGCTCCATTAGATACGGAGCCTCGCCTAGCGCGCCCGCGATGTAGAAGACGCCGTTAAGCTGATTCAAACGATGTCGCGCAAGCTCTACAGCCGCGCGCAAGCCTTCCGTGCCTGTCGCATACACTTCTTCCACGACCGCATTTTTCAGACCTTCAGGCGTCCTGCTCCCGGCCGGTCTACGGGCCGCTATCATGCCGAACTCCGCGTCGCTCTCTTTGGCATCGACGCGCGGGAAGCTCTGCACTGCATCGAAGCCCTGCGCGCGAAGGGCCGTCTCCCACTCGCTCAGGGAAAGGACTGGCGACGCGCCTCTCAGAGGGTCGTCCTTGAAATTCCACCAGCCGGGCGAGAGGCCAAACGTCAGGTGCTGCCAGCGAAAAGCCTTCAGGGTTTGAAGCAGGAAGATTGCGCCGCCCGGTGCCAGCAGGCTTTTTAGATTGCCTAAGCTCTTTGCCACGTCACCGGTCGCCTGCACCACGTCGAAGGCTATGATGATGTCGTAGCTCGCGTTCTCAAACCCTTGCGCTTGCGGGTCTGCCGAGATGTCTAAGGTGTCGAAGCGCATGTCTGCCATCTGCTTCCACACATCTTTCTTCTCAGCCTCAAGGACGAACGACCTGCCTATGTCCGTGAAGTGATACTCGACGGCGCGGCCCGCAAGAGCGCTCAAAATCTGCTCGGTCAGGAGCCCCGTGCCTGCGCCGGCCTCAAGTATCCTGAGCTTGCGCCCGGCTCTCTCTGACAGATGAGAGATGACTCTTGACAGCAGCTGCCTGTAGACGGGGCTCTTCGAAGTCTCCACGGATGATTGCGCGAGGCCTTGCAGCATCTCGTAGCTTCCACCCGGATAAAGCACGCTCGACGGCGTCACCTCGCCAGAGAAGACTGACGGATAGCTCCTGACGCAATGCCCGAGCAGCCAGAAGGAGGAAGCGAACTGCGGATAAACCTTGCTCAGCTCTTCTCGCAACTCTTCCGGCTCGCGCACCTCGGACGAGTCCTTGAGAAACTCCAACGCCCCGGCATTGAGCTTAATGACGCCGTCGCTTTCAAGCTCCGTCAAGAAGAGGTCGAGGAAGTGCTTGAAGCGGTCTGGAATCCGCAGGCCCGTCTTCAGCTCTTCAAGCGAGATGCTAGCTCCCTTTTTCAGCTCCACGCGCCCTGACTTCAGGAAGGCGTAGATGTAGCTTGAGCAGAGAGCATTGAAGCTCTCCTCAAGTCCCGCGTAACCCTCTATGGGCCGAATAGAGAGGCTTTCATCAATCTCAGATTCCCACGCCGCGATGCGCTCTCTCTCCTGTTCAAGCTCAATCCCCAATCCTTCTTTCGCAGAGGCGGGAGATGTTGCGAGGACAACCCTGGCGCGAGTGTCCCTGAACAACTGCGCTGCCAGCTCAAGTCCCGCGTCTCCCGCGTCGCCCACGATTAGGTAAGAGCCGTCTTCGCGTAAGGCTGAGAGCTTAGGGGCGTCGTCATCCGTCGCCACGGCCTCGCGTGTCTGTGACCAGCGATAGGAGCCGCGATAGGCTACCTGCTGCGGCTCCGCATTAGCGTCGGCATCAATCTCCGCTAGAAGCTGCTCTACCACTCTCTCGTCCTCAAGAGCTTCTACGTCCACGCTGCGGCAACCGAGGAAAGGATGCTTGCCTGAGAGCGCAAGAGACGCGCCCGCGAGCATAGCCATGCCCGGCCGCAAGCTCTCCCGGCCCGACACTTCCTGCGCGTTGACGGTGATAGTCAATAGCTCAAGGGGCGCTGAAGGCTCTACGCTCACAGAGGCTGCGAAGAGTCTAAGCAGGTTTGAATAGCCCGTCGCGCGGCTCTCTTCCGGCAACTCGCTCTCAAGCGAATCATCGCCGGATGAGCTCGCGCTACATTGATAGACAACCTTGAGCGGCGCGGCCTGCCCGGCAGATACTTCTCTGAGCAAGGAAACGTAGTCGTCCGTCGCCGCAGGGTTAATCGTGTAATCAGTCTCGCTCCTGCGCGCGAAGGCTTCCCCGGCGTGGACTGCGATTGCCGTGCGGCCTGACGCCCGCAACTTCTTCAACAGAGCCTCTCCAAAAATGCTTTCATCCAAGAAGAGCAGGAGCGGCTTGCGAAGCCGGTCGCTGCTCAAAGACTGCTGTATCAGCGGCAACCGCTTCCAGCCGTGCGTGTAGAAGGGGCTCTCGGTCTTCTGTGATTTTGAAGTCTGAGGCTTTCCGTTCGTGCCGCCGCTCGCCGCCGCCTGTTTCGGAGCGCGGCGGAAGCTCTGTCGCTCGAAAGGATAAGTCGGAAGCGATAGACGCCTACGCCGCTCTTCCCGGTAGAAGCTCTCCCACTCGACGCGCACGCCTGCCAGCCACAGCTTGCCGAGCGTGCCCAAAAGAAACGCCATGTCCTCACGCTTATCCTGCGGGTCAGGCAGCGAGGCGAGCGACAGCTGCGTGCGCTTATCCGCAAGCTGCCTTCTCGTGAGCGAGCTTAAAATCTGGCCCGGGCCGACCTCCAACAGAATCCGCGCTGGCTCTTTCACAAGCTCACTTATGCCGTCAGCAAAGCGCACGGTCTGCCTGAGGTGGCTCACCCAGTAATCGGAATCGGTCGCCTGCGCGGGCGTTATCCACGTCCCTGTGACGTTGGAGATGAAGGGAATCCGTGGCGGCTCAAGCCGGAAGCTCGCTATCAGCTGCGAGAACTCTTTGAGGATGGGAACGACCATACGCGAGTGGCCCGCGCGGTTTGCCTGCAAGCGGCTCGTGCTGACCTTTCTTGCGCCGAGCAGCTTTTCCATTTCATCTATCGCCGGAAGAGGCCCCGAAACGACGCACCTTGACGGGCCGTTGATGGCGGCCAGAGAAAGCTGCTCGCCCAGAAGCGGCTCTATCTCTTCTTCCGGCAGCGGCACGCTGAGCATCGCGCCTTCGTCAAGCCGCTCGAAAAGCTTCCCTCTCAAAACTATCAACCGCAGGGCGTCCTCTAACGTGAGCACGCCTGCCATAGTCGCCGCGACGTACTCGCCGAAGCTGTGGCCAATCATCGCCGCAGGGCGCACGCCCCATGAGATGAAGAGCGAGGCCAGCGCGTACTCGATGGCGAAGTTTGCGGCCATGGCGCAGGCAGGATTGGCGAGACGCTCCGAGGCTTCGGCTATGTCGGCTTCACTATCCGCATAAAGGACGCGGCGCAGGTCGTATCCAAGCTCCGGTTGAAGAATCTCCGCGCAGAGGTCTAGCTGCTCATGAAAGAGCTGCTCTTCATGATAAAGGCCGCGCCCCATCTGAAGGTGCTGCGCGCCGCCGCCCGGGAACATGAAAGCCACAGGGCGATTGACGGGCTCCTGCGCGGCCGTGAAAACGCGCTGCGGAGTCAGCTCTTCCAGAGACTTGACGGCATCTTCCCGGTCGCTACAGACGAGCATGCGGCGATGATTGAAGGCGCGTCGCCCCAAGTGGCAGGTGTAGGCTATGTCCGCGAGATTCTCTTCCGGATGAAGCTTGATGTAGTTGACGAGCTGCGCGGTCACAGCGTCCAGCGCAGATGCGGTTCTGGCCGAGAGAGTGAGAAGCTGCCAACTCCTTGAGTTGCTCGCGGCTTTCGCTTCCGGCGCTTCTTCAAGCACTGCGTGCGCGTTCGTGCCGCCTATGCCGAAGCTGCTGACAGAGGCACGGCGCGGCCTGCTCTCCCTGGCCCAAGTGGTCGCGGCACTGTTCACGTAGAAGGGGCTTGAGAGCAGGTCGAACTCAGGATTCGGGCTCTCGTAATGAAGGCTCGCGGGCAGCAGCCTGTGATGAAGGGCGAGCGCCGCCTTAATCAGTCCAGTGACTCCTGCGGCGTTGTCCAGGTGGCCCACGTTCGTCTTCACGGAGCCTATGGCGCAGAACTGCTTCCTGTCGGTCGTGGCGCGAAAGGCTTCCGTCAGCGCCTTGAGCTCTATCTGGTCGCCAAGCGGAGTGCCCGTGCCGTGCGCCTCTATGAAGTCTATGGTCTCTGCCGGAACGCCCGCGACGAGCTGCGCGGCCATGATGGCGCGAACCTGTCCCTGCACGCTCGGGGCCGTGTAGCCAATCTTAAGCGAGCCGTCGTTGTTGATGGCAGAGCCGCGTATGACAGCGTAGATGTGGTCGCCTTCGGCCAGAGCATCTTCGAGCCTTTTGAGCAGGACAAGACCTACGCCGTTTCCGCCCACCACGCCCTGAGCGTTAGCATCGAAGGCGCGAGTGTGGCCGTCCGGCGACAGCGCGCCTTCCTGCACGAAGTAGCCTCTGGCGTCCGTGTCGACGGAGACGCCGCCCGCGAGCGCCATGTCGCACTCGTAACCGAGCAGGCTTTGACATGCAAGGTGAACCGCCACGAGCGAAGTAGAGCAGCCGGATTGAAGAGTAAGGCTCGGCCCCTTGAGATTGAGCTTGTAAGAGACGCGGCCCGTCAGCGCTCCCGCCAGATTAATCTTCAGCAGGTGCGTCTGCATGTGGTCTGCCTCCTGCCCCCACAGGTTAGACCACAGGTAAGGATGAAAGCTGACGCCGCCGAAAACACTTATGTCGCCGCGATACTGCTCCGTGTCGTAGCCCGCTTCTTCGAGAGCTTCCCACGCGCATTCAAGAAAGAGACGGTGCTGCGGGTCTAACAACTCCGCCTCGCTTCGATTTATGTCGAAGAAGGCGGCGTCGAAGTCGAAAGCGCCGGGTATAACCGCGCCCGCGCGCACGAATCGCTTGTCGTCAATCACTCTCGCTGAGACGCCAGACTCGCGTAGCTCGTCTTCCGTGAAGAAGGAGATGCTTTCGCGGCCCTCGCGAAGGTTCTCCCAGAACTCCGCCACGCTCTGCGCGCCGGGGAAGCGCCCGGACATCCCTATGATGGCTATGTTGAATCCGTCGCCAGAGGTTTCCATAACGTCCCTGTCTTAACCGTTACCTCTGCTTTCACGCTGCTGCTGGCGGCGGCGATTAATCGCCTGCTGCTGTCTGCCCGCGCGCTCGTAGTCGGGCTTGAGCGACGAAGTGCTGCTGCCGCCGCTTGCGCCCGTCGCTTTAAGACTCAGGTGGCTGGCGAGCGAATGAACGGTCGGATGCTCGAACATCTCGACCATTGAGATTTCGTTCTGCAAGAGAAGCTCAAGCTTGCGCCGCACCTTGCCCATGATTAGAGAGTAGCCGCCGAGGTCGAAGAAGTTGTCGTGTATGCCGACCTTGTCCACCTTCAAGACCTCCTGCCAGAGAGAGGCTATGGTGCGCTCCATCTCAGTGTCGGGCGTGACGTAGAGCGTGTTCAGGTTCGGGCGATGAAGGCTAGGGTCAGGCAGAGCCTTGCGGTCAGTCTTCCCGCTCGGCGTGAGCGGCAACTGCTCAAGGGCCACAAACGCCGAAGGCACCATGTATTCGGGAAGCCTCTTGAGCGCAAAGCTTCGCAGCTCTTCAACAGAAACCGCGTTGCCGTTCGAGCCCGCGTGATGAGCGGAGCCGTTGCCGTTTCGTTTAGAGATTTTGACGGGCACTCGCAGGCCTTCGGGGACGTACGCAGAGGGACGAACCGCATATAGCTGGTAGACGCTTGTGCCTTTCAGCCAGCAGTCCTGGTCAACCTCTACCCTGAAGCCTTTCTCTTCGAGCAGGCTCTTGAGCATTTGCAAGCGCCCGTCAAGGTCATGCACTTCTATGACCACCTGTTTTATCTTCGGCCAATGCTCCGCGCGCAAGCCTCCGATAACGTCCAGCTCGCTCTTCTCCACGTCTATCTTCAGGAGGTCTATGCGCTCCACCTGCTCTTCGTCTATCACGTCGGAGAGGGTCTTTAGCTGGCAGTCGAAGGTCTCGGAGATGAAGTGGCCTTCGAGCGTGTCTTCGACCAATTGGCGTGCCTCGCTCGCACCCAGAGACTGCTGCTGGCGGTTGAGCGTGAAGGAGGCCACGACCTCTTTCTCTTCCCTCTCGTCGGCGTAGTAGCCGGACATGATAGAAGACCTCGGATAGTAGGTGAACGGGACAAGGCGTGCGCGGTCGGAGAGGCCGCAGTTAAAGATTTTCGCGCCGGGCGCGTGAAGCTGCACGTTCTGATGCAGCAGGTCGTAGATGGGCGGCACGGGCTCGAAGGCGTAGACGCGCACGTCCTCGCAGGCCTCCTGAGTGAAGAGCGTGAAGAGCCCTATGTTAGCGCCCACGTCGAAAACGCAGTCACCTTTGCGAAGCGTGATGCCGTGCTTCAGGTAGCTCTGCTCTTCAAAAATCTCCTGATAAAGAAAGTTCGTCTCGTTAGGGTTCTGGTGTGCGACCGCCATGTCGTTCGGCAGCCTGTAGAGCCCGGACTGCGCGGCCGAAAGCGTGCGAGTCTTTTCGGGGACAAAGTAGGCGACCAAACGCTTTTCTCCCTGACCATTGGCGCGCGGCTCTACCACCGCTTCGCGTATGGCCGGATGCTCCGCGAGCACCGCTTCAATCTCTCCAAGCTCTATGCGGAAGCCGTGAACCTTGACCTGCTGGTCTATGCGGCCGAGGAACTCTATCTGGCCGTCGGGCAGGAAGCGCGCGAGGTCTCCGCTCCTGTAGAGACGCTCTCCTTCTTCGGGGCCGAAGGGCGAAGGGATGAATCTTTCGGCGGTCAGGTCTGGGCGGTTAAGGTAGCCGCGCGCAAGGCCCACTCCGCCTATGTGCAGCTCGCCCGCCGCGCCTACGGGCACGCTCTTCAAATTCGAGTCGAGAATGTAAATGCGGGTATTGGCAATCGGCCTGCCTATGGGAACGACTTTGGAGCTCTGCTCTCGCGGGCAGGCCCAGTAGGTCACGTCAACGGATGCCTCGGTCGGGCCGTAGAGGTTGTGCAGGTCTGCCGACTGAAGGCGCTGGTAAAAACGCCTGACCAGCTCTGCCGTCAAAGCTTCGCCGCTACAAATCACACGCCGGAGCGACGCGCAGCCCTCGACTCCCTCTTCTTCCAGAAAGAGGTGCAGCATGGAAGGTACGAAGTGCAGCGTGGTGATGCCCTGCTCCTTTATCATCCTGAGCAGGTAGGCCGCGTCCTTGTGGCCTTCGGGCCGCGCCATCACGAGGCGTGCGCCCACCATGAGCGGCCAGAAAAATTCCCAGACGGAGACATCGAAACTGAAAGGCGTCTTTTGAAGTACCCGGTCGTCTTCCGTCAACCTGTAAGCCTGCTGCATCCATAGCAGTCGGTTGAGAATGCCTCTGTGAGTGACGACCGCTCCCTTCGGATTGCCGGTCGAGCCGGAGGTGTAAATCACGTAAGCGGCGTTATCCAACCCGGCGCGGCTGATAGGATTCTTCAGGCTCTCTTGTGCGGTAAAGAATTCTTCAGAGTCTAGAGACAGAACCGGGACGCCGTAAGCCGAGAGGCGAGAGGCGAAGCGGCGCTGTGTTAAGAGCACTTCCACCTTAGCGTCTTCCAGCATGTAGCTCAGGTATTGAGCGGGATAGCCGGGGTCAAGCGGAACATATGCGCCGCCCGCCTTGTGAACCGCGAGGATAGCCACGACCATCTCCACGGAGCGCTCCATGTAAACGCCCACGAGGCTTTCCGGCCCGACGCCGGAGCCTATCAAGCGGCTGGCAACGCGGTTGGCTCTCTCGTTAAGCTCGCGATAGCTCGCCTGCTCGTCGCCTGAAATCACGGCGATAGCATCCGGCGTGCGCGCGGCCTGCGCCTCAAAGAGCTGATGCAGGCAGGCGCGCGTGCGGTACGAGACATCCGTCTGATTCCACTCTGACTCGATTTGAACGCGCTCGGGCCCGGTCAAAAGCTCAAGCTCCGCGATTCGGGCGTTGGGCCGCTCAAGAGCTTCGCCTAGAAGATGAAGGAACTGGCCCACCCATCGCTCCACGCTCTCGCGCGTGAAGAGCCGCGGGTTAAAGCCGAACGCGCCCCTGACACAGTCAGTCTCTTCCGTGAAGGTGATGGTGATGTCGTTTCTAACTTCCGGCAGCTCGTGATGAATGCTGCTGAGCGCGACGGCTACGTCGAAGAGCGGGCAGCGGTTCTCGACACCCGCCAGGCCGAAATCTGCAACAAGGCGGCGATAGGGATAGTTCTGGTTGGAGTAGGCCGCGAGCAGCGTTTCACGCACCTGCAAGAGAAGCTGGCGAAACGTCATCTCTTCTCTCACTTCGTCTATGACGGCCAGCGCGTTCAGAGAAAGGGGCGCAGCGCTCTCATTCCTACGACGCGCGGGACTTCCCAAGACCACCAGCTCGTGCTGCGTGTGCTTGAAGAGACAGACCTTCCAGGCCGTCAGCAGCGCCACGTAGAGAAGGAATGAAGAGCCGCCCGTGAGCTTCTGAAGACGCTCGTACAGCTCGCCCGAAAGATTAAGCTCAACAGTCTCCCGCTCAGGCGAGTAGCCGTCGGGCCTCTCGAAGTCCGTGGGGAAGCTCGTCGCCTTTATCTCGCGCGACAGGTGGCCTAGCCAGTAGTCCCTCTCCTCTTTTAACTTGCTGTCGAAGATGACTATGCCTGCGTTGAGAGGATTCATCTTTATCGTCCCTCGAAATCTTTTTCGGCCCAGCGCCAGCAGCGCAAGTGCCAGCCGCTGCCTTCAGCCACCAGCGCCCCTGCGTAACCCGCGCCCGGCAGAAGCTCCATCAGTTGCCAGCGCGAGACCTCTTCATTGAGACCCCTTGTGCCGAGCAGCGCGGCAGGCTCACCCGGTTTAAGTGAAACATCGAAGCGGTCTAAAGGAAGCGACAGGCCTTCGCCCACGGCCTTGACGTAGGCCTCTTTGCGCGTCCAGCAGTTGAAGAACCCTTCGACCTGCGCCTCTTCCGGCAGAGACGAAAGGGCCGCCACTTCAAGACGCGAGAAGAACCTTTCGGCCACGTCTCGGTCTGCAAACTCTGGCCGCAGGTGCTCAATGTCCACGCCCAGTTCCCTGCCGCGCGCGACGGCGCAAAGGGCTCGCTCGTGTGAATGAGAGAGGTTGAAGCTCAAGTTCTCTACGCCTGTGTCGTGAATCAAGGAGGGCTTTCCGTGCGAGCCGTAGCGAAAACGCAAATTCGCGGGCTTCATCTTCAGGTAGCGTGCGAGAAGCTGTCTCAAGAGTCCGCGAGCGACTATGAAATGGTTTCTATCCCTGTCGAAGTGAAAGCGTGCGGCGCGTGCGCGCTCGTCCGGGGTGAGTAGGGTCAGGCAGTTGCGTGTGACTTGCGGCGGCTGATTCAGCTCAGCCTGCCAGACGTGAACTTCGTCCACAGGCAGCGCGAGAGTTTCCGGCGTATCTGTCCAGCAGGAGGAATCCAGCATCTCTGCCGCCGTCAAGTTCGGAATCCTGATGATGCGAGTTCAGGCGGGTGCGAGGTCTTTCCTCTAAACTCCGCTGGCCTGCTCCATCCTGTCTCTGAGGCTGCGTGGCCGCATGTCAGTCCAGACTTCCTTGATGTAATCCAGACATTCCTGCTTGGTGCCGCTCTTTCCCGCGTCATTCCATCCGAGGGCGTTCTCACGGTCTGCGGGCCAGATGGAGTACTGCTCTTCGTGGTTAACCACTACTTTGTAGATGGTCGTATCTTCTCTCTCTTCCCGACTCATTATCATTCTCCTGTGATTTGATTGCTGAAAGTATTGGGTGGGAGGCCGCCCGGAACCCGTTTCAGAGACAGGCTACCGCCATTTTCGCCGCTTCTCTACGGCGACTCAGGATAAAAAAATTGGCTTCCCCTTTAAGTCTGAAGCCCGGCGAGATGGAGCGTCATCCTCGCTCGCTGGCGAGTTGTACGACGCCCCGCTCCACGACGAGACGCGCCTGGTAACAGACGGTTGTTAGCAGAATCCGTATGCGGTCATCCGTTTTTACTTCTTCTTCAAAGATGCCGTTGAAGCCTTCGAGCGGGCCGCTGTTGATGACGACCCTGTCGCCCGGCTTCATGCTGCTCTTCTCCATCAGCACGAACCCGTCCGCCTGCACTCTGGATTTCAGCACGGCTATGATTTCGTCATCCACGGGAGAAGGCTCGCCGCCGAAGCTTACGACATTCTGTATGCCGCGCGTGAAACGAACCTTGTGCAGAAGAGTGTCCGAGTGGAAGCGTGCGAAGATGTAGCGAGGGAAGAGCGGCCCTACGCGGTATCCGACTTTTCGTGTGTATTGGTTGACGCGGCGAGTCTTGAGAAGCGGCGCGAAGGTCTCTACCTGCCATGACTGTAGGTTGGAGCGTGCGCGCTCTTCCTGACTGACTTTGGTATGGATGACATACCAGCGTCTGGGATCATCTTCTACCGGGGGACGTATCATGATGATTCACGGAATGGATTTAAGCTGTTTACCGCTTGCTCTTTAACAAAGCTGATGAAGGCCGACGGCAAGAAGAGCTGCGTTTAAACAGAGGAGACGAACCGGGTTTCTTTCGGGCTCACGCGGCCCAAAACGGCGACTCTTACAGTCACCTGTCCGTCCTCGGATAAAACTCATGAATTGCCGTGCATGCTTAAATCAGAGGAAAGAGAGAGAGAAGTATTTGCGACTTGGTTCGACCGTACAACTAGACTTATAGACCATGCATGACGCGCGTGGAATGGCCCGGCAAGTTATTGATTTAAAGGGGAACGCCGGGCTAAATCTACTGTCGGGTAACGAAGCTGCGCGACCACTCCCGGTATTTACGTTAAAACCGAACAACCAAAGAACTATCTATCTAGCGGAGAAACAATAGCCTCATTGGCTCGTTAGTGTCTTTAGAAATCTCTCAAACAGTTCTTAGATAGTTATTACTTCGCAAGAGACCCTCAACTGGCTTTCCCGCTCTACTGCCAGCGGAAGATTTTCAGCGTGATGACGAAGCTCAGGACTCCCCAGGCGAGCAGGATGCAGACCTCCGTCCAATGAGATGTTAACGTCGCGCCATCATTCATCACGGCGCGAAGCGCGCTGTTCAGGGCCGTTAAAGGCAGCGCGCTGATGAAGGGCTGTAGGAAATCGGGAAAGCGCGCGGGTGAAAAGAAGGTGCCGGACAAAAGCCACATGGGTATCATCACCAGATTAGAGAGGCCCGACACGCCCTGAATCGTTTTGGGCCGCGCCGCAACCAGCAGTCCTATGCCCGCGAAGGTAAAGCCTCCGAGGAAGAGCAGGAAAATCATGCTCAGCACCGCGCCGTGAATCCTGAAGCCGAAGGCAAGGCGCGCGAACAGAATCAGCGCCCCTATCTCCAAGACCCAGAATATCAGGCGCGAGAAGATGAAGGAGAGCAGGTAGTGCGAGCGCTTCATGGGCGTGGCCGCGAACATCTTGAGCAGTCGTCGCGCACGGGCCACGACTATCGCAATGCCCACGCCGAAGAAGCCGCCGCCCATCAGGCTCATGCCTATCAGGCCCGGCACCAGAAAGTCCACGTAACGAGAGCCCTGCTCCGTCACCTTCACGTCAGTTAAGGAAGCCACGTCGGCGCGTCCCAGGCCCCGTTGCAGGTAGTCGTTAAAGACCAGCCGCGCCATTCTGCTTTCGGGCCGCATGGGGTCAAAGCGGCAGTTAAAGCCGGGCAAAGCGTCGCCAGTGTTTGCATCGCCTTGCGGCACGGGCGTAACTACCATAGCGACTTTTCCCGTGCGAAGCGCCGCCGCCGACTCCGCGCTCGTAAGAGCAGTCACGACTATGTCGGGCGAGGCAGACAGAAGGCGTGTCAGGCGCTCTGCCTCCTGCACGGCCACGCCGTCCGTC
>DATELK010000211.1:0-18377 GCA_035276685.1 Pyrinomonadaceae bacterium | reverse complement strand
ATATCCGCGCCAGAGTCATGCTTGAGACTAGATAGCCGCCCGCTACCGCAGGCGGTACTGACCTGCTTTGTTTCTGTTAATCGCCTCAAGGTAAACTTCCATGGTGAGCCTCGCCGTCTTCTCCCACGAAAACTGTGAGGCACGCTTGAGCCCCTTGTCGGATAGCTCCCTCCGCGCCGCATCGCTGAGCAGCAGCTCCTTGATATTTGCGGCTAAGCCTTCTGCGTCCTGCGGGTCGAAGAGGCGCGCGGCGTCTCCCACTGTCTCCATGAGGGCTCCGGTGCGGCTCGTGATGAGGGGCGCGCCGCAGGCCATGGCTTCCAGCGCAGGCAGCCCGAAGCCTTCGTAAAGCGAAGGGTAGACGGAAAGCTTACAGGACGAGTAGAGAGCGGCCAGCGCCTCGTCCCGAACGTAGCCCGTGAAGCGCACGCGCTCGCCCGCCTCCGTCCCCCTCAGGTAAGAGAAAAGCTCTTCCGTGAGCCATCCCTTTTTTCCGGCTATCACAAGCTGAGGCCGTAGAGGGGTTGAGCGCAGGATTTCGGCAAACGCCTTTGCCAGAGTCAACAGGTTCTTACGCGGCTCTATCGTCCCCACAAAAAGTATAAAGTCGTCCTCTACATTTAGTTCCCGCCTGCCGCGCGCTGCATCTTCTTCGCTCACGGGCCTGAAGCAGGAGCGAGCGGCTTCCGGTATGGCCACGACTCTTTCGGGGCTGATGCGCAAGAGGTCGCAGGTCTCGCGCCGCACGCTCTCCGACGGCGTGATAATCATAGTGGCCGTGCGCGCCATCAGGGGCATGCGGCGGCGCGCTCGCCTCACCAGCCGCTTTTCGTGCGTCTCGCTGTGCAGGAATAAAGAGAGGTCGTGAATGGTCAGGACGCTCGCGCACATGTTCCAGAGAGGCACGTCGAAGTTCGTCCCGTGAAAAACGTCCAGGCCCGACTGCCTTATGTAGAGCGGAAGGCGTATGGCCCACCACGGGCGCAGAAGCTTGTTCAGCCTGAGCCGCACGGCCCGCAGGTTCTGTTGGCTTATCTCTTCTGTGACGGAGGCCAGAAGCGGAAGCGGCGAGATTAGCTCGAAGCGGTCTGAAGGGAAGAGACTCGCGTGAGCGCGTGCAAGCTCAAAGGTGTAATGGCCCACGCCTGTTCTGGGCTCGACGAGGGGGATGCCGTCAATACCTATTCGCATAGGCGCTTTCGGGGGGAGAAAATCAAATGGCGGCCAGAGGCTTTCTGAAGCTCCTGGCCGCCACTTCTCATGACTTCTCGCGGCTAGTTGATGAGAATGCGAGGCGCTGTGTCAGCCGGACGGCTGGTGAACGTCACTCCGTTAATCGTGACAGAGACGATGACGGGCACGTCGCCCGAGCCTGCCAGCGACGCTGGCAACTGCACGCTAATCTGGTCTATGCCCGGCGTAGTCGTCGGCGTGACACTGACTATAGGAGCGCCCGTGAGGTCTGTCGTGCCTACGCGCACCGTAACCTGACTCGTCTGCACGTTACGCACGCCCGTTAATAAGATTGAGACAGTGACCGGCACCGTGAAGGGCTCAGGCACGACCGTCTCGGCCACGAAGACTCTGGCGCGACCGCCCGGGCCGTTAGTGCTGGTGAATATGTCCGGCTGCGCAGGCAGAAGCTGAAGGGTGCCGCGAATGACGCTGCCGTTGTTGTTGATAACAATCGGATAGGTGCTGCTGCCTGTGTTCGCGGCCAGTCCGCGCGGGACTACGAACTGTATCTCTCCGGGGCTGACAAAGTAGAGCCCTGCCGCCGCGCCGTTAATAGACATGGAGACTCCGTTCAATTCCGTGGGCAGCGACGGACTGTTCAAAGTCTCCGACGCACTGGCCACTAACTGATTGGAGGGCGCGAGAGACGTGGTCGAGCGGGCTATGCCGAGCATGCCGGGCGCTAAGCCTGCCACGGCCGGGGGCGTGGGGCTGGGGCCGGTCACAGGGCGCTGGCTCGCTCCAGTAAAGAGCGAGAGGGTGCCGCCCGTCTCCGCTGCCGCAGTCGGCGTCAGAAGGTAGAAGCCTTCCGTGGAGTTGTCTGCGTTTCCGCCGCCAAGCTCTGTCGTAGCCAGACTGAATGCTATGCGCTGCTCCGTCTGAGAGACGAAGGGCTGCAAGGTAGCGCCGTTGGTAATAGGATTATTCGTCAGACTCTTGAAGGAGGTCAGCGCGCTCAAAGGCACGGAGAAAATCTGCGGGCGGTTGATGTTGTTGACAGGCGGATTGATGCCCTCGGTCGCTACGTTTGAAAGCGTGCCGTTTGCCCGGAAGTTCAGGGCCGAGACGAAAATCAAGCGGCTGTTATCGCCCGTAAAAGTCGGGAAGCGAAGCACGTCCGTCGAAGTGGTCGAGCGCTCGCCTACGGCCGTGAAGGTGTCGGTCGTGATGTCATAGATGAACATGGCCAGCGCTGGCTGAATCGCACCGTTGCTCTTCGGGTCGTTCGAAGAGGACTCGAAGGCCAGCAGGTTTCCGTTGCGGCTCATGCGGCGGCCCGGACTGAAGATGTTAACGCTGACGCCCGCGCTGGCGGCCGTCGTGCGCGTCACCTGCCTGAGGCCCGAGACGGTCGCTCCGTTGAACTCCGCGACGTAAATCTCCATGTTGCCGTCCGCGTTGTTGCTGGTGATGTTGGCGTTGGAGATGAAGGCCAGGCGCGTGCCGTCGCCCGACAAGTTCGGATTCTGGTTGACTATAGGATTGCTGATGTTAGTCCCGGTAGTATTCGTCACCTGCGTAAACGTGTCCGCAGTCCTGTTGTAGATGAATATCTCCGGATTGCCGTCCGTGTTGGTGCTGCCAGCAGGACAGGCTACGGTTCCGCTTCGCGGCGCGCACTTGACGGAGGCGAACGCGACGATTGTGCCTGTGTCGTTGATGAAGGCTTCGCGGTTGTCGTCAATCACGTCGGGCGAGCGCGAAGTGGTTCCGGCCTGAAGGGGTCGGCTGGCGGGCGTATTTGTAACCTGTAGGAAAGTCCCGAGCGCCAGGTCTTGCCTCGGCAGGTCTGCGCCGCTCGCGAGGTTAAGGTTATCCAGAACCTGCGGAAGCTGGTAAATCCAGACCTCTTGATTGCCGTCTGCGGTGATGGCGGCCGCGCTCGCTTCGCCGTTGAAGCTGCCCGGCGTGGGCGCGTTCGAGCTGAAGACGATTGAGTAGACGCGGTTGCCTGCCCCGTCCGCGGTCGGCGAGAAAGTCAGGCGCGGCCTGTTGTTGCTTATCTCGTACTTGATGTTGTTGACCGCTTCCGTAAAGCTCTTGGCCGTGTCAATGCGAACGCTCGACGTGTTCGTTATCTGGAAGATGCGGCGCTGAGCGTAGTCCAGCAGGAAGATTTCGCGGTTTCCGTCCGCGTTGTTGCGCCCGTCAACGGTCTTCTCGGTCGAGATGTCGCCGTTTGACTCGAAGACTACGAAGCGCCCGTTGGCGCTGATGTCACCGACAAAGCTGTTGCGCGTCACAGGGCCAGAGGTCAGCTGCGTGATAAAGGTATCAACTCCCGGCAGAGGCGTAGGGGTCGGAGTCGCCGTCTGGGCATATGATAGATTTGCCGCCCCGAGCAGAATAAAAAGGAGCACGGCGGCAGATAACAAACGTAAACCTTGCTTCACTGAAACCCTCCGAATTACGGAAAAAGATGAAATATAAAGAGAGGTCAAAAGGGAGCCGAATTTTTCCTCAGAATACTATCCATGCAAGCTAAGGAAGGGACATTCTAAACGTAACTTTCCCAATAATGCAAGGCGTATTACAAAGAATAAGTTAACAGGGATGGGCAGGTTAAGCAGGATAAAGAAGAAGCAACACGTTCTCTTTTATCCTGACTTAACCTGCCCATCCCTGTTTGAATCCGCCCTCGGCTTACTGTCCCTTAAAGGGTCATGGCTGGCCGAAGCGTTTGCGGTACTCTTCCGAGTAGATGAACCCAAAGATTAAGTGCTGAATATCTCTGGGGCCAATGTCGGGCCTGCCACGGGCCGCGCCTCCGTTGGTGAAGACGAAGACCCACTCAGTCCAACCCGCGAGGGCCGGGTCGTTGAGGTCAGGGTCGCGCTTCAGGAAGCCGAAGTACTGAATCGTCACAAACCCGCGCTCGAAGAACTTGTCGTAGACGACCTTCTGCTCGACAAAGGCCCTCAGGGTCTTGCCCAGAGAGAACTCTCCGCTCGCGCGCTTGTTAATCAAGTCCTGACGATTGTACTGCGTAGGCTGTCCCGGCAGGGTCGTGGTCGTCGCCGGAAGCGTGACGCCCGCGTTCTGCTCAAGCAGGGCTATGTACTGCGTCGCCTGCGCCGTGCTTGAGACCGCGCCGTAGTTGGCCACGAACTCGGGCTTGAGGACAAAGTTCTCAGCGTACTGTGCCGTGTTCTGCTCAAGCTCAGCCGAGCCGGGCGCGCCGCTTAGGCCTGCCATCTCCGGCACGAACTCCGCATAGCGCGGCAGCCTTCTTGCTCCCACCTCGTACATGCGGTGCAGGTGATAGCCTCGGTCAGTGAACTCGGGGCTCGCGACGAACCCGTGCGAGACAAAGGCTCTGTCGCAGGTTCTGGGAGCGCCGAGGAATCCCTTCTCGGGGCCGCAGGTGTTAAGGACGTTGCTCCAGTCTGCGAAGCCAGAGGCGTCCGGCTCTCTGCCCAGTATGTCCATGTAGAGCTGGCGCACAAAGAAGCTGTTGTCCAGGTACGGGTTCTGAGTTGGCGAGGTCGACACTCCCCTGTCCTGAATAACCAGCGTGGCCTGGCTGTTCGTTCCCAGAGTTGCGCCCGTGGGGTTCTGCAACTTGATGGTGAAGCTCTCGTTGCCTTCTATGTAGCCGTCGGGCACGACCGGAATCTGTATGGTCTTGCTGGCTTCATTCGCGGCAAAGCGCAGCGTGCCTGCCGCAGTCACGTAATCGCATCGCTGCGAAGCAAAGCCCGCGACGACGTTGCAGTCGCTTCCGCCCGCAGCATCTTCCGTGGAGTACTGAACGGTGGCGGCACCCGCAGCCGGATTGGAGCGCGAGACCTGAACGGTCATGACGCCGAAGCCCAGAGCGGTGTTCACAGTCGCCTCGTTAAAGGGCGAGGTCGCGCTGGTTATCTGTATTGTGTCGCCCGCCGGAGTCGGAGTAGGCGTCGGCGTAGGCGTTGGTGTAGGTGTCGGCGTAGGCGTCGTAGAGAGATTCGTTGACCACCCTATGTCTTTCATCAGAGAGAGCGTCAGGTCTCTGGACGGTTTTACATCGTGGCTCAGGTCGCTGCTGTTGTTCGGCTCCATCAACTGGTTCGGGCTGGTGGTCGAATTCCAGTGCGAGACGGATGAGCCCGTCACCACAGGGTTAGGCGTGTAGACCGTGGGATGCCCCGCTCCGTCCGTGCCGGGCATGGTGGAGCTATCGAGGAACATGGTCACGTTCGCGCCCGGGTTGCTTCTGAGAGTCGCGCCCGTGGCCGCCGTGACGAACAGAGACGGAATACTGATGGTCGGGTCTCCGCCGGACATTCCCTGCGGAGTGGCAGCGCCCGAGATGTCAGCGACGATGACGCCAATGGCTCCGGCGTTCTGCGCGTTCTTAACCTTTACTATGAAGTCGCAGACGCCTCTGTCCACAAGCGCAATCTTGCCGGAGACGGCTCCCGCGTTGGTGATGGCAGAGCAGGCGTCGTTGTTGGCCGGGCCCGCCGCGTCCTGGGCGTCAAAGGCTTCTACAACCTGACCGCTTGTGCCTGTGGCGGAGACCGCCGCGCCGAATGAAGCCGTGCCCACGGCAAAGGTACCAAGAGCCGGGGTGTTTACCCTGAGTTTCGGAGTCCCGAGCACGTTGGGCGCGTCCGTCGCCACCTGCGGGCCAATCCACGCGAGGTTGTTCGTGTTGATAGTCGAAGCCTGGCGCTCGGCGTCCGTCATGGCGGGCCAGAGCTTGCCGGTGGTGACATCCTTCAGGAACCTGTCATAGATGGTAGGGAACGAAAATGTCTGCCCCTGTGTGTTACTTCCCTCGGCCTGCTGGCCTGTTTCCTTGTTCGTGAAGGTCTGGAACCCGAGCCCGTGGCCGAACTCGTGCAGCAGTACTGTTACGAGGTCAACCTTAGCGCCGTGAGCTCCGTCTAGTCCCATATACCAGGGGCTATTGTCAAGACAGCCGGGGGTGCCCAGGTCTGGATTGAAGCGCGCCTGTATTTCGGCATTTACACTACTGTCGGAACCTGCAAGGGCATTTGCCAGAGCAGCGCCGTACCAGGTGTCAGCGAAAGGAGCGTTCGTAAAATTCGCGCGTATGGTGGCGGCACCGGCCGAGCCAAGCGTGGCGCTGTTCGTGGTGCACGACATGTTCTTGTCCCAGCGCGCGTCTATGGTGATGGTGACGTTGCTGTTGAGCGACTCGCCCCAGATTCGAGCGGCCTCCTCAAAGGCTTTGAGCCTTTGCTGGCCGAGCGTCGTGCCGCTGTTGCCGCCAACGGGGGTGGCCGGCGTCGTGTCGTTAAAACCTTCTCCGGCAGCGTCGCTGTTCTTAATAATGATGGTCGCGCCCGCGTAAGCTTGGGACGAGGCCATGAGGCCCACCACCAGAGCGAGCAGAAGCATGGGGAACTTCAGGTAAATCTTTTTCATTACTTCTCCTCGGATGTGGCCTGTGTAACGGACACGGGCTTTATGTTCTTGCCTGCCTTCGCGTTCTCGTCAATCATGCGAGGGTCTATGCCGAAGAAAGCTCCTGCGGCCTCCGCGTTATCGACGCAGGAGGTGGAGACGGAGCCGTCCTCGTTTACTCTGGCGACGGTGACGTTCTGAAAACGGTCTTGAAGGTCAACTGAGAGGGAGCCGTCCGGCTGCTGCTCGACCTTGAGGCCCTCCGTAGAGTTGTTAATCATCTGCTTGAGTCCTTCCGCCATCTTTTTGGCCTCTTCAGGGGTGAGCGGCTTCATCTGCGCCGTCTGTCCGTCAAGATGAGCGTCCTGAGCCGAGACGACACTCACGGTGACGTTGTTTCTGGCATTCGCAGCAGGGCTGGCGCTCTTTTGTGCGGACGATTTACCGGCGCTCTGTCTTGAGACCACTGTCGCGGCCCCGGCAGCGATGATGGCCGTAGCCACAAGCACAAGGCTCACGGCTAAAAGACGGCGAGACTTCTTCGCTGAGTTCTTCATTATTTTCAGACGTTTTCTCACGACGTTCTCCTCTTCGGTTGTACGATTCTCTGTTTTTTCGGGTATTAGCACGCAAGCGCAGCGAAACAGAAACAATCCATATTTCTACTGACTGCCTGGCTAACGGGTCACGGTTTGAGGGGCTTGCCCGATACGAAAAAGCTTATGAAAGCAGGGACAAGCCGACGCTCGTTAATTTTACAATAAAATGAGGATGGAAAAAGGTCTAGGGGGCCAAATTAACCTGAGCCTGAACGCGATGGCTCACAAATGTCTGCCTCGATACCAAAGCTTGAGATGCAATTCCGCCTATTTTAGATGTACGTAACGCCACAAATTCTCCATAATTTCGGTAACAGGTCGGTTTGAAAAACAGGTCAGTATCGCCCGCTACCACAGGCGATACTGACCTGTTCCCGTCTCACGGCTGGCCGAAGCGCTTGCGATACTCTTCGGAGTAGATGAAGCCGAAGATTAAGTGATGAATGTCCTTGGGCTGCACGCCTACGCTCTGTCTGCCGTTAGTAAAGACATCCACCCAATCTTTCCATCCAACGAGATTCGGGTCGTTCAAGTCCGGGTCTCGCTTGAGATAGGCAAAGTAAAGCAGCGTGACCTGCCCCCTGGGGAATGACAGGTCATAGACAGCCTGCTGCTCTACGAAGGCCTTGAGGGTTTGACCTACTGTAAACGTGCCGCTTGCGCGCAGGTTTATTAACTCCTGCCTTCCGTACTGTGTAGGCTGTCCGGCCTTAGTTGTTGCCGTGGCCGGAAGTGTGACGCCTGCCGTCTGCTCAAGCTTCTGAATAAGCGCGGCGGCTTCAGTGGTCTGCAATGCCCCTGCGAATCTGGTCTGGAACTCCTGCTTAGCTGTGAACTGTTGCAGATAATCCGAGAGATTCTGCTCTTTGACTGCATCAGAGAGACCGAACCCGCTGAGACTTGCCATGTCCGGAGTAAACTCAACGTACTTCGGCAATCTATTCATGCCGACTTCATACATTCTGTAAATCAGGAACCCTCGGTCGATGGATTCAGGGGAAGCGAAGAAGCCGTGCGAGACGTGCGCGCGGTCACAGTCAGGAGGCGCGCCCAGGAAGCCTTGCTGCGAGCCGCAGTTGTTAAGCACCGTAGTCCAGTCCGCGAAGCCCGCCGCGTCGGGCTCTCTGCCAAGGAAGTCCAGATAGTTCATCCTGACAAAGAAGCTGTTGTTCAGATAGCGATTCTGTGTGGGCGTAGTCACCACCGCGCTATCCTGAATAGTGATAGTCGCCTGACTCCTGCCCAGAGTCGCGCCCACGGCGTTCTGTAGCTTAATCAGCAGAGTCTCATTGCCTTCATTGTAGCCGTCGTTGATGATGGGAATCTGTATCTGCTTTGTGGCTTCGCCCGTGGCGAACCTCAGCGTGCCTGCCTGCGCCGCGTAGTCGCAGCGCTGCGAAGCCTGTCCCGTCAACTTGTCGCACTCGTTGCCGCCCGCAGCATCCTCCGTGAAGTACTGAACGGTGGCGGGGCCGGCGTTGGGGTCTCCGCGCGTGACATTCACGCTCAGGATTCCGAAGCCCTGCGCGGTGTTGATATCCGCTTCCGAGAAGCTGTAGCTGTCCTGGCTGAGCTGGATGTCGTTCGTGACCGTCACGGTGCAGTTGGCCTCGCTCCAGTTGAGCTTGACGTTGCCCATGTCGCCGCCCGCCCCGCCGTTGTTGTAGCCGTCCACGGCAATCATGTAGGTCGTGCCAGCCACGGCGTTAAAGGTCAGGGTGCTGCTCGTGACAACGCCGAGCGTCACGTCGTCGTTCTTCCCGATGACCGTTAAACCGCCGACGCTTGAGCCCGTGTAAATACCAAGCACCGTATCGTAGCTGCTTCCCTTAGTAGTGAAGGTCGCGCTGCCAGTGCTCGGCGCAGTCCACCTGAACCAGACGGAGCGGAGCCCACCGCCGTTGTCAGGAGCGTGATTCGGCTCGCCCGTCTCCTTTGTCGCTTCCAGGTTAGTGCCCGTGACCGTGCCTGAGCAGCCGCTCAAGGTTGTGGCGCTTGTGAAGTTGTCATTAGCGGGCGGAGGCGTGGCGGGCGGCGCGGGCGGAGGCGCTGTGTTGTTGTCCAGATTATAGCCGAATGCGTTCAGGGCTCGCTTGTCGTTATTGGTGATGGTCTGGCGCACGCCCGAGGCAATGGTCGGATCCATGATGCCTATGTTGTTAGCGGGTTGGGAGCCGTCCTCTCTCCAGTGGCTGGACTGTTCGCCGTCGCCGTTGGGAGAGTCGCCGTCAGGGCCGCCCGTGGAAAGCCCAAGCTCGGAGCCTCCGTCGTAAAAGACCTGCGTGCCGCTCGCGGTCATGATGCGCTGGTTGGTGGTGAAGTTTGTGACGCCCGGCTTGAACCGGAACAAGTCCCAGACCTCCATGTTGGGCGGCTCGCCGCTCGCGCCGTTGTTCGAGGTGAATCCGAGGGCGTGGCCGATTTCGTGCGTGGCCACGGCGTCAAAGTCCGTCTTGTTGCAATCAATGCCGCTGTTACCGCAGCCGGGGCCGCCGGGCCCCATAGGGTTCGGGTCAAAGTCGAACGGCTTGGCCGAATTAAAGCCTATGCTAGGGCGCGGGTCGTTCGGGTCTGCGTTCGCAGGGATGAGGCCTATGGCGCGTGCTATGGAGGCGTTGACCGTCATCACGTAGCCGTCGCCCAACTCCGTTGGGATGAATGACGCGGGCAGCAGGTTGAAGAGAGCCGACTTGGCATTGCCGGAATTGGCGGCCTCTGCGAGCAGGTTAGTTCTGACGGCCGAGTAGCCTCGGAAGACCGAAGGGCTGCCGGTTGACCCAAGGACAAGCGGACTAGACCAGGGCTGGCCAAAGTTCAGAGGGCCGTAATCCACGTCTATGTAGACGGTCATGGGAGTCTGGACAATCGCCTCCCAGTGCGCGGCGGCAGCTATGAAAGCCTGCTTGGCGACCTGATTGTTCTCCAACTGCTGAGTCGCCATCAGTATGATTTTCAGTCCCGGCCCATTACCCTCTTCCCCAAAGGTGTAGTTGTCGCCGTCTTTGAGGTGATTAATCTGGCGTAGCTTCTGGCCCGAAGGAGACTTGAGAATCTGGCCTCTTTCGGCGAGCGTCGCGTCGCGGCAGCCAATGCCGCCAGCGTTCTCGTAAAGGATAAAAGCTTTGCCCGGCGCTTCCGCTCCCGTTTTAGGAGAGACGGCGGTGGCGCTATCGCTCTTGAGGCTTTGCGCCGGGACGGCGAAGCTTAAAGGCGCGGCCAGCATCAGCGCGGCGAGGCCGAGCGCCAGTAGCGAGCGAAATTTGCCGGAAAGAGACGGGCTGTAAAGCCGTGCGTAGGGGTTGCGGGCGAATCGGGGACTTCCTGACACTAGTGTCATCTCCTGTTTGAAGGTTAAACGGGTCTGGATTAAATGCGGGACGAAAGCGCCAAGGGGGCGAATCTTCTTTGAGCCAGCGAGCGGCTCAACTTAAAACCGGCTTCCTCGTTACCCGGTTTCAGATGCAGCACAGGCTGTTTTGGATGTACCCACAGACCGGCCCTCTCTTCCTAACTATAGCCGCTGACAACGGAGTTTCGCAAAGCGCAGGCGAGAAGCGCGGCATGCAAAGTGCGGTAATCTGAAAGAGAGCCTCAGAAGGCCATCTTTATCTGTTTTTGTACCAGATGTCCGGGGCGTTTCGCCTTAGGCGGTACATAGTGCCTTACTTGTCGCCGCCGATTGATTAAAGAAAGTCTAAGGAGAGCCAGGTTGGGGAAATAATTTCTGCTGCCCTCAGGGGCGGGTTTCTTTACCTCATCTCAGAGCTAGACCATAACTAATTATTACATCACAGGTGCACGGGCAATCATGTGCGGCCCGGTACTCACTCGACCGCGCGGGCCACGGGCTCCGAGAGCGGCACACGCCACACTTAACCCAGAGCGTATTTTGCACATGACTCACGCTCATCTCATTTCGGAAGGAGTTTGACTCTGATGAATCGTATCCTCTCTATCAAACGTTTGCGAAGGATGATTGCGGTAGTACTCCTGACCTCCGCGCTTTTACTTCAGGCAGCGATGCTTTATCCGGCGGGCGTTCGCGCTCAAACGCCGCCACCTAACTGTTACACTGCCACTGAGCTGACCTTGGGAGGCGCGGGTGCCGAGGCGCTCTACTTCACGCGTTCCGGCCACGTGCTGGGCTTCGGCCCGGACTCAAGCCAGGACTATCACCTCTTTGTCTACAACGGCACGGGCATACACGACCTGGACGCTGCCATTAACACCCCCGGCAGCTATTTCGCCGTCAGCGAGCCTCACAAGTCACTGAGCGAAGACGGCTCTGTCTTCGGCGTTGCTATGGACAGCTACAACAACCAGCAGGCTGTGCTTTTTGACGACACGGGTCTGCACCAGCTCTCTCTGGGCGGAACCTTCGGCGTCGCCATTGACATCAACGACGCCGGACAGGCCACGGGCGCTTCGACCGATGTCACGGAAGCAACCCTTCACGCCTTTCGCTACGACCACGGCACCATGGTAGACCTAGGCACGCTCGGAGGCTCGCGCAGCTACCCTTACGCCATCAGCGAGAACGGCAAAGTAGTCGGAGAGTCCACGAACCTGAGCGACGAGTCGCACGCCTTCCTTTATGACTCAAGCGGCATACACGACCTTGGCGTGCTGACGGGCGGCACGTGGAGCCTGGCCGTCGCGGTCAACAACTCCGGTCAGGCGGCTGGCGTCTCCGAAGTCACGGGCGGCGTGCAGCACGCCTTTCTTCATGACGGCACGGGGATGATAGACCTCGGCGTCCTCTCCGGCGGAAGCTACAGCAACGCTACGCACATCAACTCAAGCGGGCAGGTCGTAGGCATAGCCGACGACGGGAACTACCAGCAGCACGTCTTTCTATACGACGGGACGAGCATGACAGACCTGACTCCCGACGCAGAGTACGCCGAAGTCCTGCGCTTCACAGACTCGGGCGTGGTCGTCGGCACGGCCTATACGTCGCAGGGCTACTACGTCTTCGTCTACGACTCCACGGGGCTGCACAACATCTCGCTCGGCGGGACAACGAGCGACGCCTACGGAAGCTTCGGAGGCAACGGCGTGACCAACCAGAGCGGAAGCGTGGCGGGGCTCGCGGACATCACCAACGACGACGCGCGCCACGCCTTTCTCTACGACAGCAACGGGCTGCAAGACCTTAATTCCTTATCTACGGATGAAGGCTCGGCCCTTGGCATGAATGACAGCGGCCAGGTGGTAGGCGAAACTAACGGGAGCGCCTTCCTCTACACGGGCGGCGTCATGAGCGACCTCAACACTATGCTGTGCAGCACAGGCATCACGCTTCACGAAGCGCTCGCCATCAGCAGCGACGGAGTGATTCTCGCGGCCGACACCAACAACGGCCACCTGTACCTGCTCACACCGCCTAACTAATTAACAGGGACGGACAGGATAGGCAGGATAAAAAAGAGAGCTATTGCTTCTTCTTTATCCTGTCTATCCTATTAATTTCCTCTGTTTGTATCTTAGCGGAAGAAGCGCTGGCCTATGGGCTCAGTGCCGAAGGTGCCTATGCCGTTGAGGCGGAAGCTGAAGACGAAGCGGTTCTCGTGGCGTAGTCCCACGTCAAAGGTGTAGTACTGCGCCACCACCGCGCAGCAGTCGAAGGTGTAGCCGAGCGTGACGGTCGAGCTGACGAGCTTGGAAGCCTTGTTCGGTCTATCCTGAAAATCGAAGAAGAGGCTCGTGCCGCCGAAGACCCCGCGACCCTGGTCGCCAAGGAAAATCGTAGGGCTCCACTGCGAGCCGCGCAAAGTTCCCGGCTCAAGCCCGCGCGCGTCCGCAAACTGCTTGAGGCTCGGAGCAAGGTTAATCGAGCGCGTGTAGTAGAAGGTCTGGAAAGCCTGCACCAGCGTCCGGTTCAGGCCGAATGTGACAGACAGGTTTCTCAGTCCTCCGCCCTGCACGTCCAAATCCATGCGCGCGTCCGCGAAGAGCGAGCGCAGGGGACGATAACGCCCCTCTATGCTCAGCGGCGAGAAGCGGCGCGGCACGCCTCCGTAGGTGAAGCCGGAAAAGGTGTTGATGGGATAGAACTGGTTTCGCTGGCCCGGAACGAGCGCCCCGCCGAAATATGGGTCGAAGAAATACTTCCCTCGAACGGTAATCGAGAGCGCTTCGTAGGGCTGGGATGAGAGCGGCGCGCGGCGGCTAGCGCCTCCTTCCGGGCCTGAGCCTCCGGACACGTCCTCCGTAGAGCGGCGCGTGAAGAAGCGATTCACTATCCCGTACTCTATCTCGTTGGTGTCGGCAATGGCGTCCACCATGTCGAAGCGTATGAGCCGCTCGAAGTTCGTGATGCCGGAAATCTTTCGATAGATGAAGTAGGGCTCTATGACGTGACGGAAGAAGAAGCGCCCTCCCTTCCGGAAGTCGCGCGCGAAGGCGGGCGGCCTCACGTCAAGCTCGAACTCGCCGTAGCCTCTGACCACGTCTCGCGCCAGCACTAACCGCGTCGCCGGGTCAATCGAATTTGAATAGTAGGTCGCGCGCACGCCAGCCGTCGCCGTCATGCTCCATCCCTTGAAGTTCAGGGGCAGCGTGAAGCGCGGGTAAATGTCCAGTCGCTGAACAATCGAAGGCGTGATGATGGGGAAGCCTCCGCGCACCTGCTCTGCAAAGAGCGCCACGTCCTCGGGCGTCTCCTTGCGGCTCATGCCGTCGATTGAGCCTTCTATGGAAAAATAGAGCGGCAGCCGCTCGAAGAACTTCAGGGCCGACGCACGCTTCTCCAGAGAGATTGACGGGAGCTGTCGTATGCGTATGCGAGAGGTGCCGAGCGTTGTGACCTGCGTGCGCGCCAGAAAGTTGAAGCTGTAGTCACCGAAGTTTCTGTTGACGTAAACCTGCGAGCGCTCTTCGGGCGAGATGGCCTGCTGCACCTGGTCAGAGAAGACCTGCCGGAAGGTCAGGTTCGAGGTCACGTTCACGTCCGCCGCCGCCATGAAGCCGTTCGGGAAGTAATGCACGCCGTCCACGTAGAAGCTTGAGCCGCCCTGGTCAGGATGCTGCTCGTCCGCTTTAGCGCCGAAGATTCTGTCCTTCACCGTGTAGAAGCCCATGTTCAGGTAGGAGCGCGAGTTGGCGCGCGTCCTCAAATCCATGCCGAAGCCAAGCCCTCGCTCCGTGTAAATGTCATTGCGAAGCGTCACGTCCGCAGAGCGCCCGAGCGTCTGGTAGTAGGCGTTCGAGAGACGAAAGCCCTTGTCGCCCGAGCCCGAGAAGGTCGGCGTCAGAAAGCCGGATGCGCGGTCTCTGCGCTTCAGAGAGATGGAGGCGAAGGGGAGCCAGACCACCGGCACGCCCTTGACGCGGAAGGTGGGCTGGCGGAGCCTGACGCGGTCGTTCTGCTTAATCACTGCGCGGCGCGCACGAAAGCTCCACTTAGGCACGTTGTCGTCGCCGCACGCGGTTATCTCTCCGTTGACGACGACGATGGTGTCCAGGCTCACCTTCTCAACGCTGTCGGCCACAAAGTACATAATCGTGCCGTCGTTGGTCTGGTTGGTGAAGCCCGTGCTGTTGATGAAGAATCCCAGCTTGGTGCGGTAGTTCCATTCCGCGCGCGTGCCTGTGATGCGCTGTCCCGGCTCCTGGTCAAAGACCACGTTGCCTTCTGCCACGACGCGGTTGCTGGCCTCGTAGACCGTCACCTTGTCGGCTTGCAGGCGGTAGGTGCCGACGCGCGCATCGACGTTGCCTTCGTAAACGAAGACGCGAGCCTCGGGCGGCCCCGTCACGCTCTCGCGGTCTGCGCGCACGTCCAGCACGTCTGTCGGCTGAGCGCCTTCTCCGGCGCGCACGGGCAGACGAGGGCGTATAGGCTGCGGCTGCTCAAGCGGGTTGACGTTCGGCGTGTCGGTCACAGGGTTGGTCACGCGGCGCTCGACAGGGTTAGGCTGCTGCGCGCGTGTGGAACGTGCGCCTGCAAAGCAGACCAGGGCGAGGCAGGCGAACAGAATCGCCGTGCGAGCGCGCAAGCTTGAGGGGGGAAAAACCTTGTGCAAGGAGTTGGCTTTAAACCTCTACGGGGAGGCGAGCGCGAGGCCGAAGGGAGCGAAAGTTAAAGTCGGACGGCGCTCATGCCCCTGTAATTTTCGAGCAACGCGCCAGATGCTAACACAAGCGAAAGGCAAAAGGGAAAAGGGAAGAAAGAAATTAACAGAGATAGACAGGATATACAGGATAAAGAGAGCAGTCATGTCTATTCGTCTTACTTCGCGGTCTCTTTTTTATCCTGTCTATCCTGTTCATCCCTGTTATGATTCCCGCCGGATGGATGAGCGCATCAGTTTGATGATTGTGGCGGGCGAGGCTTCGGGCGACGCTCACGCCGCCTCGCTCGTGCGAGCGCTTCGGGAGCGTGCGCCTGAGGGAACCTCTTTTCGGCTCTTCGGCGCGACCGCGCGGGAGATGCGCGCAGCGGGCGTCGAATCCATAGTGAACTCCGATGACCTCTCAATATTGGGTCTGGCAGAGATAGGTCGTGCGCTGCCTCGCTTCTGGCGAGCCTACAAGGCTCTGAAGCGGGCCGCGCGGGAGCGCAAGCCGGATGCGGTAGTTCTGGTTGACTGGCCCGACTTTAACTTGAGGCTCGCGCGTGCGCTCCGCAGAGAGGGCGTCAGAGTCATCTACTACATCAGCCCGCAGCTATGGGCATGGCGCTCGCACCGCGTCCGAAGCATACGCCGAGACGTTGACCTGCTGCTCACGATTCTTCCTTTTGAAAAGGACTGGTACGACCGGCGCGGCGTTCATCACGTAGAGTTCGTGGGCCACCCGCTCGCAGGCGCTGTGCATGCAGATAAGAGCCGCGAGGAGTTCTGTCAAAGCCACGGGTTAGCCCCCGAGCGACCGCTCGTAGCCCTTCTTCCGGGCAGCCGTCATAAAGAGCTTGAGCGCATACTGCCAGCGATGCTGGAAGCCGCGAGCCTTCTTTCCGCCAAGCGCCCGGACGTTCAATTCGTCATAGCCCTTGCGCCCGCGAGAGAGCTTCATGAAGCCGAAGCTCACACCGGCCACGCTCTCAAACGCGGTCTCACTTTGCCGCAGACCTTGCGAATCGTGCATGGCGAGACGCGCGAGGCGCTAGGTGCTTCTGACGCCGCCGCCATAGCGAGCGGCACGGCGACGCTGGAAGCAGCGCTTTTGGGTGCGCCGCACGTCATCGTCTACAAGGAGTCGCTCTTGAACTGGCACATACTCGGCAGCCTCATAAGCACGGAGCATTACGGGCTGCCGAATCTGATAGCGGGCGAGAGGCTGGCGACAGAATTGATACAGAACGACCTGACGGGCGAGAGGCTTTCGGAGGAGTTGCTTGCGCTCTTGGACAAGCAACGAAACCGCGAGTTTCGAGCGCGGCTCGCCAGTGCCACGAGCAGGCTAGGCGCAGGCGGCGCTTCGCTGCGCGCCGCAGACTCAATCTTAAACGCAGTGCGAAAGTGGAAATCGCAATAGCTGTCCCTTAATTGCCCCACTTGTCCCAGACGGCCTTTGCGATTTTAGCGATGACGCCTTCGCGCGTGGCCTCGTCCGCCGGAGAGTCCGAGACGAAGACCGCTATGGCTACGTGACGACCGCCCGGCAGGGTGATGATTCCTATGTCGTTGGTCGCGGCATAGACGCCGCTGGAATTAGCGCTGGACGTGCCGGTCTTGTGCGCGACCACCGCATCTTTGGGCAGAAGCCCCTTGAGGCGCTTCGGGCCGGTCGGAGAATCGGTCATGAATTTAAGCAGCAGCGCGTAGCTCTTTGCGGAGAGAGTGCGGCGCTCTTGAAGCGCCCTGAGCAGTGCCACAGCGCCTTCGGGCGAAGCCCAGTTGCGATACTGCGTCTCCCAGTCCTGCCCTATCTTCTTCTCTGAATCGGCCACGATTATATCCGTCACATTGAGACCGGCGAGATACTTCATGACGGCTTCCGACCCGCCCGCGATTCTCAGCGCCACGTCCGAAGCCACGCCGTCGGATTCCGAGACGGCGAAGCGCAGCAGCTCTTCAAGACTTAGCTCCGCGCCTTCAGGATTCCGGTCGCGTATGGGGCTGTGCTGCCCCTTCTTCAGGTAGTCGCTCTTTTCGACGCGCACGCGCTGGTCCAGCTTGAGCCGTCCGGCGTCTACCTGTTCAAGCACAGCCATGCCTATGGGCAGCTTGTAGACGCTCTGCATGGGGAAGCGCTCTTTCGAGTTGAGCGAGACGGACTGGCCCGTCTCAAGGAGGACGGCGCGCACGCCTACGCGCCCCTTAGCGGCTGCGGCTATCTGCTCCAACTGCTTCTGTAGCTCAGCGTCCTCCTTCTCAACTGTCTTCGCTGCATCAGAACTGTTGGAAGCGGAAGTATTCGACTTCGCGTTCCGGGTGGCTGCGTCCGAGCCGGAACAGGCGATGATGAAAGAGACGCTCGCCAGTATGAGTGCCGGTAATATTCTCTTCATTAAATCAAGCTCCTTCGATTCTCTCCCTGCTCTTCACATCCCCTCGTACTCTCTTATCAACTGCCCGTCCACGAAGACGCTGAACTTCTGCGGCCTCAAGCCTGCCAGCAGCAGCTTTCGCTTCTTCTCTATCCTGACAGTATGACGCTCAGCCTCGCCCACCGTTAACTCGTATTTTCTGACGAGCGAGAGCGAGAAGGTGCGCTGCTCTCTAATCACCTCGCGGTCGTCTACAAAGATGCTGAGCACGCCTATCATCTGGTTATAGTTCACCATGACGACGTGCTTCTCGTGAAATCCGACTTCAAAAGAGAACTGCATCATGAGAGAGACGCTTCCCGTTATTCCTTCTCTTCAAGGCGCGCGAGGACTTCTTTCATCTGGCGGCTCAGGCGCTCGACTTCGGCGCGCGTCTCGGGCAAGCGCCCCCAGTGCGCGTTGAGCCGCTTGTACTCGTCCAAGGGGCGAGCAGGGATGCCCCACACGATGCTGCCCGCACGAACAATCTTGCCGGGCAGTATGCCCGCCTTTGAGCCTATGACGGCACCGCGACGCACGCGCGCGTGGTCGCCCATGCCTACCTGCCCGCCTATGATTGCGTCGTCTTCAATGACGGTGCTGCCCGAGATGCCTGTCTGCGCGGCTATCACCACTCGCTCGCCTATCTGCACGTTGTGCGCTATCTGAACAAGGTTGTCTATCTTCGTCCAGCGCCCTATGCGAGTGCTTCC
>DATELK010000210.1:0-32895 GCA_035276685.1 Pyrinomonadaceae bacterium | reverse complement strand
TGCAAAATCTTGTGGAGTGGACGCGGCGCATCGGCTGAAATATGACGAACTCCCGGCATCATGGTGGATATGAGACTAGAAAAGCTTGATACACCGGTTGATTTGAACCGCGACCACGTTCTGGGGCCGCCTGACGCGGAGATGACGCTGGTCGAGTACGGCAGCTACGCCTGCCGTAACTGTCACGCGGTTCACCCGGTAATCGAGGGGCTGCGGAGCCGGTTCGGCGAGCGGATGCGGTACGTGTTTCGGCACCTGCCCGTCGCCGGCAGCGAAGACGCGGTCCGCGCCTCCGAGCTGGCGGAGTACGCGGCGGAAACCACCGGAGAGTTCTGGGAAGTTCACGAGGCATTGATGCAACGCGGACCTGCGTACTCCGCAGGCGATTGCAAACAGATCGCGCGCGCGCTGAACCTGCCGGACGCAGCGGCGAACGAAGCCGCGGTAGCCGCAGCGCAGGAACGAGTGCGTGAGGACGTAAAGAGCGCTGAGCGTAGCGGCGTGCGGGTAACGCCGACCTTCTTCATCAATGGCCGCCGCTATAGGGGAGCCTGGGACGAAAGCTCGCTGGCCGACGCGATGCTCGGCACACTGGGGCACCGCATCCAGGCGGCCGCGTTCAAGTTCGTCCGCTGGGGGCCGTCGTCGGGGTTGCTTCTGGGGCTGGCGACGCTGCTCGCGCTGGTGCTCAGCAACTCGCCCGTCGGCGCGGCGTTCCACTCATGGTGGGAGACGAGTCTCGGATTTCAGTGGGGCGCATCAGCCTTTGCCCTGTCACTGCTCGACTGGGTCAACCACGGGCTCCTGACTATCTTCTTCATTGTGGTCGGGCTTGAGATTAAGCGCGAGTTCACGGTCGGCCATCTAGCGAGCTTTCGGTCGGGCGCGCTTCCTGTGATAGCGGCGCTGGGCGGCATAGTCCTGCCTGCGCTCATCTACGCCTCGCTCGCGCCGCCGCACCTCAGGCACGGGTGGGGGATTCCAATCGGGACTGACACGGCCTTCGCGGTCGCGCTGATAGTGTTGCTCGGCGACCGCGTCCCCATAGAGCTGCGAGTGTTTCTGACCGCGGCGGTCATCATAGACGACATCGTGGCAATCGCGGTCATCGCGCTCTTTTACACAGGCGACATCAGTACGGGTTACCTGATTGCGGGCGGCGCGGTGACGGTGCTGCTCGTAGTGCTCAACCGTGTCGGTGTGTACGGCGCACTTCCCTACGCGGTCTGCGGCATCATCCTCTGGTTCTTCCTTCACGAGGCAGGGTTGCACGCCACGCTGGCGGGGGTGATTCTGGCCGTGCTCATTCCAACGCGCCCGCCTGCCAACATGAAGGCGCTGCTGGCGCAGGCGTCGGCGGTGATTCACGAGGAAGACCTTCACAGGGGCGAAGCCATGCATCCCGGGCCATCAGAGCCTGCACTGCGGGCGCTGGACGCTATTCACGCACGGCTCCAGTCGCCCGCCGACAAGCTCCTTCGCTCGGTAGAGCCGTGGTCAAGCTACGTGGTGCTGCCCATCTTCGCGTTGGCGAACGCAGGCGTCGCATGGTCGGCAGATGTCTTTCAGGAGAACGGACGATTGATGCTCGCGATAACGTTGGGACTGGTCGTGGGTAAGTCCATTGGCATCGTGGCGGCCGCGTGGCTCGCTGTGTGGAGCCGTATAGCGGTGAAACCCGAAGCCTACTCGTGGCGTCAGTTGATGGGCGCGGGAGCCTTAGGCGGAATCGGTTTCACTATGTCGCTGTTCATCGCGGGGCAGGCGTTCCCCGACCCGGCCGACTACGCCGCCGCCAAGATTGCAATCTTCATCGCGTCAATCATCGCCGCCGCGGTAGGGACAATCATTCTCTATCCGCGACGCCAGGAAGAAAGCGACCCGGAGGCAGCCGACGAACAGAGCGCCGTCGGCTCCGCCATTTGATTCGGAGACGAAGGAGAAAATCAATGACAGAAAAATTACGCGACCAACCGCCAACGTCTTCAATCTCCGGCGTTCTTGCCGGTCTGCGGGAAATCTCCGCGTGGCAGGAGCGTCTTTACAAGGATATTCATGCCCACCCGGAGCTGAGTTTTCAGGAGACCAGAACAGCCGGGCTCGCAGCAATGAAACTCAAGGAGCTCGGTTACGAAGTCCTCGAAGGTGTTGGCCGGACAGGCGTCGTAGGCCTCCTCAGTAACGGCGATGGCCCCGCTGTGCTTGCTCGGGCCGACATGGACGCGCTGCCCGTCAAGGAAAACACAGGCCTGCCCTACGCCTCTACACTGACCGCGACCGATGATGCTGGCGACACAGTCAGCGTCTCGCACGCCTGCGGCCACGACGCGCACGTGACTTGTCTGTTGGGCGCGGCGGAACTTCTAGCCGGGGCGCGGCAGTCTTGGAATGGCACCTTCATAGCGCTGTTCCAACCCGCCGAAGAGGTCGCGGGCGGCGCGAAGGCGATGATGGAGGACGGCTTGCGCGACCGTATCCCTAAGCCGGATGTCGCATTCTCGCAGCACGTGCTTGCTTACCCTGCGGGAACAATCGGCACACAGGCGGGGCCAGTTCTCTCCGCCGGGGACAGCATTCGCATCACCCTTTATGGCAAGGGGGCGCACGGCTCTATGCCACACAACGGCGTAGACCCCGTGGTGCTGGCCGCGCTGGTGGTGCTGCGTCTACAGACGATTGTCTCGCGCGAGACGAAGCCCGGCGAGTTTGCGGTCTTGACCGTTGGCAGCAGTGTGGCAGGCTCCAAGAGCAACATCATCGCAGACCGCGCGCAGCTTCTGGTCAATCTGCGGACTTACGACATGGCCGTGCGCCAGAGGATGATAGACAGCATCGAGCGCATGGTCAGGGCCGAATGCGAGGCTTCGGGCTCGCCGCGCCCGCCCGAGTTTGAGTACTACGACCAATACCCTCTGACCGAGAATGACCCGGAAGTCACGGAGAAAATCGCGTCAGCATTCCGTAGCCATTTCGGTTCAGAGACCATCTTCGACCTAGGGCGTGTGACTGCCAGCGAGGACTTCAGCCACGCCCCAGATGCTTTGGGGACGCCTTACACTTACTGGGGCGTCGGCTGTATTGACCCGCAGAAGTACGAGCAAGCTCTCAAGTCCGGCCGGGTATCACAGGACATCCCGGTTAACCACTCCGAATTCTTTGCGCCAGTCATCGAGCCGACGCTCTCCATAGGCACGCAGGCCCTGGTGGTCGCGGCTCTGACGTATCTGGCGAAGTGAGGGTCGCGTCATGACTTCTACAACTGCCGATGCAGTTCCCCATACGTATAGAGGAACAGACAAGCTCATCTTCGGGATTGTCCTTGCGGTCATCACCTTCTGGCTCTTCGCGCAGACCACGCTTAATGTCGCGCCCACGATGCGCGATGAGCTGCGTATCAGTGAGAGCTTAATCAACCTTGCGGTCAGCATCACCGCCCTTTTTTCCGGCATCTTCGTCGTCGTCGCGGGCGGACTGGCAGACAGGCTCGGTCGTGTGAAGCTGACCTACGTCGGCCTCGCCCTCGGCATTCTGGGCTCACTCCTGATAGCGCTCTCCCCGTCAGGCACCGCCGTCTTTCTCATGGCCGGACGCATCATTCAAGGCCTTTCAGCCGCCTGCATCATGCCCGCGACGCTCGCACTGATGAAGGCGTACTACGATGGCAAGGAGCGACAGCGCGCCTTGAGCTACTGGTCCATAGGCTCCTGGGGCGGCTCTGGCGTCTCCGCGCTCTTCGGCGGCCTTGTCGCTTCCTCTCTCGGGTGGCGCTGGATTTTCTGGATATCAATCCTTATCGCGGTCGTCAGCTTCCTGCTCATCAGGGGCACTCCTGAGAGCAAGGTCGAGTCCGCGCGCGAGAGCCGCTTCGACTGGTACGGCTTCGCAGCTTTTATCATCGCCATGGTGGCCGTGAACATAGTCATCGGACAGGGCGCAGCGCTGGGTTGGCTGAGCCCCTTGATAGTCACGCTGGCCGTCGTGTTCGTCATCGCGGCGTTGGTCTTCTTCAAGGTTGAATCGGGCAATCCCAACGGCTTTGTCGACCTCACCCTGTTCAAGAACAGGACGTATGCTGGCGCGACGCTCTCCAACTTCCTGCTCAACGGTGCCGCCGGGACATTGCTAGTCGCGCTGGCCCTGGTTCAGCAGGGTGCGGGGCTCTCTTCATTGCAATCGGGATTGCTGACCGTAGGCTATCTGGTAGCCATCCTGAGCATGATTCGTGTCGGTGAAAAGCTTCTTCAGAAGATGGGCCCGAGAAAGCCTATGTTGATGGGCTGTGCCATCACCGCGACCGGAATCCTGCTGACCTCCTTCACCTTTCTGCTCGCGGGTCAATACATGATTGCGGCCTTCGTCGGGTTCACACTCTTTGGAATCGGGCTTGGCTTCTACGCCACCCCGTCAACGGACGCGGCGCTCTCGAACGTGCCGGACGAAAAGGCGGGTGCGGCGTCCGGCATCTACAAGATGGCGTCGTCTCTGGGTGCGGCCTTCGGCGTGGCCATCTCCGCCGCGCTCTTCACCGCGCTCAGCGAAGTTGATGCTACTTTCACGGCCATGTCAGACCTGTTCATGGGCAGGACTGACAACGTCGCCATTCGATTCGCGGCCGCCGTGGCACTGCTGTTCAACGTCCTCATGGTAATCATAGCTATCGTCGCTATCACCCTAACTATACCCAAAGACGACCGCAGGGAGCGGAAGAGTTGAACGACTTAACGGCAACATTTAAGGAGTACGCGACGAGCACGCTCCTTGTGCTAGACCTTATAGGCACGTTCGTGTTTGCCCTGAGCGGCGCGGTCGTAGGAATCAAGCAGCGTCTTGATATTTTCGGAGTGCTCGTCCTCTCCTTCGCAGCGGGCAGCGCGGGCGGCATCATGCGCGACCTTCTGATAGGCTCTGTGCCACCGGCTGCCATCAGAGACTGGCGTTATCTGGCTGCGTCGCTGCTCGCAGGTCTCCTGATATTTATCTGGTTCCCGCGCAGCCAGCGAGTGCTCAGGATTCGTACCATCGTACTTATTTTCGATGCCGCGGGGCTCGGGCTTTTCGCCGTCTCGGGCACGCAGAAGGCTCTGGGTTATGGATTGAATCCGGTGATGGCTCCGGTGCTGGGGATGCTCACGGGAATCGGCGGCGGAATGCTGCGTGATGTTTTAGTCTCGGAGATTCCTTACGTGCTGCGCGCAGACCTGTACGCGGTGGCGGCGCTGGCGGGTGCGCTCGTGGTCGTCGTCGGCTACCTGCTGGGCACTACGCCTACCGGCGCGGCGGTGCTTGGTGCAGTGCTCTGCTTCTGCCTTCGCCTGTTCGCGCTTCGCCGTGGCTGGCGACTGCCCGTCGCGCGCCCGCGTGCGGACGAGAAATGAGAATGAAGCAGTTTGGATTAATGTGAGAGCACTGTCACTCGTTAATTAAGGTAAGGAGTATTACAGATGGCAGACCGAATGCCTGCTATTTTCTTCGGGCACGGCAACCCGCTGAACGCCTTGGCTCATAATGACTGGACGGACGGCTGGGCCGCGCTCGGCAAAGAGATACCGCGCCCCCGCGCCGTGCTTTGCGTCTCCGCCCACTGGTATCTTCCGGCCACTCTGGTGACTGCCGACCTAGCGCCGCGCACCATTCATGACTTCGGCGGCTTCCCGCGCGAATTGTACGAGGTTAAGTACCCGGCACCGGGAGAGCCCGAGCTTGCGCGCCGCGTAAAAGATTTGCTCGCGCCCGTCTCGGTTAACCTGAATAATCAATGGGGCCTTGACCACGGCACGTGGTCGGTGCTCTGCCACGTCTTCCCCGAAGCAGACGTGCCGGTTATACAGCTCAGTATTGACGAGACGCAGCCTGCGGAGTTCCACTACGAAACCGCGAAGCGGCTCGCAGGCCTTCGTGACGAAGGGGTGCTCATAGTGGGGAGCGGCAACCTTGTGCATAACCTGCACGCCTACGGTTGGGGCCGCCGTCAGGTAGAGCCCTTTGACTGGGCGGTGCGCTTTGAGGAGCGAGCGCGTGAGCTGCTGCTCTCGGGCGACCACGACCCGCTCATAGCCTACGAGACTTTAGGCCATGACGCCGCCCTGTCAGTCCCAACGCCCGACCATTATTTGCCTCTCATCTACGTGATGGCGCAACAGAGAGAAGGCGAGCGTGTCAGCTTCCCTGTGGAGGGATTCGACGGAGGTTCGGTCTCTATGCTCTCGGTCAAAATCGGCTAAAGGTATTCAGCCGTTACTCCACGAGCAGGAAATCTCTGATATACGGGTCATCTAATTTGAACAACTCTTCGTCAGTGCCCTGGAAGATAATACGGCCCTCGCGAAGCATCATGATTTTTGTGTTTATCAAACACAACCTATCCTCTTCTTTCATGAAGACCGCCTCTCCCTTCTCGTCAATGCACGTATATGTCGAAGTGAGAAAGCTTACGTTCTCCAATCCGTGCGTGACGAAGATGGATGAAACGTCTCTCAAATCCCGCATCTTGATGCCGAGCTCACAGATGGCGCGTGCCGTCGGCGGGTCTAACCCGGCGGTCGGCTCGTCCAGCAAGACGATATGAGGTTGGCCAGCAAGCGCACGTGCCAGCCCGACGCGGATTCTCATCCCGCCCGACAGCTCCGCCGGCATCATCTCAATCGCATCCTCTAAATTAACGAATCGCAGCAGACGACGCACTTCCTCTTCGACCGTCTCCTCCGGCACGTCGTTTTCGTGACAGCGAAAAGCGATGTTGTCATACACGCTGAGCGAATCGAACAGCGCGGCGTTTTGAAACTGCATCCCTATCTTGTGACGCACGCGGTTAAGCTCGCTCTCGTCATAACCCGTTATCTCTTCACCCTCTATGAGAATCTGCCCGCTGTCAGGCTTAATAAGACCCATCACGAGTTTGAGGATGGTTGATTTGCCGCCGCCTGAGGCGCTCAAAACGAGCAGTGTTTCCCCACGCATGACCTTAAAGCTGACATCATCGAGTATCGGGTGGTCGCCATAGGAGAACCTGACGTGACGGAATTCTATGGCAGGGATGGCGCGAGCCGGGTCGTCTATCGCGGCACATATCTGCCAGGCGGGTAAGTTATTCAATGATTTTTGCGGCAACTCTGTTGTACCTTGCGGACTATTCTCTTCATTAAACCGAATCATGTTAGACCTTCTTTGCCTTGCGTTCCAGTATCCGCATCAGCCTCTTAGCCACAGCAGGGCTGAGCGTTCGCATCTAATCTGTTTCCCATACCAAGCTCTTCCCCGGTCATGCGGGAGATGAATTGAATAACCGGGCCGATGGCCAACGCGATGAGGACTGTGCCGACGCCCACCGCCCCGCCTAAAAACCAACCGGCGATGAGGACTGAGATTTCCAGCGCGGTGCGAGTCAGATGAAGACTCCAACCTGTTTTTCTACTCAGGCCCAGCATCAGTCCGTCACGCGGGCCTGCGCCGAGCCCGCTCCCTAGATATAAAACGCTGCCGAGCCCTGCCAGAAGCAGTCCCGCTATCAGCCAGACGCTTTGCAGCAGAAGGCCGCTCACGCTTCGGACGACGGCAAGAGAAATGTCAGTGAACGCGCCAATCAAGACAGTGTTCGTCAGGGTGCCGACGCCCGGCTTTTCACGAAACGGTATCCAGAAGAGCAGCACGAGCGCCCCTATGATGATGGAGGCCGTTCCGAGTCTGATTCCCGTCAGTTGAGCCAATCCATCGTTGAGCACGTCCCAGGGGCCGAGCCCCAGATTGGCCTGTTTCATAAATGCGATGCCGACGCCGACGAAGGCCAGCCCCGCGAGCAGCTTCGCCCACCGCTTTAATGGAATACTGAATAGAGAAGAAATCAATCGCACCTTTTATCCTCACTGCTTCCGCCGGGGGCGGTAAAGCTTCAACCAGATGCACGAGCTTTCCTTGAAACTCGCCCGCTATCTCGCACTACCACCACCGAGCAGTGCGCCTTCATCGCAACCGCCTCCGAGACGCTACCCAGCAGGAATCTCTTCAACCCACGCCGCCCGTGCGAGCCTACGACGATGAGGTCTGCACCCCATTTCTGTCCCTCTTCTAATATGGCCTCCTTCGCGTTGCCCGAAAGCACCACCGCCAGCCTCGCCTTCAACCCCGCAGCAGCCAGCAACTGTTCCGCGCTTCTGACAGCCTCTTGAGCCTCCTCCTCGTCTTTCACTCGGGAGGACTTTAGCGCCCACGGCTCTTCAACGCTTATGACCCTAAACTCGCTCCCTTCCGGCCAGGGCCGACCGGCTACGGCGCGGGCAGCCTCACGGGAAGTCTCCGAGCCGTCTGTGGCAAGCAGCACACGCCTTCCGCTGTCCAGCGTGCGCCCACTTTCATCACTCAGGTCGCGCACTATCTGAACTGTGCAGGGGGCTGTCGCGACGACCGCTCTGGCTACGCTGCCCAGCATAGAGTGCGTCATGTCCTTGCGGACGTGGGCGCGTATGAATATCAGGTCAGAAGACCACTTGCGCGCGAAGAATGGAATGAGATGTCTGGGGTCGCCTCTAGTGACCACCACTTCCGCCGGGATGCCGACCTCTTTCAGGCGCTCGATGGCGAGGGCTGTTATCTGTTCGCCTCTTCTCTCCATCTCGCGCCGCACGGCCCGCTTCCCGTAGCCTTCCTCGCGCCACACCTCTTCTGGAACATCAGCGTCCGCGACAACCGAAAGCACGTGCGCCGTCGTACCCTCGGGCCACGGTCGCACTCCCACCGCGCCCACTAGCACTTGGGTGGAAGCGGCCGAATCAACTGCAATCAATAGCTTCATAGTTCTATACCCTTATCTCCGGCCCACAGCTCGGGCCGGGTTAAATCGTCACGCTGCCGAAACCGATTCCGGCAAAGTCTGCCCGCCGTCGACGACCAGTGTTTGTCCGGTAATATACTTCGCCTCGTCGGAGGCAAGGAACAACATCGCGCGGGCGATATCATCGGGCTCGCCGAGTCTGCCTATGGGGATGGCCTGCTCCATGCGCCTCAGATAATCTTCGCCTATGGAGTCCAGGCTCCCTGTCATGATGTTGCCCGGCAGGACGGCGTTGATAGTCACGTTATGCCGCGCGAATTCTATGGCGGCCGAGCGCATGAAGCCAAGCACACCGGCCTTAGTCGCGCCGTAGTGTGCCCAACCGGGATAGCCTGTGAGCGGGCCTGTTATCGAAGAAGTCAAAACGATGCGCCCATATCTCTGCTCTTTCATCTTCGACCAGACGGCCTTCACAGTGAAGAACACGCCTTTGAGATTGATGTCGTGCGTTTTGTCCCAGTCCTCTTCTGTCATCTCGTCGATGCTCGCCGAAGGGTAGATTCCTGCGTTGGCGCTCAGCACGTCTATACGCCCATAGCGCTCGACCGCCTCTCTCGCCATCGCCTCGACCTCGCCCCGGTTGGTAACGTCAACCTTGAAGGCGTGGGCCTCGCCGCCCGTCTCCCTGATTAACTGGACGGTCTGCCGCGCGGCCTCTTCATTAACGTCGGTGACTAGAACCTTCGCGCCTTCCGAAGCGAACACCTGTGCGATGGCTCGCCCGATGCCGCTACCGGCCCCGGTCACAATCGCGGACTTTTGAGCTAATCTTTGTGTCATAGTAAATCTCCTTTCACGTATAAAACTGTCTAAGCCGCGAGAGCGGCGGAGGGGGCTACAGGGCGAGTCATCGGGTCGTCTGTGCGCTCGAAATCATTCCGCCCTCGTTCTCCCATCTCTCGACGGCTTCCCATTCATCACTCGATTCGTAGAAATAATAGTCTGCTCTTCTCATTTTCGTTTTTCCAACATCTCCTCTCTTTTTGTATTAGCCCGCATAGGCAGTCGTGCTACACATTCTTCGTCTTACGCTTCCGTCATGCGGGCGTTGTTGAACCTGTAGGCTCTGCGCGAGCGCGCATGCTGCCGCGCGTAGCGCCTGTTTTTTTGAGGCCCAATCGTCAGCCACACCGCGACTCCGAAAAAGAAAAGTACGGCAATCACGAAAGCCATTCCGACAATAATTACTCCGCTTATAAAATCCATGATGTCTCCTTCCACGCCCCGTTTCGCCGGGTGCGTTTCTCTTTACAAGAACTACTTTAGACGAAAGACAAGTCGGGCTGTAGGGTGACATCACCTGTTAATTACAAGTGTTTCCACCCTAGTTTGGCCCTTCCATATCCTCTAATCTATCAACAGTTACAGAGCATTCAACGCAGGAGATGAGGTAATTATGATGAACGAAAAGAAGAAAATATTGATTGCATACGACGGGTCGGCCCACGCCGACGCCGCGCTCGATGACCTTCGTCGCGCAGGGCTTCCGCCCGAGGCAGAGGCACTGATAGTTACCGTGAGCGACGGCCTTGTGCCGTCCTCCTCGCCGATAGCCGAGGTCGCCGGAGGTGCGCTCACGTCGCGCAGGGTGACCTCAGCTATCACAGTGGCAAAGGTGCAGGCCGCGCGGCTGCTCTTAGAGGCAAGAAGCTTTGCGGAGCAAGCGCGCAAACGTGTCCAGTCATACTTCCCCGACTGGGAAGTGCGCACACGTGTCCTGGAGGGTTCGCCGTCCTGGGAGTTGCTGCGGGAGGCCGATGAGTGGAAACCAGACCTTATCATAGTAGGGTCGCAGGGGCGCTCTGCCTTGGGGCGGTTCTTCCTCGGCAGCGTCTCGAAGAAGCTCGCCACGGATGCAGACTCGTCCGTGCGTGTCGTGCGTCGCATCGCCGAAAAGAGTGAGGACGAGCCGCCGCGAATAATGATTGGCGTGGACGGTTCACGCGGCGCAGAGCGTGCGGTTCGTTCGGTAGGCAGGCGCGTGTGGCCCGAGGGAACTGAGTTGAGGATAGTCGCTGTTGACGACAGCGTTTCGCCTGCAAGCTTTGCGCACATCCTTCCGCCCGCGTCGGCGCTAATCATAGACAGTAATGAAGAGGCGGTGGCGAAAGCACGCCGGATGGCTGAGTGGGCGCAACGTGAGCTCAGCGCCATAGGCTTGCTGGTGTCGGTCGCAATCGAGAGGGGCGATCCCCAAAGTATTCTGATTGAAGAAGCCCTTAAGTGGGGAGCCGACTCAATCTTCGTTGGCTCGCATGGGCTCGACTACCCTGATGAGGAATCAGGGTTGGGAAGCGTTTCTACAGGGCTGGTGACGAAGGCGCATTGCTCGGTCGAGGTCGTGCGCTAAGTCTGCTGCGCAAGAGAGCGCACAGGTAACTTTGTAAATCAAGGAGGCATGTGATGACCCCAATCTTTATGTGGATTATTGCCGAGACGGTCGCACGAACGACGCTGGAAACGTTGACGAGATGGTGCCCGAAGTGCGGTCACAAGCTCTTCGCGCCGAAAGAGAAATTGATGGCAGAAGTTAAGTGTGAGCGCTGCGGGGCGAGTGTGCCGCCCGCCCCTGAGCTCGGAAGGCAGCGTTATTAATACGCAGGGTATGGTTTACAGGGAAACATTAAATGCCGTGCGGCCTTGAAGAGGCGCACGAACACTTTGGAGAAAGTATTATGCACGCACATATCAAGCTGGGCCGAATCTTCGGCATCCCGATAGGTCTTCATTACAGCTGGTTGATTATCGCTCTGCTGGTCACGCTCTCGCTCAACAGTTACTTTGAGGCGACGAACCCCGAGTGGGGCGTCGGAGTGATTTGGGCGACGGCCGTTGTGACGGGTCTGCTCTTTTTCGTGGCGATTCTCCTGCACGAGCTGTCGCACGCTGCGGTGGCGAAAGCGCGCGGCCTGCCCGTGCGCTCAATCACGCTCTTTGCGCTCGGCGGTGTGGCCGAGATAGAGAAAGAAGCGGCGGACGCGAAGACCGAGTTCTGGATGGGAATCGTAGGCCCCATCACCAGCGCCGTCATCGGCGTGGTCAGTTTAGGATTGGCGGCAGCATTAGGGTGGGCACCGTCGGAGACGCCGCAAACGCCGCTCGTCGCGATGCTGATGTGGCTCGGCGTCATCAACATCGTCCTAGCCATTTTCAACATGCTGCCGGGCTTCCCTATGGACGGCGGTCGAGTCCTTCGCGCGATAGTCTGGTGGATGACGGGCAACGTGGTGCGAGCGACGCGTGTGGCCGCGCGAGTCGGTCAACTCGTAGGCTTCGGCCTGATTACCTTTGGCATCTTCCGCTTCTTCGGCGGCGCAGGCTTCGGCGGGCTGTGGCTCGCCTTCATCGGCTGGTTTCTGGTAAACGCAGCGGGCTCGGCTTACGCGCAGGTTGAGGCGAATGAGAACTCACGCGGCGTGAAGGTCGGCGACGTGATGGCGCGCGAACGCTGAGCGGCTCCCGATGATAAGCTCAATCGTGTTGCTTGTGCTCCCTTACGTGGAGCGCAAGCTCTACGCGGTTGCTCAGACTCTTCTTATCGAGGATGCGGCTGATGTGTCCCTCCACCGTCCTCAGACTGAGGCTGAGCTCGGCTGCTATCTCTTTGTTTGAAAGCCCGCGCGCGACGGCCTCGGCAACCCTCCATTCGGCGTCCGTCAAATCTTCATCACGCACCAGCTCAACATCCCCCGCGTCCTGCTCTCCGAACATGCGCGCCAAATCGGCGTGGGTGCGCTGCACGCGGTCTAGAATGCTCTTGACGACTGCCGCGAGCTCCTCGGGCTCGAACGGCTTCGTGAGGTAGGCGTCAACGCCTGTGCGGAAACCCGCGATGCGGTCTGCGGTCTCGTCTTTAGCCGTCAGGAAGATGATGGGGACGAGCCGTGTGCGCGGGGCGGAGCGCAGGTTACGTGCGAGCGCGTAGCCGTCCATGCCGGGCATGCGTATGTCGCTGATGATGAGGTCAGGCAGCGCCTCTGCCACGCGCACCAGCGCTTCCGCGCCGCGACGCGCCGTCACCACCTCGTAGCCTTCTGCGCGAAGCGTATCCGAGACCGCGAGCAGCAGGCTCGGGTCATCGTCAACGACCAGTAACTGTTTTGCCATCTACATTCTCCTTCTCAGGCTGCTTGCCACAACCTCCTTCGCGCCACGCAGGCAGGTGCAGCGTGAAGGTGCTCCCGCGCCCGACTTCACTTTCGACGCTTATCCTGCCGCCCATCTGTTCCATGACGTTGCGGCCCAAGTATAGTCCCAATCCGACGCCGGACACGTCTGCGTCCTCTAAAAACTCGTCGGCGGTCGTGGCGTTTCGCATGGCCTCGGAGTGCGTCGCCGGGCGTCCGCGATGAAATTTGTCGAAGAGCACGGGCATGTCCTCGGGGGGAATGCCGCGCCCGTTATCCGTCACGCTAATCAACACCTCGTCGCCTTCCCCGCGCGCCGAAAGACGAATGCGCCCGCCATCGGGCGTGTACTTGATGGCGTTCTCTATGATGTTCGACAGCACGCGGCGAAGCGCCTTCGGGTCGGCGCACACTAGAAGAATCTCCCCTACAGGCTCGACGCTGAGCTCGTGGCTACGCTTCTCCGCCGCCCTTGTTTCCGACTTGACGACGGACGAGACGACTTCCGCTACGTCCACTCGCTCGTGAGTGATGCGGAAGACTCCACCTTCAAGGCGCGACAGGTCAAGCAGGTTAAGCACAAGGTCTATCTGCCGGTCGCATTCGACCGAAATCGTATCCAGATACTCGCGCCGCTTCGAGTCGTCCAACCCGTCGCGCATCAAGAGCCGGGTTAATGCCTTAATCGTCGTCAAAGGCGTGCGTAGCTCGTGCGAGACGCTTGAGACGAAGTCCGACTTCAGGCTGTCCAGCTCAGCCATGCGCGCCTCTCTCTCCTCCAGCCGCTCGGCCATCGCGTTGAAGCTTACTCCGAGGCGTGAAATCTCATCCGCGCCTGCGTCGGGCGCGCGTGTAGAGAAGTTCCCTTCCCCGAACTGCTGCGCGGCGAAGCCCAGTAGGCGCAAGGGACGCGCGATGCTACGCGCGATGAGCAGCGCCGCCGTAAGCGACCCGAACACGACGGCCAAACTTATGAGCGCGTAAATGGTGAGCTGACGCCTCGCGGGCGCGTAGAGGATGGCGCTCGGCACGCCGACCATCGTCACGTAGCCCGTGCGGCCCGCGTGAGCCAGTCCGTACACGCGCTCGACACCATCAATGGTGCTGGTGACCGTGACGACGGCCGTGCTCCGGTTGTCGAGCGCGGATAGCACGCGGGCGTCGCTCAAATCGAGGCCTAGGGTGGATTCCGGCGTCTGGCTTCTATAGATAACGCGCCTGCGCGAATCAAGCAGGGTGATGACGGGCGCGCGTTCCGGTAATGCTATGCCGCGAAACAGGTCTCTGAGAGCCGCCCCGTCTATGCGCGCTATACAAGCGCCGCCGCCTTCTATCGGCGCAGCGACGGCGAGAATATAGCGGCCCTCGCCGCGCGTCCAGTCTGTTTCAATTGCTGCCTCTCCACTCTGCGCTTCCGCCATCAGCCTCTCGGCGAGCCCCGCCGGGAGACTCTCGGCAGTAGATGGATGCGCCGCCAGTACACGCCCGCCCGCGTCGAGGACTCGCACGTCAATCCAGTGCGGGCGTCGGGCGGTCGCCGCGCGCAAGTCGGCTTCGAGCGCCGCCGCGTCCGCGAATTGTCCCGCCGGGTAAGAGGCGATTGTGATGAGCGGTTGCCGCTGAGCGTCCAGCCAGCGGTCGAAGACGACGGCCGACAGCTCGGCCTGTTGTTCCAGAGACTCGTTGAGCTGCTGTTCCTTCGCGCCCCATACAACCCACAACACCGCCAGGCCAAGCAGAACGGGCGGGACGACTGCGCCCAGTGCCAGTGCAAATAATCGCCCTCGGATGCTCAATGTGCGGCCCCCGTTCTGTTGCTCAGGTCTGCCCCCAATTTACCTTTAGTATAGCAAATCATCCAGACCCCCATCACAGGAGAAAACACCCGCGCCCGGCGGGTGTTAACACTCTCGTTTCTAACCGGAAAAGTAAATAGGATGAGCAGGACAGTCCGGCACAGAACTTCGTCCATAGGGGACGAGTTGTGAAACATCCTACCGGACGGCGGAATCGCAGGGAGGCGCGAGAAGAATGATAAGCCATGTCACGGGCGGCGGGCAGCTACCACCGGAGAAAACTTCATTTACGGCTAACCAGCAAAGCCCTCGCTGGGCGGTGATACTGGCAGGCGGGGACGGCACGAGGCTTCGCCCCTTGACGCGAGTGATAGCAGGCGACGAGCGCCCCAAGCAGTTCTGCGCCGTACTGGGCGATGATACGCTTCTGGGCCAGACCAGAAGTCGCGTGGCGTTGGCGGTCAAGCCTTCGCAGACTTTTTTCGCCCTGACTCAAGACCACGAGCGCTTCTACAATTCGCTCCTCGCGGACGTTCCGCGAGAGCGGTTGGTGATTCAACCGAAGAACGCGGGCACCGCGCCAGCCGTCCTTTACAGCTTATTGCGTCTGTCGAAGGTTGCTCCTTCATCCACTGTGGCCTTCTTCCCCTCAGACCACTACTTCTCCGATGACAGAGGTTTCATGTCTTACGTCGAGACTGCTTTTGAGGCCGCGCGCACGAGGGACGAGACGGTGATTCTGCTGGGCGTTAAGCCCGGCGGGCCGGAAGGAGAGTACGGATGGATAGAGCCTATCTTACCGGGCCTGATGGAAAATCCCGATGCGCTTTGCGGGGTGCGCCGCTTCTGGGAGAAGCCTTCGGCGGAGTTCGCGGGCACCCTGATGGAGCGAGGCTGCCTGTGGAACAGCTTTGTGATGGTGGGCACGGTCTCAGCATTTCTGGGGATGATTCGACGTGCTTCGCCCGAGCTGTTCGACCGCTTCCGGCGAGTGGAACTGAAACTTAATACGGCTGATGAGGCGGAGGCGATAGCCGGGCTTTACTCGCAAATTTATGACGTTAACTTTTCGCACGAGGTTCTGGCCGCGAGCCCCGCAGACCTGGCCGTGCTCCCGGTCGGCGGGTTGAAGTGGAGCGACCTGGGTAAGCCACAGCGCGTGCTGTCCACGATGGTCGAGCTAGGCATGCCCCGCGCCGCGGAAAGATTATGGAAATCGGCCGCAGCTTCTAAAGGTACAACGCCGGGGACATGACGTATGAAGAGAGACGGGATGATGAAAGTCATGCTCTTTCAGAGTGGCGGGAAGAGCTATCGCGGGGAGTCCGCTATCGAAATAGTGCGCGGGCTGGAGAGGGCTACTGCCGATTACCCTTATGGCGGGCAGTCTATTCGTCAATTCCTGCTGTGGTCGCTGGATAAAATGGGCGACAAAGTGCACCCGCGCGAGCTTGCTCTGAGCGATAGGCTGGGAGACGAAGCGCTCGCTCTCAACTATCTTTATCTATGTGAAGAGTATGGCGTGGGCCGCCTTTTGGTTGAGCATCAGCAATTAAATATATGACTAAGGAGTATTTCATGACGACAGTTCAAAATCACCCTAGCTTTTTCGACAACGTATCTTTCTATTTCGACCTGGCGGCTGCGCTGACAGAGCACCCTAAGGGGCTCTTAGACCAGATAAAGGTCTGCAACAGCGTCTATTCATTTCAATTCCCCGTGCGCACGCGCCGTGGCCTTGAAGTCATAGAGGGCTGGCGCGCACAGCACAGCCACCACAAGCTGCCCGTCAAGGGCGGCATACGCTATTCGGAAGATGCTAACGAGGACGAGGTGAAGGCTCTCGCGGCGCTGATGACCTACAAGTGCGCCGTGATGGACGTGCCATTCGGCGGAGCCAAGGGCGCGGTCAGGATTAATCCGAAGAACTATTCGGTAGAGGAGCTGGAACAGATAACACGCCGCTACACGGCGGAGCTTATCAAGAAGAACTTCATAGGCCCGGGCCTGGACGTGCCCGCGCCCGACTACGGGACGGGCCAGCGAGAGATGTCTTGGATAGCCGACACTTACGCGGCCTTTCATCCGGGCCAGATTGACGCTCTGGCCTCTGTGACGGGAAAGCCAGTCTCGCAGGGCGGCGTGAGAGGCCGACTTGAGGCCACGGGTCGCGGCGTCTTTTATGGCCTCAGGGAGGTGTGCGCCCGAGGGGAAGACATGAAGCAGCTAGGCCTTGAGAAGGGGCTCGAAGGCAAGCGCATCGTCGTGCAGGGCTTAGGCAACGTCGGCTACCACGCGGCGCAATTCTGCCGGAACGGAGGGGCGCTGATTGTGGGGCTGGCCGAGTACGAGGGCGCAATCTACGACCCGAAGGGCTTGGACATAGAGGCTGTGATGAAGCATCGCAAGGAGACCGGCTCTATCCTTAACTTTCCCGGTGCTAAGAATCTGGCATCCCGCGAGGGAGCACTTGAGCTTGAGTGCGACATACTGATTCCGGCGGCGCTCGAAAACCAGATAACGGAAGAGAACGCGCCGCGCGTGCGAGCGCGCATTGTGGCAGAGGCCGCCAACGGCCCCGTCACGGCCGAAGCCGAGGCGATACTGCTTCGCAACAACGTGATGGTCATACCGGACATTTACTTAAACGCGGGCGGCGTCACGGTCTCATACTTCGAGTGGCTCAAGAACCTCTCGCACGTGCGCTTCGGACGCATGGGCAAGCGCTTCGAGCAGACGAGCTACGACAACTTGTTGCGCGTCGTCGAAGAGAGTTCTGGCAGGCGTCTTTCAGAGAGCGAGAGAAGAGTGATAGCGCGCGGGGCGGACGAGATTGACCTCGTCAACTCGGGGCTGGAAGAGTCCATGGCCGTAGCCTACGACCAGATACGCGAGATATGGAAAAAGGACTCAAGGGTTCCGGGCTTAAGGACTGCGGCCTTCATCAGCTCGATTAATAAGATTGCCACCTGTTACGCCGAACTGGGCATCTTCCCCTAAAGGCGCATTGGTGATTAAAAGTAGAAGGACAAGAGTGTCATGGAATTTGTGGATTACGAACCGGAAATAATATCAACGAGCGAAGTCTCAAGCGCAGAAGATGATGCCGTGGAAAGGGCCAGGCTGGAAGATGAGATTGCGCGACTTGAGCGTGAGCTTGCAGAGGAGCGTGAGCGGCATCTTCGCACTCTGGCCGAATTCGACAATTACAGGCGAAGGGTGAGGCGTGAGATTTTCGAAGCGGGCCAGGAGGGGAGGCGCGAGCTGCTTCTCTCCCTGCTCGAAGTGCTGGACGACTTTGAGCGCGCCGAAGAGCACCTGGAGGATGCAAGCGACGCGGTCGCAGAGGGCCTGCGACTGATTCACCAGAGGTTAAGTAACGTGCTGGAGTCTTACGGCGTCACGCCCTTCAAGAGCGCCGGAGAGAGGTTTGACCCGGAGGTGCACGAGGGCATGAGTCTTGTAGATGGCGAAGGTCGTGAGACGGGCACCGTATACCAGGAGTATCTTCGCGGCTACTTATGGAACGGTCGGCTTCTGCGGCCCGCGCGCGTTACCGTAGTCAGGTGAAGGATGCAGGTAACAGGGGTGACATCACTTAAACAGAACAGGTGTTTTCACCCTATCATGACGGCTCGTCATCATCTAACATTTCAATAGTTAACAGATTGATTCAGAGAAAGGTTTTGTTGGGTTATGAGGTCAGAGATGATGAGAGTATTGGTCGCTTACGACGGGTCAGCTTACTCGGACGCGGCGCTCAAGGATTTGCGGCGGGCCGGACTGCCTGAGGAGACACAGGCTCTGGTCGTCTCGGTGGCCGACGCCCTCGCGATGCCTTCGGCTTCCGTTCTGGAAACGGTCGAGACGGCCATGATTTCGCGGCGCGTGACCGCTGCAATCGCGCAGGCGCAATCCAACGCGCTTCAGGCATTCACGGATGCGAAAGAGTATTCGGAGAAGGCGGCCGCAAGTCTAAGGTCTTACTTTCCACATTGGGAAGTCCGCTCTGAAGCTCTGGCAGGCACGCCTTCCGAGGAGCTGCTCCGAAAGGCGGAACTCTGGCGGCCCGACCTTATCGTCGTCGGCTCGCAAGGCCGCTCGGCCCTAGGGCGTCTACTTTTAGGCAGCGTCTCGAAAAAGGTTGCGACCAATGCGAACTCGTCCGTGCGCGTCGCGCGACGCGGTGCCGTGAAGGCTGATGACATGCCGCCTCGTCTAATCATAGGCGTTGACGGCTCGACGGGCGCAGAACGTGCAGTCCGCGAAGTAGGCCTGCGCGCGTGGCCTGAAGGGACGAAAGTACGCATCATCGCCGTGGACGACGGGGCATCGCCTATCAGGATTGGGCACATCCCCCCGAGGACGGCCGCGATGATAGGGGGTAGAAACGAAGAGGATGCTGTCCAGGCTCGTATGATGGTCGAATGGGCGGAAAGCGAATTGAGCGCCATAGGCCTTCAGGTCTCCGTAGAGATGCTGAAGGGTAGGCCCGAACAAATTCTTATAGAAGAATCTAACAAGTGGGAGGCGGATTGCATATTCGCAGGCTCTTCCGGCTCGGTCGCGACCGCGCTCGTGACGAACGCCGCCTGTTCAGTAGAGGTAGTGCGCTGAGGATGCGCGTAAACTCTTATTAGAGCAATAATAGCTCACCACTTATTGTTATTATATGCCGATTCACACAGGGACGAAGGCGATAGCGGCTTGCTTAAGCCTGCCGTGCGTAGTAGCCTACATTGGTCACGCAGCTTAGCTGACGACTGCATGGGGACGGCCTCATGCAGGAACAGAATATCTTGGGACGACCCAAACCATCGGGAGAAATACTATGGCTTGGGTCGTCCTTTTTATTGCCGGTTTGTTTGAGATTGGTTGGGCCGTCGGGTTGAAATACACACAAGGGTTCACCAAGTTGTGGCCTAGCGTCGGAACCATAGGCGCGATGGTCGTCAGCTTCCTGCTTCTCTCGCAGGCGCTCAAAACGATTCCGGTCGGGACAGGTTACGCGATTTGGACCGGCATCGGGGCCGTTGGAACTGTTATTGTCGGCATGGCGTTGCTGGGCGAGCCGGTTGAGGTTGGAAGGATAGTCTGTGTCCTGCTAATCATCGTCGGCATCATAGGCCTCAAATTACTCTCACCTCACTGAGGGAACAGGATAGGCGCTTACACTTCGGCCACACTTATGCGGCCTGGATCTGCGGTCGGCTCTCCCCTTCTTAAAGACGGGTCGCTCAATGCCTCCTGCCGAAATGCCTTGAGAGGTAAACTGATGCCAGTTTCATGAGCGCAATTATAGTCCAGGCTACTGCGACCGCTATCCATCCCGCGCTGTAAGTTTGTTCTTCGTAATTCATATCAAAGTTAATCATCTGCCTGCTCTTTACTTTATTGAAGAGTTGATGCGGGCAATAGGGTATTAACACTCGTAGCTCTAAGGTGTTTACACCCTCCGAAATGGTTCTCGCCCGGCGACCATTCATGCTTTCCCGGCTTATAGAAAACCCGCAGGTGTTAACACTCGCGCGCATTAGGTGTTAATACGCTGTCCGGCGTCCTGCATAGAAGCTAGTCTTAAGACACCTACGAAGCGCACAGGTCGCAGCAGTGCAGCAGGGCTCTTAAGCGCCCGGCGACCTGGGCGGTTCGTAGGCAATATTTTTTTTGAGACCAGAGTCAGGGTCAAACATTGGCCGTGTCGTGAATGTGCCCCTGTTATGAGTAAGAAGATGAAATTGTTAATCGGTTATGACGGTTCCGAGAGCGCGGACGCTTCGCTGGCGGAGCTTACTCGCGCCGGGCTCGACAAGAATGTTGAGGCACTGATTTTAGTCGATGAAGTGTGGCTGCCGTCATCGCCTACGGAATTCTCCCGCGCCGTAAGCGCTCGCAGGATGCTGGCTGCGGAATCATATTCCTTCGTCCCGGCGCTTCGCGCCGTTGAAGAAGGACGCGCGCTCTCGCGTCAGGCTCTGCGCCGCGCACGCTCGCTCTTCCCAGATTGGGACTTGAGGGTGGATGTCTCGCATGGTGTAGGCTCGCCCGCCTCGGAGTTGGTACGGAAAGCCGCCTCCTGGGAGGCTGACCTTATCGTGATTGGCTCGGATTCGGGCCACATGCCGCAGGCCGGATTTGGCGGCGAGGCCTTAAGGAAGGTTATCGCGGACGCGCCCTGCTCCGTCCGCCTGGCACGCACAAAATCGCGCGCAGCCAGAGGCCCTGTGCGCCTGCTGGTTGCCGCCAATGGGACTTCACAAGTGATGAGCGCCGCGAGAGCGATTGCCGCGCGCGAGTGGCCCGAAGGGAGCGAGTGCCGCTTTGTTGAGACGAGCGAGTCTATTGGTGCGAGCGCCGCCCTGGCCGCCGCAACTCTACGCGCGTCGGGCTTAAGGGTTTCGGTCGTGGAGGGCAATGGCCCTCTGCACAAAGCCGTCATGGAAGAAGCTCACGACTGGGAGGCGGATTGCGTCTTCGTCGGCGCTGACGAAAATGAAAGTCTAATAGGCACAGGAGAGTCTGCGCGGCTGGCCGCTACGCTCGCCTTAAGCTCATCCTGCTCGGTGGAGCTGTCGCGCGCAGTCAAACGCGAACCTGAGCGCCAGTATTTAGCAGTGAACCTTCGCTTACAACAGGAGATTAGAGATGAAAGTTATTAAGAAAACTATGGTCGATGAAGCTACGATTTACATCACGGAAATAGACCGCCAAAGGCTTGAGAAGCTTATAGAGAAGGCGGCGGAGCGTGATGGCGATGGCTTAGCCAATCAGGAGTACCTGCGCAGGCTTGAGCAGGAGCTTGAGCATGCAGTAACAGTCCCTTCAGAAGAAGTGCCGGGCGATGTCATCACCATGCGCTCGCGCGTGCGCTTGAGCGACCTGAGCACGGGCGAGAAGGTTACCTACACGCTGGTCTTTCCGTCGGAGGCGAATTTCGACGAGGGCAAGATTTCCGTCCTGGCCCCCATAGGCACGGCGATGCTCGGCTACCGCGCGGGCAGCATTATCGAGTGGCAAGTCCCTTCGGGCCTCAGGAGATTAAAGGTCGAGGAAGTTCTATACCAGCCCGAGGCCGCAGGTGACTACAACCTGTAATCTCAGGGCAAAGGGTAAAGATTGTAACTTGGCTCGCGACTGTCTTCAGGTCAAACGCCTGAGCAGTCGCGCGTCTGCGGTCAACGCCTATGTCTGTGGTGAAATGGTTTAAGGGACGACTGTATTTCATCCTCGGTTCAATAACGAGTAAATGCTGACCGTCGGCGCAGGTGGCGGGCTTTTTCCGGACGGGCGGCCTCTCCCACAGCGAGTACTTCCCTCGCCCCAAGTACTCGCCAGAGCCGCCTTCTCCCGGAAAGCCCCTGCGCTCAGACGGTCAGCATGTGAACACCTTAAGCCTGAAAGGGCACACCCGGATAGCGTGATAACACTTAAAGTGAACGAGTGTTATCACGCTAAGCATGTAAGAGACTCATAGAGTCTCGGCCTTTTCAGCACGCGACAGCCATGACAAGTGTAAACACCCTAGGCTCACAGGAGTTAATACCCTTACGGGCAAACAGTTTCCGGGCTAGATTGGAGTTCAATGAATTTCAGAAACGGAGACTGGTATTGATGAAGGGAAATAAGACGCAGAAGTTGAGTAGGCCGCGAAAAGTGCGCGGCCTGTCGCCGAGACAACTGATGGAAAGAAAAATGAGCCTGCGCGCGGCGGAGCGCACGTCATCACAGATGAGGAAGGAAGAGTGAGCAACGTGATGGAAAAACTTTATCGGTCGTGGGCAGCGTACAGGCGCAGGCGTGCTTTCTCAAAAGTCCGCCGCGAGTTTGCGAAGGTCGGCTACCCACTGGACGGCCTCAGCGATTCGCAGGTGGAAGCAGCCTTGACGAATGGTAAAGGCAGGATTACCGATGTCGTGCTGAGCGCGAAAATAATTCATCACGCGCTGAGGCGGCTGATTAGCATGAGAAACCGTCGGAGAATAATCAAGGCAGGAGGAGTTGCAAGGATTCGCGGCCCTATTCCACGCAGGAGAAGGGCGCTCGGCTAATGAGCTCTTTCGTCACGTTATCGACGAGTTTGTCTGTTTCTGTTTAATGTCGGCTCTATTAATCGAGTCAAATTTATGAAGGGAGATTGAGAAATGTCTGTTTATGAACGCGGTACTTTGCGCCACTGCTACAGGTGCGACGACGAGAGTAAGTATTTAATCAGATTCATGGGGCCGAATAATGTCCCTGAGCACGTCTGCTGGAGGTGCGTTAAGCGGGAAGACAAACGCGTGCACAGGTACAGTCCCACGTGGACGCGTATGCGTAGGCAGCCTGCACACGTCACGGCGGGCATATCCTGAAGCGTGCCTTTTGTGCGCTAGTGACTTCATGGCTCGTTCGCCGCTTTTAGCTCTTCAGCCGGTAATGCTTCATCGGACTTCTTCCTCTTAACGCGCCGGGTGAAGAGCTTCGCACAGAGGCCGTAAATTCGCTCGGACTCCTTCGCCAAAAGAGGTGAGACGCTGGCCAGTATCAACACGTAGAGGGCCGCGAACGGCTGAAGGAGCGAGAGAAGTCCTCCGGCCTGTGCAAGTCCCGCGATGATGATGGAAAACTCGCCGCGCGCCAGCAGCGTGAAGCTGATGTTGAGCGAGCCCACAGGCGACATGCGCGCCCGCCAGCCTACAATCATTCCGGCTATCACGACACAGGTAAGAGAGAGCAGCGCCGCGCCGACGGCGTACCAGGCCGCGCCGCCCAGGCTGAAGGGGTCAATCGAAAGGCCGAAGCCGAAGAAGAAGACCGCCCCGAAGAAGTCTCGGAAAGGTACTATCAGCCGCTCCATGCGCTCGCTGTGCTCTGTCTCTCCGAGTATCAACCCGAGCAGGAGCGCGCCCACAGACTCCGCGACGTGAATCGTCTCGCCGAGGCCCGCGAAAAGAAAGAGGCAGGCGAAGACTATCACGACGAAGACCTCGTTCGAGGAGATGCGAAGCAGTCGGTTTAGTAGAGGCGTCGCCCAGCGGCCTATGACCATCAGGCCCACTATGAAGCCGAGCGCGATGCCGCCCGAAGAGAGGACACCGCCCAGAGAGCTTGCGCCGCTCAGAACTATCCCCGAGATGAGCGAAAGATAGACGGCCAGAAAAACGTCCTCGAACATGGTGATGCCGAGAATCAAGCCCGTCTCAGGGTTGGCCGTGCGCCTGTAGTCGAAGAGGATTTTGGCGACAATGGCGCTCGAAGAGATGCTCGTCAGTCCCGCGACGATGAGCGATTCCCGCAGAGGCAGTCCCGCCAAATAAGCGTAGAGGAATCCGGCCGTGAAGTTAATCCCCAGGTAGATAGAGCCGCCCGCGATGATGGAGCGCCCGGCCTCTATGAGGCGCGTGACGTTGGATTCCAGCCCCAGATAGAAGAGCAGGAAGAGCACGCCTACGCGCCCCATGAAGGAGATGAGCGAGCCGGTCTCTATGAAGCGGAAATCGAAGACGCCGAACTGTGGAGCATGAGGCCCAACGGCCATGCCTATGAGAATCAGGAAGGGAACATTCGAGAGCCCAAGCTTATTGGCGAGCGCGACGGCGAGCCCAATCAGGGCCAGAGCCAGGCCGATTTCCAGTATGACATTATCCATAGGCTCTAATCTGCCCTTCCTTCAACCAGCAATCGCTTGAGGGCGTTAATGGTGCGACGGTCGCCTGCGGCGATGAGCGTCGCGCCTTCGTTCAGGACAGTGTCTGCTTCGGGGTTGGTGCGCTTGGTCTGGTCAGGCTCGATGATGGAAACGATGGACGCGCCCGTGCGCGTGCGAACCTGAAGGTCACGGATTGTGCGGCCTACGCACGCGGCCCCGGGCCTGATGGTGAACCATTCCAGCACTAGGTCTTCAAGGACGACCTCCGCCATAGGAAGATTGCGCGGGACGTAAGTCAGTCCGCCGACGATGCCTGCAATCTGCCGGGCTTCGCCGTCGGTGAGCCTGAGGACGGAAGCCGCGCGCTCCATGTTCTTGCGCGTGAAGTGATAAAGCTCGCGCGTGCCGTCGTCGTGAATCACTATGACGAGCCGGTCGCCGCTCGTCGTCTCAATCTGAAACTTGCGCCCGACGCCGGGAAGTGTTGCTTCACTAATAGTAGCCATGACAAATAACCTTTCAGTAAGCGGTTCGCACCCGTCTGCCGGGCACAATCAGCGGTTCATCTACTAGCGCACCAGCTCGACCGTGCAGTCTGCGCCCGTTACCAGCTTCGCTGAGACGCTGCCCAAACCGGGTTCTTCCGATTCGCTATCCAATCCCCTCGCCCCTACGAAGAGAGAGTCTGCATCCCATTTTCTGGCCTGCTCAATCAGGACTTCCACCGGGTCGCCTTCCAGAAGCTCCACTGATACGTTAAGCCCCTGCGCGGCCAGAGCCATGCGGGCCGCTTCGACCATCAGGCGCGCGTCTACGGGCGGGGCTTCCGAGCATGCCGCGACCAAATCTTCCAGGTCGGGTCGAACGTCCCTGATTCCTTTAGGGCCCTCTCCGTCATCAACAGATATAAGTCGCACTTCAGCGCCTTTGGGCCAGCGACGCATTCCGACTGCCCGCACGGCTCTGGCCGCGCCTGCCGAGCCGTCAACGCAGACCATGATGCGCGGGCCCCTCGGGCCGTCAGTCATTCCGGCAGCCTGACGCCCTATTCGGACAGAGCAAGGCGCGTGCGTGGCGACCACTTTCGACACACTTCCAAGGAAAAATCTGCCGAGGGCATTCAGCCCGCGCGAGCCGACCACTATGAGGTCGGCGCTCAAAAACTGAGCCTCGCGCAGCAGCTCCTCCGAAGCCGAGCCCGTCAATGCTTTCGGCAACACGTCCCAACGCGGCAGATATTCCTTCACCCGACCGGCGGCATCGTCAGCCATCCTGTGCGCTCTTCCACGGGACTCATCGTCCTGCTTCCGACTCAACTCTATGGCAGATTCGATTAACTCGCGGCTTTCGGGTGGCGGATTAAAGAGCACATCTCCGACCGTGACGACGACGGCTTCACCGGTTAAAGGCAATCCCGCGAGCCGCAAATCTTCAAGCGCCGCGTCCGCATAAGGAGACCCGTCATAGCCTATTAGAACCTTCATACGCTTACTCATCTGTTACTCCGCTCGGGTTTTCAGGCGATACAGCATTTGACAGCTTATAGCGCGGGGCGCTCTCAAAAAACCGTGACTTCACCCGACTCGTCCAGGTGTTTTCACTTGCTTTTATAAGGACGTGCGTGCTCAGCTTAGCCGGTGAGATGAGGTATGGAAGTAATGCTTTTACGGATGGGACTCAGGTATGACTTCTTATTTGAAGTTATCCTGCATCGCCGCGCCCGAGGACGTGGCGTGCTATCTCAACGCGATTGCTCCATCCCTTTTTAGAGAGAATATTACTGATGTGGCCCTCGATTGTGCGGACGCTCAGGTTGAGTTCTGCGGCAATCTCTTTATTGCTCAAACCGTCCGCCACCAAAAGCGCTATGCGCGCTTCCGCCTCTGTGAAATCTTCATCCGGCTCAAAGTCCGACGGCGAGCCGTCGTCGCCCCCGGCGGTACTCACCAGCCGCGCCAGCTCGGCGCTCGTGCGCTCCACACGGCTGAGAATATTCGAGACCACGGCAATCAGCTCCTCCGGGTCAAAGGGCTTCACCAGATAAGCGTCCACGCCCGTGCGAATGCCTGCGAGCCTGTCCTCGCGCTGATCCTTCGCCGTGAGAAAGATAATCGGGATGAGTGCGGTGCGTGGATTCGAGCGCAGGGCACGCGCCAGCTTGAAGCCGTCCATTCCGGGCATGCGTATGTCGCTGACTATGAGGTCAGGCACGCCCTCGTTTATACGCACCAAGGCTTCCGCGCCGCTACGGGCCGTAGTCACCTCATAACCTTCTTCGCGCAGCGTGATGGCGACCGCCCGCAGGAGCTTCGCCTCGTCGTCCACTATGAGCAATCTCTTCGCCAATATAGTTGGTCTCGCTTCCGCTTATGGCTGGTCTTCTGCGCGCTGGGCTATGAGGGCCACGACGCGCCTGTTCGTCTCATCCTTTTCGGTATCGTCATCATCCCACAGGGGAAGTCTAAGGGTGAAGGCGCTGCCCTCTGTGAGCCTGCTTCGCACCTCAATTGAGCCGTTCATCCCTTCTACGAGCGAGCGAGCCAGATGCAGGCCAAGGCCTATGCCCGGGACTTCCTCTTCATCGCTACCGCCCTCTTCACTCATGGCACGCCCCCTGTAGAAGCTATCGAAGACGTGCGGCAAGTCTTCCGGGTGTATGCCGCGCCCGTTGTCTTCGACTTCTATAGCCACGCGGGAGCCGTCAAGATAGGTGTTGACGTTGATGCGCCCGCCCGCAGGCGTATACTTGATGGCGTTCTCGATTACTGAACAGAGCGCACGGCGCAGCGCGCCCTGGTCTGCGCGCACGTACGGTAAATCGGGCGCTACCTGCACGGAGAGCTCGTGGTTATGCTCCGCGGCTTCTATACGCTCTATCTTCTCGCACGCCCGCACAACCTCTCCGGCATCAATCCGCTTCAGCTCTATCTGCACGCCTCCGGCCCTGATGCGTGACAAATCCAGAAGGTTATGCACAAGGTCTATCTGACGGTCGCACTCGGAGGCAATGTCCTCCAGATATTCCCGGCGCTCCTCTTCGCCGGGGTTCTTCTTCAGGAGTATCCGCGTCAGGGCCTTGATAGTAGTCAGCGGCGTACGCAGCTCGTGCGAGACGGCGGCGAGGAATTCGTCTTTAGTAGCGTTAGCGCGCTCGGCTTCGGCGCGTGCAGACTGTTCTCTGCGGAGCAGCTCCTCGCGCCCGGCTTCTGCGCGCCTGCGCGCGGCGCTCAGCGTGCCTATGATGACAGCGGCGCAGATAAAAACGGCAAGCTGAAGAAGGTCTTCGCGCTCGGCGTGGAAGGAGAAGGCGGGCGGCAGCAGCACGTAGACGTTAATCAGGGCCGAAAGAGCCGTCGCCAGAAGGCCCGCGCCCAGGCCCCCGCGCCACGCGCTCACCATCACCGCCAGCAGGAAGAGCGGCGAAACCCTCGGGGCCATAATAGGCGACAGCAGGAGCGTCGCCCCGAACGCCGCGCCGACAGTCCAGAAGGCCACCAGATAGCGCCACCATGCGGCAGTGCTCAGTTCTTTAACCGGACGCCCCGTCATCTCTACTCTAGCCTGACTGCCTCTCTACGAATGCTCTGATTATAAGCTCCCTTACTCTACTCTTAACAGGTGAAAACCCCTGCCTCATCCGGGTGTATTTACGGTTACGCGAGGCCTAGGGCGGCGCATAGATTATTACCTGCCCACAGGTTTCCAAGCTTATGAGATTTATTTACGAAGGCAGAGAGTACGCAGGGGAGACGGCCGTAGAGATAGTGCGCGGGATGGAACGCGACGACCACATGTGCCAGGAAGAGCGCTTCTCGGTCAGGAAATTTGTGAGCCACTCGCTGGCGCGCCTTTCAGACCGCATACACCAGCGCGAGCTGGATACCTGCGACCACCTGCCGGACGAAACGCTCGCTTTGAGCTACCTGTGCCTGCTGGACGAGTATTCCATCGGCAGGCTGGAGATGCCTGCAAAGGATAGCGGTGCGCCTGTGAGGGATTAGCCATTAACAATCATCGCTGATATTCCAAAGAGGTTTAGATAATCAAATGACGACTGCTTCTATTAATCTGACAGAGCAGCAGAGCGCGCTGCTTCTGCTCCCCATGTTTGAATCGCTCAAAGAGAACGAGATTAAGCAACTGGCGGGGCTCCTGACCGAAGTCTCATACAAAGCGGGCGAGACTATCTTTTACGAGAAGGAGCCGGGCGACGCCATGTACATACTGCGCGCTGGCTCTGTACGCATATGGGTGCATGACGAGGACGTCAAAGAAGTGACGCTCGCGGAGCTTCAGCCCGGCGCGTTCTTCGGCGAGCTGGCCGTGCTTGACGGCAGCGAGCGCTCCGCCACGGCCGAAGCCATAAAGGACAGCACGCTCTACCGCTTGAGCCGTGAAGACTTTCATGCGTTTCTGCTCAATCACCCTCCGGTCGCTCTTAACATGATTCGAGAAATGGGCGTGCGGCTAAGGCAGACCAACCAGCTCGTCTCGCAGCGCGTCACGCGCAACATCAACCGCGAGATGGAGCAGAAGATGACACTGGGCCAGCGCATAGCCGACAGGATAGCTGCCTTCGGCGGCTCGTGGCCTTTCATCATCATCTTCGGCAGCTTCCTTGCCACGTGGATTCTGCTCAACACCTTCATAGCCTTAAATCGCACCGGAAGCCCCTCCGACCCGAACGGCTCCTTCGACGTTTATCCCTTCATCGCGCTCAACCTGGTGCTCTCCATGATATCCGCCTTCCAGGCACCCATCATCATGATGTCGCAGAACCGTTCGGGGGAGAAAGACCGCCTAGCCGCCGAGAATGACTATAAAGTGAACCTGAAGAGCGAGCTGATGCTGGAGGAGCTGACGCGTCGCATGGAGCGGCTCCAGAACGAACAGATGGAAGAATTGTTGAGCACCACCCGTCTGACCAAAGTCATAGAGCAACACCTGGCAGAAAGTCAGGAGCAGCAGAAAGCCGGAGGCGTGAAATAGGTCTCCCCCTTAAATGATAAAGAGCAGCCGCGCATGGGCCTCTTCGGCTGACTTATTTGAGACAATAGAGCCGCTGCCGTTTGTCTCTCTGTAACTCGCTCCGCTGGCGTCCGTGTGCTGCCAGGTCGCGGCTTCACTGCCGTCCTGATACTTCTGCCGCACAGCGAGTACACCTTCGCTTGAATGGACGAACTGCCTGGTTTTCTGCCTTAGGTATTTACTTTCTTAGAATCAGTAGCTATCTGCTAATTTCGCTTAAGACCTTTTCCGGGTTTGGCACTTGATTCTCTCGAATATCTTTCAAGATATTCTCAGCGCTTTTCTTATGGTCAAGGTTTTTCATACTATCTATTTTCTCTTTTAACAGAAGATGGACTTCCTTCTCATCTTTCAGGTTATAATAAAACAGATGCATCGACTCGAAAACGCTCATCAGATGAACCTGATTACTCTCGTTTCTTTCTTCCCTTAATCTTTTCATCAGGAAGGGTAGAGCCGCTTTGCCGTGTTTCGCAATATTATCGGCTAGGCCTACCGGTGGGGGATGGATATAACGCATCGCAGCAAGATAGTAATCTATCTTTTTATCAATCGTGAATTTCTCCATCTCTTTGTGCTGCTGCTCTACTGGCAACTCAAGGAAGCCTCTATACTCAGGAGGGACAGGGTCGCAACCTGCTGTAATCAAGCAGCAAGTAAAAATGAGCGGTAGCAATATTCTTCGGGCAATATTGCCATACCGATTATTTACACGGGGTCTCGCCATAATCACTCTTCACACGATTTCGAACAGCATTTTGCACTCTATCAGCAAATATTTCGAGGTCTATATTGTCATACCCTTTTCGAGCACCTTCGAGGAGATAGTATTTCATTAGAAACGCAGGCTCGCCCAGAGTTAAATACTGTCTCACATGCTCCAGTTCATGCCCTAAGAGCGCTATGCCATCCAGTGTTGTAGGCCTGTAATCATCAGGGGTTGCGTAGTAAATATCTTTACCGAAAGTTAACGCCTTAGGTATCACAGCGCCGAAACGCTGTCCTCTTCTGGCAAGCTCCATTATAGCTTCAGGGATGCCGATATGTATCCGGATGTCATCCAGATTAACAAACTTTCCGACGCCGATTTGATTAAGAATGTACTTAGCACAAGGTGCAATTTTTGAGCCTCCGCGACTGTCTCCCACCTCCATGTATTCGGTCAATCCGCGTGTCTCAGTTACTTGCGTGCCAGTGCTGCCGCCAACCTTCCCGCCAAGCCCCCCTGTAGGGTGGCGCTTTGAGCGTTTGCGCTTACGTCTTGCTCCTTGGGGCTGCTGCACGAAGAAACCGGCCAGGCTCATAGGGTCGTCATCAATATCATCGAATCTAACCTTCTCGGACGCGCCACCAGTCCACCACGAGTTGAAAATCACTCCGTCCCCGACATAGCTCGTACCCGCTGTCATGAACCCACTGTACCCATCAGCAAACGCCTGGAATGGCTGTGTAACGACCGCTCCAACATAGTTCCCATCGTTATCGTACAAGTCTCTGCGCCGCGGCCCACAATCATTATCTGGGCACCTGACCATCGCCTCATTAACCATGCTGCATGGCATGGATAACCCCGTCCACCATGCAGCCTGCATCCAGCCCGCTTGTGCCGAATCCGGGGTAAGTCTTCTCCGTAGCTATCCTATGCGGAGTTGTATTGTTAGGTGCGCGTGAGCCTGCGCTTCTTCTTTCTGGTGGTAAGTCAACCTGTGCTCTGAGATAAGGAACCCTCACATTAGATGAAGCAATTACATTATTGCCCAAAGTAAGGCTTCATGCTTTTATGAGGGGAAAAAAGAGATAGGAACATCAATATATTCAGCATCACCAAAGGCATTTCTTCCATGCAGGTAAAGACGAACCCCGTTCCTCCGATCTAACAGAATGAGATCATTAACCGGAAATGAGTTTTTGCATGCATTAAACCACTCATAGCCTTGTCTCGATATTTGAGATCGTGCTACCTCCAAATCATTCGGGGCTTTTACAACTACATAAGGATAGTAAACTAACATTTTCTCAGGTCTGCAAGTAACCATTACTCTGTGTCCATGATTGTCAATCTCTTTTTCATAAAGAGTTACTTCTTTAGAGAAAAAGCGGTAGACAATCATACCGGATAGAAAAATTAGCGCCACCAAGAGGCCAGCTTTTCCCTTTTTAATCATAGGTCGGTACCTCCTAGTTTATGTGCCTCCCACAGGTTTGCAAAGTACTTTCGTTAAATCCTCTTTGAGAACTTTAACATCTCTATGTCCGGTTATGTAGCTCCACATGTATTGCCCTGCCTTCCAACCAGCTTCGTTACCTGCGACCTCGGCTGTCCTTTGATCGTTTTCCCGATGTGGGTATATTTCTGAACGCCTTTCGGTCAAGCCTTCTTGCCACCGATCATAAACATCGAACCCGGCGCTAAGCATGGTGCCAACGGAGCCGCCAAATAAGTAAAAACCTGACTGAAGCAAAACATGTCCGTATACACCGGCACCCTGGAAACCTGATGTAAGTACATCCTTAAATCCTTCAAAGCCATTATTGATAAATTTATAAGCCCAAGCTTCACTAATTAGTCGCTGCCCTACTCCTTCAACCAGCATCCTGTTTGCTTTTCTACCTGATACAGTTTCTGTTGATTGCAGCTTAATACCGCTCATGGTCTTCACCAAGTGGTCAACAAACTGATAGCAATTATTATACGGTGACTCATTGTCCTGGAACACAGCATGAGAGTATTTACCATTCAGGCGCCCTTTTGTCGGCCCGTCAGGGAATGTAATCCCGGGCATATTCTTACCATACCGGAATTCCCCACGTCCCAAATAGGTCGCCCCCGGCGGCAGGAACCCTGCGTACCCATCTGCAAACGCCTGGAAAGGCATGGATACCCCACTGCCCGTGTGCTGCCCGCCTGCATAAAACTCCAGTCTACGAGGCCCGCAGTCGTCATTTGGGCATCTGACCATCGCTTCATTGACCATGCTGCACGGGATAGAGATGCCCTCCGAGACGCAATTAGCGCTCAGCAGGTCGCTATATCCGGGATATGTCTTATATTCTACTAATCTCTGTGGCGGCGTGCTGTTGTAAGGACTGTAGGTTCCGGCGTCTCTACCGAGCGGGTCTGCTTCGGCTGACTTATTCGACACAATAGCTCCGCTGCTATTTGTCTCTCTGTAACTCGCTCCGCTGGCGTCCGTGTGCTGCCACGCTATCGCCTCCGTCGTGCCAGACTTGTTCTGCACCGCCAGCACTCCGCCCGTACTGTAAACGAAGCCTCTCACCTTCTGCCCGTTCTCATCTACTTCCGTGATGACATCTCCCGTCTGGCTAGACCTTAGCTCGTAGCGGGTAGTGGTGTGTTTGATTCAGTTCCTTGAGACGTTTGTTGAAAATGTCTCCGTAGTATTTATAAAAATCCTTCTTAATGTCAGTCAACTATATCGAATTATTATGAGCTTGATAGCTATTGCTCTACGATAGGTGCGTCGGTTTGGT
>DATELK010000209.1:0-1712 GCA_035276685.1 Pyrinomonadaceae bacterium | reverse complement strand
CACCGGTGCTTTCATCTCCCCTCTGAGCTTTTATCCCACTCGAACAGGCTTCTCTAATCCCAGCGACGATAGCGGCGGCTCGGCGGCTCTTCCATCAATCTATCAACGCCGCGACGAAACGCCTCTCTGGAATAATCAACGTCGGCCCTGCGCTCGCGCCTCTCGCGCTCACGTTCCCTCGGAGTCATGGCGTGTCGCCAGCCGGGAGGCTCGTCCCTTCTCTCAGGGGCTGGCTGGCCCAGCCTCTCGTCCCACTCTTCATCGAAATCAAGTCGCCGCTCGTCTCTGCGTGGAGCATCGCGCCTGTCGTAGAACTCGCGTCGTCGCGGCCCGCCCGAGCGAAAGCTTTCGCGTCTGCGTATCTCGCGGCGTCTTCCTTCGGCCACCTGCGCGAAGCGCTCAAGGTCTTCTTCCAACTGCTTCTCAGGGTCGTTGCCGAAGAGGCTTGCGACGAGCGCGCCCAGATGCCCGGCCGGAGGACGATAGCCCATAGTGACGCGCATCATAGTTGTGCCGCGCCGCGTCTCCCTGAAAGAGACTTCGCCCTCTGTGTCCACGTCGCCGCGCACGCTGCGCCACGCAATCAGATAGGGCGGGTCGAAAGCGACGGTCTCCGCCTCCCATTCAACGCTCGTGCCGAGCGGAGTGTCAGCCTTCCACCTTGTATAGCGGCGGCCGGAATAATGCACGTCCCTTATGTGGCGCATCCAGCGCGGGAAGTTCTCGAAATCGCTGAAGAGATGAAAGACGCGCTCAATCGGCGCATCAATCTCTATCACCTTCTCTATTCTTTCCATAACCGCAACCCCGTGAAAAGAGAGTTTTCAGTTTTGAGTTTTCAGTTTTCAGCAAAGACAAGGTTTGCTTTTACTGAAAACTGAAAACTGTTGACTGAAAACTGTTCTTTACTCCTGGCGGACGTAGTGCGCGCCCAGGTCTTCCAGAAGCTCTTCCAGCTTGTCTGCGTCCTCGGTGGACTTGGCCTCTACGCCGAGCAGTATGCCGCCCTCGCGCAGGCCCGCGTCGTAGACTCTGGCCCTGTGCTCCGGGATGCCAGCGCCTATGAGCGCGCCTATGAGTCCGCCGGTCGCGCCGCCTGCGCCTGCGCCAGCAAGGGCCGCGGCGATTGGCCCGGCTATGACAATGCCTATGCCGGGCAGGGCCAGAGAGGTTCCGACCGCCACCACTGCGGCAAGGATTGCGCCGACTGTGCCGCCCACGGCTCCGCCTATGCCTGCGCCGTCGGCCATGTGCGTTCTTGTCTCTACCGCGAACTCTTTGTTCTTGGTCGCATCCGACATGAGCACGCTGATGTCGTCGCGCGTGTAGCCGCGTTTGATGATAGCGTCAACGGCAGCTTCGGCCGCCACGCGCGTCTTAAAGAGTCCCGTTACCAATCTTGCATCCGCCATAACAGTTCCGCTCCTTCAATAGAATCTTGAAAATGCTTGCGAGGAGGCGCAAAAATTCACACGCCCTCAATGAGAGAGCAAGCCTTGTGCCTTGCTTAGCGTCTAAGCCTGAACTTTACCGGGATTTTCGCCCATAATGTTGAGATAGCTGTGCTTGCAGTGTCAACCTTTTGTGTCGGCAAGAGAAGCAGCGAGCCAGCCTTCACGTATTAAAGCAAAACAATCAAAAGGGTAAATAGGTCAGTACCGCCTGCGGTAGCGGGCGGGTATTAGTTTATCTAGAGTCATGATTAAGTATGA
>DATELK010000208.1:0-10894 GCA_035276685.1 Pyrinomonadaceae bacterium | reverse complement strand
GACGTAAGTCATGGGACACACGTTGTAGAAAAAGATAAGCCCCGTGATGGGCGGCATAAGCTAACATTTCTTATGTCGCCCCTTTCAGGGGCTTATTGATTCTTTCTTACGCTTGTTCCCACGGCGCTAGCCGTGGGCTATTAACATGTCGCCCATTTCATGGGCTGAAAACAATGCTCACCTGTTCTTTGCGGGCGCTGGCCCGGTAGCCGAAGCGTTTAAGGTTCCTCTGCCGTTGAAGCCGTCGGCAATCTGTCCGGGGATGGATTCGAAAGTGAGCGAGAGCTTGCCCTCATTCTCTGTGAATTGTCCCGTGGCTTTAAGGGCGTCGGCTGGCGGGTCTACGAATGAGCCTGCGCTCATGCTGGCTATGCTCACGCGGCCGTCTGCGCCGACGACGCCTGTCACCACCTCTCGCAGCAGTCGCGGCTTACCTCCGCCACTGTTCCCCAGGCTGAAGAGGAAGGTCGCAAGCCCTCCTTCGCGCATGACGTAGATGCTTCCAGTGACTCCGAACTTCTCGCTGCGCCCCATGATGCCGCCCGACATGGTGAACTCGCCGCCCGTGACCTGATACGCGCGCGTCATATCGTTCCAGACGCTTCCCAGTTCGAGCGTCAGCGCTTGCTCTTGACTAACGGGCACCGAGACGACCGCGAAGGGATAGGTTATAGCCTGTGTCGTCATGGAGTCTTTGGGCGGCGCGCTCTCCGAGACGCGAAGAGTCCTGTTCGCGGGCAACGTGAAGCGCACGCTGTAGCCGCCCGTGCGCCGCTCTCCAAGGAAAGCCGCCACCACCTGATTCGACTTGAAGAACTCCGCGCTCTGCTCAGGCAGGTTCGTGACCAGCTTTCTGAGCGCGTTGTAAGTCTCGACGTCTCGCGCCGTGAAGATGAAAGCGTTCGTGACAGAGCTGTGCTGTCCCTCGGCGAGCGTCTTCAAGTCGCCTTTAGCATTATCAGTGCGAGAGCCGTCCGGCTGGCTATTCCCGGCCGCGCCAGTCTTTCCCGTCTGATTGGAGCTACCCACGTTGCCCCTCTTCTGAGCATCACACGCCGCAGGGCCGCTCAAAGAAAACGAGAGCAGCACGGCAAGCAGCAAGGCTTTCATACTCAACATCACAAAGCACCCCTATTCTGTTTCCGCGAGTAGCAAGACTCGCCCGAAGCTTAGAACGCAATGCCCAACCCAAAGTTGCACGAAAGCAGTTAGAACCTCTGGGGGACGCCGCGAACCGAGCGCACAGTGTCGCGCGCAATCAGCAGCTCTTCGTCTGTCGGAATCACGTAGGCCGCAAGTCGCGAGCCTTCGCGGCTGACGACGCCTTCGCGCCCCAAGGTGTGCGCAGAGTTCCGCTCTTCGTCCAGCTCAATCCCGAGCCACTCTAGGCCTTCGCATATGAGAGCGCGAACCTCGGGCGAGTTTTCGCCTATGCCGCCCGTGAAGACCAGAGCGTCTGCACCGCCCATGGCCGCGAGGTAAGAGCCCACGTATTTCTTCGCGCGGTAGCAGAAGATTTCTATGGCGAGACGGGCGCGGCGGTCGTTGTTCTCACTGGCTTCTGCCAGAAGCTCGCGCATGTCGTTCGTCAAGCCGGAGATGCCTATCAGCCCGGACTGCTTGTTGAGAAGTGTCTCCACCTCCTGAGGCGACAGGCCTTCCTTGGCAGAGACGAAATCCACAATCGCGGGGTCTATGTCGCCCGAGCGAGTGCCCATCACCAGACCTTCCAGAGGCGTCAGGCCCATGGAAGTGTCTATCGAATCGCCGCCCTTGATGGCTGCCGCAGAGCAGCCGTTGCCAAGATGCAGCGTGATGACGTTCGTCTCTTCGCGCGCGATGCCTCTGATTTGCCGGTAGCGATAGGCCACGTAACGATGCGACGTGCCGTGAAAGCCGTAGCGGCGTATGCGATGGCGGCGATAGAACTGGTAAGGCAGAGCATAAAGGAATGCTCGCTCTGGCAGGCTCTGATGAAAGGCCGTGTCGAAGACTGCGGCCTGCGGCAGGCCCGCTCCCAGGACTTCACGCGCCGCGACTATGCCCTTGATGTTCGCAGGATTGTGCAGCGGCGCGAGGTCTATGCAATCTTTTATGCCTCTCAACACGTCGTCCGTGATAAGGACAGAGTGCGTGAAGCGCTCGCCGCCGTGCACGACCCTGTGGCCTACGGCGTGAATGTCCGCGACCGACTGAATCTCGTTTATCCCCGAAGCTTCTGAGCAAGCCCAGCGAATGATGAACTCCACCGCCGCCCGTACGTCCCTGAGCTGCGCCGTCAATCTCTCCGGCTCACGGCCAGCAGAGTGAAGAGTGACGACAGCTTCGCCGCCTATGCGCTCAAGGTGTCCGCGAGCGAGCCTGTGGTCAGTGTTCTCTGCAATCTGCTCAACGTCCGTCTCTATCAGCTGGAAACGAATCGAAGAGCTTCCGCAATTTAGCACCAGTATGTTCATAGATTTTTCGCCTTCTACAAGCGACGCAGGAAGGCTTCCGGGTTATTGAGAAAGGCTCTGGTTAAAGAGACGTGCTCGGTCTCGTCGTAATTAATCTTCTTCACGGGCGCGTGGTCGAAGCTGAGTATGTCGGCTTCCGGGTAAGCCATGAGGATTGGCGAGTGAGTGGCTATGATAAACTGCGCGTCCTCTTCGACCATCTCTTTCAGCATGGACAGAAGCGCCAGCTGCCTCTGCGGCGAGAGCGGCGCTTCCGGCTCGTCCAGCAAGTAGAGCCCGCCCGGCACGAACCGCTCACGAAACAGCCGCAGGAAGCTTTCGCCGTGCGAGTAAGCGTCTGCGTCCTCGCCGTACTTTTCCGAGAGCGCGCGGCGCTGCCCGCCCACTGCGCCCTTAGCCAGTTGAAGCGCGTAGCCCGAAAGGTATCCCTCGAACTCCCTGGACATCTCTTCCAGCTCCTCGCTCATGCGGTTGATGCGGCGCGCGAAGTTGAAGAAATCTTCGGCGCGCAGGAAAAAGCCGCGCGAGGTCTTCTTCTGCCACGCGAGCTTGAGCTGCGAGCCTGTATGCCTCGCGGCCTTGAGCGTTTCATCTCTTTGAAGGTCTTCGCCGCCGACAGTGACGGAGCCGACCGCTGCCGCGAGCGCTTCCATCAAAGTAGATTTGCCGGAGCCGTTCTCGCCTACGAAGAAGGTCACGGGCTGGTTGAAAGTGACGCCCCTGAATTTTTTGAAGAGCGGAAGATTGAAGGGATAGGCGTCCTCACGCCTCGCCCCCGCCTTTAGATTGACCGTTCTCAGATGAATCATAAGAAAAACCTGCCCGGCTCTCTTTTATGCGTCACGCGGCGCTCAGCTTCTCCTGAATCTCTCGTATGCGAGCGCCGAGTCGCTCTTCGTCAATCGTCAGGACTCGTCCCTCTCGGAAGACTTCCCTGCCCGCCACTACCGTCAGCAGAACGTCTCGCGCAGAAGAGCTGAAGACAAGAGCGCTCTCCGCGTCGTAAACGGGCAGTTGATGCGTGGCATTGAGATTAACCACCACAAGGTCTGCCTGCAAGCCTTCGGAAAGCTCGCCCGTGAGAGCGTCAAGGCGTACGGCACGCGCGCCGCCGGAAGTCGCGGCACGCAGAGCTTCACCAGCGCCCGTCATCGCGCCCGAATCCAGCCTGTCTCCTCCTGCGCGCGAGTTGAGCGCCGCGAAGCGCGCTTCCTCAAGCATGTCGCAGAGGTTGTTGCTCGCCACGGAATCGCTGCCCAAGCCTACACGCGCGCCACTGTTGATGAAGCCCGCGAAGGGCGCTCGGCCGTGCCCGAGCTTCGCATTCGACTTCGGACAATGTGCGATACCAGCACCGGCTTTGACGATTCTCTCCATGTCAGCCTCGTCCGTGCGAATGCAGTGCGCCAGAAGAGGTTGAGCCTTCAGCACGCCCAACGTTTCCAGATACTCTATGACGGAGACGCGCGGCGCTCGCCACTCTATGCCGCGCGCCGAGAGGTTACGCGCGAACGGCCCTGCCCCTTCACGCACAAGCATCTCTTCCGCCTCTGACTCTGCCGCGTGCATCATCATCGGCAGGCTCTCGTCCAGCGCGAAAGCAGTCAGAAGCTCAAGCTGCGGCGCGCTCACAGTGTAGACCGCGTGCGGCGAGATGCCCGCCCTCGCAAGCCCCGTCTCAAACTCTCGCAGCGCCCCCACCTTCTCTCTCAGTATCTCGAAATTCTCTCGCGCCATGCGCGGGTCAGGCCCGAACGACTCCTGATGGACTACGCCGCGAAGCCCCACGTCGCGGAGCGCGCGGAGGCTAGCAAGGCCCGCGTCGCTCGCGTCGGCCAGAGTCGTCACGCCCGACCGCGCAGCCTCCGCAGCGCCCCACGCGGCAGAGACGTATAGGTCGTCCGGCGTCATGCGGTTGAGGCGCGCAAGCGTCAGCTTTGCGAGCCATGCTGTGAAGTCTCCCTCTTCACGCTCAAGAAAGCCTCGCATCGCCGTCAGCTCAAGATGAGAATGCGCGTTGACGAAGCCTGGAAGAATCGCGGCCTCTCCGAAATCCTCTAACAGGCCTTCGGGGTACTTCTCAATCAGAGCGGCGCGCGTGCCCAAGGCTTTAATCAAGGAGCCTTCGACGGCCACACAGCCGTCCTCAATCGCCTCAGCCTCTACGGGCAGCACCCAGCGCGCACAATAAAGAGTTATCTTCATCTCAGGAGCTATTTTAACAAGAGGTGTAACTTCAGTCCCTATCTTGACGCGTGAACATCCGTGAAAGCGTGCCGCCTTCTCTCTCTGAAGCGAAGCAGGAACCACGTAGCGCCGGAAAGAGAGATGATGATGCCGCCCGTGGCAGCGACGGGCCTGATGCCGTAGCGGTCTGCCGCGAACCCGGACGCCAGCATAGAGCCGACCATCATCAGCGTCGTCAGAGTCTCATACGAAGCGAAGATGCGTCCCGCGAATACGTTCTCTGTGCGGCTCATCAAAATCGTCTGCTGCGCCGTCCACCAGATGGCGAAGTTTATCTCGCGCAGCACGAGCACCAGCGCCGCTCCCCACAAAGAAGGCATCAGGCTAAAGACCAGGAGCCCCGCCCCGTCAAACATCATAGAGCGTCCCATGCGAGAGCCCATGCTGTCACTTGAGCCCGCGTTGAAGCGGCGCGCAAGAGGCGCTCCCATGACTCCGCCAAGCCCCATCGCCACAAAGAGGACGGAGATGCCGAAGTCCGTGGGGCGCTCAACCAGCCCTGAGGCCGCGCGCTCGCCAAGACGCGCGCCGAAGATGCTATAAAGCGCACGCGCCACGCCGTTGCCGAAGCCCCAACCGGCCGCGACTATGAAGATGGCGGACAATACATGCACGCTTCGCACGTAGCGCAAGCCTTCACGAAAATCAACGAACGCGCGCCGCAGAGCCTTCAAGGGAGAGAGGCGGCGCGGCTTTGATGAAAGCGGCTCTACTGCTTCTTCAACAGCATGGCTTTCATCATGACTGACGCGCGCGTCCTCACTCTTTCCCGTACTGCTTATGCGTCGAATCATCTCTGCCGAGAGAAGGAAGGTCAGGGCGTTTAAGATGAAGACGGCGTTGCGGCCTACGAAGGTGGCTACGAGGCCGCCGAGCGCGGAGCCTACGGCTATGGTCGCGGCGGTAGTGGAAGCGGAAAGAGAGTTGGCCGCGAGCAGCTCGTCCGTATTCTGAACCAGCGTGGGGATGCTTGCCCGCTTCGCGGCGTTGAAGAAGGCTGAGACGGCGAAGAGCGTCGCCCCGACGGTGTAGATGACGGGCAGCGCCGCGAAGCTTCCCGCCAGCAGAAACCCTAGCGCCAGAAGAGCGCGCGTGATGTCCGCCAGTATCATCACGCGTCGTCTCTCCATGCGGTCAACCACTACGCCCGCGATGGGGCCGAAGAGAAAGAGCGGAAGGTGTCTGGCTATGGCATAGATGGCGAGCGCGCGTCCCTCGCGTCCAACGCCAGCGGCCTGCACGGCCAGCGCCAGCACGGCTATGTTGTTGAGCCAGTCTCCTATCTCCGAGACGACCTGCCCCGTCCACAGGCGGCGAAAGTTCGCGTTCCCCTTTAGAAGCTGCCGGTAGGTCACGGGCCAAGAGTCCCCGCCCTGGCTTCCTGTGCGCGCTCTACTTGATTGCCGTCTATGTTGCTGGTGGCGCGAGCCCGCCTGCTCTTCAAAGAGCGATAGCGCTCAAGTATGGAGGTGACGTAATTTTTGGTCGAAGCGATGTTGATGTTGTTGATGAACTCGGCTTCGGAGAGAACGCGCCCGCCCTGTGACGTGCGGCTCCAATCCGAGACGCGCGTAGGCCCGGCGTTGTAGCCCGCGACCATTCGCGCCTCAGTGCCGGGAACGTCTCTGTACTGCTCGTAAAATTTCTCCAGATACCAGCAGCCAATCTGAATATTCTTCTCGGGGTCTTGAAGCAGGCTCTGCGGGTCTGCGGCCATCTGCCGCTCAAGCTCGCGCATGCCTGTCTGCGCGGCCCACTCGCGGCCCACGGTGGGCGTCACCTGCATGAGGCCAATCTCACCGTCCGCGCCAATCTTCCAGGGGCGAAAGTAGGTCTCTTCGTAGATGACGCTCCAGACGAGGTCAGGGTCCAGGCGATAGATGTTCGCCTGCCGCTCTATCAGAGCGTCGTAGCGATGAATCCAGTACTGGTTGAAGAAGTAGAGACCCGCCGCGCTGAGTAGTAGAAGGAGGATGAAGATAAGCAGGACGCGCCGTTTCATTAAAGACCAGTTTTCAGTTTTCAGCTCTCAGTTTTCAGAAAAAGCAAGGCGTAACTTCCTGCTGAAAACTGAAAACTGTTTACTAAAAACTATTTCAGTTTCTTCGTCTCAGGCCTAGCCAGTATTCGCCGATGTCAAGGGCGCGGTCGACTCCTTCGTAGCGCAGCCACAAGGCGCGCTCGTCCAGAACGTGACCCTGTAGCCAGACCTCTGCGGAAAGCATAGCGCCCACAGTTAGAGGCCCGCCCCTCAGTGCCCTGCGGTTGACCAGAACTTCCAGCTTGAGCCGCTCAAGGTCAAGGTAGACCCAGTAAAGCTCGTTCCCCGAGATAGGATTCCTGAGCGGCTTAAAGGCGATGATGCGGCCCGAGAGGCTCCAGTCGTTCTCATGCGCTGCTCGCTGGGGCGCTGCTTTTTCCAGAGGCTCCCAGCGCACGCTTCGCTGTCTCTGGCAGACGCGCGCCCTGTAAGCCAGACCGCATAGTCCTACGTAAAGCTCCTGCGCGCGAAAGCCTGCCGTTCCAACCTCGGTCAGGTTCTGCAACTCGAAGAGGACTTCCGTGTCCGTGCCGTCGCAGTAGCCGTGAACGACAGCCTCGCCCTCTTCGTCATACTCCGTGAGCGCCCAGGGGCTGATGCGCTGAGTGTAGCGGGCGCGAAAGCCCGGACGGCAATCGGCATAGAAGATGTCGCCCGTGCCCGATTCGTAAAGCACCGTCCAGACTTCCAATCCTTCGCCTAGCTTCCAGCAGCGGCCGTGCAGCACAGCGCCGCGACGAGTAAGCTGTGTCGGCTCGCCCTGGTCTCCGGCGCGCTCCGCCAGATGATTGAAAGCTTTCTCGCTCGGGACTTCAAGTCCGATGGTCTCAAACGTTACGTCCATAACAGAAGAGCTGTATCAACTTGTTCGGCAATGAGTGCTTGTATTTTATCCGACATGATAGAAGAGATGCACGCATTATCTCGCAACGCGTCTCTTTCGTCTATGAGAAGTCGCTGATGCAACTTCACTCTCTTCACTGCGGCGAGGCGCGCGGCTGCGAAAGCCTCTGATGTTTCGCTCCGGCCCGTGCTGCGGCTTACGCCGAGAGCGCACCATCTCCATGAAGAGATCAACGTCGTAATCTGCTTCACGCGACATCTCTTCACGAATCTCGTGAAGCACCTCCAGAAATCTAGGCTTGCGGTACATGCGTAGAATAGTAAAGAGTAAATCCCGTGAAGTAAATAGAGAAGAGGAAAAAAGGCTCGCCTATTTTTTTACTCGCCGCCTGCTATTCGCTAATCTCCCGCTCGGTCGCTTCAGAGACGAGGAACTCGGGCGTGACTATCATCGGCACGAAGAAGCCTGCGGCCGTGTTGAAGAGTCGTATGCGCGCCTGACGCCTGACGTTGGCCAGGTGCCCGAAGTTCCACGTCACAAGGTAATCTATCTTGTGAAAGGAGGCGAGCGCGACGTGAACGGCGTCGGCTATGAACTTGCGATGAAAGATGCCGCGCGAGATGTAGCCTTCTGCAAGGATGGCCGCCTCGTCTGTCAGCTCCACCTGCTCAAGCGGCTTGATTAATTTCAGGTAGCCCGTGCGGTGAGGCTCGGGCGTGCGCTCAAGCTCTCGCTCAACGAGCGGCGAGACGACCGAACGGTATTCCGGCAGCTCGTGCTCCCACCAGCGAATCGTCAGGTCGCGGCGGAAAGGCTCGCCGTTATCAAGGTAAGCGCCAATCACGGATGTCTCAAGATAAAGGCTCTGCTTCATGACGTGGGCGCTCGCTTTAGAGAGGCTGCGCGGCGCTTCCGCTGGAGGGAAGGTCGCCCTGCTTGGACTCGTTCCTGATGGGCTCAAGCAAGAGAAGCGCTCGCTGGAAGTCGAAGGTCAGGCGGTACTGCCTGAGGAAGTTTCCGCCGAGCACGCCCGTCTGCACAAAGCCTGTGGTCTCGTTGATGGTGTCCAGGTCAAGCACGGCTGCCGCGACCTTCTCTCGCGCGTGCTGGCCTATCTGCACACGCGGCAGGAGCAGCATGCCTACGTTCTCCTCTATGCCCGCCGCGCCGAAGACTTTCATCTTCGTGGCCTGAGCAAAGCGGCTTATCTCTTCGTCCTCGGTCAGCTTCTCCGAGATGACGGAGATGCTCGCGCCCGTGTCCACTATGAAGTTCAGCGGCTTGTCCACTCCCGCGAGGCGCACTTCGCTCGAAAGGAATCCGCTCGACGTAGTGCGAAGCGGGACGGAGGCTGGCTGAGGCTCCACCTTTCCTTCCCTGTTTTTGAAGACCATGCTTGAGACCGAAAGCGGCGTGTTGTCGCGCGCTCGCACGAGCGAGAAGGTGTGGGCCCCGTAATCGACCACGGTCAGAAATTTCGCAATCGCAGAGATGCCTATGTAGCCGTCCACGGGAACCTTCTCGTCGTAGAAGCGTCGAATGTAGACGGGCACGCTCTCGATTTTCGCCCCGCCTATCTCAAGCGACGAGAGAAAGCCGTAGACAATCTCGAAGCGGCCGCCGCCGCCGAAGCCGCGCGCCATCCCGCCACGCGCCACGGGCTTCATCCCCAGCCTTTCTGCCGCGCGGTCTGAGACGACGCACATGCCCGAGCCGGTGTCCAGCACGAAGCGGAAGGGCTCGCGCTGGCCGTTGACGCGAACCTGTATGATGGGCCGTCCGTCCGGCGCTTCGAAGGGAACGTCCACACGTTCCGGGCCGCCGATGTCGTAGAGGCTGCGTCGCCCGCCAAGGTAGCGCAGGAAATCTATCAAGCCCTTAATGCGCGCCCGGCGGTCTTCGTCGTAGCGCGGCGCAATCTCAAGGAAGCGCTCGTAAGCGTCGGCCGCCTCCTTGTAGCGCTCCGAGCGCGCAGCAGCGATTGCCAGGTTGTATATGAAGTCAGGCTCGCGCGGGTCAAGGAAGACTGCGCGGCGAAGGCCGACGATGCTCTCGTCCAGCCGATTCTCGTAGAAGCTTATGAGCGCCATGCCAGCAATCGCCAGCGGGTCGTTGTCCTTCAACCCGAGCGCCGTGCGAAACTCTTCCACAGCCATACGGAAATCGCCCGAGGCCAGAATGGAAGAGCCCAGCAGGGCGTGCGCGCGTGCCGAGAGCGGGTCGGTGGCTATGACTCGCGCGGCGTGATCGTATGCGTCCTGAAGGCTTCCGCGCTTCAATAGCGCGTAGCTGAGGCCCAGGCGCGCGGGCTTGTCCGAGGCGTCTTTACCCAGCAGCTCGCGAAAGAGCTTTTCGGCCGTCTCGTAATCGCCTTCACGAAGCGCTCGCTCGGCGCGGCTGCGCGTCTTGCTGTCGTCCGCGTAGGCGGCAACGTCTGCGGCCGCGAACGCGAAGAGCAGGAGCGCGAGGGAGAAGGCAAGGCTCGTGATTTTTCTGAAGTGCGAGGGGAGCCGATGCTTAAGGCTTGGGCAGGAGATTAGGGAGTTCATCTTTTCTTCCTTACTTCAAAATTTCACCCGTCTTCATAGACCACAGGACAAGGTCAAGCTCGTCGAAATCAATTCGTATGTCTCGCGCGAAACGCTTCAATCGCTCTTCTGTCTCAAGGTAACGTGCGCGCGTAGTGGGCGGCTGAGGCGTCTCTATGACCTGAAGCTCCGCTAGGCTTCGCAGGATGTGCTTGTCCAGAATGCCGTAGCCGCTAAAGCCCACGTTTCGGAGGAAGTGGCTAGACTCCTTGTAGCCCAGCCCCTTTATGCCGCGCTCTCTGGCCAGCCAGTCGCGCCTCTCAAGAGGGTCTCTGAACCCTTCCAATCTTTCGTAAAGACGCATGCCGCAATCGGCGCGCAGGTACTCGCGCGTCACGGCTATGTAGCCCGAGCGCGAGTTCGGATAACGGTGACGCGATTGAAGGGCGGCGGCCAACTCCTCCTCCGTGCCGGAGTCTAGCAGGTGGCGCACGGCCTCAATCGAGCGCAGGCCCATGCGCGCCGAAGCCCCCGCGGTAAAGATGCAGAAGACCAGCTCTTCCCAGAGCCGCGCGTCCGAGCGCTCCGTCCAGACACGACGAAACTCCGCCAGCCGCGCCTCAATCTCCGAGCGTCGCGCCCTGTGCGTCCCGATTATGTTTTCAATGGTGACGGGTTGGCTTAAGACTCGCACGAGGAATCAGTTCTCAAGCCGATTCTAAATGAAAAAGCTAAAAGAGCAAGTAAGAAATAGGTCAGTACCGCCTGCGGTAGCGGG
>DATELK010000207.1:0-8035 GCA_035276685.1 Pyrinomonadaceae bacterium | reverse complement strand
TCTTCTTAAACGCGGCACGCGCGGAGGCCGCTCGCGTAAGCTCGCCCACGTAGCCGCGCCCCAGCAGGAAGAGCATCAGGAGCAGGAAGGGCGAAGCCAGGAGCGACCCGAAGAGCGGCAGGAAAAGAATCGCCGCGATGTAAGTGACGACGATGCTCAGGGCCATAGACGCGAGCGAGCGCAGGACTGAAAGACGAAACACTTCGCGCACCGCGAGCACCGTCCCGATGCCGAAAATGGGCAGCACAATCATGCGATAGAGATTGCTGGCGTGTGTGCGCGGGTTGAGAAGCTCCGCCATGGCTTCGGGCGGAAGATTGAGCGTCCCTTGAAAACGCCTCACCAGCTCGATTGAGTCCTGCACGTAGCTGTCCTGATAGCCGCTCGTGTTGGCCAGAAGCGCAAGCGGCATCCCTATGACGTTCGCCACGGCCCAGCTATAAAAGAATGTAGAGGCAAGGCTCGCGTACTCCTGCTGCAAGACCAGCCTGTAGCTACCGCGCCGCTCAAGGAGATTGGCTACGAGCAACGTCACGGGCACGAAGATGATGGCTATAAAAAGGAGCGACTGAAAGAGCGTCGTGATGGTGAGCCAAAAGTGGACTGCGCCGTTTAGATAGAACCTCTGCGTGAAGACTGTGTAGAGAGCCTGCGCGACGAGCGCCAGAAGAAGCGCCGGGCCCAAGGGGGCGCGGTCGCGCACTCCACTCATGGCTCGCACGGGCGCATAGAACATCATCAAAAAAAGGCGGAGCCAATCAACCATGCTTGCTCTCTTGTCTGCTACAACAACAACTACTGCTCGTCCGTATCCTCTGCGCCTTCGGGCGTCTCGCCCTCACGCCGGGCGCTCGGCGGGATGTTCCGGTAGTTCTCTTCGTGCGAGATGACGCTGGCGTCCGCGAGCGGCCAGTAGCGGAAGAGCGCCTTGCCGTAGATATACTTTTCCGGCACCAGGCCCCAGTAGCGAGAGTCCGACGAGTTGTCCCGGTTGTCGCCCATCACGAAATAGTAATGGTCTTTGACCAGCACGGGCTGCAAGGACATGTGGCCCACGTTCAGGTGCGGGTCAAGGTATTGCTCGTCCAGCTCTACGCCGTTGATAACGACGCGCCCTTCGCGCACCTCTACAGTCTCGCCCGGCAGTCCGACTATGCGCTTGATGTAGTTCTTCGAAGGGTCGTTCGGATACCAGAAGACTACTATGTCGCCGCGCTGCAATTTTGGCATCCCGTAGTAGATGAGCTTATTGACGAAGATGCGGTCGCCGTCGTGCAGCCGCGTGAGCATGGACGTGCCCTCTACCTTGACGGGCTGAATGACGAAGACGACCATCAGGGTAGCGAACATCAACGCGAAAATCAGGTCGCGCACGAGCAGCCGCGCTTCAGACCAGAAGCCCTGTCTGTTCTCAAGGCGCGGCTTCTGAATCTCTATGTCCTTGTCGTCGTCAGCGCTGAGCTTGCCGAACATGGGCGCGCGGCGATTTTTGAATCCGAACATATCTACTCTCTGTCTACGGAAAGCGGCCGAGTCACTGTCTTCGACGCCGCCATAATTTAAACATTTGAGGTTAGCGGGCAGAAGCCAGCTTTGTCAACGAAAGCCGAAGGGCTGACGACACCCATATCTCAAAGTTAATGAGTCATTGACATCTCCACTCTTTAGGTTTATTTCTAAATCACCTCATCTATCATTTTGAAGGAAGGCATAAACCGATGTCAGATGAGGCTCCTACCAAACCTATGATGGAAACTATCCTCAAAGAGATGCGCGCAGGGTTCGCTTCCATGAACGGGCGCATTAGCAATATGGAAACACGATTTTCCGGCGTGGAAACGCAGCTTTCCAACGTAGAAACTAGTCTTTCCAATGTAGAAATTAGTTTTTCAAATGTAGAAACGCGACTTTCCAGCATGGAAGAGCGAATTTCTGCTGTTGAAAGGCGGCTGGAGACAGTAGAAAACCAGCTCTTCAACATAGATATTCGTTTAGACCAGATAGACGGCATTGCCAGCAAAGCGCACTCGGAAGTTATGTTCCTGAGAGTTGACTTCAAAGAGTTCCGCGCCCGATTCAAAGAGCCTGCCTGAGCGGCTGAACAATCCGGCTTTCTCCTTTCCCTTGACAGCTTTAGCTTGCCGTCTCTATCATCGCAGGCAGTACCGTCAACGCTGACACTTCCGCAAGATTCAGGTGGCTCCGAGCTGACTACAGAGGGGATTTGGAGGCCCGCGAAAAGTGATTAAACTCGACATAGTAAACCGTGTGGCAGACCGCACGGGCGTACCTAAGATGAAGGCCGAACAGGCCGTGGATGCTCTCTTTAATTCGATGAAAGAGGCGCTGACCCGTGGCGAGAGGATTGAGCTTAGAGGCTTCGGGGTCTTCGTCGTCAAGCCCAGAAAGCGAGGCGTGGGCCGCAACCCTCGCACCGGCGAAGAGGTGGCCATTCCTTCGGGGAAGACCATTCGCTTCAAGCCGGGCAAGGAGCTACAGGCGCACGGCTTCGGCGACGAGGACGAGCACGAACAGGACGACGGCAACGACTCTCCGGGCGAAGCCTCCGGTGAGCTCTGAATTTTAGAGGCCGCGTGAGGCTTCCTTGACACATCTAAGACAGCAGAGGCGACCGCCAGTAACGGACAGTCTTTTCCGAATGCGCGCGGTCGCCATTTTCATCTAACAAGAGGCCGAGTTTTTAGAAAGTGTCCGAATCAGTACAGGCAATACCACCATTTCTGGATGCGCCCGCGCCCGCGACTGCGCGCAGGCGAGCGGCACGGCCTACGGCACGCGAATGGCGGCGGCACGCACTGCTTCTGCTGCTTACCGTTTTCTCAACGACGCTGGCGGGCGTCATGCTGTCCGTCACGGAGTTCCCCGCGCAGAACGTGCCCGCGCCCTCAGGCTATCTTGAGTACCTGTTTTACATCCCTATTTATTATGCGACTGCGACCAGCCAGCTAATCATGCAGGCTTTGACGCAGCCCGCGCTGCTCATGAAGGGGCTGGCTTTTTCCGCCTCGCTGCTGATGATTCTGACGGCGCACGAGGCGGGCCACTACGTAGCCTGCCGCCGCTACGGCGTGGACGCGACGCTCCCTTTTTTCATCCCGGCCCCGCCGCTCTTTCTGGCGGGAACCTTCGGCGCTTTCATCAAGATTAAATCGCCCATTCCTTCGAGACGCGCTCTCTTCGACATAGGAGTGGCGGGCCCGCTCGCGGGCTTCGTAGTAGCGCTGCCCATAAGCATCATAGGAGTCCTGTTGTCGCATCCTGCGCCGCCGCTCGCGGACGGAGGCATAATCTTTAACGACCCGCTGCTCTTTCGGCTGATAGCGCAGGTCGCGGGCATTCACCTGGACTCGTACAGCTCGGGCAATCCCTTTTACTTCGCCGCGTGGATAGGGCTTCTGGTGACGAGCTTGAACCTGATGCCGGTGGGGCAGCTGGACGGCGGGCACGCCACCTTCTCGCTCTTCGGCGCGCGTGCTCACAAGCTGATTGGGACGATTGCTTTCTTCACTATGGCGACGCTGGCTGTGCTTGGGTGGGTGTGGCACAGCGCGCCGAGCGGTTTTCTCTACGCGGTGCTGCTGGCGGTGATGCTGAGGATGCGCCACCCGCAGGCGGGACGCGAGCGCGAGCGGCTAGGGCTCGGGCGCATCGTCGTGGCCGTCTGCACGCTCGTCGTCTTCATACTATCGTTCTGGCCCTTCCCCATCACGATTCTCGGATAGAAGAAGAAGAACCCGAACCTTTACTTATTACCGGAAGTGATTTGAGCAGGAGGCGCGGGCGCTTCATCGCTCGTGATTGTGCCCAGCCTTTCAAGGCCGTAGGCCTTATCAACCTCGTAGGATTTCACGATGGTGCCGTCCGGGCGATAGACGGTGTAGACGGTTATTCTGCTTCTGTGGTCGGGCAGGGCCGTCAGGCGAGCGCAGCTACGGCGCGACTGGCGATTCGAGGAGAACGGGTTGAGCTTTGCTCCGAACAGCATGCTTGCGGACAAGCCTATGACGAAAGTTAAAATGGCGACGACCAGGTAGAGCGAGACACGTTTAAGATTCATAATCCATCCTCTTCTTTCTTTCCCTGAGAGATGCCCGCTTTAATCTTTTGGTTGACCGGAAGAATTTGCTCAGGCACTCTCTGCGGCCGGCAGCAGGCCCTTGATTTCCCTGACTAGCTTCTCGACCTGCTTGTCATCCGCCAGCGCAATCATGAAGAACTTGTAGCCCTGCTGGAAGCATATGACGCCGTTGGCGAAGAGCCAGACGCCGTCAAGGAAGGGATTGCCGCCGAGGAGCCAGCTGATGGGAGCGCCTGTTATCTGCCCGGGCTGAAAAATCTGCGCCCACATGGCTGCGCCCGCCGCGCAGCTGAATGCGCCGAGGAGCGGTGCTCCGACGTACTTCACAATCTTTCTCTCGAACTCCACGCGCGAGCGCTCCGCAGCGTCAACGTCGCCCTCACTAATCAACTTCTCCTGCCGCTTCAGATACTCGTCGAACTTTTGACCCGCTTTCCTGAGCCCGTAAACGGGGAGCGCGGAGTGCGTCAGCCAGTGCGGGTGCGAGCCAATCAGCACCACGTCGAGAGCCGGAAAGCTGGCCCCGAGTCGCACGCCCAAGACGAGCGAGAAGGCTGTGAGCGCGGCTTTGCCGGGGTTCTCTCTAATCCAGCCGCCCGCCTTGAAGACGCCTGTGGTTGCGGCAGCGCCTGCGCGTGTGACACGCGCGCCTAAGTCGAAGACCTGCGCGCCCCGCTCGTAGTACCTCTTGGCGGAGTCGAAGACCTCTTCGGCCTTCTCGCTGGCAGTACCGGCGGCGGCCCTGAAGGTCTCTGAAGCCTCGCGCGCACGTCTGGCGGCCTCTTCGGCGGCACGACGCGCACGTTCCTTTACCTCGAACTCGTCCGTCAGTCGCTCTGCCTCCGTGCGCGCACGCTCAGCGCCCGTGGCGAAGGTCTCGGCTCCTTTGCGCGCGGCGTCCTGAGCCACGTCCGCAGCATCTTCCAGCCTGTCCTTAATACCGTACTTCTCATCAAGCTCGCGCGCCTTGCGACGCGCCGCGCGCTGCCACTCGTCCAGCTTATCTCTATAATCGCTCATCCGTTACCTCGAAATTCTTTACCCTCGCTTTTCTAGTACGTTCAGCCCCTGCGCGGGGTTCGCCCCTGAGTCGTCGGTAGGGGCTGAGATGACTCGGTCGCGCCCCTGCCGCTTGGCCTCGTACATGGCCGCGTCGGCCGCCGCCAGCAGCTCTCTCCCCGTGGGCGCGCAGAGCGGGAACTCCGCCACGCCGAAGCTAGCGGTCACGCTCCCGACTATTGGGATGCCTTCGGCCTTGATGGCGAGACGCAGGCGCTCTGCCACTTCCAGCCCGCCGGATAGCTCCGTCTCCGTCAGCAGCAGCGCGAACTCTTCGCCGCCTATGCGCGCGGCCGTGTCTATGCCGCGAGTGCCTGCCTGAAGGATTTTAGCAATACGGCGTATGGATTCGTCGCCCGCCTCGTGGCCGTAGGAGTCGTTGACCTGCTTGAAGTGGTCTATGTCGAGCAGGAGCAGGCAGAAGGGCCTTGTGTAGCGCAGCGTGCGCGTAATCTCTCGCTCAAGCTGGCGCTCGAAGCGGCGGCGGTTGGCCAGCCCCGTCAGGTGGTCTGTGAAGGCCGCCTCTTCGCAGGTGTCCAGATAGTTCTTGAAATCCAGCAGCGTCTGAGCGCGTGCCAGCAGCAGGTCTAAGTCCGTAGGGTCTGTGATGTAGCCGAGCGCGCCGACTTCGGAGCCGCGCCTCGCGTCCTTGGCGTCGTTGCGCGCCGCCGTCTGGATGATAATCGGGATGAACCGCGTATTGGGATTGTCGCGAACCCTGCGCGCGAACTCGTAGCCGTCCATCCTGGGCATCATCACGTCCGTGATAATCAGGTCAGGCTGGAAGGATTCCACGGCCGAAAGCCCTTCGGCACCGTCACGAGCCGTCTCCACCTCGTAGCCGGCCATCTCCAGCGCCACCTTCAGCAGCAGTCGTTTGTCATCATCGTCGTCCACCACCAGGACGCTCTGTTTAATCAACATATTCCGATAGCCGTCCCTTGCGCGAAAAGCCTCTTGCGCACCTTTCATGCTTCATGCTAAAGTGACGCTTCTTCAGAGGGCGCTTCGTTTAAGCGCAAGAAGTTTTTTTGAACTCATCCTGGGAATCGTTCCAAACAACAATTGAAGACCGTTATACCTCGCTCAGCCTGTTTCCTTACATTTCCGTAGTTATCCGCAATCGTTGAGCGTGTATCTCTTTATCTGCCGCACCGGGGACGTAGCGCCTGCTCTATTAAGGCCCCACGCGAGCCTTTTATCCTGATAACCTCTCGGAGAGGAATTTTAACACTATGCCAGCCAAACGCGCTTGTGATCTTACCCTGGCCGAGCGTGCCGCAATTATCGGTAAATCAGATTTCGGCTCGACCCTGAGCCAGCCCACGCTCATGCAGTTCGCGGCCAGCTCTTCGTCTTACGACTACCGCCGCCGCCGCTTCATATACAAATCGGGCGACTCGGCCGACTCTCTCTACGTCATAGAGCACGGCCGTATAAAGCTCTGCCGCATTGAAGAGGGGACGCAGCGCGAGGCCGTGATAGACATACTGCCCGCGGGCTCGCTCTTCGGCGACTCAGCGCTCTATGCCGACGGCCAGCGCGAAAACTGCGCCGTGGCATACGAACAGGTGCGCGTCGTGCGTATTCCTGTAGGGGAGTTCAAAAGGGGGATGGCCGAAAACCACGAACTTTATGATTACACCTTCCGTCTTATCGGTCAACGCCTTTCTCGCGCCGAGCGCCGCGTGGCGGACTTTGCCCTGGACGCCATCCCTGCGCGCCTGGAAAAGCTGCTGGTGGATTTCTCCCGCCGCTACGGCGTCAACGAAAACGAGGGCGTACTGATAGACATACCTCTTCCTCACAGGGAGATAGCTTCGATTGTGGGCTCCACGCGCGAGAGCGTGACCGTGCGCTTGAACGCCATGCGCCGCGAGGGTATCATTGATTTCGTTAATCGAAAGATTCTGATTAAGCGGCCCGAATCGCTAGCCATGTTCTAAGAAAAGAGGTCAGTCGCAGGTCTTACGCTGACCTCTAAACTCTGCTTTATGAAGTGTCCAATCTGTGACCAGCCGGTTAAGTGGCAAGACAATCCCTTCCGCCCTTTCTGTTCCGAACGCTGCAAGCTGATAGATTTTGGCCGCTGGGCTAACGAGGAATATCGCGTGCCCGGCCCGGAATCTCCCTCGGTCGAGGTCGAGACGACAGAGCCCATGTCAAACGATGGCATCTCATCCGAGGACGAATAGAAGATGCAAGGCTTTCTCAAATCCGGCGGCTCGCGGCGGTTGACTACAGGGCTCCTGATGACGCTCTCTCTGCTGCTCTCTGCGGCTTGCAGCAACACGCCCAAGCTGATTTCGCAGACGGGTAACACTCCTTCCGGAACACGCGCTCCCGTCTCTCAATATCCCATGCCGCCCGCGTCCGTCTCGGCGGACGCCAGCCAGTACGGATTCACGCTGCTGGACGGTCGCCGCATGAAGATGGCCGACTACGCGGGACAGGTGCTGGTGCTGGACTTCTGGGCCACCTACTGCCCGCCGTGCCGCGAAGAGATTCCGGAGCTGATACAGCTACAGCGGCGATACGGCGCGCAGGGCCTGCACATAGTCGGCCTCAACGTCGGGGGGCCGGACGACCGCCCGCTCGTGCCTCAGTTTGTGCGCGACTACCGTATACAGTACGCGCTCGGCTACCCGGACACGGAGCTTGTCAATCTATATCTGGGCACGAACGACACCATCCCTCAAACCATAGTCTTCGATAGAAAGGGCCGTCTGGTCAAACACTTCATAGGCTACGACAAGACCCTCCCGGCAGAGCTAGACCAGGCCATTCAGACCGCCCTCGCCACACAGTAGAAAACAGGTCAGTACCGCCTGCGGTAGCGGGCGGGTTTTACTCAAGCCTGATACCCGCCCGCTACCG
>DATELK010000206.1:0-1810 GCA_035276685.1 Pyrinomonadaceae bacterium | reverse complement strand
CGCGCGGTGGAGCCTGCCGCGCCCACGAAGCAGCCTGAAATCTTCGGCGCGTCGCCTTATCGCGAAGAGCCCATGTCGGAGATTCGTCGCGTCATAGCTCGACGGCTGGTCACGTCCATTGGCCCCGTGCCGCATTTCTTTTTGACGACAGAAATCGAGATGGACAACGTGGCCGAGCTTAGAAGCTCTCTCAAGGCTCTGAATCCTGAGCTTAAGATAAGCGTCAACGACATCATCATAAAGGTGGCGGCTGCGGCCCTGATAGAGCACCCGCAGGTCAACGCTTCATTTCAGGAGAAGACGATTCGTTACTACGAGCGCGCAGACATAGGCGTCGCCGTTGCCATAGAAGACGGCCTGATTACTCCGGTCATTCGCTCCGCCGACAAAAAATCTCTTTCTCAGATTGCTTCGGAAGTGCGCGAGCTGGCAGAGCGGGCGCGCTCACGCCGCTTGAAGCCCGAAGAGTACACGGGCGCGACCTTCTCCATCAGCAATCTTGGGATGTTCGGCATCACTGAGTTCACAGCCGTTATCAACCCGCCCGAGGCTGCAATACTGGCCGTAGGCGAGATGAAGCCCGTGCCGGTCGCGCGAGACGGACAGGTGACGGTGAGACAAATCATGCGCGTCACCATGAGCTGCGACCATCGCGTCATAGACGGCGCGACGGGCGCGCAGTTCCTACAGACCTTCAAGCGCATACTGGAAAATCCGCTCTACCTGATTGTGTGACAAGTTTAGGAGGAGAGATGGCAGAACAGGAAAACCCGGGACAGAATCAACCGGCTGGTGAAGAGTCAGACCAATCGCAAACGGGCTCGGACAATCAAAGCGGTCAGGATAAACAGGAGCCCGGCAACGCTTCCGGCAACGACCCCGAGCAGACGGGCGAAGGCACAGGCGCTAAGGCTGGGGAATATTCGTAGGTGCAGAGGCTGATGACAAACAGGTCAGAACCGCCTGCGGTAGCAGGTGGGTCTAACATTAATCATCATTCTAGCCCTACTAATACCCGCCCGCTACCGCAGGCGGTTCTGACCTGCCCTTACCTGAAGGGGAAGGTCTGTTGTTGAATGAGCGCAGTAGGCGAGTGCGGCAGGGCGCGTATGCCCCGCACGTTGCGCTTTTCATGGTGCAGGTCATGTTCGGCACCTGGCCTATCTTCGGCAAGATTGCCTTGCGCGCTCTGCCGCCGACGGCGCTCGTGGCCTTTCGCGTAAGCGGCGCTGCGATTGCTTTCGTCTTTCTTCAAAAAATTCTGGGACGCGCTCAGTCTATCAGCCGCAAAGACTACGCGCTCCTTGTGCTTTACAGCATCCTCGGCGTCGTCCTCAACCAGTTTCTCTTCGTCAAGGGCTTGTCCTACACCACGGTCGTCAACGCCACGCTCCTGGGCACGACCATTCCTGTCTTCACGCTATTGGTCTGTCTACTGCTCGGGCTTGACCGCGTCTCGTGGCGCAGAATCTTAGGCATCATTCTGGCCGCCGCAGGCGTAGTCTATCTGGTAGACCCTATGCGCGCGGACTTCTCCGCCAACACGACGCTCGGGAACCTTCTGATTGTCGCCAACTCAATCTGCTACGGCGCGTACATAGCCATCTCAAAAGATATGCTCAAGCGATACGGGGCGCTCCACGTCATCACATGGGTTTTCATCTTCGGGACTCTCTTTACTCTGCCCGTGGGGGCTTGGAGCATGGCCGGGAGCGAGTCTGTCAGGAGCGCGGGCGCGCTCATCTGGCTGGTGGTTCTTTACATCATTCTCGTCCCGACCGTGGGAGCGTATTACCTGAACGCGTGGGCG
>DATELK010000205.1:0-16207 GCA_035276685.1 Pyrinomonadaceae bacterium | reverse complement strand
ATAATGCTTTGCTGTCAGATGAGCCCCGGCAGAAGTGCGAAATCTTTGGAAAGCCAGCGCACAGGGCGAGTCCGACACAGGGCCTAAATGGTCACCGTTCTCATCACCTCTTTTCTACTATTAGCCGCAATCATCTACGTCGTTTACCGGCGGCAGGAAAGTCCGCCCCGCCTGAAGGCGCGGCAGGGCGAGAGCCTTCCGCCGCCGTCCGCGTCCGGCTGGGGCGGGCTGTTCGCAGAGGAAACTGCCAGCCAGCAAAAGCAGTTAGACGAAGAAGCCGCCACGGCCGAACGTGAAAGAAGCCGTGCAGACATCCTTGCACGCGCCTTCGCGGGAGAAAGAAGCGCGCTTGCTGATGCACACAGCTTTGGCGACGAGGGCTTTTATGACGAAGTCCTGAACGCGCTTCTGAAAGAGGCGGACTCGGATAAAAAAGTGCTGGCGCTCGTCTCTTACATGCTGCGGGAGACGCCGCCCCTACGGGTGAACCGCCCTTTGGCGGAAAGGTTCATGGAAGCGTGGAAGCCCGCGCCCGACAGGGGCTCCACGGCAAAGATGCTGCACATAAGCGCGCTCGCAAACGACGCGGCGCTTTACCGTAAGACAGTCGAAACGGCTCTTGAGTACTGGCGGCAGAACCGCATACAGGGCCTTTCGGCCGAAGAGCTGTGCTCATTGTGCGAGAGCGAGTACTGGGTATTGTCGCAGAACGAGAGGGGCTCCGGACGGGGCTTTCTCTTGAAACTGAAACTGGCCGCGCTTCGCCGCGAGCTCGCGCGAGGCGCAAACATCGGGGGATAGGAATCAGGGATGAGAGACAGGCTCTCTTATCCCTTCACCCGTCCTCCACTTCGGAAAGAGGATTGCAATGGAAAACATTGACCTGTGGGCCGTAGTCCCCGTCGCCGTAGTAGGCTTCATAGCGCTCATAGTGCTGCTCATTATCCTGAGAAAGGTGATGGTCAACGTGAGCGCGACCGAGATTGCTATTAAGGAACGTCGCTACCTGGGCGCGAAGATGCCGCCCGGACGCGTCGTCGCCACAGAAGGCGAGGTCGGCATTCAGGCGGACGTGTTGAAACCGGGGCTGCACTTCATCAAGTATCCCTTCGAGCGCGTGGTGCGAAAGGTGCCGCTCATAGAGATTGGCTCGGACGAGCTTGGCGTGATAGAAGCCATCGACGGCGAGCCCATGCCGCCGGGCCGTGTCTTCGCGCCCGACCGAGCGCAGAACGCCCACAACAACTTCCAAGACCCCATAGCCTTCATCAAGCAGGGAGGCGTCAAAGGCATACAGCTTCGTACCCTGCCGCCGGGACTGTGGCCCATTCACCCGTATCTCTTCCGCGTCTCCGTCTCAAAGGTGACGGTCGTGCCGCCGGGCAAAGTCGGCGTGGTGACTGCCGCAGACGGCTCGCCGCTTGACCCCGGACGCCTGCACGGCAAGGCCATAGAAGGCCACCGCAACTTTCAGGACGCGGAGCAATTTGTCAGCTCCGGCGGCCAGAAGGGGCCGCAGGTCGAGATACTGACGCCCGGCACCTATCGCATCCTGACGAACTCAGTCGACATAGACAACAACAACGCCATCAAGCCGGGGCTGTTTCAGATTCGCCTCTTTGATGCGACCGTCATCTCGGAGAACGCCATAGGTCTTGTCGAAGCACTGGACGGCGCTCCCCTTGACCCGCGCGACTACGTGGCCACTCCCGTAGAAGGCCACGACAACTTTCAGGACTGCAACGAGTTCATCACTCGCGGCGGCCAGCGCGGGCCGCAGAAGGACATACTGCTGCCCGGCACCTACTACATCAACCCTCTGGTCTTCAAGGTCATCCCCGAGACGGCCAAAGAGGTAGCGCCCGGCGAAGTCGCCGTCATCGTCTCCAACATTGGCAAAGACCCTTCGGAAGAGGTTCGCAGGGAGATGGCCGCGAAGGTGCGCGAAAGGATGGAGCGCGAAGAGCAGGAGCATGTTGAGCAGGCCGCTGCGCGACTCGATAAGCTCTCGGACGAGAACCGCGACGTGACGGAGATTCAGGAAGACTTAATGAGCGGCGACCCGGCAGACCGCCGCCTTGACCAGGGCGCGCACGAAGCCTACGTTGTGCCCGAAGGCTATCGCGGCATACAGGAGACGGTCGTGGGCCCTGGCCGCTACTACGTCAACACGCTGGCGATTACGCCCATAGTCATCCCCACCACGAACCAGACGGTCGAGTGGACTGCGGGCGAAGTCAACCAGTCCTTCAACCCGTTCGAGGTCATCTCGAAGGACGGCTTCACGATGCAGTTGGAGGTGCGCGTGGTCTTTCGCGTCAAGCCCGAGGACGCGCCCTTCATGGTCGCCAAGATAGGCTCCATAGATAAGCTCATACAGAACGTGATGCATCCTCTGATTGACTCTATCTTCCGCAATCAGGCCTCGGAAAGCTCTGCTATGGCTTACCTGCAAAATCGTCACGAAGAGCAGGAGCGCGCAGAGGCTAGAGTTCGCGCGCACTTGCTGAAGTATCACGTCGACGTAGTGAACGTGCTCATCTGCCACATACACCTGCCTGCCGAGCTGATGAAGACGCAGACGGAAAAGATTCTGGCGGAGCAGCGACAGAACATGTTCGACGCACAGCGCGAAGCCGAAGAGAAGCGCATACAGCTTGAGAAGATAACGGCGCAGGCCAATAACCAGAAAGACCTGATGGCGGCGACCGTCGGCGTGGAAATCGCGGGCAAGCGCGCAGAGCAGCGCAAGGCCGAAGCCGAAGGCGAAGCGCACTACATCCTCTCGACGGGTCGCGCCGAAGCGGAGAAGGTCAGGCTCATGGGCGAGGCGCAGGGCGTGGCCTATCACGAGCAGGTCAACGCGCTCGGCGCGCAGGGCGTGGCGCTCGTCGAAACCCTCAAGGTCATAGGCGAGAAGGGCGTGCGCATCACGCCCGACGTGATGGCGTCCGGCTCGGGCGACGGCGGCGGAGGCGGCCTTGGCACGCTCCTCCTCCTTAACCTCTTCCGCGACCGCCTGAACATGCCCGGCGAGAACGGCTCGAAGGCGAACGTCAAGTAAGAGACTCTTACTGTAATCAGAAAAAAGCGTGGGTCGTTAGTCTGAGAGGATTAACGGCCCGCTCTTTTTTGGTCGGCAGAATTTACGGGTGATACTTTCAGGGGGTTCGTGTTATATGTCTCAAGGTTTATGAAGCAAGTCGCGCTGGCCCTCGGCCCGGAGGTACACTTCCCTTGATGCGTAGAGCTTTGTTTCTCTTATCTCTTCTGGCCCTGTTATCAAGCAATCTACTCTTCACGAGCGTTGAGGCGCAGAGGAATCTGGACGCTATGATTGAGCGGGAGATGGCCTCGCTCGTCTCCACCTACAAGGCTCTGCACTCGCAGCCCGAGCTGTCGCACTATGAGGCGAAGACTTCGGCCCTCTTGGCTCGGGAGCTTCGCTCACTCGGCTACACGGTGACGGAGCGCATAGGCAGGTACAGGCGCTCCGATTGGCAAGGCTACGGCTTAGTCGGCGTGATGAAGAACGGCGACGGGCCAGTAGTGCTTGTTCGCGCTGACATGGACGCGCTGCCCGTGGAAGAGAAGACGGGCCTCCCTTACGCCAGCAGCGTCCGCGTCAAAAACGACGCCGGGCAGGAAGTCGGCGTGATGCACGCCTGCGGCCACGACATACACGTCACTTCATTGATAGGCATGGCGCGAATGCTGGCCGCGCTTAAAGCAGAGTGGCGCGGAACTCTTGTGCTCCTGGGCCAGCCCGCCGAAGAGACGGGCGACGGCGCGAAGGCCATGCTGGACGACGGGCTTTACAGCAAGATACCGAGGCCGGATTACGCCATAGCGCTGCACGACCAGGCGGACATTGAGGCGGGAAAGGTAGGCGTGACTCCGGGCTATGCTATGGCAAACGTGACCTCCGTTGACATCACAGTGCGCGGCATAGGCGGGCACGGCGCGAGGCCTGAGAGCACCAAAGACCCCATAGTGCTTACCTCTCAAATCATACTGGCGCTGCAAACCATCGTCAGCCGCGAGAACTCGCCGCTTGACCCTGCCGTCGTCACAGTCGGCTCCATTCACGGCGGCGCACGCTACAACATCATCCCCGACGAAGTGAAGCTGCAACTGACCATACGCTCTTACAAGGAGGAAGTCCGCCAGAGGATTCTTGCCAGCATAGAGCGCATAGCCCGTGGCATAGCGCAGGCCGCAGGGCTTCCCCTAGAGCTTGCGCCCGTCGTTAAAGTAAACGAGTTGGAAGGGACTCTCTCGACCTACAACGACCCTGCGCTCTCTGGCAGGCTCTCATCTCTCTTCGCCAAGACCCTAGGCGCGCAGAACGTGTTGACTTACCCGCCCGCCATGGTGGGCGAAGACTTCGGGCGATTCGGGCTTGAGGGGCATCAGATTCCGACTGTCATCTTCTGGGTCGGCGCTGCCGAAGCCTCTAAGGTGGAAGAGAGCAGGCGCACGGGCAAGCCTCTGCCATCGCTTCACTCGCCGCTCTTTGCGCCCCTGCCCGAGCCGACAATCAAAACCGGAGTCAAGGCCATGACCTCCGCCGTGCTGGACTTGATGAAAAGATAGCTCCGGCGCGCTCGCCTTCAGATAAAAAGAGACCGCCATGCTATTCACATGACGGTCAAGCTTGAAAGCACGCGAGGCTAAGGTTGCGTAAGTAACCTTACGGCTTCTTATTGGCGTTGGCGTTGTTGGCATTGCCCGTGTTGGTGTTCTTGACGCCCGAGGTGTTGTTGTTCCCGTTATTGTTGGTCACGACCGCCGTGTTCGAAGGCACTGTGTTGCCGTTGGTATTCGGCTTCATGTTGCTGTTGGTCTCGACCACACCGTTGCGCGTGGCGTTGCTGTTGCCGGTGTTAGCCGTGTTGCCGGAATTCGTATTGCCCTCGCCACCGCAAGCGCTCCACATGCCGGCCGCCGCCAGTAAGCAGAGAGTTGCTATTGTTCGTCGCATATTTGCTCCTTCTAATCCAGATTGATGTTCTATAGAACTCCTTGCCAGACCCAGCTTGTTCTACGCTCCGTCTGCACGTCATTAGCACACTCAGGCACCAAAAGTACCGCGCAGATGTACGATTTCGATATTACTTCAGAACTGCTTTCGTCTTCTACCTGGATGTTAAGCAAAGCCCTTGCCATAGCCGGGCCAGGTGTGCTTAATCTGGAATACAAAGCGAGCGCTGCGGGTTCTCTTCCCCCTTTGGCGCTCTCGATTCAGTTCTTGTGAGGCTCGGATGAATAACGGCAATCGAAGGGACTTTCTGAAACGCGGCCTGATGGCGGCGGGCGCAGCGCTCGCCTTCTCTCCGCTGGACGCGGTCTTCGCATCAGGAAGCCCTGCCAGAGTCACTGCTGCGGCTAAGAGAATCCTCGTCGCCGGGGCGGGACTCGCGGGCATGGTCGCGGCTTATGAGCTTAAACAGGCGGGCCACGACGTGACCGTCATAGAGGCGCGTAAGCGCGCGGGCGGCCGCGTTCATACTCTTCGAGAGCCTTTCGCCGATGCCCTCTACGCAGAAGAGGGCGCGAGCCGCATTCCCTACGGGCACGACCTGACGCTCGGATACATCAAACAGTTCGGGCTTGAGGTCACGCCCTTTTATCCAAGCGACGGCCACTTCACACGCCTCAACAGGGGCGAGCGTCAGGACGCCGACTGGAAAAGTTTCACGAATGAAATCCGTAACACCATAGAGCTTGGCAGGAGCCAGGACTGGTTCAAGATTCGGGGCGGCAACGACCTGCTGCCCGCGAGCTTCGCCAAGCGACTGACAATCATCTACGACGCGCCAGTAGTCAGGATAGAGCAGAACGCTAACAGCGTGACGGTGCAGTTTTCTCGCGGCGGGAAAAGTGAAAGGCTCACGGGCGATTACCTGATTTGCGCCATCCCGTTCTCTACCCTGAGAAACGTTGAGGTCTCGCCGCAGTTCTCTACGGCTAAGCGACAAATCATAGAGACGCTTCATCACGACTCTGCCTCGCGCGTCTTCCTGCAGACACGAAGCCGCTTCTGGCAACAGCAGAAGGCCAACGGCTACGCCATCGCAGACCAGACGATTGAGATTTGGGACTCTACGCTCTACCAGCCGGGCACGCGCGGCATACTGCAAACATATCTCAGAGGCGACAACTCCGAAAGGCTCACCGCGATGGCCGAGCGGGAGCGCGTGCGAGTGACGCTTGAGCGCATGGAGCAGGTCTTTCCCGGCGCGCGTAGCAGCTTTGAAAAGGGCGTCTCTAAATGTTGGAGCGAGGACGAGTGGTCGCGCGGCGCGTGGGTACACCCTGACGAAGACGCACTGCCTGTAATCGTGAAGCCCGAGGGGCGCGTCTACTTCGCCGGAGACCACGCCTCGCGCCAGCCGTCATGGATGCAGGGCGCGCTCGCCTCAGGCCTGCGCGTCGTCAAAGAGATTAACGAAGCGGCTCAAAGGGCTTCTGTTTCCGCTCTCAGTTAGCCACGAACTGCTTGTAATGGTCGTAGCGCTCAAGTATGTGGGTGACGTAGTTGACGGGCTCAAGGCCGCGACAGAAACCGAACTTCACCACCGGGTCTGTGGAATACTGCTGCGTTGATTTCTGCAACAGCCAGTAGGAAACGTCCGCCCAGACATTCGGGTCGCCTCCATACTTTTTGGCAAGGCGCTGCGCGTCCTGAACGTGTCCGGCCCCCGTGTTGTAAGAGGCAAGTATGAACTTCAGCCGCTCTGCCTCGTCCGGAATCTCGTCAATCCAGAACTCGTTCAGCCATTTCAGAAACCTGACTGCACCCTGAATGTTATCCTCCGGGTCTAGGGAGTTCCGCACGCCGTACTGCCTGGCCGTCGCGGGCATCAGTTGCAGCAGGCCGGTTGCCCCGGCCCAGCTTTTCGCGTCAGGCTTGAAGCGCGATTCCTGAAAGGTCTGCGCGGCCAGCAGACGCCAGTCCCAGTTAAGCTCCGCCGAATAGCGCTTGAGCAGCTCGTCGTACTGGCAGAGCTTTCCAGTGCTGGAAGTCAGGTACTCGCTCTCCATCCGCTCAAGATACTTGCGGCGGTCTATGAAATACTTTTTATAGAGCTGGTCGAAGAGCGAGCCGTTCTTCTTCTCGTCTATCCAGCGGTTAAGCTCTGCCAGCAGTTCGCCGGAGTTTTTTCTGACGCCCCAGGTGACGCTGTGCGAGCGGCCAACAATCGGCCTCACCTTCAGGTTCTTAAACTCGGCCTCCTTGAGCTGGGCCAGGTTGTCCTGCATCACCGTGAACTGTATTTCGCCGCGCGCCACCTTCTGGGCCAGCGCCTCGTCCTGAATCGCCCCCTCCATCTCGACGACGTTTATGTCGCCTGAGATGCTGTCGGCCAGTTCTATCAGCGTACGCTTGTAAGGAGACTTCTGCGGCAAGGTCACGGTCTGCCCCGCCAGTTGAGCGGGCTTCGTGATGAGACGCGCATTTATATCTATCTCCGGCATCTCGTCCGCAGGGCCGGGCTTGATGACCTGCTCCGTGCCGCTGCCCGCCGTCTCGGGCGATGTCTCCTGCTGCACCAGCGCAGGCTCCGTTCGATAGAGCGCGTGTGAGAAAGAGACGTTCGCCTCGTCTTCGGGCGTGGGCACAAGGCGGCCCGCCGCCACGTCCCCGTCGCCTTTATTGAGCAGCGAGTAGATGCTCTTGCGGTCTGTGACGACTATCATCTTGAGCGCCAGGTTGTGGTCTTTGGCGAAGGTCTGTAAAAGCTCGTACTCGTAGCCGAGCGCCTCGCCCTTGTAGATGAAATAGCTCGTGGAGTTGTAAGGCGCAAGCACCGTGAGCGTGCCCTGCTCCTTTATCTGATTCAAGTCGCGCGCAATCGGCTGAACCATAGGGACGTTCGTGCGACGGTCAATCTGGTCGACCGCGGCAATCTCCGGCGCGCGATGGCGTTTGCAGGAAGACGTTGAGAAGAAAAGCAGTGACGACAGAACGAGTAGAAGAACTCCGTGTCGGGCGCTCATACGCGTATCTTTCCGTTAGGACGGAGGCTGTCCTACGCTCTCACCTGTGATAAAGCCTGAGGGGGTTTCTCTTCAGCCTGGGTCAGGAATGATTAGCTTTTATGCCAAAACCGCAGGCAAGTCAATAGAGAAAGAATTAACAGGGATAGACAGGATAAGCAGGATAAGAAAGAAAGTAATGCTTCTTCTTTATCCTGTTCATCCTGTCTATCCCTGTTAATTTCTTATCTCTCTTTTTCGAGGTACATCTTGGCGGCCATTTTGGCGAGCTTCCACATCTTGCTCCACTCTATGCGGCCGTCTGCGTCGCGGCCCGTCAGCTTATCCAGAATCAATCGGCGGAAGTGCTTGCCTTCGCGGCGCAGCATGAACTCTTTGGCGTAGGGCTTGGCCGTGTCGAAGAAGCTGAACTCGGGGTCTGTGACGATGCCTATGCCTTCCAAGGTCATCAGCGCGCGTATGACGTAGGTGAAGTTGGCGGGAAGACGAAACGGGTACTCGTACATCACTTCCGCCAAGTCGTAGGTCAGCTCCTTGAAGTTCACCTCGCCCAGCTTCAGGTTCAGGTAGTGCTGGAAGAGGCCTTCGACCACGGGGCGAACCGTCTCCGGGTCGACGCCCGGCTTGAGGAAGTTCAAATCAATCAGGTCTTGGGAGAGCCCGCGTATGTCTCGCTCGACGACGTGGAAGAAGGCGTTAATCATCATCGCCTGAAGCTTGGGCGTGATGCGGCCCGTCATGCCGAAGTCGAAGAAGGCGAGGCGTCCGCCGTCCGTCACCAGCAGGTTGCCCGGATGCGGGTCTGCGTGAAAGAAGCCGTCTTCCAGAAGCTGCTTCAGGTAGGTGCGTACAAGCAGTCGGTTGACCTTGAGGGGCGAGAAGCGCTTGGCGCGCAAAGCGTCAAGGTCGGTGACCTTTGTGCCGCGTATGAACTCCATCGTGATGACGCGAGTGGTCGTGTGCGACCAGTGTATGCGCGGCACGTGTATGGCTCGCCACCCACGGAAGTTCTCGCGGAAGCGGTCGGCGTTGCGCCCCTCGTTGACGTAGTCCATCTCTTCAAAGACGGTCTCGGCAAACTCCCTCAGCATCCCTTCCCAATCGGCGTTGCGGTTGGCTTCGGGCAGGAAGCGGTTGATGAAGGCGACTATGCGGCGCAGCACAGCTATGTCGAAGTTGATAATCTCTGGCAGGTTCGGGCGCTGGACTTTGACCGCCACCTCTTCGCCCGTGTGAAGCCGCGCGCGGTAGACCTGTCCGAGCGAGGCTGCGGCGACAGGCGCGGCGTCAATCTCCGCGTAAGCCTCCTGAAGAGTTCTATCAAGCTCCGACTCAATGCGCGCGTAAGCTTCCGTAGTGGGAAACTGCGGCACCTGGTCTTGCAGGAGCGCAAGCTCTTTGACGTAAGGGAGCGGCAGAAGGTCGCCGCGCGTGCCGAGTGACTGGCCTATCTTGATGAACGTGGGGCCGAGCTTGATTAGATTTTCCTTGAGCCAGACGCCCTGACGCTCAAGCCTCGTCTCTTTCTTCTGCGTGCCTTCCGCGCCGCGAAAGACGAAGTAACGCACGAGGCGAACCAGCTTGTCATAGGCCTTGCGGTCAACCTCGCGCGACCAGTGCTGAAAGCGAGCAACGGTGCCGCGCGCACGCGCTTCTTCACCTCTACGCTCGTACATGCGGCGGTAAAAGTTTGCGCGCACGTCGTAGCCGTCAAGGTAAAGATAGAGCGAGAGCATCCCAAGCACGCGCGCAATCTGGAAGGTTCTGAGCCAGCCTCGCAGCCCGTGCCCGCTGACGGTCTCGTCCTCTTTGAGACGGTCTGAGTGACGGCCCGGCGGCAGCACGAGCGGCTCGTCAAGCTCCGCGCGCTCCGCTCTTACAGGCAAAGACGCGACTGCTGCGGGCGCAGCCGTCTTAGCCAGCTCGCCCCTCTTAATCAATGCTTCGTCCCGTTCGGTAATCGCCATCGCTTCTCAGGATACTAGATAGAACCCTTCACAATCCTGTCTCGAAAACCCAAAAATATAGAGCCTGAAGGCTCCGAAAAAAGCATCATTGCATTAGATGATTGAGAGCGAGCGCCGTACGCCGCCCGCCTCAAAATATCTCAGGGCGCGCGCGAGGTCGTAATTAATCTGGCGCTTTAATTCTTCCACGCCGTCGAACTTGCGCTCGTCGCGCAGGCGATGCAGAAAGCGCACGCGCACCACATCGCCGTATAAATCACCCTGCCAGTCTATTACGAAGGTTTCAAGCGAAGGTTCCGCGTCGCGCTCGAAGGTGGGGCGCACGCCTATGTTGGTTATGCTGCGCCGCCAGGAGCCTTCAATCAGCGTGGCCGTGACGTAGACGCCTTGCCGTGGGATGACTCGATTCTGCGGGCGCAGGTTGGCCGTGGGAAAGCCTATGGTTCTGCCGCGCTCGGCTCCGCGCACGACGCGTCCTTCCACGCCGTAGGGGCGGCCCAGCATGCGCCGCGCAAGGTTGACGCGCCCTTCGAGCAGCAGCTTGCGAATCAGGCTTGAGCTGATGCGACGCCCGCGAAGCCGCACCTCTTCCACTTCGTCTGCACGAAAGCCAAGCTCGCGGCTTACTCTCCTGAGAAGCTCTATGTCGCCTTCGCGGTTGTGGCCGAAGGCGAAGCCTTTGCCCAGATAGACTTCCCTCGCGTGCAGGCGCTCGTGAACTACGTCGCGCAGGAAATCTTCGGCGCGAACTTCCGCAAAGGCTTTATCAAAACGTATGACGATTGTCTGCTCTATGCCTAAGACGCCTAGCGCCTCAACCTTCTGGTCTAAGGTCTGTAGGAGCGGCGGCGCGGATTCAGGGTGAAGCACCGCGCGCGGGTGAGGCTCGAAGGTAATCACGGTCGGGACAGCGCCGACTGCTCGCGCCCGCTCGACCACCGTGCTCATGACAAGCTGGTGCCCCAGGTGAAGCCCGTCGAACACGCCAAGGGTCAGAACCGTGGGCCGCGCTATCTTCGCATTATCCGTTCCGTGAAAAAGACGCATAAAGGCAAGTCAGAAGTCAGAGTGCAGAATGATGAATTAAAGCAGAGCATTCAACGCTGAATCGTTTCTTAATTCATCATTCTGCACTCTGCATTCATCCTTCTACTTGAAGCCCGTCGTAGGCGAATTCGACTCCCTCGGGCAGAAGCTTTGAGTCGCGCTCGTGTTTGATGTCGTGCGCCAGGTGCGTCAGGTAAGTCCTGCGCGGCTTAAGCTCGTCGACGTATTCGAGCGCGCGGTCAACCCACAGGTGCGTCGGGTGCTCTTTGAATCGCAGGCAGTCGAGCACCAGCACGTCCAGGTCTTTCATCGCGTCCATAGTCGCGGGCGGTATCTCGCTCAAATCCGTGGCGTAGGCGAAGTCGTTGAAGCGATAGGCCATGACGGGCAGCCGCCCGTGTATCACTTCCATCGGCGTAATCTGCAAGCCGTCGCCGACGCAGAAGGGCGCGAGGGGAAAGACCGTGTGCGGGACTACCTGCGGAAGCCCTCCGCCGAAGTGCGAGGGCTCGAAGACGTAGCTGAAGATGCGGCGTATGTCTCGCCAGGCGCGCTCGTTGGCGTACATTGCGAGCGCGCCGTAGCGAAAGTTGAGCGGGCGTATGTCGTCCAGCCCGAAGACGTGATCCATGTGGCAGTGCGTGATGAGAACCGCGTCGAGCCGCTTCAAGCCGTAACGCAGAGCCTGCTGGCGAAAGTCTATCGAAGTATCGACCAGCACGGTCTGGCCCGCGTGCTCTATGAGCACGGAGACGCGCAGGCGTTTGTCACGCGGGTCGTCCGAGCGGCACGTCTCGCAATCACACCCGATGGAAGGCACGCCCGTCGAAGTCCCTGTCCCGAAGAAAGTCAAACGCATAAAAACAGTCCGGACTTATTTCCCTCCGAGTATGTCGCGGCCCGTGAAGCGCTGCTTGGCCGTGGGCGCGGGTTGAGAGAGGGAGACGAACTGCATGCGAAGGTCTGCGAGTAAGCCTTCTAATATACGCTCCTCCTGCTTGCTCAGGTTGCCGCGCGTCTTCTGCTCAAGCATGCCCAGCACGTCAATCCAGTGCTTGCCCAGCTGCAAGTCCACGCCGCGCTCTCCCGTCACGGGATGCTCCATCATGCCCAGCGCGGCCGCAGCGTTCGAGGCTATCGACATAAGAAAATTGACGAAGCTGGCGGGGTCGTGCTCTCCTTCCACCTCTTCGTGAGGATGCTCGACGGGCTCCGCGTCGCTCTCCGTGCGAACGGATTCCGCGCTGGCAGCATTCGTCTGCTCGCTCGCAACCGAAGCATCGGAGGCTGCGCCCACTGCCTCGTCCTGAGCCAAGGGCGGCGCGCTCTCTTTAGCGGCTGTCTCTTCCTCTGCAATCTCTCTGGGTGTGCCGTCGGCGTTAAAGAGGCGACGGTCTGTGACCTTGAATTGAGGTTGTTCTTCGCTCATATCTTCCCCTGTCGCGGCGTGCGCGTCTCTCTTAATTCACTAAAATCTTATTGCTCCTGATAACACGATGGTAGCACAAATAAAAGTCTCAAGTCCCACGTCGAAAGAAAGCATTTTCGACTTGGAACACTACCAGGGGAGGCTTTAGACTCTGGGAACAGGTCAGAACCGCCTGCGGTAGCGGGCGGGTATTAACTACGACTAGAATCTGGCTTAAGTAGAACCCGCCCGGCTTACGCAGGCGGTTCTGACCTGTTTTAAAACTTGGGACTTGGGACTTATTTCTTATGCCAGCGAAATTTGACGATTTGGTGGCGCTGATGGCGCGTCTTCGTTCGCCCGAAGGCTGCCCGTGGGATAGGGAGCAGACCTACGAGACGCTCGCGCCTATGCTTTTGGAGGAAGCCTACGAAGCCTTCGAGGCGGTGGAGGAGGCGCGCGAGGGAAGGCCCGAAGAGCTAAAGAGCGAGCTTGGCGACCTGCTCTTTCAAATTGTCTTCTACGCGCAGGTGGCCAAAGAGCGCGGAGAGTTCTCGATTGACGACGTGACGGACGCGATTCACACAAAGATGGTGCGCCGTCACCCGCACGTCTTCGGCACTGACACGGCGCGAGACTCCGCCGAGGTGCTTCGCAACTGGGAGGCGATTAAGGCGGAAGAAAAACGCGCGGCGGGCAAGGACAAGCAGGCCGACGCGTCGCTTCTGGACGGCGTGTCGAGCAAAGCGCCCGCGCTGATGGAGGCGCACCAGCTTTCAACGAAGGCCGCGCGCGTGGGCTTTGACTGGCAGCGAGTGGAAGACATCTTCGAGAAGCTTCACGAAGAGCTGGACGAGCTGAAAGAGGCCATACGCGAGCACGCCGCGTCTAAAGAAGCAGGCCATGAGCAGGTGCGCGAAGAGATAGGAGACGTGCTCTTCGCCGTCGTCAACATTGCGCGCCACCTTGGCATAGAGCCGGAAGCAGCGCTCAAGGTGACGAACCGCAAGTTCCGGCGTCGCTTTCGTCACGTCGAGTCAGGACTGGAGAAGCGCGGGCGCACAATCGACGCCGCTACGCTGGAAGAGATGGAAGCGCTCTGGCAGGAAGCGAAACGACAGTGACCCTGTGACAAGTCAAGGGAAAAGAGTTACATTTGACGGCGTCGGGTTATTCTTACTCGTCACTCATCAATCATCACTTATAACTGTTCTTAAAGGAGAATTCGCCTCGCATGGCAATGATTCAGTTTGTGCGTAATTACGATGACCTCTCGACCGACCGTGGTTATCAATTCAAGTTCTATTGCGACAAGTGCGGCAACGGCTACATGTCGCGCTTTCAGCCGTCAGTGATTGGAACCGCAGGGTCGCTGCTGCGCGCGGCGGGCGACTTTTTCGGCGGCTGGGCCAGCTCAGCCGGAAACTCCGCTTACGACATTCAGCGCTCGGTCGGCGGCAAGGGCCACGACGAAGCGCTGGAAAAGGCTGTCGAAGAGGGCAAGACCCATTTTCATCAATGCTCGCGCTGCGGGCGCTGGGTCTGCCCGGAGGTCTGCTGGAACGAGAGCGCGGGCCAATGCGAAGACTGCGCCCCGGATTATCAGGAAGAGCTTGCCTCTTCGCACGCGCACGCCAAGGCAGAGGCCGCGCGAGAGCAGCTTAACGAGAGGGCAAGGCAGACCGACTATGCCTCGAAGATAGAGATGAGCGCGGATTCCGTCCTGAGCGCCCCGCCGAGAAAGAGCGCGAAAGCTTCGGCAGGAGCAAGCTGCTCTTCGTGCGGGGCAGAGGTAGGACGCGCCAAGTTCTGCCCCGAATGCGGCACACCCACAAAGCCCGAGCCGCTCACCTGCAAGGGCTGCGGCCACCAGCCGGATAAACCCACGAAGTTCTGCCCCGAGTGCGGCGCGAAGATGCCGCTCGTAGGCTAAAAACAGAGGTCAGTACCGCCTGCGGTAGCGGGCGGGTATTAGCTCAAATAGAGACTCGCCCGCTACCGCAGGCGGTACTGACCTGTTCAAAAGATACAGCACAGCTTAAGCTCTCACTGCTTCTCTTTAGGCTTCAGTTCCCAAAGGACGTTGACGATTACCCAGCGGCCGTTGTATTTGGCCACGTGGAGGTAATCCACCCACTCGGCGGCCACGACCTTGACGCTCGCGGCGTTCTCGTAAACGTCAAGGATAGTGACATCCTTCTGCTGCTTCTCCTTCGGAGTGTTCTTGCCGTAGCCGGAGCGCACGCCCTGCACCAATCCCATAGCGCTCATCTGGTCCAGTCGGCTGCGGCCAGACTTGGCGTCCGTGCGAACGATTCTCTTGGCGAGGTCAGGATGAAGGGCGCGCTCCATGCGCTCGGCGTTCCCCTCGTACCATCCCTCTATGTAATCTAGAGCGGTCTGCTTGATGGCGGCCTGGTCGGCAGCGCCGTTCTGCGCGTGGGCCAGTGAAAAAGTGAGCAGCAGAAAGACGGCTGCTAAGAACGGGAGTCTGAATTTCATGCGGGTTCCTTTCCTTCTTCGGATATGAAGCTCTGTACGCGGGCAGGCGGGAAATAGTTCATGGCCCTTAAAGAATCGCTGCCTCCTTCAGCAGGTCTCCTTCGCTGAATCGCTCGGGGCGCAAGGGGCGCGCGTCCAGCAGTCGCGTTTCACCATACAGAATCAGCTCACTGATGAGATGGCCCGTGGCGGGCGAGTGCATGACGCCGTGGCCGCTGAAGCCGTTCGCAAGAAAGAGGCCGCGCACGCCGGGCGCGCCGCCTATGATGGCGTGATGGTCTGGCGTCATCTCGTAAAGACCTGCCCAGGCGCGCTGCGGGTTGACTTCGGCTTCCGATAGGCAAGGCACGCGCTCAGCCGCCCGCACCAGAATCTTCTCTATGAAGGAGAGGTCAAAGTCCGTCTTGAAGCCGGGCGTCTCGGCGGGGTCGTTCCACGCGAGCAGAATCCCACGGCCTTCGCGTCGAAAGTGAAAGCCCGTAGACATGTCTATCACCATGGGGAAGCGCGCGGGCAGCCCATCGAAAGGCTCCGTCGGAACCAGTTGGCGTCTGAGCGGCACAACGGGCAACTCGCATCCGGCTAAGGAAGCCACGTTCGCCGCCCATGCCCCGGCGGCATTCACCACGTTGCGCGTCTCCACTCGCCCGCGAGTAGTAGAAACAGCCCTCACCTCATCATTCTCGACCTCTATGCCCGTCACTTCGGTCGAGAGCCAGAGCCTCGCGCCAAGCTCACGAGCGCGAAGCATAAAGCCCATCATCACGCTATGCGGGTCAACGAAGCCGTCCGTGGGACAAAAGGTGCCGCCCACTATGTCGTCGTCTCTGAGCTGCGGCACAATCTCTACAATCTCTTCCCTTGAGACGAGCCGGACATTCCTGAGGCCGAGCTTCATCTGCCGCTCCATGTTTGCCCTGAGATAATCCAGATGTCTGGCGGACGTGGCCACGAAGAGATAGCCGTGCGCGCGATAGTCCGCAGGGTAGCCCGTAGCCTCTTCAAAGCGCGAGAAGAAGTCTATGGAGTAGAGCGACATCAGTATGTTGACGGGCGTGGAGAACTGAGCCCTCACGCCTCCCATGCTCTTGCCCGTGGAGCCTTTGCCCTGATGCGCCTCGCGCTCTATGACAAGCACGTCGCGGCAACCGGCCTCGGCCAGATGATAAGCGATGCTCGCGCCAACTATGCCGCCGCCTATGACGACCACTTCCGCAGTTTCAGCCATAGCCTCTTCTCAGTGGGATACAACTCAGGTCAGTACCGCCTGCGGTAGCGG
>DATELK010000204.1:0-43685 GCA_035276685.1 Pyrinomonadaceae bacterium | reverse complement strand
CCTGACAGTTAAAGCAGATGTTTCATCCTCGCTCATTAACAGGAGTACTTTCAGCAGTGCTCGTTGCCGCGCCTCTTCTGTTCGGCGGCTCTTCTTTCGAGACGCGCGCACAGCAGACTCTGCCTTCTTCCGTGCAGGCGGACGCGGAGCGCGGCGTAGAGCTTTACCGTCAGGGCGATGATAACGGCGCGATTGAGGCTCTGCTGCGGGTCGTTGTAGTCAGAGGCGATGACATAGCGGCCTGGCATTTTCTGGGCCTCGCCTACGGCCGAAAGGGAAACCGGACGGAGGCGCAGAAGGCGCACGAAAAGGCGGTCGTGAGCGCAGTCAATCTGCTTGAGCGGCTCTATTCATCGGACGACAGCCCGCCCGTCAAGGAGAAGACAGAAGCTCTTCTGGAGCTTGCCGCCGAGAGCAACGCTGAGTTTGTTAAGCTGAACACGGAGCTTACAGGCACGCGGCTCGCGGAGTGGAACGAGCGCACGGAACTGCTGCGCGATTATGCACGGCTCGTGGACGAGAGCGGCAACCCCGTTCAGGTCTACACGAGCCGCGAAGTTGAAACCAAAGCGAAGATAACCTCCAGACCCTTGCCCCTTTATCCGAGGGGGCTGCGCGGGAGCGGCATTCAGGGAACTATCGTGATACGCGCCGTCTTTGCAGCCGACGGCAAGGTCAAGAGTATACGCGTGGTGAGCGGCCTGCCCGGCGGCGTCAACCAGAGCGTCATACAGGCTGCGAGGCATATTAAGTTCATCCCCGCGACTCTGAACGGCAAGCCCGTCGCCCAGCGCATTCAAATAGAATACAATTTCCAGTTGTACTGATTTAGAATTAAACCCTTCTGAGATGAGCGCAAATTTCACTTCAACGAACCCGGTCGTGCAGGCCATCATTTCGGGCCGCGCGCCGCAGGCCGCACGCATGGCCGCCGCACGCGGCCTGCTGCCGCTGCCTCAGGCAGACCTGCTGGAAGCTCTCGTAGCGCTTCGTGAGAACGAAGATGCGGAAGTGGCAAAGGCTGCGGCCGCGACGCTCGACGCGCAGGAGCCCGACGCGCTGCTGGCCGTGGCTAAAGAGAGCGCGACTTCGCCCGCAGTGCTAGGCTACCTTGCGGCTCGTCAAACCTCCGCGCGCGATGTTCAGGAGGCAGTGACCCTGAATGCCTCCACGCCCGATGACGCAATCGCGCTCCTTGCCAGCCAGACTTCCGACGGCTCGCTGCTTGAGCTGATAGCCATCAACCAGCAGCGGCTGATTCGCGCTCCTCAAATCATAGACGCCATCATCGGGAACCCTGCGCGCACGCCTGATGCCGAACGACGCGCTCTTGAGACACGACGCGAGTTCTTTGAAAAGGAGCGCGGCGCTCAGCAGATTGCCGGAGAGCTTCGCGCACGCGGCCAGACTGCCGCAGCCGAGTTTCTTGAGACGGCAGAGTCTCTGACCGTAAGCGGCGCGCTCACCATTGAAGACGCGTGGCTCATAGCCGAGCACATAGAAGTCTCAGACATAGACATAGACGACACCTGGCTGGCGCTTGAGCACGTGGAGATTTTTGAAGAGACGCTTGAGCAGCGACAGGCCAACGCAGACCGAGTGGTGAGCGAAACGCTGCGCGAGGGCGAGGCCGCGCCTGAACGCATAGCGCTCATACGACGCATCATGCTCATGACCGTCAAGGATAGAATCAAGCTCGGCCTCAAGGGAGACCGCGAAGCACGCGCCATCCTCATACGCGACCCGAACAAGGTGGTTGCCACGGCCGTCGTCAACAACCCGCGCATCACCGAACATGAGGTCGAATCAATCGCCTCTATGCGTACCGTCGCGGACGAGGTGCTGCGCCTGATTGCCATGAACCGCGCGTGGGCACGCTCCTACACAATCATTCATAACCTTGTTCGCAACCCGCGCACGCCCATCACTACTTCTATGGGCATACTGCCGCGCATACGAACGAAAGACCTACAGCACCTGTCGCAGAACCGCAACGTGCCCGAAGCCATACGCCGGCAGGCCGGACGCCTGAACGTCACACGAGCCGGGCACTAAAAAATCTCTGAGCCTTTTCTCAGCATAGACCAGCCCACGTCCGTCAGCGTGTGGGTCGCGGCTCCCCACCAGAGGCCGCAGAACGTGACCCACAGGACGTGGTTGCCGACCGACTGTCTCAGCACGCCGTCCATCATTCGCCAGACGCTCGCCACCTCTTCAAAGCCTGGCGCAGCGCCCGTCACCAGCATCGCGCGAATGTAGACGGCCGCAGCCGCCAGAAGCGCTATCACGCCCGTGAAGTACAGGACGCGAATCAGCGTGCCGAATAGCAGCCCGTGCGACCACCTAGACCTGTGACGAAAGAGAACCTTGTACGGGAACCAGATAAAACGAAAGACGCCCCAGCGCGTGTACTGCTTCGACTGTATGTCCAGGTCAGGGCCGAACATCAGGCCGCCGAAGAGCATCGCTGCGGTCGCCACCGTCGCGAGCCCAAGGCTTCCGGTCAATCCCCACGCCGCTCCGAACGTCGGAGCGGCGAGCAGGATTGTGATGGCGTCGTGCGTTTTTCCTGAAGGCATACGGGGAAGAGGCTCAAAGCGTGCTACACGCCCGGCATAGCCTTCTTAAGAGGTTTGAGAAGTATGAGCAGGACAAAGGCCATGATTATCGCCGCCACGCTCAGCGTTATCCAGAACGTCGAATGCAGCCAGTCGTCCCACAGCTCACCTATCTGCGTCAGCTTGTTGCCTATGGCCGTGGCGACGAACCAGCCGCCCATCATCAGCCCGCGCATTCTCTGCGGCGCAACCTTCGAGACCAGCGATAACCCCATAGGCGAAAGCATCAGCTCTCCCAGTGTGAGTATGCCGTAAGCAGCCAGCAGCCACAGGGGCGACATCTTGTAGGCGTATGGGTCTGCGCCCGGCGCGAGAGAGCCCTCGCCAATCTTCGCCGCGATGAAGAGCACGAAGAAGGCCAACGCAGTCATCACCATGCCTATCACCATCTTCGTAGGCGTCGAAGGCTCCAAGCCCTTCTTATCGAGCCATCCCCAGAAGGCCACCAGCGGGAAGGTCAGAAGCAGCACCCAGCCGGGATTGATGGAGTTGGAGATGATGCCCGAGACATTCCAGTTCGTATTGTCGTTGGCCCAGTAAGTAACAGTCGTTGAGTTCTGGTGAAAGACCATCCAGAAGATTATGACTATGAGAAAGATGACAATCAGCGCGCCTATCCTCTTCCAGTCCGGCACGGCTTCAATAGCATTCTGATGACTGACGCTCGCGGGCGGCGCGTCCACCGTGACAGCCGCCACGTTAGCAGTGTTCTTCGCCCCTCTGCTCGCGGGTCTATCAGCAGCCTCCACGTACTTCTTCATCCTCCAGAGGATTAGAACGGAGAAGAGCATGCCGCCCGCCGCCACTGCAAACGCAGGGTGATAACCGAAATTTCTCTGAACCACCTCCATCACAATCGGGGCCAGAAACGCGCCGACGTTGATGCCCATGTAGAAGATGCTGTAAGCGCGGTCTTTCAGGTGGCTCCCCTCCTTGTAGAGGTTGCCGACCATCGCCGAAACGTTCGGCTTGAAGAAGCCGTTGCCTATAACGAGACAGGTCAGAGCGGCGTACACTATGCCTATGGAGCGGAAGGAGAGCAGCAGGTGCCCGGCCATGAAGAAGAGACCGCCAATCATGACAGAGCGGCGATAGCCAAGCTTCTTGTCGGCAATCCAGCCTCCAACCAGTGGAGAGGCGTAGACGAACATCAGGTAGTTCGAGACAAGCGCCTGCGTGTTATCAACAGACCAGGCGAAGCCCTGCCCCGTCGTGTCACGCATGTAGAGCGCGAACATAGCAAGCATGGAGTAGAAACTGAACCGCTCCCACATCTCCGTCGCGAACAGCACGTAGAGACCCTTGGGGTGCTTCTCCGTTGCAACGTCTACAATGCTTCCTTCCATTGCTGTCGTAGCCATTCTCATCTCTCCTTTTCGCTCGTTGACTGACACCGGAAGAGACGCTTCTCCCCCGTGCCCGAATCAGATTGTCCGACCATTGTATAGTAATCCCGGTTGTTATAACACGCTCACTCAGCCCGCGAAAAGTAATGTGAGTTTGCCAGTTGGCGTGCGCGCAATTTAAACTATGCCCTGTCACTTTTGCCTGCAAGATGGGAAAACGCGGAAAAACTCAAACGGCGCTGGAGTATTTGGCGGCGCGCACAGTGCTCACAGGATTAGGATTGATGCCGCGCTACTTGGCCGTCGCAACGGCCAGAGGGCTTGCGCGCTCTGCATATTTTTTCGGAGGCCGCCTGCGCCGCACGGGCGAGCGCAATCTTGAATTGGCCTTCCCGAACATGAGTCCCGACGAGCGCTCACGCATCCTGCGCGCCTCTTTTCAAAGCCTGGGCCGCCTCCTTGGCGAGTTCAGCCAACTCCCACGCACCACGCCCGAAGCCCTGCGACAACTTATCACCTGCGAAGGTCTCGAAAATCTTGAAGAGGCACAAAGACGAGGCCACGGCGTAATACTCTTCACGGGTCATCTGGGCGCGTGGGAGCTATCCTCTTTCGCCCTCTCCGCCTTCGGCTATCCCATGAGCTTTCTCGTGCGCCGCATGGATAACCCCAGGATTGAGCCGCTCGTGGAAAGCACGCGCACGCGCTTCGGCAACCGCTCGATAGATAAGCGAGCCGCAGCCCGCCCTATGCTTCGCATACTCCGAGAAGGCGGCACGCTCGGCCTGCTCGTTGACTTAAACACGCTCCCACATGAAGGCATCTTCGTAGACTTCTTCGGCATACCGGCATCTACAACCGCCAGCGTCGCGACGCTCGCGCTACGCACGAAGGCGGCAGTTCTCCCGGTCTTCGTCCCCTGGGACAAGGAGAAACAACGCTTCATCCTGCGCATAGAGCCGCCGCTTGAAATCGAAGCCACGGGCGACACCGAAAAGGATGTCCAAAAGTTAACATCACAATTCACGTCCGTCATAGAGAGCTACGTGAGGCGATTCCCCGAACAGTGGCTCTGGATTCACAAAAGATGGAATACAAGGCCCGAAGGCGAGCCAAATCTCTATTAATTTTTCTGCCCTTATGAAGAGCAGCCAATATCTGTTAAATTTAGCACTTACAGCAGCCTCTCCCGCCTCGCTTAAGGCTTAACTTTAAATAGGCGCGCCTTCATTGTCACAAAAATATTGTGATTCGGTGTATTTTGTGCTTGACAGCTCACAAAATATAAGTATAATTTTACACACACTGAAGCACGACAATCAGTGACGCCCCCGACGATAGAGCTGGTATTTGAATTTGGGTGACGCTCATAAGGGAAGCGTTTTACGGCTTTATACTCTTGGTTAGATTATTTTAAGAGTCCGGCATTATCTCTCGCCCGTAAAAACGCACCGCCTATACTACGGGATCGGCCATAAGTGACGATTCTCAGTTCCCTTGTCAATGCCACCCTGAACTCCGAGCCTGCCCGTGAAGATTTAAGCCCCGCCAGTCTTACCCGACTGGCGGGGCTCCTCCTTTTCAGCCACAAAAAATATTGTCCGTTACATAGCCAGGCCGCCGTCTACCTGTATGACCTGGCCTGTGATGTAGCGCGCGTCGTCCGAGAGAAGGAAACAGGCTATGCGCGCGACCTCATCGGCTTCAGCGAAGCGGCCCAGTGGAATCTGCTCAAGGATTTTCGTGCGGTAGCCTTCGTCAAGACTGCCCGACATATCCGTGGATACCATCCCGAGCGCCATGGCGTTGACAGTCACCTTTCGGCTTGCCACTTCCTTGGCGAGCGCTTTCGTGAGACCGAACATGCCTGCTTTAGAGGCGGAGTAGTTCGATTGTCCGGGCATGCCGACCGTGCCGCTGATGGAAGAGATGTTGAGGATTGAGCCGCCCTCTTCCTGCCTGAGCATGAAGCGCAGCGCGGCTTTCGAGAAGTTCCAAGCGCCCTTCAGGTTCGTGTCAACGACTGAATCCCAGTCATCTTCCTTCATGCGCAGGATGAGCGTGTCGCGAGTGATGCCCGCATTGTTGACTAAAAAGTCTATGCGACCGAAGGCCTCTTTTGTCTGCTTGACCATCTCAGCTGCCGCGTCCGTCTGAGCCACGTCGCATGAGGTTGAAAGCGCGCGTACACCCATCGCTTCAATCTCGGCTTTCAAAGTGTCAGCGGCCTCTGCGCTTTTGGCGTAATTGAAGGCTACGTCCGCGCCGCGACGTGCCAGCTCAAGCGCTATGGCTCGGCCTATGCCGCGAGTTGCGCCCGTGACAATGGCGGCGCGTCCTGCAAAGCTTCTGTTAGTATCAGTCAAAGAATCTATCCCTCCATTTGTTGTTACAGCTTCAGAGACCGCAGGTACTCTATGAAGTCTGGGGCGAGGTCTGGACGTTTAAGTGCGAACTCGACCGTGGCTATGAGAAAGCCCAGCTTGTCGCCCGCGTCGTGCCGGGTTCCGTCGAAGCGCACGGCGTAGAAGGGTCTCTTCTTAAGCAGCGAGCGCATGGCGTCCGTTATCTGAATCTCGCCGCCCGCGCCGGGCTTCGTGCGCTCTATCTCGCCGAAGATGTCCGGCGTCAGGATGTAGCGGCCTATGATGGCGAGGTCGGACGGGGCTTCATGAAAGGGAGGCTTCTCCACCATGTCTTTTATCTTGAAGATGCCGGGCTCCACCTCTTCGGCATCAATCACACCGAAGCGAGAGATGGCTTCGCCTTCGACTCGCATAGTGCCCAGAACCGGCGCGTCGTACTTCTCGTAGACGGCCATCATCTGCTTCAAGGCGGGAGTCTCGGAGTCAACTATGTCGTCGGCGAGCATGACGGCGAAGGGCTCGCCTTCGCAGAAGTCGCGCGCCTGATAAATTGCGTGACCGAGGCCGAGCGCTTCGCGCTGGCGCACGTAGCTGATGCGCGCCATCTCTGAGATGGTGCGAATCTCTTTGCGTATAGGCTCCTTGCCGCGCTCGCTCAGTAGCTGCTCAAGCTCGAACGAGATGTCGAAGTGGTCTTCTATGGCCGTCTTGTCGCGGCCCGTGACGATGATGATGGACTCGACGCCGGAGGCGACCGCTTCTTCGACGACGTATTGTATGAGCGGCTTGTCCACGAGCGGGAGCATCTCTTTCGGAGAGGCCTTGGTCGCGGGAAGAAAGCGCGTTCCGAGTCCTGCGGCCGGAAAGACTGCTTTGCGAATTTTCTGAGGCATACTGTAAGATTCCAATTTCGTCTTTTGATGCGTGAAAAGTGTTTCTCATACCATAACCAAAGGGGTTACGGCAAATGCTCGATTTGAACTTCGTTCGTGAAAATCTGGATAAAGTGCGCGCGGCGCTTCAGGCGCGCAACTTTCCCACGGATGCGCTGGGTGACTTTGAAGAGGCCGATAGCGAGCGGCGGCGGGTCATAGCCGAGTCCGACAGCCTGAACGCAGAGCGCAACGCCGCGAGCCGCGAGATAGGCGCGCTCATGAAGGAAGGCAAGCGCGACGAGGCGGACGCCCGCCGCCAGTCTGTGGGCCAGTTGAAGGAGCGCATAGCGGAGCTTGACCGTAAGCGCGACGAGGCGGAAGGGCGCATGCGCGAGATACTATCGACCCTGCCGAACATCCCGCACGAGAGCGTGCCCGTGGGCACGGACGAGACGGCGAACGTGGAGGTGCGGAGGTGGGGAGCGCCGCCCGAGCTTGATTTCGAGCCGAAAGACCACGTAGAGCTTGGCACACAGCTAGGCATACTTGACCTTGAGCGGGCGAGCAAGATAACCGCTTCGCGCTTTGCCGTCCTGAACGGCGCGGGCGCGAGGCTTGAGCGTGCGCTGATAAACTTCATGCTTGAGCTACAGACCGGCGAGCATGGATACACGGAGACCTTGCCGCCCTTCATAATCAATGGAGCGACGCTCTTCGGCACAGGGCAGCTTCCAAAGTTTGAGCAAGACCTGTTTAAGCTGACGGACGAGCGCGGCCTTTATCTCTCGCCGACGGCTGAAGTGCCCGTGACGAACTACTATCGTGATGAGATGCTCGATGCTTCGGAACTGCCGAAGCGATGGGCAGCATACTCTCCATGCTTTCGCTCCGAGGCCGGAAGCTACGGGCGCGACGTGCGCGGCGTGATTCGACAGCATCAGTTCGAGAAGGTTGAGCTTGTGAAGTACTCTCTGCCGGAAAACTCTTTTGAAGAGCTGGAGGCATTGACGCGCGATGCCGAAGTGGTCTTGCAGCGCCTCGGGATACATTACCGCGTCGTGGCGCTCTCGACCGGCGACCTGGGCTTCCAGTCCGCTAAGACCTACGACATAGAGGTCTGGCTGCCGTCGCAGCAGACGTTTCGTGAAATCTCTTCCTGCTCTAACTGCACGGACTTTCAGGCGCGACGAGCGCAGATTCGCTTTCGTCGCGCGGGCGGCGCAAAGCCCGAGTACGTTCACACGCTGAACGGCTCCGGCCTAGCGGTCGGTCGCACCTGGATTGCCGTGCTCGAAAATTATCAACAGGCCGACGGCTCGGTTATCATCCCGGAAGCCCTGCGCCCATACATGAACGGCATGGAGAGAATAGTTAAGCAGTAAGCCCCTGAAAGGGGGCGGTATATTAGTAGCCCACGACGTAAGTCATGGGAATAAGCAGAACAAAGAATCAAGAAGCCCCGAGAGGGGCGACATAAAACATTCTTTATGTCGCCCCTCTCGGGGCTTACCTTCTATCGCAACGTGTGTCCCATGACTTACGTCGTGGGCTACTAATATACCGCCCCCTGCGGGGGCTTAATTGACATGCCGCTCCTTGTAGGGGCTTGATACGCCTTACTTAATCCTTATCTCGTAAGGCATGATGGCGAGGGCGTCGCCCTTCTTCATCCTTTCCAGCATGGCGGCGTACTGGAAGGCGCGGCGCATATCTTCGGGCAGCGCTTCAAAGATGGCTCGCTGCTGTTGCAGCTTCAGCTTCGCCGCTTCGTCCTCGCTCTCCTGGTTGAAGAGCTTTTCAAAGAAGGTGCGCGGGTAGGGAAGTATCACGCGGCGCACTTCCTTGTCGGCGGGAAGATTCGCCAGTTGCTTGGCGACAGAGATGGCGTGCTCAAGACCGCCGAACTCGTCAACCAGCCCGCGCTCCTTTGCCTGCGAGCCCATCCAGACGCGGCCCTGTCCCAGAGAGTCAACTTCCTCCACGCTCTTGTTGCGTCCCTTCGCCACCTTAGGCACGAACTCGTCATAATAGGCGCGGCTGATTATCTCCTGAAACTTGGCGCGCTCGTCGTCCGTGAACTGCTCGGTCTCGCGGAACATGCCCGCGTTCTTGCCGCGCATGACGTACTCGTTAGAGATGCCTAGCCAGTCGTAGAAGCCCTTCATCACGGGCTTGCCCGCGAAGATACCTATGGAGCCGGTGATGGTGGACGGCTGCGCTATGATGCGGTTGGCGTTGCAGGCTATATAGTAGCCGCCTGAGGCCGCCACGTCTCCCATGGAAACGACCACGGGCTTCTTCGCCTTGACGTTCTCTATCGCGTGCCAGATTTCGTCCGAGGCGAAGACCGAGCCGCCGGGGCTGTCAATGCGAATCACCACGGCCTTGATGCTCTTGTCGTCGCGCGCGACGTTGAGCGCTTTGACCATAGTGTCGGAGCCCACGGACTGGTCGCCGAAGGGACTGTCGTCGGAGCTGCCTAGGCCTATGGTGCCTGATGCGTAAATGACAGCGACCTTCTCGCCCTGGTTCAGGTTTAGCGATTCGGGCTTGACCTCTTTGTACTCCGAGCCCTTCACCAGCTTCAGCTTCTCGTCTTCCTTGTAGCCGAGCCGCTTCTTCAACTCGCTCTCGACCTCGTCCCTGTACTTCACGTCGTCTATGAGGCCGTTCTCCTTGGCCTGCGGCGCGGTGTAGGGAGCGTTGTCAATGATGGCTCGCACGTCGTCGGGCGACTTCTTGCGCGCCTCCGCAATCTTGTTGACGAGACGGCCGTAGATGTCGTCCAGCATGGAGTTCATGACTTCGCGCTGCCCGTCCGTCATCTTCTTTTCCGTGAACATGTCGGGCGCGTTCTTGTACTTGCCAATCTTGAAGACCTCTGGATAGATGCCTAGCTTGTCGAGCGAGCCGCGCACGAACATCGCCTCTGCCGCCAGCCCGAAGGTGAATAGATTTCCCGAAGGCGACATGTAGACGCGGTCTGCTGCCGCGGCAATGTAATACTCTTTGTTAGAGCCCACGAGCATGTAGGCGTAGACAGGCTTGCCAGAGGTGCGGAAGTCTGCAATCGCATCACGAATCTCGTCGGCCTGTCCCCAACCGGCGCTGGAAAAATCTATGTCGAGCAGCAGCGCCTTGATTCTCTTGTCGGCCTTGGCCTTTCTAATCTGCCACAGAAGGCTCGTGAGCGAATTGTCTTCAGCCCCGAGCGCCTTTGCCAGAGGGTCTTCCGTCACGTAATCCGGCATAGAGCCTTTTATGTTCAGCACCAGCACGCTGTTGTCTTCAATCGACGGCCCAGAATTTCTGAGCGCCGAGATAAAGAGCGCTATCATCAGCACGCCCAGCAAAAGACAGCCGAGCAGAACCCCCGAGACGATTAGAACGATTTTACGAGTACGCGACATTGCCATAAGCTTTTACACCTGTGTCTGGAAAAATACGGAAAGCCTCTCTTTCATGAAAGAGGGGCTGGCTCCACCTGTAATTACGTAAACCGGCAGGAAAAGGTTTAAAAGGCAGTGCAGAAGTCAGAGTGCAGAATGATGAATTAAAGAAAGCATTCAGGTTGAATCTTTTCTTCATTCATCATTCTGCATTCTGACTTCTGCCTTGTTTCTCAATCCATCCTCCGCCGAGGACTTCGTCTGCGCGGTAGAAGACTGTGGCCTGACCGGGCGTGATGGCGCGCTGCGGGTGGTCGAAGGTGATGCGTGCTCGCGTGCCTTCGAGCGGCGTGATGGCGGCGGGCTGAGCCTCGTGGCGATAGCGCACGCGCACCTCCGCGCGCACCTCGCCTGTAGGATTATCAAAGGCTATCCAGTTAACGCCCGCTGCTGTGAACTCGTGTCTCAGAAGCTCTTCCTCTTCGCCGACTACGATGCGGTTGCGCGCAGACTCTATCTGCACGACGTAGAGCGGGCGCTCGTTAGAGAGTCCAAGCCCGCGACGCTGGCCCACCGTGTAGCGGTGTATCCCTTGATGCTTGCCTAGCGGCGCGCCCTTCGTGTTGACTATCTCGCCCTCGGGCGGAGTGCGCGCCTCCTCGCCTTCCGCCTCAAGGTAGCGGTCTATGAAGCCAGCGTAATCACCGTCCGGCACAAAGCAAATCTCCTGCGACTCCGCCTTTTCGGCCACGGCCAAGCCGCTCTCTCTGGCCACCTCTCGCACATCCTGCTTGGACATCTCGCCGAGCGGAAAGAGAGAGCGCGCGAGCTGCGCCTGCGTCAGCTCCCACAGGAAGTAGGACTGGTCTTTCTGTAGATTGCGCCCGCGAAGCAGCCTGTAACGCTTAGCCGCTTCGTCATACTCAACGCGCGCGTAGTGGCCCGTCGCCACCTTGTCGCACCCGAGGCTCGCCGCCAGCCTATCCAGCGAAGCGAACTTCAAACGGCTGTTGCAGGCGACGCAGGGGATAGGCGTCTCTCCCTGAAGATAGCTTGAGACAAACGGCGCGACCACGTCGCGCTCGAAATCCTGCTCCAGATTGAGCACGTAAAAGGGAAAGCCAAGCTCTTCGGCCACGCGTCGCGCGTCGTACACGTCATCCAGCGAGCAGCAGCGCGAAGGCAGAGGCTCGCCGTGCTCGTCCACTGTGAGCCCGCGCCGCTGGTTCCACAACTGCATGGTGAAGCCTACAAGCTCGTGCCCTTCCGATTTTAAAATCGCGGCTGCCGCGCTACTATCCACGCCGCCGCTCATGGCTACTGCTATCTTCATAAAAGCTAATGCAAAAGTCAGAATGCAGAGTGATGAATGAAACTCTTTAATTCATCATTCCCCTTTGCCGCCCTTCGCGGGCGGGTGTTAAGATTGCCCCTTCTGTTGAGAAAAACAGGTGCATCCGAAACATAAAAGGATACCTCAAAAGAAGTTTAGTAGCCACTCATCAGAACTCTAGCGCGGAGTGCCCACCTATGGCCTCTCCCCGAGGAGAACTTCTATGAAACGATGCCCCCGTTGCAGTCGCACTTACACAGACGACACGCTCTCCTATTGCCTTGATGATGGCACAAGGTTAATCGGTGGATACGATGCGGACGCTACGCAGGTCAACCCGTTTCCGCCTGCTTCTCCGACTGCTCCGACTGTAGCCTATCAAGCGCCGACTCTGCCCTCGCCGGGGCCGCCGCCTCCTGCGACGCAGCCTGCTTTTAATGAGCCTGCGCCGCGCAGGAAGAGCCACTTGCTGACCATAGTCGCTGTCTTCGTCGCGCTGGTCATAGGCGTAGGCATCGGCGGGTTAATGTTTCAACGCTACACCACGACTTCGCCTGCGGTAGTTGCGTCCGCTTCTCCCACGCCGTCTGCTGCGGCGACGGCAGCGACGGCTACGCCGAGGCCTACTTCTTCTCCAACGCCCGCGCCTGCGACTCCTACGCCCTCTCCGATGGCAACTCCGTCCAGGAGCGTTGTACAATCAACGCCTGAGCCAAAGACGGGATGCGTTCTACATAACGACGTGGCCGATAGGTCAGGCGTCAGAGTCCGCGTAGACTGTGACACGCGGGACTGCGACAACGACTCGTCCACGATTAGCGGAGAGTACCCGGACGACACTCCCGTGCGCGTCGTCAAAGGAGCGAACGTGCGCGGCGCACGGTTCACGTGGGTGAAAGTAGTAGTCATTGACTCCGGAGAGACCGTCTGGGTGGCGTCTACAAAAATCAAGTGCAGCTGAAACAGCAATGAAGATGATGGAAAGAGCCATTGAAGAGTATCGCGCGGCGGCAGAGCCTTACTACCTTGAGGTCGCGCGCGAGGTAGAGCTTTTTGAGGCGGCTTATGCCGCGCACCTGCCCGTCATGCTCAAGGGGCCGACGGGCTCGGGCAAGACTCGCTTCGTGGAGCACATGGCCTGGCGCTTGAATCGCCCGCTGATTACGGTCGCCTGTCACGAAGACCTCTCGGCGACAGACCTTGTGGGACGCTTCCTGCTCGAAGGCGAAGAGACCGTCTGGCACGACGGCCCCCTGACGCGCGCAGTCCGTAACGGTGCCATCTGCTACCTCGACGAAGTGGTGGAAGCGCGCAAGGACACGGTCGTCATCATTCATCCTTTGACGGACGACCGCCGCCGACTTCCTATTGAAAAGCGCGGGACGGTGCTGGACGCGCCGCCGGAGTTCATGCTCGTGGTCTCCTACAACCCCGGCTATCAATCCATCCTGAAGGACTTGAAGCAGTCCACTCGCCAGCGCTTCGTCTCTCTGGAATTCGATTACCCGCCGCCCGAGCTTGAGACGGAGATAGTCGCGCGCGAAGGAGGCATTGACGAGACCATGGCGCGTGACCTTGTGACCATAGGCCAGAAGGTTAGGAACCTGCGCGGGCACGGGCTGGAAGAGGGAGTCTCGACCCGTCTTCTCATCTACGCCGCTCAGATGATGGCGCGCGGCATCCCGCCCGTAGCCGCAGCCGAAGTCGCCCTCTGCTCGCCCATCACGGACGACCGCGAGCTACAGCGCAGCATACGCGAGATTGTCACGACCGTGATTTAATCTATCATGCCGCTTCCAGAATTTAATGACGCAGGTGATTTGCCGGAGGGGTTGTATCAATCAACAATAGATGAAGTCGCATTGAGATTTGGCATCGGAACCGACCGCCGCAGGGAAGTGGCGGCGCACTTGCTGCGAATATCGAAGTTGGCGAAGGCCACCGGCAAGCTCCAGTCTCTCATTATCTTCGGCAGCTTTGTCATAAATAAACCTGCCCCGAATGACGTTGACATTGTTCTCATCATGCGGGACGATTTTAGTTTGGATGATTGTGATGAAGAGAGTGGAAAGCTTTTCGAGCACTCTCAGGCAGCTTCTGAGTTCGGAGCAAGTATCTTTTGGATTCGCCCGGCGCTCTTATTTCTTGAGAGCCTTGATGAGTTCATTATGCACTGGCAAGTCAAGCGCGACGGGACTCGCCGGGGTATCGTTGAGGTGAAAGCATGATTCACAATGATAAGGAGCTGGAAGCGACACAGGAGCGCATCAACTATTTTTATCGATTGCTCGCACAGTTACGCGTGACGGCACGGCCGGAAGAGTTTGCGGCCGTGGCGAGCGGCTATCGCAGCGAGATTTCGCGTATGCAGGAAGAGGTTCTCGAATATTTGACACGCCACGCCAGCGAGCCGCTTCCGGCGGAAGCGGCTTGAACATTTGAAAGAGTTAGCAATTAAATCTTAATTCGCATAGGAGAGTTAATGAAACGTAAGGCTTCGGCTGTCTGGAAGGGCGGCCTCAAGGATGGAGAGGGAACTATCTCGACTCAGAGCGGAGTGCTCACGGACACGCAGTACTCCTTCAGCACGCGCTTTGAAGAGGGCACAGGCACGAACCCGGAAGAGCTTATCGCGGCGGCTCACGCCGGATGTTTTTCGATGGCGCTTTCGGGACAGCTAGGCAACGCGGGCGTGACAGCAGAGAGCATCAGCACCTCCGCCAGCGTGACGCTTGAGAAGACGGACGCGGGGTTCACTGTGACGAAGGTTCACCTGGATGTCGTGGCGAGGATTCCGGGCGGCGACCAGCAGACCTTCGAGACCGCCGCGAACAATGCCAAGGCGGGCTGTCCCATCTCCAGACTGTTAAAGGCGGAGATAACTATGGACGCTCGTCTGGAAGCTTAAAAAGCGAGTGAGTGTTAAATGGTGAATAGATAAAAGTTTGTCTTCTATTCACCATTTAACATTTGACAGTGGGAAAGATGAGTAAGGCTGACGCCGCGCCGCAGGGACGACTCTTCGAGAATTGGATATGGCTCTTTCCCTTGACCTATCTGATTCACGCTCTGGAAGAGTACTGGTGCGGCGAAGGTTTTTACAGGTGGATAGCGCGCCTCATAGGACGCGGGATGACGCCGGAGCAGTTTGTACAAATCAACAGCTTCGGCTGGTTGATGATGGTCGCGGGCGTCCTGATTTTTCGCAAGACGCCTTCCGTACGTTGGCTGACGATAACCTTCGCCACCGTGGTCTTCATCAACGGTCTGGCGCATCTTGCGGGAAGCATCCTGACGCTCTCCTATTCGCCGGGCGTGGTCTCGGGCGTGCTGCTCTGGATTCCATTGGGCGCTGCGACTTTTTATAGGGCGCGCGGGAGAGTGACGCGCCGCTCTTACGTGGCGGGCGTCGTTGCGGGCTTGGTGATTCACCTGATGCTCTTCATGGTGCTGGCTTCTTTCAGGTAGCTCTGGAAATGGCGGACGAGATAAACAGAGAAGAGACGGAGCAAGGGGAAGCGGGCGGAGCGGGGCCGCTTGAGAAGGCTTTTCGCGAGCGGCTGCGCTCGGTCAAGAGCGTGACGGAGAGGCGCACGCTCGCTGGCCTTGCGCGCGAGCTTGGAAAGCTGCCCGTTGACGTGGCACGCGCCGCGCTCGAAGTGAGCGCGAGCATCGCTGGCGTCTCTCTGCGTGCGAGCGTCGAATTTTTGCGCGCCGTGCCCGAGGCCGCACGCGTCGTTGAGACGGAAGAGCTTCGCGCGTGGGGCGAGCTTGGGCGGCGGCTGGCCATGGCCGACGCAGAGACGGCCATCTCATTCTTCGCAGCAGGGCTGGAAGAGTTCGGGCGTATTCCGCGAGAAGCGCGGCCTCTGGTCTTTCAAATCTGCACAAGACAGATGACTCTCTCAAGCTCTGTCTCGACCGCCACCTTCATGCGTGCGCCGCAGCTTGCCGAAGCCGTGACGGACTCCGAGCTTCTCTGCTCCATGCTTGAAGTGGCGGCCGAGATTTCGCGCCGCTCCGCCAAACACTCCGCGGACTTTCTGAACGCGACGCCGCAGGTCATAAAAGCCTTCGAGAGATTCGGTGAGGACAGGGGTCGTGTGGCGCGTGCGGCTGTCTCTCTCTCTTCGGATTTCGCAGTGCGCGCGGGCGGCATAGCTGCCGACGCGTGGCTTGCTCTGCCCACGGCGCTTGCACGACTCGGCGCAGAGGATGCGCTGCGCTTAATCAAGCGCGCGGACGAGTTTCTTGAGCGCGGCGGAGGCGCTGCCCTTCACGTGCTGACTGCTGGCGGTCACGTCCTTCGCGCTCTACGCGAAGCCTTTGACGACTGGATTAGCCTGCTCTGGATAGTCGCGGAGCACGGGAACGCGGCGCTCGTGGCCTTCGTCAGAAGCGGCCCGCCCTTCTTTCAAACGCTTGTCAGCGAGACGGACGCGCGTCGCGCAGCCGTGCTTGCCCTGCGCGTCATACAGGTCACGAGCGAGATTGCGCGCGTAGACGGCGAAGCCGCTCTCGCATGTTTTCGTTCGAGCGCGCGAGCCTTGAGAACCGTCAACATAGAGCAGTTCGAGGAGTGGGCCAGAGACGGGCTCTTGCAGGAGCAGATGGACGCGCGTGCGCGGCGCAGCTACTTCGCGCTCGAAACTCGCCGCAGCAACGACGCGCTGCAAACCGGCGCGGGCGGCCTTGCGCTTGAGAGCGTGCAGCACACCTTGCGCCTCTACGTGGAAGCGTTGACGGGGCGGGCCGTGGACGTTGCGCCGCTCGCTGCCGTGCCGGACGAGGCGCGCATCAACGACGGTCGCACGATTCACCTGCCCTCCGCTGTCTCGGAGTTCGGAGACGACGAGCTTGATTTTCGTCTCTACAAGGTGCTGGCCGCGCACGCCGCAGGCCAGATAGAGTTCGGCACGCACGACCGCGACACCACGGACTTGCGCGCAGCCTACTCTTCAATCGCCGCGCTCTACGCGCCGGAGAACGTGGACGCGCGCGACGCCTTTGCCCTCGACGGCTACATCAACGAGATGCAGAAAGGCGAAGCCGCTCTCTCGCCGGAAGAGGAAGCGCGTCGAGCAAGACAAGAGCGCAGAGTGTTGCCGCCCGATTCTGATTACAGAGCTATCTTAGCGCTCTTCCCGCACGCTAATTTAGCGCGCAGGATTTTCGGCACGCTTGAGAACGGTCGTATTGATAGAAGGCTCCGCCACACCTACAGAGGCCTGAGGCGCGACCTTGATTTCACGCGCGAGCACATCAAGATAAGCCGCCCTCGCATCATTGACCTGCCCGTCGCGCTCATCCCCTTCGAGCTTCTTTTTCAAATTACTCTCTGCGGCGGCGCGCTCGATGATGCGCGACAGTTTTACGGCCAGATAGTCTCCGAGCTTGAAGGCATCGTCGTTGACTATCTTGTTTCTCCCGAAGCGACCGTCGCCGACACCGTTATGGCGACGAGCCGCGTCTACACGCTCTTTCAATCCGTCACGCAGGACGACGCGGAGCAGCAGGCGGACTCACAGGACGAAGAATCCGAGAGTCCCGAAGGCGAAGCCGCGCGTGAAGCGCTTGAGACGCAGAGGGTGCCGGAGAAGAGCCCGCGCGAGACGGACGCACGCGAGCTATTCAACGCCTGGGCCAGCACCGAGCCGCAGGGCGAGCCGGATGAATTGGAGGGCGCTGAAGTCTGGACGCAGTCCGAGACGCCCGAGCAAGGTTTGGAAGAGGGCGAAGTCGCCTTTAACTACGACGAGTGGGACAGAGAACTGACAGACCATCGCGTGGGCTGGTGCCGCGTGATTGAAAAGCGCGTGCGTAGAGGCGACCGCTCCTTCGTAGAGCAGACCAGAGAGCGCCACAAGGGCATCATCTCTTCCATACGCCACCAGTTTCAGCTGATGAAGCCCGAAAACCTGCTGAGGGTTCCGAACGAGCTTGACGGCGAAGACTTTGACTTAAGCGCCGTCATAGACTACGTCATAGACCGCCGCGCCGACGGCCAGCAGTCCGAGCGCATCTACACCAAGCGCCTGCGCCGGCAGCGCGACGTGGCCGTCTCTTTCCTACTTGACCAATCATCTTCGACGGCGCGCACCATAGGCCGACACCCCTTGCAGCCCTACACGCACCCCGGCCGCCGCATCATAGAGATTGAGAAGGAGGGACTCGTCCTGATGAGCGAGGCTCTGGAAGCCGTGGGCGACATCTACTCCATCAACGGCTTCACGTCTGAGGGAAGACGCAACGTGAAGTTTTACATCGTCAAGGATTTTAGCGAGCGCTACTCCGAAGAGGTCGAGCGAAGAATAGGCGGCATCAACTACCAGAACAACACCCGGCTCGGCGCGGCCATACGCCACGCCGCCGCCCGCCTCGCTCGACAGGAAGCACGCACGCGCCTCCTGATTGTCCTCTCTGACGGGAGGCCCTATGACCATGACTACGGCGACGCACGCTACGCACGCGAAGACACGCGCGAGGCGCTCCGCCAGGCCAAGAACCAGGGCATCACCCCCTTCTGCATCACCATAGACCGCGAATCCGAAGCAGAGCTTAAAGACCTCTACGGCGAAGTCGGCTACACCATCATAGACGACGTGCTCTCCCTGCCCGAACGCATGCCCGGCATCTATAGACGCCTGACCACATAGAGAGCCGATTTGCCATATCACGCTTAAGCTATTTGAGCTATACTTTCAGTCATGAGCCAGACTACGGCTACAGTTCCGCTAGCCATGAATGAAGCAGGCGTGCTTCGCATCACAGGCACGCGCGTCTCGCTAGATTCAGTCCTCTACTCTTTCAACGAAGGCTCAACCCCCGAAGAAATCGTCTACCAATTCCAGACGCTCAACTTGGCAGACGTTTACGCCGTCATAGCCTACTACCTACAGAACCGCGCCGAGATAGACGACTATCTTGAGAAGAGAGAAGCGGAGCGCGACGAATTGCAGAAAGAGCTCGAAGCAAGATTCCCCCAGCATGGCATACGCGAGCGTCTTCTGGCTCGCAAGAAGTAGGTTGTGCTTCTGTAGTATTAAAACTTTTGCTTTCCTTTAAGCTTATTCCTGAATCTTTAAGCTTATCCTTGGGCTAGTCTCCTGATTCCGATGCATTCAGTGCTGCACAAGCGCGAGGAGACAGAGTTAGTGTTGAGGCTGGGAACAGACGAAAATTTCAATAACCGCATTCTGCTTGGCTTGTTGCGCCGTGAGCCTGAGATTGACATCGTGCGCGTGCAGGATGTGGGTCTGATGGGCAAAGGGGATGAAGAAGTACTCGAATGGTGCGCAAAGGAAGACCGTTGTTTGCTTACGCACGACGTGTCAACAATGAAGCGATATGTTGATGAGCGGATAGCAGCAGGCTTGCGTATGCCCGGAGTATTTGAAATCCGAGAGAAGGCTCCTATAGGTCAGTCTATTGAAGAGATACTTATTGTCGCTGAGTGCAGCCTTCCAAATGAATGGGAAGGCCGCATAGTATTCCTTCCGCTAAGATAAAAAGGGTAAAGAGAGTGAAAATGGAACAAGGGGTTTACGATTGCATAGTGGTCGGGGCAGGGCCTGCGGGGCTCTCTGCGGCGCTTTTTCTGGCGAGGTACAGGCGAAGGGTTTTGACCTTTCATAACAGCAGCCCGCGCAATCTCTATTCGCATGGGGTGCACGGGTTTCTGGGTCATCACGGGATTACGCCGGAAGAGTTGCTGGCGCGGGGGCGAGATGAGGTGATGAAGCACGGCGGGCTCGTGGTAGAAGGGTGCGTGACGAAAGTTGAAAGGGAGGGCGAGGAGCTTTTTCGCGTGACTACGGGCGATGAAGAAGAAGGAAGTGCTGGCGAGACTTTCGAGGCGCGCAGGCTTTTGCTTGCCACGGGCCTTAAAGATTTGACGCCGGATTGTCCGGGCTTCAGGGACTTCTACGGCGCGACGGTCTTTCATTGCCCGGACTGCGACGGCTTTGAGGTGACAGGAAAGCGCGTGGCCGTGTTGGGGAGCGGCAGAGAGACCGTGGGCTTCACGCTCAATCTACTGACCTGGACGGACAAGCTGACGCTGATAACGGACGGGCGCGGGCGTGAGTTGACGGATGAGCATAGAGGAAAGCTCGCTGAGTTTGATATTCCCGTCACAGACCGCCGCGTCACCAGTTTGGACGGAGACATGGAGGCGCACAAATTGGCGCGCGTCTGCTTTGACGAAGGCGACCCGTTGGAGGCGGACGCGCTCTTTTTCAATCTGGGCACAACGCCAGCATCGAATCTTCACGAGATGCTCGGATGCAAGCTCGACGAAGAGTGCGGGCTCGTCTGGGTAGACGAAGAGCAGCAGACGAGTGTCGCGGGCGTTTACGCTGCGGGCGACATCACGCCGCGCTCGCAGCTTGCCGTAGTAGCCGCAGCGGAAGGCGCTATGGCAGCCATACACATACACAAATCCCTCACGCCGCCGGAACGTCGAATATGAAGAGCGGGCTTCGGGTAACGCGTCTCTATCTCTTCACCATCCAGTAATCACGCGGGTAGATGCGGTAGAGTCGCGCGTCCGTTCCTTCAACGCTCTTGAGATAATCCTCGTAGGCCTTGAGCTGTTTCTCAGGGCCCAGAACGTAGAAGACTCCGCCCTTCACGTCTCTTGCTTTCACGCCGTATCCCGGCAGCACGCGCGCGTATACATCTCCCATGCGCTTGTACAACTCGTCCGCGAGGTTGGGCGTTGTGCGTAAGGCAAGCACGGCCTGACGAAAGCGCCTGACCGCGTCAGGCGTCACTCCGTCCGCAAGGTCTGAAGCCATCGCCTCGCCTCGCGTCTCGTACTCGCCTGCGGAGCGGAACTGCACGAAGACCTGTGCTATGGCGTACTCCACCAGCCCCGGGTCTTTCTCTGCGCGCTTCAGCTCGTCTATCACGAAGCGCAAAGTCTGCGGCAGTTCCGGCGTGCGCTCCGCGTAATAACTCAAGCGGCCGCTGCCGGGAGAGCCGCCGATGCCGTTGCTGTACGCGAGCCCCGCTCCCCACGTCTTCATGAAGATGCCGTGCGCGCCCCCACCGCCGTAGAGCTTTGAGGCCAGGTAGCGAAGGAGCGACTCCCTGTCCGTGTCGTTGTAGGTGACGAGCGGCGCGGAGTGTAGAAAGACTCCGCCCTGCGAGTTCGGGTTGACCAATCCAACGAAGACCGCGTCGCGCCCTTCCGGGACGCGCTCGGCCAGTCTTGATTTGATGAGCGGAGCGCTGCCGTATTTGACCGCCTGCACGGGGGCTTTGGTGAGACCGCCGATGAGCCCGGCCACGTCGTCTTCCAGAGCCTTCTGCGAGTCCGTGGAGCCTATCATGAACATGCGAGCGCCGCCCGTCTTGAGTAGACTTGCGCGCAGGGAGTTCAAATCCTCAAGGGCTTTTGACGGCGGGGTCAGCAAGTCTGCGCGCATGGTCGCGGTCAGGTACGCCCAGTCTTTCGCCAGCGAATCGTCCGGGATGTCCGAGAGAATCTGGCCAAGGTCTTTCGCAGCTTCTACCGCGTTAGCCTTGGCTCCTTCGGGCAGAGACTCAAACTCTTTCACGTAAGCCTTCAAGCTCTCCGGCAGCTTATCATTCTGCGCCTTGTCGCCCGCCATCGCTGCGAGCATGGCCTTCAGGTTGTCCCTGTTGAATTGAGCAGCGGCTTTACCCAGACTCTCAAGAAAGCCGGAGACGGCACGCGAACTTTCATCGTCGCCCGCATCCTTCAAAAGCCAGCGCAGGCGAAAGATGTTGTGAGCGCGCGTCATGAAAGAGGTGGTCGTGAGCAGCAGCGGGCTGTCCTGCCTGTAGTAAGCGTTCGCGGGGTCGTTGACCCAGTACTCCTCAGGCGATTGAGTCGTGTTACGCACTTCGGCGAGCGCCTGGTCAACAAGGTCTCGCATGCGCGAGAGATTTTCCGTGCGCCAGTCTGGGCTCGTCAGCACGAGCTTCATCCACGCTATCGCGCGCTCGGACTCGCGCTGGTTATTGCCGCTCCCGCGCACGACCAGCTCGGCGCGGCCCGTGCGGTAGTTCGTGCTGAAGTTGGCGTTGAGCTCAAGAATCTCCTCGCGCAGCCGCTCGCTCATCTCTTCATACGAGACGGGCTTCCCGTTCTCTATCACGCCGACATCCGTTAGCAGCGCGGGCAGCATAGAGAGGTAAAAGAGCTTCTCTTCCGGCACAGAGTCCAGCCGCAGGGCCAGCCCCGTCAGGGCGCTCGTCATGTTGTCGAAAGTAGAAGTGACGACGGGCACTCCGCCCGCAAGCTCACGCGTCTTGAAGTCAAGCTGGTCGTCCAATGTGAGCGGCGGGTTCTCAAGAAAGCGCATCGCCTCCTGTTTCGAGAGCTTCTCAAGCTCTGCGGTCGCCGCGTCGTAGTCCGCGCGGTAACGTCGTATGGCTTCCTGCTCGTCCGCCGTCTTGTATTGTGTCTTGAGACGCGCAATCTCCTGCCTGATTCGCTCTTGCCGCTCCTGCTCTTCGCGGCGTATCAAGTCGGGGTTGGCACGCGCGCCAAAGCCGTAGGGCGTGCTCTCCGTCAAGCGCCAGCGAGTGATGTACTCCTTCCAGAAATTGCTCTTGCCCGAGACGAGCTTCTGTATGAACTCAAGCTCCGGTTTCATCGTGACGGACTTGCGGAAGTCTGAGGTCTCGGAGAGCTGGTAGAGATGCGTCATCCACTCCGAGCCCGTGTCGCGGAAGCCGAAGCCGGGAGGCGAATTGACGAACTTGCTCAGGGCTCGCCTGATTTCGATGATGCGGTTCTGAAGGCGCGCGTTGAACTCCGCAAGCTCGGGCGAGCCGTCCTTCCAGCTGCCTATGCGCGCGAACTCTTCCGCCACCTTGGCGCGAATCTCCTTAATCTTCGCCTCGTTCATGTTCGAGGCCGCCACGTCCGTCAGGCCCACTATGACTGAATGGCCCTGCTCTGAGTCCACGTAGCCGAAGACGCTCTTTGCGCCCGTGTCAATCTCGCGCGTCTTCGTGTCCACGAATCGCTTGTAAAGGTTGGTCGTAGCATCTCCTGCAACGTTCGAGATGAATAGGCTGAGCAGCATCTCTTCCCTCGGCTCAAGATTGAGCTGCGCGGGCCACGCGAAGAGCATAATGCCCGGCTGCTGCTCGTTCTTGTTCGGGTACTCCACAACTTTGACCAGCCCCTCGGCGGCGGGCTGCGGCCGGGGCATGTCCCTCTCGGTCTTGACCGTCTTGCCGCGCCGCTCCTCTTCCGTCTCAAGCCGGTTCAGGATTTCATCCGTCCGGCGCAGTATGTCAGAGAGTTGCATCTCCTTAGGGAAGGAGCCGACCATGCCCATGTTGCCGAGGTGATAGTTGGCCTTGTGAAACGTGCGTATGTCTTCGGGCTTCATGACGCGTATGGCCGCAGGGTCGCCGCCGGAATTAAAAGCCAGCGGATGATTCCTGCCGTAGAGCGCTACGTTCAGCTCCCTGAAGAGGCGCGACGAGGGCTGATCCATGGAGCTGACCATCTCGTTGTAGACGGAGCCCTTCTCTTCTATCCGAAGAGTTTTGTCGCCGGGGTTCTCCGTCACGCCGAAGTTCCTGACCTCTCGTCGTATCTCCTCGTCCGTGTAATCAGGATGAAGCAGCGCGTCCAGCTGGCGCTCGAAGAGAGTGTAGAAGACTTCCGGCCCCGCGCCCGTGTTGAAGTTGTAGACCGTTCGCCACTGCATGGTGAAGGCGTTAGACTCCGCGAGCGACATGTCCTGTAGGCTGGCAACAGCGCGCCCCTTGTTGCCCTTGCCGAGCAGCAGGTGCTCCTGCGTGTGCGGCTCGCCCATGTCGGAAGTCGGGAACGAGTTGACCCACATGAAGCCTTGCGGCACAGACTGTATCTGAAGCAGGTCTAAGATGAAGCCCGTGCGCGCGTGCACGAAGCGGCCGCCCATAGGACGATCCGAGTCGTTCAGGTAGACAGCCTCCGTGCGGAAGCCCTGAACCACCTGCCCCTTCTTGAGAGCGTCGAGCGAGACTGTCTCGCCCTGCGCCAAGACGGGACGCACGACGCACGTCATGAGCGTGCAGACCGAGAGCAGCAAAGAGGCGCACACCTTCAGGGCTGAAGTTAGACGAATGCTTTTCATAGTCTCCTCTGCGGGCGAAAAAGATTTGGAACGGGAGCCGTTCGCTATTGCAGTTGCCGCCAGCCTTGATAACATAATAGGCGAGTCGAGTACAAAAGGGAGTTCAGGACGTTAGACTTGAGACTCTAAGGAGAATCCCCCTATGAGCGTAATTTTTCAACTCAACTGTTCGGACGGCGGCGTGCCGAAGCTCGCGGTGGAAGAGGCCGAAGTGACAGAGACGGGCCTCGTAGGAGACAGGCAGGCTCACACGAAGATTCACGGCGGCCCGGAGAGGGCCATCTGCCTCTTCTCGCTTGAGCGCATAGAGGAGTTGCAGCGCGAGGGCCACCCCATCAGCCCCGGCTCTGCGGGAGAAAACGTCACCATCAAGGGGCTCGACTGGGCCGAGCTTAAGCCGGGCGCGCGGCTCGCGCTGGGAGATGAGGTAGTAGTCGAGATTGCAAGCTACACGGGCCCATGCAAGAGCATCAGGGGCTCGTTCATCAAAGGAAACTACAGCCGCATCTCGCAGAAGAAGCATCCCGGCTATTCAAGGCTCTACGCACGCGTCCTCAGCACGGGCCGCCTGCACACCGGCCAGGAGGTCAGAGTCCTGGAATCAAACCCTGCCGCCCCCAAGCCACTGGTCAAGCGTATAACCGGCAAGTTGAGCCAGTTGCTAAGCGTGCTGTATATTATCAGGTAAAGCAGATGCTCGGAGGCGTAGGCTAATTGGTAAGTCAGCGGTCTTGAAAACCGCCGCGCGAAAGCGCTTGGGGGTTCGAGTCCCTCCGCCTCCGTCAATTAAGTCAGGCAGAGTGTTTTACACATCAGGAGCCGCCCGGCGCTTTTCGTTAGCCCCCGGCGGCTCGTGTGCTTTTGAGAGCTGGGGTTGAGTAACGAATAAGGACAAGGGGAGTCGTTGATGAATATTGAGGCAATGGGTGTAAGCAGTAAAATGGCCGTCGCTGTAATGAATCTCTGGCTGTGGCTTCAGAGCTTTACGGAAATCTGGGAGCGCATCAAGGGATACGTCAATTACAAGTTCATCTTCGGAAAGATTGAGTTCACCCTGTCCACTCTCGTGCAGGGCGTAGTCGTCTTTCTGATAGCCATCTTCATCTCTCGCTGGCTGCGCTCGCTCTTTGAGCGGCGCATGGCAGAGAAGACCCGTGTAGACCCCGGCATACGCTACACGGTGATGCGCCTCATACATTACTTCATCATCACCGTAGGGCTTCTCTTCGCGCTTCAAATCTCTTTCGCCCTAGACCTCACCTCCATCGCCGTAGTCTTCACGGCTCTTTCGGTAGGCATAGGCTTCGGCCTTCAGTTCATAGCGGGCGATTTGGCCTCGGGCTTCATACTGCTCTTTGAGCGGCCCGTGCGTATAGGAGACTTCGTCACCGTCACGGGGCCGGACAGCAAGCTCATTGAGGGGCGCGTGCAGAGCATAAACCTTCGCACGACCGTCATCATCACCAACGACAACATAGCCGCCATCGTGCCGAATCATAATCTGGTCAACGAGAACCTGATTAACTGGTCTTACAGCGGAAGGCGCTCGCGCCTCGCTATCCCCGTGGGCGTCTCGTATGATTCGGACGTGGACGTAGTCACGAAGACTCTGCTGAGAGCGGCAGAGGACGTGCAGTTCGTGCTGGAAGAGCCCAAGCCGAGCGTGCAGTTTCTTGAGTTCGCGGACTGGTCTCTGAACTTTCGCCTATTGGTCTGGACAGACCGCCCGCGCCGTCACCCTACAATCAAGAGCGAGATTAACTACCGCATCAGAAAGCTCTTTCTGGAAGAGGGCATAGAGATTCCTTTCCCGCAGAGCGAGCTTCGCGTCAGGCGAGGCAGCGCCATCAAGGTCGCGGACGACGGCGACCATCTCGCACAGCGAAACGGCCCCGAAGAGGATGAGCAGGAAGAAGCCGAAAGCAGGTAGCAGAGCAGGCGGCACTCTCCTGCTTTCTCTTTTGATTTGGAGCTTCGGACTTTTGTCTGTTAGGCTATGGACGGTCGGACTGAGTGAGGATTCATTCAGTCCGGCCCGAACCCTCGCTTAAGATACTGGAACACAACTTAAGGTGATTGATGCGCTCTGTTCGTTCTCTATCTGCGGCTCGTCCAGCCGTCAATGACAAACGCGAAGCCATCTTGCGCGCGGCCACGCAGGTCTTTGCGCGCAACGGCTATTTCAACTCGAAGGTCGCAGACATAGCTAAGGCTGCGGGCGTGGCCGACGGCACCGTCTATCTCTACTTCAAGAGCAAGGAAGAGATTCTGCATTCCATCTTCGACGTAGCTATGGAAGAAGCCATCAGCACGGGTCGCAAGGAGCTTGAGGCAATCCAGGACCCTAGCGAAAAGCTGCGTCGCATAGCCCGCCTGCACCTTGAGCGGCTCGGCGCTGACCGTGACCTCGCGGTGGTCTTTCAGGTGGAGCTTCGCGGCTCAACGAAATTCATGGAGGAGTTCTCGGCCGCAGGCTTTGCAGAGTACCTGGGAATCATCCGCTCCACCTTCGAAGAGGGACAGCGCGCCGGAATCTTTCGCCGCGAGCTGAACGCGAAGCTCGTGGCCAAGATGCTCTTCGGCGCTCTGGACGAGATGGCGACGAATTGGATTCTGTCAAAGCGGCGCTACAAGCTGGTGCCGATGGCGGACGAAGTGATGGACATCTTTCTGCGCGGGGTGAGCGTGCCATGATTAACACCACTTCGCAGTTGATGACTCCGCTGGCAGAGGCCGCGCGCCTGAGACGCGTGCCGCTTTACGAAGACGAGCCTGCGACGCTCGCCGAGATGTTCCTGCGGTCGGCGCGCGAGCACCAGAAGCCGGACGCGCTCAGCTACAAGCGGGACGGCCGCTGGCACTCCATCTCTTCCGAAAAGATGATTGAGCGTGCGCGTGAGGTGGCGCTCGGGCTTTACTCTCTGGGCGTGCGACACGGCGACCGCGTTGGACTTCTCTCACAGAACTGCCCGGAATGGACTCTGGCCGACGCGGGCTCTCTCTTCTGCGGCGCGGCGGACGTGCCGATTTATTCTACGCAGACGCCCTCGCAGGTCTGCTACATCCTGAAGGATTCGGGCGCGCGTGTGCTGTTCATAGAGAACCGCGCGGCCTTCGAGCGCGTGCGAGAGAGCCTTAAGGGCTGCGACACGCTTAAGCACGTAATTTACTTCGACGCGGACGGTGTTGAAGACGAACGTGCTGTTGCTCTCTCGGACTTGGAGGCGCGCGGGCGCGAGCTTTGGAAAGAGCAGCCAGACTTAATCACGGAGCTTGAGCGCGCTCTGAAGCCTTATGACCTTGCGACCATCATCTATACTTCGGGGACTACGGGCGAGCCTAAGGGCGTCATGCTCACTCACTCGAACCTCGTCTCGAACCTGCTCGACTCGTCCAGCCACCTCTCCTTCGGCCTAGAGGACGTGGCTCTTTCTGTGCTTCCGCTCTCGCACGTGCTTGAGCGGCTGGCCATGTACATGTACATCAACCACGGCATGAGCGTGTACTACGCGGAGTCCTTGGAGAAGGTGGGCGAGAATTTCCGGGAGGTGCGCCCGACTGTCTTCGTGGGCGTGCCGCGCCTCTTCGAGAAGATTTACCAGCGCATAAAGGAGCGCGCCGCGAGCGAGGGAAAGCTGAAGGCTGCGATTCTCAACTGGGCCGTCTCGGTGGGAAAGCTTCACGCGCGTTACGAGCTTAATCACCAGAGGGTGCCGCGCATGCTCGCCTTCAAGCAGAGGCTCGCCACGCGACTCGTCTTCCACAAGTGGCGCGCAGGCATGGGAGGCCGCGTGCGCCTCTTCGTCTCAGGCGGCGCAGCACTTTCGGAAGAGATAGGCTACATCTTCGCTGGCGCTGGTCTTCCCATAGTGCAGGGCTACGGGCTGACGGAAACTTCACCCGTCATCTCTGCGGGCAGGCTAGAAGACAACCGCATAGGCACCGTGGGCCGACCCATACGCAACGTCGAAGTCCGCATCGCCGACGATGGCGAGATAGAGACGCGCGGGCCTAACGTGATGCTTGGCTATTACAACAAGCCTGAAGAGACGCGAGCGGTTTTCACGGAGGACGGCTGGTTCAAGACGGGCGACATAGGCACGCTGGACGACGATGGATTCCTTCGCATCACAGACCGCAAGAAGGAGCTTTTCAAGACCTCCGGCGGCAAGTACATCGCGCCGCAGCCCATAGAGCAGCTCATCAAAGGCTCTCGCTTCGTCAATCAGGTGGTGCTCGTCGGCAACGAGAGAAAATTTCCCGCCGCGCTGATTGTGCCCGACTGGGAGCAGCTTCAGTCCTACGCCGAATTGAAGGGACTGGACGCGCGCACGCCGTCCGAGCTCGTGAAGCACCCGCGCATCGTCAACCTCTTCGAGCGGCAGGTGAACGCCCACACGGAAGACCTCGCGCAGTTCGAGAAGGTCAAGCGCATAGCGCTTCTGGAACAGGAGCTGACCATAGAAGGCGGCGAGCTAACGCCCACCATGAAAGTCAAACGCCGCGTCGTAGACGAAAAATACAAAGACCTCATAGACCGCCTCTACGAAGAAGCGTAAAAAGCAGTTTTCAGTTTTGAGTTTTCAGTGAAAAGCGACTTGCCTTTTCTGAAAACTGAAAACTGATTACTGAAAACTGTTCTTATCCATCTCGCGCAGAGCGGGATTGATGAGCAGGCTGAGCGTGGTGACAAGGTAGATGCCTGCCTGTATGAGAAGCGTCACGCGCACGCCCTTCCATTCAATCATGTAGCCCGCCAGCAGCATGCCCAGAGGCACGGCCAGATAAGCGCCTGCCGTCATGGTGCCGAAGACTCTGCCGCGCATGTCTGCGGGCACGCGCTCCTGCACGACCGTCATGATAATCGGATTGAGCGGCCCCGAGGCTAAGCCCAGAAGCGCGAACGCCGCTATGATGAAGCCCACGGGCGGAAGCAGTGCCAGAAAGAAGAATTGCAGGCCGACTACGATAAAGCTCAGGGCGAAGGTCAGCCTGCGGGGCAAGCGGTGGCCCACCGCACCGAAGATGATTGTCCCTAGCAAAGCGCCCGCGCCGAAGCCCGCGATTATCAAGCCGAGGTTAAAGGCGCTGCCGAAGACGCGGCTCACGTACACGGGCATGATGACGGCGAAGAGCGGCGCGTCCAGAAAATTTGTAATCATCACGGTTGCGACGACCGCGAAGATAACGCGGTCGCGCCAGATGAAGCGCAGGCCTTCCTTCAAGTCTTCCAGATAACGCGACTGCTTTTCTTCGTTCTGATTGGGCGCAGCCTGCGATGGCACAAGCGCGGCCACCATCAGGGCCGAGACGGCAAAGCTCGCCGCATCAAGCCACAGCACTCTGTCCGCTCCCATGACCGCAATCAAAAATCCCGCGAGCGGCGCTCCCAGCAGATTAGAGCCGCGCTGAATGGCCTGCATGGCGGAGTTCACTCGCTCAAGCCGCATCCCCGCCACGCGCGCCACGTCGGGCAGGATGCTCAGCCGCGCAGTCCCGCCCGGCGCATCAAGCAGCGCCCCCAGAAATACCAGCACGAGCAGTTGCCAGAACGCGAAGCGCGCTCCCAACAGGTGATATAGAAGCGGAATGAGCGCCACCGTCACCCCGCTCATCACGTCCGAGACGACGCTCATGCGCTTGTAGCCTATGCGGTCAACAAGCGTCCCGCCGAAGAAGGCCGCGACGATTGCCGGAAGCGCCGTGAACGTCGCCGTCAGTCCCGTGAGCGACGCGCTCCCGGTCGTTTGCAGCACGAACCACGGCACGGCAATCATGGCCAGCACGTTGCCCACCATGGATATGCCGCCCGCCGCGAGCAAAGCAAAGAGCGGCACGCGCGTCCCTTTCAAAGCCATATCGTCAGTATTCGTCAACTCCGGCTTTTACCCTCCGCGCACATCTACGATACACTGTCCGCCAGAGTTCAAATCATCGGACGAAAGATTTCATGAGAGACGAGAAGAGCCGCACGCTCGTCATCAGGCGCGTGCGCGACGAAGCAAGAGAGATACGCTCCTTTGACATGGTGCCGGAAGAGCGCGCTGACGGCGCGCACGACATACGCTTCACGCCCGGACAGGTGGCCGTGCTTCGGGTGGAAGGAGAATATCCGGCCTACTTCGCTTACGCGAGCGCGCCGGAGGACGCGGAGCTTGAGTTCTTAGTCAAACGCGCGCAGGGAGCTTCCGCCCGCATCTTCGAGATGAAGGAAGGCGACCGCCTTGAGCTGGCCGAGACCGTGGGCCACGGCTTTCCGCTCGACGAGCAGAAGGGCAAAGACCTAGTCTTCGTGGCGATGGGCACAGGCGTCGCGCCCCTTCGCTCCGCTCTCAGGCACGTGCTCAGGCGCAAGCAGGAGTTCGGCCAGCTGGTAGTCCTCTACGGCGCGCGAACGCCGGACGACTTCTGCTACCGCAACGAGACCGAGAGCTGGGAAGAGGCCGGAGTGGAGCTGCGTCAGGTCATCTCCCGCCCGGACGGGCACGACTGGTCAGGCCCAACGGGCTACGTTCAATCTCTTCTTGAGCACGTCCTGCCAGACTTAAAGAACCCCGTAGCCCTCACCTGCGGCTCGCGCGAGATGCTGGAGCAGACCAAAGAACGCCTGGGCCTGTTGGGATTCAAGCCGGAAGCTATTCTGACCAACTACTAATTGGTAAGCGCCGGACTACAGGAGCAGCTATTTCGTGCCCTGTCTTCTTCCTGCTGCTTCGTGTGATTTAGTGATTGACTTCCCATGTTGCTTGATATAAAACGCCCGTGCTAATTACACCAGACGCGTGTCTGATTACCCTCGCTTAACCTCAAAGGCCGCTTCCCGGCAAAGAGCGGCTACATCAACATCCGTCCGGCAACCTGAATTCTTAAGGAGACAAAGCACATGAACAGATACCTGGCAGAGCTTATTGGAACCTTCGTACTTGTGTTCGCCAGTTGCGGGAGCGCCGTGCTGGCCGGAGATAAGATAGGCTTTCTTGGCGTTTCTCTGGCTTTCGGCCTCTCGCTGCTGGCAATGGTTTATGCCATAGGGCCAATCTCAGGCTGCCATATCAATCCCGCCGTGACGGTGGGCCTGCTGATTACCAAGAAGATGGACGCAAAGTACGCCCCCGGTTATATAGTGGCACAGATTCTGGGCGCAATTGTGGCGGCTGCTCTACTGTTGCTCATAGCCAAGGGCGTGCCTGGCGGTTATGACCCGTCCGTGGCGGGGTTCGCCGCCAATGGTTACGGCGAGCACTCTCCGGGTCATTACAACCTTCTCTCGGCCTTGCTGGTTGAAATAGTGCTGACCTTCTTTCTGGTCTTTACAGTGCTCGGCGCGACAGACATCAAAGCGCCCGTGGGCTTCGCAGGCGTAGCCATAGGGCTTGTGCTGACTCTTATACATCTTGTGGGAATACCGGTGACCAATACCTCGGTTAATCCTGCGCGCTCGATTGGGCCAGCCGTCTTTGTCGGCGGCTGGGCGCTCTCACAACTCTGGCTGTTCATAGTTGCTCCGCTTATCGGTTCGGCAATTGCGGCAGCCGTCTACATGGCGATACACAAACCGTCTGACGTGATAAGTATCAGAGACGCAGAGCAGGCATTAGACAGCGAGCAGGCGGAGCGGCGAGCCGACTAATCTGTTATAGTAGATTCAATCAGGGAGAATAGATAATGAATGCAATCACACAGATGATTACCCAGCAGATAGCCGGAGGCGTTGTGCGTTCTATGTCGCAGCGTCTGGGCCTGAGCGAAGGAACTACCGCGAGAGCAGTCCAAATAGCAGTGCCGCTCATAGTGGCGGCGCTGGCGCGCAATGCCGCTCAGCCTGAAGGCGCGAGAGACCTTCAGCAGGCGGTTAATAAAGACCATGACGGGAGCATCTTTGATAACCTGGCGGGCTATCTCGGCAACCCGCAGGCCGCGAACGGTTCCGGGATTCTCGGGCACGTCTTCGGAGAGCAGCAGGGTGCCGTACAGAACAATCTGGCGCAGGCGACGGGGCTTGACCAGAACGCGGCGGGCAATATTTTAGAGATGGTCGCGCCGCTCGTGATGGGCGCAGTCGGGCAGACCCAGCGACAGAATGACCTTGACCCTGACGGCCTGTCACAATTTCTGGAAGGCCAGCAGCAACAGACAGCCCAAGCGGCTCCGGGCTTGATGGGAGCCCTCAACAGCATGCTGGATTCAAACAACGACGGCAGCATGACGGACGACGTGGGACGCATTCTGGGAAATTTCCTGAAATAAGACGGGACGAGTAAACATCAGCCCGCCCGCCTCTCATTTAATCTATTAAAGGGCCCTCTATCAGGAGGGCCTTTTATTCTCAATCACCTTGCGAAAATCTCTTTTAGCGCTTGCTGAATGAGTATTCATTCAGTATGATAGGCGTCCTCGTGGTATCCCCTGATAGGAGAGGCTTCACTCGTTTATGTTTCGGATTGAAAAGGCTGCGGTGCTCGGCGCGGGCACCATGGGAGCGCAGATTGCGGCTCATCTGGCGAACGCTAAAATTCCTACAATTCTGCTGGACATCGTTCCGCGCGAGCTTACGCCCGAGGAAGAGAAGAAGGGTCTCGGCCTGGAATCGAAAGAGGTGCGTAACCGCATTGCGCGCGGCGGGCTTGAGGCCGCGAAGAAGGCCAAGCCTGCGGCCTTCTTCACATCGGACACGGCTCAGCTGGTGACGGTCGGAAACTTCGATGACGATTTGGCGAAGCTGAAGGACTGCGACCTCATCATAGAGGCAGTGGTGGAGAATCTTGAGATTAAGCGCGGCCTGTACGAGCGCGTTGAGAAGCATCGTCGTCCGGGCTCAATCATTGCCTCGAACACGAGCGGCATCCCGATTCACCTTCTGGCCGAAGGCCGCTCGGAGGATTTCCGCGAGCACTTCCTGGGCGTGCATTTCTTCAACCCGCCGCGTTACCTGAAGCTGGTAGAGATAATCCGCACCGAGTGGACGCGGCCCGAAGTCTCGTGCGCCATGTTCGGCTTTCTGGAACAGCGTCTGGGCAAGGGCGTCGTGCCAGCCAAAGACCGACCGAACTTCATAGCCAACCGCATAGGCACCTTCGGCGCGCTCGTCACCATCAAGACGATGCTGGAAGACGGCTACACGATTGAGGAAGTGGACAAGATAACGGGCCAGTCGGTCGGGCGTCCCAAGACCGCTACGTTCCGCACCTTCGACCTCGTCGGCCTTGATGTCTTCGGGCATGTGGTGAAGAACCTCTACGAGAACCTGCCGGAGGACGAGGAGCGCGATGTCTTCATTGCGCCGGAATTTTTAACTCAGATGATTGGGCGCGGCTGGCTTGGCAACAAGACGCGGGGCGGCTTCTACAAGAAGCAGAAGGGCGAGGGAGAGAAGCAGGAGATTTGGACTCTGGACGTGGCCTCGCTCGAATACAAGCCTTCGTCCAAGGTGAAGCTGCCCGCGCTCGACATGGCAAAGAACATAGAGGATTTGCCAGAGCGCATACGCACGCTCATGTGGGGCAAAGACCGCGTCGGCGCGTTTCTGTGGAAGACAGCCTCGCGCACTTTCCGCTACGCGGCCAACCGCATTCCAGAGATAGCAGACACGATTCTCGAAGTTGACCGCGCGTTGAAGTGGGGCTTCGGCTGGGAGCAGGGCGTCTTCGAGACGTGGGACGCAATCGGAGTTGAAAAGTCCGTGGAGCGCATGCGCGCGGAAGGCCAGACGGTGCCTGCCAACGTGGAGCGAATGTTGGAAGCGGGCGCGACCAGCTTTTACAAGACGGAGAACGGACAGAGGTTCTATTTCGACTTCGCTTCCGCGCAGTACGTGCCCGAGGGAGACCGTCCCGGCGTCATCGTGCTCAAGTCCGTCAAGGAGCGCACAGGCGTTATCAAGAAGAACAGCGGGGCGAGCCTCGTTGATTTAGGCGACGGCGTGGCCTGCCTTGAGTTTCACTCGAAGATGAACGCCATAGGCGGCGACACGCTACAGATGGTCAAGTTCTCGCTGGCGGAAGTCGAGAAGAATTTCGAGGGGCTCGTCGTAGGCAACCAGGGGCCAAACTTTTCCGTCGGCGCGAACCTCATGCTGCTGCTGCTGGAAGCGCAGGAAGAGAACTGGGAAGACATAGACATGGCCATACGCGCTTTCCAGAACGCGGTCATGAGCCTGCGCTATTCTCCGAAGCCCGTGGTGGTCGCGCCCTTTCAGATGACCTTCGGCGGAGGCTGCGAGATGGTGCTGCACGCAGACCGCGCGCGAGCCGCCGCAGAGACTTACATAGGCCTGGTGGAGGTCGGCGTAGGCCTCATCCCTGCGGGCGCGGGGACGAAAGAGATGCTGGTGCGCGCCATGGACTCGATTCCGAAGAATGTCACGGACGCAGACCCATTCCCCTTCGTCAAGCGAGCCTTTGAGACGATTGCTATGGCTAAGGTCGCAACTTCGGCGGAAGAGGCGCGCTCCCTCGGATTCCTGAGCGAGGACGACAGCATCTCTATGAACAGCGACCGGCTGATTGCGGACGCGAAGCAGGAAGTGCTGGCTCTGGCTTCCACAGGGTACGTGGAGCCGCAGCCGCGCACGGACATTCTGGCACTGGGGCAGTCCGCGCTCTCTACCATCAAGCTCGGCATTCACCAGATGAAGCGCGGCGGCTTCATCTCTGATTACGACGCGGTCATCGGAGAGCGCCTCGCGCGCATCTTAACAGGCGGCGACCTTAACCATCCGACCAGAGTGTCGGAGCAATATCTTTTAGACCTTGAGCGCGAGGCTTTCCTCTCCTTGTGCGGCGAGCGCAAGACGCAGGAGCGCATAGGCCACATGCTCAAGACCGGAAAGCCATTGAGAAATTAGAAAGCAGAATTCAGAACTCAGGACTCAGAAGTCAGAATAAAAACGGTTTCAGCCTCTTCATTCTGACTCCTGAATTCTGAGTCCTGAGTCCTAACGAGGTATTTATGAGAGAAGCAGTTGTTGTGTCGGCCGTGAGAACGGCTGTGGGGCGTGCGCCTAAAGGGACTTTGAAGGACACGCGGCCCGACGAGATGGGCGCGGCGGCGATTCGCGAAGCGATGGCGCGCGTCGAAGGCTTAAAGCCCGAAGACGTTGAGGACGTGGTCATGGGCTGCGCCATGCCTGAGGCGGAGCAGGGGATGAACGTGGCCCGCGTGGCCGCGATTCGCGCCGGGCTTCCGGTTGAAACCTCCGCGATGACGATTAACCGCTTCTGCTCTTCGGGGCTGCAATCCATCGCGATTGTGGCGGACAGAATACGCGCGGGCGGGATTGATGCTGCAATTGCTGGCGGGCTTGAGACCATGTCCATGATTCCCATGGGCGGCCACATCATTCGCCCGAATCCTTATCTGGTAGACCACTATCCGGACTTCTATCTGAACATGGGGCTCGCGACCGAGAACGTCGCGCGCAAGTACGAGATTTCGCGCGAAGAGCAGGACGCCTTTGCCGCTCGCTCGCACGAGCGCGCCGCGCGTGCCATCGACGAAGGCAAGTTCAAGGACGAAGTCGTGCCGCTCACAGTTACATTTGAAGAGCTTGACGAGAAGGGACGCAAGCAGCGTCGTGAAGTCGTCTTTCAAGAAGACGAGGGCGTCAGGCGCGACACGAGCGCAGAGGTGCTGGCGAAGCTAAAGCCTGCCTTTCATGCTAAAGGCACCATCACGGCGGGCAACGCTTCGCAGATGTCGGACGGCGCGGCGGCTGTCGTGGTGATGAGTGAAGAGCGAGCGCGTGAGATAGGCGCAAAGCCTCTGGCCCGATTCGTAGCATACGCCACGGCCGGATGCCCGCCCGAAGAGATGGGCATTGGCCCTGTGTTCGCCATCCCGAAAGTCCTGAAGCTGGCCGGGCTTACCCTAGACCAGATTGATGTCATAGAGCTTAACGAAGCCTTCGCCGCGCAGAGCCTGGCCGTCATCAAGGAGCTTGGGCTGGACGAAGAGAAGGTGAACGTCAACGGCGGCGCAATCGCGCTCGGACATCCCTTGGGCTGCACGGGAGCGAAGCTGACCGCCAGCATCCTGCGCGAGCTTGAGCGAAGAGGCGGGCGCTACGGAATGGTGACGATGTGCGTGGGCGGCGGCATGGGCGCAGCCGGAATCTTTGAAAGAATATAAAAGCAGAATTCAGGACTCAGAATTCAGGAGTCAGAATAAAGAAAGAGCAGCTTTGCTTTTATTCTGAATCCTGAGTCCTGGGTTCTGAGTTCCAGCGACTGAAAGGAGCAAAACTTATGGCAGCCGTAGTTGAAGAGAAACAGATTATTAAGGGCGGGAGCTTTCTGATTGAAGACGTAGGGCAGGAGCAGGTTTTCACGCCGGAGGATTTCACAGAAGAGCATCACATGATTGCCGAGACGACGCGGCAGTTTATGGATAACGAAGTCAATCCGCGTTTGGAAGAGCTTGAGAATCACGACTGGAAGCTGGCGCGAGAGCTTGTGCAGAAGGGCGCGGAGCTTGGCCTCATCAGCGTCAACGTGCCTGAGGAGTACGGCGGGCTCGCGCTCGACCAGACGAGCGGAGCGCTCGTGGGCGAGAACCTCGGGCGCGTGGCCTCGTTCGCTACGACTATGGGCGCGCAAGGCGGCATAGGCCTGCTGCCGATTCTCTACTACGGCACGGAGGAAGCGAAGAAGAAGTACATCCCGAAGATTATCACGGGCGAGCTGATAACGGCCTACGCTTTGACCGAAGCGGGCTCTGGCTCTGATGCTTTGGCCGCGAAAGCCACCGCTCGTTTGAGCGAGGACGGCACGCACTATGTCCTGAACGGCGAGAAGATGTGGATTACCAACGGCGGCTTCGCAGACCTCTTCGTGGTCTTCGCCAAGGTGGACGGCGACAAGTTCACGGGCTTCATAGTCGAAAGACAGGAAGGCCTGACCTCCGGCGCGGACGAGCACAAGATGGGCATCAAAGGGTCAAGCACGACGGCTCTCGTGCTTCAGGATGTCAAAGCGCCGCTTGAGAACGTGCTCGGTGAAATCGGCAAGGGTCACAAGATAGCCTTCAACATTCTGAACATAGGCCGCTTCAAACTGGGCGCGATGTGCAACGGCGGCATGAAGCTCATGATTTCCGAGGCCACGTCTTACGCCAACGAGCGCCACCAGTTCGGCAAGCCCATCTCGTCTTTCGGCGCAATCAAGCACAAGCTGGCCGAGATGGCCGTCAAGACATGGGTCGGCGAGGCTATGGTCTATCGCACCCTCGGGTTGATTGAGTCTGCCATTGAAGCCACGGCCGATGCGTCAGACCCCGAATCCAAGCTGCGGGCGATTGAAGAGTACGCGGCCGAATGCTCCATCGTGAAGGTCGCGCTCTCGGAATATTGCAGCTACGTGGCGGACGAGATGGTTCAGATTTACGGCGGCTACGGTTACTCCGCTGACTATCCCGCGGAGCGTGCTTACCGCGACTCGCGCATCAACCGCATCTTCGAAGGCACGAACGAAATCAACCGCATGCTCATTCCGGGCATGCTGATGCGCCGCGCCATGTCCGGCCAACTCGCGCTGCTGCCCGCCGCGCAGAAGCTGATGGAAGAGGTGCTGTCGCCTTCCATGCCTGGCCTGGACGAGGATGAAGAGCTGCTGGCGGCGGAGCTTAAGCTGGCGCGCAGTGCCAAGAAGGTCGCGCTGATGACGCTCGGCACAGCCGCGCAGAAGTACATGATGGGGCTCGCAGACCAGCAGGAAATCCTGATTGGCATTGCAGACATCATCATGGACACCTACGCTATGGAGTCCGCGATTCTTCGCGCGCAGAAATTGGCGGCGTCGAAGGGCGAAGAGGCAGCCACGCGTTACGTAGACATGACGCGCGTCTTCTGCAACGACGCCGTGGAGCGCATAGAAGCCAACGCCAAGAACATGCTCGCGGCCATGAGTGAGGGCGACGAGCTGCGTACGATGCTGGCAGCGCTTCGCCGCTTTACCAAGTGGACGCCCGTGAATACCATCGCCGCGCGACAACGCATAGCCGACGCGCTCATTAAGGCGAACAAGTACGTCTACTAAATAAGAATTCAGGACTCAGGAGTCAGGATTCAGAAGAAGAGCCGTCAGCTTTATTCTGACTCCTGAATTCTGTATTCTGACTCCTGACTTTTATGCACATCGTTCCCATCTCGGTTCCGACTCCCTTCTACGTGGGGCCGGTTAATTGCTACCTCATAGCAGAAGACCCCGTGACGCTGATTGACACGGGGCCGAAGACGCGCGAGGCCCAGGCGGCGCTGCACGAAGGCCTGCGTCGTGCGCGCATACGCCCCGCCGACATTCGCCGCATAGTGCTGACGCACGCGCACGAAGACCACTGCGGGCTGGCTCGCTCCCTGCGCGACGAGGCGAAGAACGCGGAGATACTTGTCCACGGCTGGGAGACGGGGCATCGCGTAGGACGGCTTGAGTACGCGGAGCACCGGCAGCTTCTGGTTCGCGCGGGCGTGCCGGATGATGAGATAGCGGCTATGCGTCGCATGTACGAGGGCGTGCGCGAGCTTGCGGACGCTCTGGCGGACGACGAGTACAGAGAGATTGTGGACGAAGAAGAGCTTGAGTTTGAGACGGGAGCGCTCAGAGTAGTCCACACGCCGGGGCACACGCCCGGCTCCTGCTCTTTCCTGAGGGAAGCAGACCGCACCGTCATCGCTGGCGACTGCGTGCTGAAGCGCATCACGCCCAACCCGGTGCTTTCGCCTGACCCTGTAGACCCCTCGCGCCGCTTCCGCTCTCTGGCCGAATACATGGTGAGCCTTGCTCGCATACGCAGTTTCGCGCCGACGCTCGTCTACGGCGGGCACGGCGACCCCGTCAACGATTACGAAGAGCTTTTTAACCGCTACCTGCGCGCCATACAGGAGCGGCAGAGAGAGGTCGTGCGACTTGTGCCGAAGCAGGGCGCGACCGCCTGGGACATCGCAAACGAGATGTTCCCCGGCGCGGACGACGTGCATCGCTTCCTCGCTACCTCCGAGGCTGTAGCGCATCTGGACTTGGCACAGTCCGAAGGAAAGCTCGCCGTCGAGATGAGCGACGGGCGCGAAGTCTATCGCAAAGCTTAAAACGCTATTCAAAAACAGAAGCGGCGGGCCTGTTTGATAACGAGCCCGCCGCTTCTGTTTTTGATGATGCTGCGTGTGGCTTTATTCTTCGGGCACGGTCAGGTGGAAGGGATACCAGCCGGACTTTCCGAAAAACCTCTCGCCCTCGTTGTCGTAGAGGCCGAGGTAGAATTTCAGGTCGTACTCGTCGCCCGCCTCCATGTTGAGCGCCTCATACGGGATGAAGAGCTGTAGGTCGTTGTAGACCGCCGGGTCGTAGGCGGGGGTGAACCTGACGCTGGCGCTCACGTTGCCGTCAACCGTGGTGTAGTTCCTGTCGGAAGACTTCAACGGTCTCCCGTCCGCGAAGTAAAAGTAGGCAATCATGCGGCACGGAACGTCCAGCCCGTACCTGACGGTGAACTTGGCGTGAATACGCATGCCCTTGCGCCCGTTGACCGAGACGTTGTGCACGATACGCGCGCCCTGATAAGTGGCTTCCGGGTCGTCTGGGGCAACCATGAGAGGCAGAGCCGCTTCGCTCCAGCTCTTTTGTTGAAGGCTAAGTTCGGGCGAAGCCGCAGACGCCTGCGGCAGGGTCAGTGTGCAGATGGAAAGTGATACAAACAACATCACCGTGGCGGTGAGTTTCTTCATAGTGCTCCTCCGGGGGTAAAGTGCGGGCCGCGCCTCTCTCTGCAAGGGCGGCCCGCTTCTGATTTATGTCATGTGGCGCGAGGGTCGATGCTAGTAGCTGTATAGCTCTGTGATGGCGCGAACTACGTCATGGGCTTGCGGCAGTATCGCGTCTTCAACTTGCGGGGCATAGGCTACGAAGGTGTCTAGCGCTGCGACGCGTTTGACTGGAGCGTCCAGGTACTCGAACAACTCGTCCGAGATGCGCGCCGCTATCTCGGCTCCGTAGCCCCATGAGAGAGAATCCTCGTGGGCGACTATCACCTTGTTGGTCTTCTTGACCGTAGCCGTAATAGCGTCCCAATCATAAGGACTCAGTGTGCGCAGGTCAATGATTTCAACGTTGATGCCCTGCTGCTCGGCCTGCTTGGCTGCGACTATCGAGCGCTGAACCAGCGCGCCGTAAGTGATGATGGAAAGGTCTGTGCCTTCGCGCACCTTCTTCGCCTTGCCGAAGGGAATCATGAAGTTGTCGGGCGGGTACATGCTCTTGTTGTAAGCCTGCCGGTAGAGATGCTTGTGCTCAAGGAAGAGCACAGGGTCGTCGCATCTGATGGCCGTGCGCAGCAGGCCGTTTGCGTCCAGAGCCGTCGCCGGATAAACGACGCGCAGGCCCGGAATGTGCGTGAAGATGGTCGAGCCCGACTGCGAGTGATAAACAGCGCCGCCCTTTAAGTAGCCTCCGACGGGACAGCGAATCACCAAGGGGCACTTCCAGTCTCCGCCCGAGCGCCAGCGCATCAGCGCCAGCTCGTTTCTAATCTGGTGGTAAGCGGGCCAGATGTAGTCGAAGAACTGTATCTCGACCACAGGCTTCAAGCCCCTGGTAGCCATGCCTACGGCGCGGCCGACTATGTTCGCTTCCGCGAGCGGCGAGTTGAAGACGCGCGCCGCTCCGAACTTTCTCTGAAGATTCGCCGTCACCTTGAAAACGCCGCCCTTGCCTTTGACCTTTTCAAGATACTGCTCGCGCGAAACGTCAGCCACGTCCTCGCCAAAGACCACTATGCGAGGCTCGCGCGCCATCTCTTCGTGCATGCAGCGATTGATGAGGTCAACCATCGTGCCGGGATTGCCGGAAAGCTCTGCGCCCTCTTCCGTGTCGAACTCTTTAGAGGTCGGGTCAACTTCGGGCGAGTAGACAAAGCGAGTGGCCGTCTCGGGCGCGGGCTGCGGGCTGGCAAGGGCCGCGTCCGTAGCCTCGCTGACCTCTCTGTCAATCTCGTCCTTTATCTTCTGCAACTCTTCCTGCGTGACGAAGCCCTGCTCGACCAGCAGAGCGCCGAAGCGCTTGATGGGGTCTCGCTCGGCGTCGCTCGTGCGCTCTTCGTCCGGGCGGTAGAGCTTCTCGTCGTCAGACAAAGAATGTGAATAAGGGCGAATCACTTTAGCGTGAACGAGCGCTACGCCTCTACGCGCACGGCAATGCTCTACGGCTCGCTTAATAGTCTCAAGCGATTCAATAGGGTCTGTGCCGTCGCACTTCTGTATGTAGAGATTGGGGAAGCCTTCCACGAGTTTCGAGACATCGCCGCCCGCGGTCTGCACTTCCACGGGCACGCTGATGGCGTAGCCGTTGTCTTCAATCAGGAAGAGCACGGGCAGCTTCAGATTGCAGGCCGTGTTCATGGCCTCCCAGAACTCGCCCTCGCTTGTGGTGCCGTCGCCGGAGGAACAGTAGATGACCTCGTCCTCTTGAAAATTCTCGACGCGCCCCTTGAGTTGCTCTATAAGCTGAAAGCGGTGGCCCGCCTCGGCGCAGCCCACGGCCTGTAAGAACTGCGTGCCCGTAGGCGACGACTGCGAGACGATGTTGAGTCCTTTATGGCCCCAGTGCGAAGGCATCTGTCGGCCGTGCGAGTTCGGGTCACTCTCCGCGCCGACGGCCGAGAGCAGTTGTTCGAGCGGCGTCATGCCGAGTTGCAGGCACAAAGCGCGGTCTCTGTAGTAAGGATAGAACCAGTCGTAAGAGGGCTTGAGGGCCATCCCGGCCGCCACCAGCACGGCCTCGTGCCCCGCGCCCGAAATCTGAAAGAAGATTTTGTTCTGCCCCTTGAGCTGAATCTCCTTGTCGTCAATCCGCCGCGACAGGTACATGGTGCGGTAGATAGAGACCATCTCTTCGCTGTTCAATCCACGATACTCGCGTGCCTTCAATTCAGTCGCCATCTATTACATCTCCTGACTCTTAATATACGCCTATTAATCCTCGTACTCCGATGAGAGAGTAAATCTGTAGTCTTCGGCCATGGATGGGTGGCCGTGCGATTCGGCCGCCGCGATGCCTTGCTCGAAGGCCCGGCGCGCGTCCGTGCGTCGTCCTACCTTCTCAAGAGCGCGGGCGAGCATGCCGTAGGCAGCGCCTTCGTCGTCCGCGCGCCGCAGGTAGTCTGTGAGCGCGGCTATAGCTTCGTCGTAGCGCTCCGCCTTCAGGTACTCGTTCGCCAGCCCGAAGCGCACCACAGTGTTCTCCGGGTCGGATTCCAGCATCTGCTTGAACGTCTCTATGCGCGTGGCTGCCATAAGTCCGCCTTACTGTACTCTGGGCTGCTTGCCTGCGATGATGAGCTTGGCAATCGTTTGCAACTGCATGTTCGAGGTGCCTTCGTAGATGGCACCGATTTTTGAGTCGCGCCAGAATTTTTCCACCGGGTAATCCTTGACGAAGCCGTAGCCGCCGTAAAGCTCTATGGCGCGCGACGAGATGCGCTCGGCCACGCGCGACGAGTAGAGCTTGGCCATCGCTGCCTCTTTGACGAAAGGCAGCCCGGCGTCCTTGAGGCGCGCGGCGTTGTAGACCATCAGGCGCGCGGCCTCTAATTCGGTCGCCATGTCGGCCAGCTGAAACTGCACGCCCTGAAAATCGTTGACGGGCTTTCCGAACTGCTCGCGCTCGGAGGTGTAGGCGAGCGCAGCGTCAAGAGCGCCGCGAGCTATGCCAATCATCTGCGCGCCTATGCCTATGCGCCCCTCGTTCAGAGTCTCTATGGAAACCTTGTAGCCCTTCCCGACCTCGCCCAGCACGTTCTCCTTAGGCACGCGGCAGTCTTCCAGAATGATTTCCGTAGTTGAAGAGGCTCGTATCCCGAGCTTGTTCTCCTTTTTGCCAACGGAGAAGCCTTCGAATCCCTTCTCGACGATGAAGGCCGTGATGCCGCGATAACCAGCCTCAGGGTTCGCGTTGGCGAAGACTATGAAGATTTCCGCCTCAAGCCCGTTTGTAATCCAGAGCTTTCGCCCATTGAGTATGTAAGAGTCTCCGCCGTCGACCGCTCGTGTCTGCATGGCGAAGGCGTCCGAGCCTGAGCCCGCTTCGCTCAGGGCGTAAGCGCCGACCTTCTCTATGGCAAGCTGCTGTAGATACTTTCTCTTCTGCTCCGCGTTTCCCCATCGAATCAGGGCGTTATTGACGAGCGTGTTCTGAACGTCCACAAAGACGCCTACCGAAGGGTCTACGCGGGAAAGCTCTTCGACGGCGATGATGGCGGTGAAGAAGGAAGCGTCCGCACCACCATATTCTTCCGGCGTCTCTATGCCCATCAGGCCCAACTCGAAGCACTGGCTGATGAGCGACGGGTCGAGCTTGGCGCGCTCGTCCATCTCTTCGACGCGGGGCCTGAGCTCGCCTTCTGCGAACTCGCGCACGCTTGAGCGAAACATCTCCTCGTCTTCCGTGAGCGTCGTCAGCGGTCGCCCCGGCACGTCAATTGTAGCCCTCTGGTTCATTACTACCCTCTCCTGGCTTTCGTCTTGCTGCGGATTTGGAACATAGCATCATAATCAAGGCCAAAGGGAAAGGCAAAAGCAGAAGAGCAGGTCAGAACCGCCTGCGGTAGCGGGCGGGTTATATCTAAGCTAGAGTCAAGATTAATACTTGAGACCCGCCCGCTACCGCAG
>DATELK010000203.1:0-2697 GCA_035276685.1 Pyrinomonadaceae bacterium | reverse complement strand
TCAACCGCGAAATCAATCTCCATGCCCAGAAGCTTCCCGTCGCGCGAGACGGCAGTGCGATGGAGCGTGCGCGAAGGATGCCGCTTAGTAGTCGCGGCCATGTCTTCAGCACGGTCGTAGATAATCTTGACGGGACGATTCACGCCGCGGGGCCTTACAACTGTCCCCATGTTCGCATCAGGAGCCGCGCCGTGGCTACAAACGTGCCGCCGCACGGAGCCTTCCGTGGCTTCGGAGCGCCGCAGAGCATCTTTGCCCTTGAGCGCCACTTGAACAAGGTGGCGCGAGCGGTAGGCCTCTCGCCGGAAGAGTTTCGCCGCCGCAACTTCATACGCGAAGGAGAGACCACGGCCACCAGCCAGTTGATACGCGAAGCCGTGGACATGAATCACCTGTTGGAGCGAGCGTTTGAAGTGAGCGACTATCGCGCGAAGCAGGAGAGATTCGCGAGCGAGAATGAGGGCGCTCGTGTTAAGCGAGGCATTGGCTTCGCCTCCTTCATGCACGGCGCGGGCTTCACGGGCTCCGGCGAAAAGTATCTTCAATCAATCGTCGGCGCTGAAGCTACCCCCGAGGGCCGCGTGCGAATACTTACCGCCAATACGGAGATTGGCCAGGGCACTTACACCATCTTCGCGCAGATAGCGGCCGAGGCGCTCGGCCTCGATTACGAGCAGATAGAGGTGGCGCAGCCCGACACGGCAAACGTCCCTAACAGCGGCCCGACGGTCGCGTCGCGCACGACCATGATTGTCGGCAAGCTCGTGGAGCAGGCCGCGCTTGGCCTGCGCGAGACGCTGCGGAACAGCAATCTTCTCTCCGACTCTTACACGCCGGAAGAGTTCTCGCGCGCCTGCAAGGAGTATCTGGCGAAGTACGGCAAGCTTAAATCCCTGAGCCAGTACAAGCAGCCTGACGAGATTGACTGGGACGACGAAAAGTACAGGGGCGACGCCTACGGCGCTTTCGCCTGGGCCGTCTACGTGGCGGAGGTCTCCGTTGACACGCTGACGTTTGAGGCGCGCGTGGAGGATTTCGTCGCCGTGCAGGAGGTGGGCCGCGTGATTAATCCCGTCATGGCAGCGGGCCAGATAGAGGGCGGCGTGGCACAGGGCATAGGCTACACGCTCTTCGAGAACGTGGTGTGGAAGGGAGGACGCATGATTAATAACCAGATGACGAACTACATCATCCCGACCTCTGCTGACATCCCGCCCATACGCGTCTTCTTTGAAGAGATGCCTTACGCGCACGGGCCAGCAGGGGCCAAGGGCATAGGCGAGCTTCCGATGGACGGCGCAGCGCCCGCCATCCTGAACGCCATTGAGAGCGCCACGGGCCTTGAGCTTAATCACATCCCGCTCATGCCGGAGCATCTTATGGAAGCCTTCAGAGGTAAACATGCCTGAAGCTTTTGAGACAGAAGAAGGAAGGCTCGCGGTGCGCTGCACCGTGAACGGCCGCGAGGCGGAGCTTAAGGGCTATGCCATGTCGCGGCTGCTCGACGTGCTGAGAGAAGAACTGCGGCTCACCGGCACGAAGGAGGGCTGCGGCGAAGGCGAGTGCGGCGCGTGCTCCGTCTTCATCAACGGGAGGCTCGTCAACAGCTGCCTCGTCCCGCTCGTACAGGTCGAAGGCGCGAGCGTCATGACGATAGAAGGCGTGGCGACGGGCGAGCAGCTAAACGCGATTCAGGAAGCCTTCATAGAGACGGGCGGCGCGCAGTGCGGCATCTGCACGCCGGGGATGGTCATGGCCGCCGTACATCTTTTAGAGCGCACGGCTGAGCCCCTTGAGAGCGACATACGCGCGGGGCTCGCGGGGAACCTTTGCCGCTGCACAGGCTACATGAAGATTTTCGAGGCGGTCGTGCGCGCCTGCCGGAACTCAGGCGTCAAGAGATGAGAGCATACCTTCCAGCATACGAGTTGACGCGGCCCGCCTCGCTTTCCGAAGCGCTGCGGCTCATGGCGAGCGCGCCCGGCGAGTGGAAGCCATTCGCGGGCGGCACTGACTTGATGGTGCTACTGGAAGCGGGAAAGCTTGAGCACCGGAAGTTTTTCAGCATCTGGCACCTTAAAGAGCTTAGCGGAATCGAAGAGACGCCCACGCACATTACTTTAGGCGCGCTCACGACCTACACGGAGCTTCAATCGAACGCCGTGATGCAGAGGGAGTTTCCCATGCTCTGCCAGGCGGCGAGTTTGACGGGCGCGGTTGCGATTCAGAATCGCGGCACCATAGGCGGCAACATCGCCAACGCCTCGCCCGCAGCCGACAGCCCGCCCGCCCTGATGGTCTACAACGCAGAGCTTGAGCTTATCTCCGAGCGTGGCTCGCGATGGGTTCCTTACGAAGGCTTTCACACAGGCTACAAGCAGATGCAGATGCGCGAGGACGAGCTTATCAGCCGCGTGCGACTGCCGCGCGAGGCCGAGACGTGGAAGCACTACTATCGAAAGGTGGGGACGCGCAGGGCTCAGGCCATCTCTAAAATCTGCTTCGCGGCGGTGGCCCGCGTCGAAGGCGAGACGATTGAAGAGGCACGCATAAGCCTCGGCAGCGTCGCGCCTACGGTCGTCAACTGCGCGAAGACCGCTTCCCTGCTTCGCGGTCGAAAGATTGACGCCGATACAGTAGAGGCGGCGCAGGGCGAGCTTGAAAAAGAGATTGCCCCGATTGACGACCTGCGCTCGA
>DATELK010000202.1:0-22578 GCA_035276685.1 Pyrinomonadaceae bacterium | reverse complement strand
CGAGGATGGAGAGACTCCGCAGCAGGTGGTCAGAGGCACAGAGAATCCGTTACAGATGCCAGTGGTGGACAGGATAGCACTGGATAAGGCTGTGGGTCAGTTGCCGCCGGGATACAGGACGGTGTTTATCTTGCACGATGTAGAGGGGCACGAGCACGAGGAGATAGCGAGGATGCTGGGGTGCAGTGTGGGGACGAGTAAATCTCAGCTGCATAAGGCTAGGATGAAATTGCGTGGCCTACTGAGACGACACGCGGGGCTACGTTAAAGACTCGGGCCGCAGCGTCTCAGAGGAAAGCTTTACAGACAAGAGGCGTAGATGAGTGGATTCAATCACTCATCTACGCCTCTTAGTTTCATGCGAGGTCGAACAGAAGAATCTCGCTAGGCTCGCGCGCCGTAATCTGAAGCAGCTCCGTCCGGCTTATCGCCGCTCCGTCCGATTGATTAAGCGACGTGCCGTTTATCTCGATTGCCCCGCGCGCCACCTGCACCCAGGCGTGACGGTTCGCGTCGAGCCTGTGCTCTATCATCTCGCCCGGCTCAAGCAGGCTGGAGTAGAGCCGCGCGTCCTGGTGAATCGTGACGGAATCATCCGAGCCGTCAGGCGAAGCTATCAGCCTGAGCCTGCCGCGCTTTTCTTCATCACCGTAAACTTTCTGCTCGTAGCTCGGCCTGTAATTCCTCTTATCCGGCATAATCCAGATTTGCAGCAGATGCACGGCCTCGTCCTCGGAAGGATTGCGCTCGCTGTGCGTGACGCCCGTGCCCGCGCTCATGCGCTGCACCTCTCCGGGTCTAATCACAGAACCCGTTCCCATGCTGTCGCGGTGCTCAAGCGCGCCTTCCAGAATGTAAGTGATTATCTCCATGTCCCTGTGCGGGTGCGTGGGAAAGCCTCGCCCCTCCTTCACCCAGTCTTCGTTGATGACGCGAAGCGAGCGAAAGCCCATGTTGCGCGGGTCGTAATAGTCTCCGAAGGAGAAGGTGTGATAAGTGTTGAGCCACCCGAAGTTGAAGTGGCCGCGCTCCTCTGCCCTGCGAACTGTAATCATCTCGTTTTATCCCTTTCTTAAACCGTTTGCCCCGAAAGCGACGAGCGCAATTCGCGCTTACGCTTTAACATTGAACTATTGCGGCAAAAAAATTTCTAAGCTTTATCTTTAAGCCCGACGCGCTTGCAGAGGCTCCCTAGCTTCTCCAACTCCGCGTCCGACAGCACGCACATCTCTTCGCGTATCGCGCCTGCGTGACGCGGGAAAAGCTCGCCAATCAGCTTGCGCCCCTGCTTAGTCAAACTCACCGTGATGTAGCGACGGTCGCTCTCGCCGCGCACACGCTCCACTAGCTCGCGCTTTTCCAGGTTGTCCACGACCATAGTGATGTTGCCGCCGCTCTTGAGAATCTTCCTGCCCAAATCGCGCTGGCACAGCGGCCCAAGGTGATAGAGGGCTTCGAGCGCGCCGAACTGGCTGACGGTCAGCCCCGCGCTCGCAAGACCGGGCGCGAGACGCGCGCTCACGCTCTCGGCCGCGCGCATCAGCTTGATATAAGCGTCAAGCGCCTTCACCTCCCTGCTGCTTCCTTTGTGCCGTGTTGCCATATACGTGTTAGTTCAAGTTAAGATGGTTCAATATTAAACTATTGCCGCCCTTTTGTCAAATCACGAGAGCGCGGCTGTTTAAGCTATGAGAAGCCCCATGAGCAGGCGAGCGGAGCCTGCGCCCACGATGACCCAGAAGGGATTCGGCCGGAACCTGAGCAGCACGACGACGCAGGCAATCATAATCATGACGCCGACCCACGAGTGGAGCCCTGCGCGGCCTATGCTCCAGGAGGCTGCGGCCAGAAGACCCACGACCGCCGGGGTGACGCCGCGAAGGAAAGCCTGCACCTGCCGGTTGGCGCGAAAGCGTCTCAGGTACGAGCCCGCGATAATGGTCATGACGAAGGCAGGGAGAAAGACGCTGATGGTGGCGAAGAGCGCGCCGAGCGTGCCCGCGACGCGATAGCCTATGAAGGTCGCGGTGATAAGCACGGGGCCGGGCGTGAGTTGTCCGAGCGCGGTGGCGTCCGCGAACTCCTGATGGGTCAGCCAGCCGTGAGTGTTGACGACCTCCGCTTCTATGAGCGGAACCATGACGAAGCCTCCGCCGAAGGTGACCGTCCCGATTCTCAGGAAAATCATGGAGAGGGTTATGAGGAGGGCAGCCTTGGCAAGCACTGGCATGGCCGCAAGAAGCAGGACGGCGAAGGAGCGAAGGGTCGTACCGCTTGAAGGAGATTGTTCTTCAGTCTTATCAGCTTCATCTTCATCCTTATGAGAGGCGCGGCGGACTCTCTCTTCGGCCATCGCACGCGTCAGGTATCCGCCGACGAAGTTCTTTGACTCAAGCTCTGCGAGGCGCTCACGACGGCGCGCGGCAAGGCGACGGATGCGACGCCATCGCTGCCAGCGCCTTTCGGCGAAAGAGTCTATGTAGATGCCTACGAGGCCCGCCGCCAGTATGACCTCGATGATGGTCGCGCCGAAGATTGCTACGGACAGGCACGCGAAGACGGCCACGTACCACTGCCAAGGCTTGGTCAAAGTGTTGCGGCCCATGCGCCAGGCCGTGACGATGATGAGGGCCACGACCGCCGCGTTGAGGCCGTGAAAGAGCCTGTCCATGTTGGGAAGCTGCCGCAGGTGACGGTAGCCTATGGCGAGCGCTACCATCATCAGCATGGAAGGCAGTATGAAGCCAATCATGGCCACGGCCGCGCCCTGCAAGCCACGCAGCCGCCAGCCTATATAAGAGACGGCGTTGCCCGCGTTCGTGCCCGGCAGGCTCTGGGCCAGCGCGAAGGCTTCTGCAAACTCGTGCTCCGTGAACCAGCGACGCTTGCGCACGGCCAGCACTCGAATCTGGGCTATGACGGCGAGCCCGCCGCCGAAGCCCGTCAAGCCTACGTAAAGGAATGAGAGGAAGATGCCGCTGAGAGACGCCGTTTCCGAGAGACGCTTCAGGCGCTTCTGCCCGTAGCGCACGCGCCTGGTAAACCTGCCAGTCCTCTTTTCAGCATTCTCAGGCACATGAGAGAGTCTAGCACAGACTGAGGAAGTCTAAAGCGGAAGTCTGAGTCGCGCCTGACAGCCCAAGCCGTCTTCGCGGTTCTCAAGGGTGAGACTTCCGCCGTGTGCTTCGGCAATCTGACGGCTGAGCACAAGGCCTATGCCAGTGCCTGCGGGCTTGGTGGTGAAGAAGGGGACGAAGAGATTGGAGGTGTTAGAGAGGCCCGGCCCTTCGTCTTCTATGCGAACGTCAAGGTGCGTGCCGTTCCTTGTCCAGCCTATGAGGACGCCGCCGCCCGTCTCAAGCGAAGCGTCGGCAGCGTTCCTGAGAAGGTTAATCAATAGCTGGTCAAGCTGCGCGCCGTCCGCCTGAATGACTACTTCGGGGCCGGGCTCGACCATCACCTCGACTCTGGTCTCAAGCGCGGAGACGCTGCTAATCCACTCGCTCACGTCAACGGGCTCGAAGCTGGGCTGAGGCAGCTTTGCCAGCCGAGAGTAGGCTTCCATGAAGCGGCTCAGGCTTTCGGCGCGTGCGGCTATGACGGCAAGACCGCGCTGCATATCTTCTTCGAGGTCTATGGGGCGAGGGTCGCGCCGCCAGAGGCTTTCAAGGCTTCCGGCTATGGACTTAATCGGCGCGAGCGAGTTGTTAAGCTCGTGGCCCAGCACGCGCACCAGCCGCTTCCAAGCCTGCCGCTCCTCTTCCCTGAGCGCGCGGCTCAGGTTAGAGAGCACCAGCAACTGGTGCGGCAAGCCCTGCTCGCGGAAAGAGCTTCGGCTCACGCCCCAGCGCTCGACGCCTTCGTCGGAAGTGATTTGCAGCGTGCGCGTGGGCTCGCCCCTCAAACATTCTTCAAGGCCAAGCTCCATGGCGGAGCGCCCCAGCAGCCGCTCTGCGGGCTGGCCCATAAGCCGCTCGCCCGCGTCGTTCACGAGCCTCAGGCGCTCGTCCATGTCGAAGGTGAAGACGGCCACGTCAATCCTAGACATCACTTTCCGCAGAAGAGCCGTGGCTTCGAGCGCGCCCAGTCGCTGCTCTCGAAGGGTCTCTCCGAGCGCGTTGATTTCCAGCATCACGTCACCGAGCGCGTCGTCGTGATGCGCCCCTCGCGCTCGTATCGAGTAGTCGCCTTCGCGCAGCGCGGCCAGCAGGTTCGAGATGGTTTGAAGCGGCCTCACGACTCGCTCGCGCAGGGCGAAGGAGTAGCCGAGCCAGATGGCCACGATGAAGAGAGTGAAGGTGAGCTGAACTTTGGTGGTGTAGCCGCCGAGCCAGAGCAGCACGAGCGAGATGAGGACTCCGGGCAATCCTGCGCCCAGAGCCATCAACAGGACGCGTCTCTCGTGATTCAGTTTTGTGGCGCTCTTCTTTCTCGACATCACAGCCCGTAGCGCTGTAAGCGGCGGTAGAGGGCGCTGCGGCTTAAGCCCAGTGATTGAGCGGCCTGACCCACGTTGCCGTCGTGGCGCGCGAGCGCCTTCTGTATGAGAAAGGCTTCGACCTCTTCGAGGCTCATGTCTTCGAGGCGTCGCTGCGCCTCGCCCTTCGCGCCGCGCTGAAGGCCAAGGTCGCGGGCCGTCACGCTTTCGGTCTGAGCCATGAGGACGGCGCGCTCTACCGTGTGCTCAAGCTCGCGCACGTTGCCCGGCCAGGAGTATTCCATCAGCGTTGAGCGAGCCGCGTCGTCAAAGCCCTTCAGCGGCTTGCGATACCTTTGCGCGTGCCCTCTGAGGAAGTGCTCGGCCAGCGCCTCTATGTCTTCTCGACGGTCACGCAGAGGCGGCAGGTTTATCTCCACGGTGTTGAGGCGAAAGAGCAGGTCTTGACGAAAGCGGCCCTGCTCGACCTCTTCCTGTAGGTTGGCGTTGGTGGCGGAGACGACACGCACGTCCACCTTACGCGTGCGGCTTGAGCCGACGCGCTCGAACTCGCCCGTCTCAAGCACGCGCAGCAGCTTGGCCTGCTTGTTGAAAGGCACGTTGGCTATCTCGTCCAGAAAGAGAGTGCCGCCGTCTGCCAATTCGAAGCGGCCCACGCGGTCTGTCTTGGCGTCCGTGAAAGCGCCCTTGACGTGGCCGAACAACTCGCTCTCGAAGGTGCCTTCCGAAAGACTCCCGGCGTCGACCGTCACCATTGGCATAGAGGCGCGTCTTGAAACCGCGTGCAGAGTGCGCGCAATCACCTCTTTGCCCGTGCCGTGCTCGCCCGTGATGAGGACGTTGGCGTCGCTAGGGCCGACGTGCTTGACAAGCTCAAGGACGGGATGCATGACGGAGGAGCGGGCAATCAGGACGGGCTGCGCGTCGCCGTTCCTCAGCAGTTCGTTTTCGGCTTCGAGGCGCTGACCCTTTCGTATGGCCTGCCCCAGCTCTATCTGTGTCCGCACGACGGAGAGAAGACGAGCGTTCTCCCATGGCTTCTGCACGAAGTCACGAGCGCCGCGACGCATGGCCTCGACCGCCACTTCGACGCTGCCCCAGGCGGTCATGACTACCACCGGAAGAGAAAGGTCTGCCGCCTTGATGCGCGAGAGAAGGTCAAGGCCCTCCTGTCCAGAGGTCGTGTCGCGCGTGTAGTTCAAATCCATCAGCAGCAGGTCAAACTCTTTCGCCTCAAGCGCGGGCAGCACGTCCGAGGTCGAAGTCACAGTCTCAATCCTGTAGCCTTCGCCCTTGAGCAGCAGCCTTAGCGCCTCCAGCACGTCCGGCTGGTCGTCTGCAATCAAAACCCTTTGCACTTTAGAATCTGACATATCCAAAGAAATTAACAGGGATAGACAGGATAGACAGGATAAAGAATAAATGCTTTCTCTTTTATCCTGCTTATCCTGTCCATCCTGTTTGAATCCGCCTCTATTATCCCACAACCAACGCTTCTATTCGTACCTCAGTGCGACCATGGGGTCAACGCGCGTGGCGCGGAGTGCCGGAATCAGGCAGGCGACGAGCGCCACAGAGATTAAGAGCAGCGAGAGCAGAACGTAGGTCAGAGGGTCTGCCGCGCTGACGTTGAAGAGCAGGCTTGAGATAAAGCGCGACAAGAGAAATGCTGCGCCAAGCCCAAGCACAGTGCCTGTCGCCGCCAGCAGCATTCCCTGCCCCACGACCATCCTCAGCACGTCGCGTGCGCTCGCGCCCAAGGCCATGCGGACTCCTATCTCGTGCGTGCGCTGAGCCACCGTGTAGCTCATCACGCCGTAGATGCCAACGGAGGCCAGCACCAGCCCCACTCCCGCGAAGATGGCTATCAGCAGCATGCTGAAGCGCTGGCGCGAGATGGACTCCGACATCACCTGCTCCACAGTACGCACGTTATAAAGCGGCTGGTCTTTATCCATGTTAGCAAGCTCGCTTCTGATGGCCGGGACCAGCGAGGACGGAGAGTTTGAGGTGCGTACCAAGAGCGTCATGGCGCGTGAAGTGAGTTGCGCGTGCGGCACGTACATCTGCGGGTAAGGCTCTTTGTCCAGAGCATCCTGACGCACGTCTTTGACGATGCCTATGATTGTGAGCCAGGGACTTTTCTCGGGGTCTCCGAGGTTGATGCGTTTTCCTATGGGGTCTTCATTTGGGAAATACTTGCGCGCCATGGTCTCGCTGATAAGGGTAACGGCGGGCGCGCTGCTGTTGTGCTGCGCTGTGAAAGCGCTTCCCCTGACGAGAGAGATATTCATCGCGTCAAAGTAGCCGGGCGTGACGACGCGGTGCTCTGCGTCCGGCGTGTCACTGCCCGGAGGCAGCGGCGGCCGCCCCTCAACGGAGAAGGCCAGGATGGAGCCGCCCGTAAAGGGAATAGCATTTGCGGCAGCCACTCGCTCTACGCCCGGAAGCTGCGAGACGCGATTCATGAACTGTTCCCAGAAGGCAAGCTGCTGCGCCTGTTCCTTGTACTTTGTCGACGGGAGCGAAAGGTCTACGGCCAGAATGCGGTCGGGCTTGAAGCCTGGGTCAACAGATTGAAGCCGCATGAAGCTCTTGACCATGAGGCCTGCGCCGACGAGCATGACGAGCGCGATGGCTATCTCTGCCACTACCAGAGCGCTGCGAAGACGCGCGCCGCGCCTGCCCTCGGTAGAGCTTCGGCCTCCCTCCTTGAGCGATTCCGTCAGGTCAGGGTTCGTAGCGTGAAGCGCCGGGATGAGACCGAAGATGACGCCGGTCAACACAGAGACTCCGAGCGTGAAGGCGAGCACCATCCAGTTGAGCCGAACTTCGTCGAGGCGCGGGATGTCCCTCGGGCCGAGCCTCGTCAGCAGCTCAACGCCCCACATGGCCAGCAAGGCTCCCATCACGCCGCCCGCCAGAGCCAGCATGACGCTCTCTGTCAAAAACTGTCGTACAAGGCGCAGGCGGCCCGCGCCGAGTGCGCGGCGCACGGCTATCTCCTGCTGGCGCGCGGCCGAGCGCGCAAGCAGCAGGTTCGCCACGTTCGCGCACGCTATGAGAAGCAGAAAGCCCACGACGCCGACTATGACCCAGAGCGCGGGGCGCACGTCCCCGACTATTCTTTCCTGCAAGGGGATGACAAGCGTGCTCCATCCCGCGTTGGTATCCGGATACTGCTGCTCAAGTCTGGACGTGATGGTCTTCATCTCGGCACGCGCCTGCTCTATGGTCACTCCGGGCTTGAGCCTTGCGACCACCTTGAGAAAGTCGCTGCGCCTGAGGTTCGGCTCAAAACTCATGGCGAGCGGTATCCACATCTCCGAGGGGTTACGCTGCACTGGCAAGGGGTCTTTGAAGTCCTGCGGCATGACGCCCACAATCTGATAAGGATTTCCGGCGATGGTTACGGTCTGTCCCACGACCTGAGGGTTCGAGCCGAAGCGTCGCTGCCAGAGGCCGTGGCTGAGGATAAGCACGCGCGCTCCCTTCTCTCCGTTCTCTTCAGGAGTGAAGCTGCGGCCCATCATGGGCTGAGTGCCTAGAGTGGAAAAGAAGCCGGCCGTGATGAGGCCCGCACGCACGCGCTCAGGCTCGCCGTCGCCCGTCAGGGTGACAGCCGTGTTGGTGAAGCCAGCCATCTCTTCAAAGCTCTGGCTCTGCGTGCGCCAGTCGTTGAAGTTAGGCATGGAAGCAGGCTCTTCCTTGATGTCGGAAGACGGATTCGTCTCCCAAATCCAGACCAGCCGCTCGGACTGCCGGTATGGTAAAGGGCTCAAAAGCACTGCCTGCACGACGGAGAAGATGGCCGTGTTCGCGCCTATGCCGAGCGCGAGCGCCAGCACGCCTATGAAAGTAAAGCCGGGCTTTTTCGCCATCAATCTAAGGCTGAAGCGTATATCCTGCCAGAGCGTTCCCATGATTACTTCTCCTCTCTTGTTTACTTCACTCGTAACGAAGCGCGACCATAGGGTCTACGCGAGTGGCGCGGCGCGCGGGCAGATAGCACGAAAGAAGCGCGACCGCAGCCAATATGGCAGAGACAGAAACGAAGGTCAGAGGGTCTGTCGCCGTCACGCCAAAGAGCATCGCCGCCATCAATCGCGTCAAGGCGAAGGACGCGAGCAGACCTATCGCAACGCCTGCGACGGTCAGCAGCATGCCCTGCCTGAGAACCATCCCGAGCACGTCTCGCGCGCTCGCGCCCAAGGCCATGCGAATGCCTATCTCGTGCGTGCGCTGTGTGACCGAATAGCTGATGACGCCGTAGATGCCCACGCACGCGAGCAGCAGTGCGACCCCGGCGAAGATGCCGAGCAGCGTCATGTAAAAGCGCTGCGGCGTCATGGATTTCGCGACCACTTCCCTGAGGGTGCGTACCTTGGTCAGAGGAAGCTGGCTGTCTATCGACCAGACCTGCTTTTTGACGGACTCGACGAGGCTCGCGGGCGATTGCGCGTTGCTCCTGACAACCAGATATTGCCAGCGCTTCCACGCGAAGGCCGTCTGCGCGTAAGGAGTGTAGACGGCGGGCTCGTCCGGCTGATTGAGGCCGAAGTGATGCACGTCGCCGACGACGCCGACAATCGTCACCCATTGCTGCTGCTCGCCCCGCGCCCAGCGAAGACGCGCTCCCAGAGGCTCCTTATCTTTGAAGAACTCACGCGCCATAGCCTCGTTGATGACGGCGACGAGCATGGAGCCATCTCTATCCTGACTGCTGAGCGCACGCCCTTTCAGGAGCGGTATGCTCATGAGCCGGAAGTAGTCGCCCATGACGGTGCGCGTATGAAGCTCAGGCTCTTCGCCGGGCGCTAGGACGGGCTGGCCCTCTATGACGAAGTTCTGAAAGAGCGACTCACCGACCAGCGGGATTTCGCTTATCATGGCCGCTTCCGCTCCCGGCAATGAGCCAACGGATTGAAGGACGCGCTCGCGAAACTGCGTCTGCGTCGCAATGTCTTTGTAGCGCGCTTCCGGCAGCTCTATACGCATGGAGACCAACCCGTCGGGGTTAAATCCCGACTCGACTTGACTGAGCCGCCAGAAGCCTTTAATCAGAAGTCCCGCGCCTATCAGGAGCACAATCGCGAGCGCAAGCTCAGAGACGACCAGAAGATTACTGAAGCGGTGGCGCGAGACGCCTGAGGTAGAGGCGCGGCCTCCCTCCTTCAAAGCCTCGCTCACGTTCGCCCTTGAGGCGTTCCACGCGGGCACGAGTCCGAAGACGAGTCCTGTGAGAACAGAGACGCCGAGCGTAAAGAGCAGCACGCGCCCGTCCAGTCCTATGCTATCAAGACGCGGCAGGCTCTCCGGCTGGAAAGACATCAGCAGGTCTACGCCCCACATGGCGAAGACGAGCCCGACCGCGCCGCCCAGGATGGAGAGCATCACGCTTTCCGTCAACAACTGCGTGACGAGTCGCATGCGTCCGGCACCGAGGGCCGTGCGAATCAGTATCTCCTGCTGGCGAGAGGCGGAGCGTGCAAGGAGTAGATTCGCAAAGTTGGCGCAGGCTATGAGAAGCACGAGCCCGACCGCCCCGAACAGAATCAGAAGCGCGGGGCGCGTGTCGCCCACCACGCGCTCGTGAAGCGGCACAGGCACGATTCGACGATTCTTATTCTCTACGGGGTCAAGCTGCTCAAGCTCTTTTTCGATTGCGGCCATCTCGCCCTGCGCCTGCGCGATGGTCACGCCCGGCTTGAGACGCCAGTAGTTGCGAAGGAAGTGAGCGCCGCGCGCCGCCGATGCGACCGGGTTGGTGACCCTAACGGAAGTAAAAACATCCGGCTTGCCGTGAGGCAGGACGAAATCCGGGGCCATCACGCCTACGACAGTGTACTCGCCGCCGCTTAGGGGAATCGTGCGGCCAATAATGTTTTTGTCGCCGCCGAACTGCTGCTGCCAAAACCCGTAGGAGAGCACCACGACACGCTCTGCGCCCACGCGGTCTTCTTCCGGCGAGATGACTCGACCGAGCGCAGCCCTTGCGCCGAGCACTTTGAAAAGCCCTGCGGTCGAGAGCGCCGCCTGAACCTGCACGGGCTCCGCGCCTCCCGTGTAATCAAGAGGCTGAAGCACAGCGCCGCCACCCTCTTCAAACGATTGCGTGCGCGCACGGAAGTCTTCCAGGTTAAGCACGGACATGTTCGACCGCATGGCGACAAGGCGCTCCGGCTCAGGATAAGGCAGCGGACGCAGGAGCACGCCGTTGATGACGGAGAAGATGGCGGCGTTGGCTCCTATGCCGAGCGCGATGGTGATTATCGTGACCAGCGCAAAGCCGGGATTCTTTATCAGCATGCGAAGGCCAAAGCGTACGTCCTGCCAGAGATTCGTCATCACGTCTATTTCCTTTCACTCGTACCTGAGCGCGACCATTGGGTCTACGCGCGTGGCGCGACGAGCCGGGATGTAGCTTGCGAGTAATGCTATCAGTATGAGCAGCACCGCGACGCCTGTGAAGGTCACGGCGTCCGTGGCGCTGATTCCATAAAGCAGGCTGGAAAGAAGTCTCGTGACCGCGACCGAAAGCAGCAGCCCCACTACGACTCCTATAATGGCCAGCCGCATTCCCTGGCTGATGACGAGCCGCAGGACATCAGCCCGCTGTGCGCCCAGGGCCGTGCGTATGCCTATCTCTCGCGTGCGCTGCGTGACCGAGTAGCTGACTATGCCGAAGATTCCGACCCCCGCCAGGATGAGACCGACGAGCCCGAAGAGCCCGGCAACCGTGCTCGCCACCTTAATCGGAATCAGCGACACTCCTATGGCGCGCGTGAGCGGCATCACGTCCAGAAACGGAATGGTTCTGTCGATGGAATCAACTTCCTGCCTGAGCCCGGCGAGGACGCTGGCGGAATTGCCGGGCGCGGTGCGTATGTGCAGCGTCATCTGCGGCTGATACTCCTGCGTAGATGACAGGTAGAAGTAGGGTCGAGGGTCTTCGCCGAGCGTGCGATACTTACCGTCCTTAACGACGCCGACTATCTCCACCGGCACGCCCTCGCTCATAGGCCCCAGAAAGAAGCGTTTGCCCACGGCATCCTCGCCCGGCCAGAAGCGACGCGCCATCGTTTCGTTGACTATGCCCGCACGCGGCGCGCCCTCCCGGTCGCGCTCGTCAAAGTCGCGCCCGCTCAAAATGCGTATGCCGAGCGACGAGAAGTAGCTCGGGGCGACCACATTAAAGTCGGTGTCGAAAGAATGGTCGCCCGTGGGCGGCTCGTACCCTTCGACGTTGATACCCAGCTCCATGTTCCCGCCTGTCAGCGGGACGTTGCGCGCCAGGGTGGCGGACTCAACCCCGGGAAGAGCGCGCACGCGCTCCATCACCTGCCGGTAGAACTGCTGGCCCCTGGCCTCGTCGTAGCCCTGAATAGAAAGGTCGAACCCCACGTTCAGAACGTTCTCAGGATTAAAGCCGGGGTCAAGGCCTCGCGCGTGCTGGAGCGAGCGCAGGAATAGTCCCGTGCTTACCAGAAGCACGAGCGAGACTGCGACCTGTCCTATGACAAAGAGGCTGCGCAGGCGCGAGCGCGAGTAACTGCCGACGCCCGCCTCGTCCTTCAAAGCCGGCAGCACGTCGGCCCTCGAAGCCTGAAGCGCGGGGGCCAGGCCGAAGATGATTCCCGTGGCGAGTGAAACCAATAAGGTGAAGCCGAACACGCGCCAGTCAAAGCCTAAATCAAGCTCGATGGTGAAGGGCACTGGCGGTTTGAAGGCGAGCAGAAGGTCTGTCAGCCATGCGGCCAGCAGCAGACCGGCACAGCCGCCGAAGATAAAGAGCAGCACGCTTTCGGTCAGAAGCTGCCGGACTATGCGGCCACGGCTTGCGCCCATCGCCAGTCGAATCGCAATCTCCCTGCGTCTGGCGACCGAGCGCGAGAGCGTCAGCGCCGCCACGTTCGCGCAGGCTATCAGGAGCACAAGCCCCACAATCGCCATCAACACGCCCATGAAGCCTATGGCCGCTCCCTCCATCTGGCCCAGGCCTGTGTTGGTCGGGCGCACCTCCACGCCCTTGCCCCTGTTCGAATCCGGGTATTGCTCGCCCAGTCTTTGTGCGATGGCCGAAATATTCGCCTGCGCCCCTTCAATCGTGACGTTCGGCTTAAGACGGCCGACCATCTCAAGGCTTCCGGCGCGACGGTTATCGAGCCAGTTCGCCAGAGATGGCAGGGCCAGAGGCTGCGTCCACACAGGGACATAAATGTCCGGCGCAAAGGCCACGCGCGGGCCTGTGAACTTGGGCGGCGCAATCCCTATGACGTGATAGGCGTGCCCGTTCAGTGTCAGGGTTTTTCCAATCATCAAGGGGTCGCTGGCAAAGCGTCTCTGCCAGTAGCCATGACTGAGGACGGCGACGGGCTCGCCCGTCTCGGTTCGGTTCTCCTCTGCCGTATAGAAGCGGCCCTGAGCGGGGCGCACGCCCATCACTGTAAAGAAGTTCTCGCTCGTGACTATGCCGAAGATACGCTCGGATTGTCCCTCGGTCGTCAGGCTATAGGTGTTGATGGTGTAAGCCGTGAGGCCGTCGAAGACCGCGTTCTGGTCACGATAATCAACATAATCAGGATAAGAGAAGGAGTGAAAGCTGCTGCCGTCAGGGCTCGTCGAGTGTAGATTGACCAGCCGCTCGGGCTCGGCCACCGGCAGCGGCCTCAGCAGGATGGCGTTCACCACAGAAAAAATGGTCGTGTTCGCGCCTATCCCCAGCATCATTGCGACGACGGCTACGAGGGTGAAGCCCGGGCTCTTCATCATCATGCGAAAGCCGTAGCTTATGTCCTGCCAGAGCGAATTCATGACGTTCTGTAACTCCCTTCTCTCGTTTACTTCACTCGTAACGAAGCGCGACCATGGGGTCTACGCGAGTGGCCCGCCGCGCCGGGATGAAGCTCGCCAGGAAGGCCACCACCGCCAGCAGCAGCGAGACCAGCAGAAAGGTCGCGGGGTCTGTCGCGCTCACCTTAAAGAGCAGGCTCGCCATCACTCGCGTCAGGGCAAACGATGCTATGAGGCCTAGGACGAGTCCCAGCACGACCATCTTCATCCCCTGTCCCACGACGAGCTTCAGTATGTCCCTCTGGCTCGCGCCCAAGGCTATGCGGACTCCTATCTCGTGAGTGCGCTGTGTGACGGAATAACTAATCACGCCGTAGATGCCCACGCACGCGAGCAGGAACGCGAGCCCCGCGAAGAGCCCCAGCAGAGTCACGGATAGACGCTCCGAGGCGACGGAGTCCGACAGCAGGTGCTCCACGGTCTTTACGTTGTAGATGGGCTGGTCTTTGTCTATGGCCTCGACCTCTCTGCGCACGGCCGGGAGCAGGCTCATGGGGTTCGCTGCCGAGGTGCGTACCGCCAGCGTCGTCTCTGCTTGCGGCTTCTGCGCGATGGGGATGTACATCTCCGAAGAGACCTCCGCGTTTAAGCCGTAGTGATGCACGTCGCCCGCCACGCCCACGATTGTCATCCACGGAGAGTCTTCGTCTTCGGGGCCGCCCTGCTTGAGGCGTTTGCCAATCGCGTCTTGTCCGGGGAAGAAGCGGTTGGCGAAAGCAGAGCTTACGATGAGGACGGGCACGGAGCCTTCGCGGTCTTCGTCAGTGAAGGCGCGTCCCTTGACGATGGGGATGCCCATGGCGCTGAAGTAGCCGGGACTGACGGAGCCGTAGCTTGCCGTCTGCTCGTCGCCATAAGCAAGGGGCTCCTGTCCCTCTATGGTCAGGTCGGTGCGCGAGTCGTCCAATAGCGGCGGCGACGTGGTGACGCCTGCGCTCTTTACGCCGGGCACACTCTGTACTCGCTCAACGAGCGATTGATAGAAGGCGGCCTGCGTCTGCGGCTCTTCATACTTCGTCTCGGGCAAGGCAAGCTGCATCGTCAAGACGTTGTTCGGGTCAAAGCCGGGGCGGACTTCGCGCAAGCGCCAGAAGCTCTTCATCATGAGCCCCGCGCCTATCAGAAGCACGAGCGCGAGCGCCACTTCCAACACGACAAGAAGGCTTCGCACGCGGTTGCGCCTGTGCCCGCCCGCGACCGACTGAGCGCCGTCCTTCAAGGCTTCCACCATGTCAGGCTTCGTGGCCTGAAGCGCAGGCACGAGCCCGAGCAGTATCCCTGTAGCAACCGAGACCGACAGGGTAAAGAGAAGCACGGCCCTGTCAATCCCTATCTGCTCAAGGCGCGGCACGTCCTGCGGCAGCACAGAGCGCAACGCGTCTATGCCCCAGAAGGCCATGAGCAGCCCGAAGAGTCCGCCCGTCAGCGAAAGCACGCTGCTCTCGATTAAGAACTGTCGAATGAGACGGCGGCGGCTTGCGCCCACGGCGAGCCTTATGGCGACCTCTCGCCTGCGCGCGGCGGCACGCGCCAGTTGAAGGTTGGCCACGTTCGCGCACGCTATCAGCAGCACGAACCCAACGGCTCCCAGTAGCACGAAGAGCGCCGTCGAGACATCTTCCGTCAGAGCGTCCTGAAGCGGCTCAAGCTTTATGCTCCAATCCGTGTTGGTGCCGGGGTTGGCCTCCGCCATTCGCTTGCTCAACCCATTCATGTCGCTCGCGGCCTGCTCTAAGGTAACGCCTTCCTTGAGACGCGCCGCGACGTACAAGTAGCGGTGGCCACGCGCCGCCAGTACTTCAGGACTGAAGGAGAGAGGCACCCAGAGGTCGATTCTGTCCGTCCCTTCGGGGAAGCGAAAATCCTGCGGCATTATCCCTAAGACCGTGTAGGCTTCGTTGTTGAGCGTGATGGTCTGGCCCACAAGGTTCGGGTTCGAGCCGAAGCGACGCTGCCATAGGTCGTGGCCCATGACGACGACCTTGTTGCGCCCCTCCTGCTCTTCTTCCGCCGTGAAGGCTCGACCGCGCGCAGTATTTACTCCGAGCAGCGGAAAGAGGTCTGCGGAGACGGCTGCGCTCTCGATTCTCTCAGGCTCCGCGCCTTCGCCCGTCAGGTTAAAGCTCTCGCCCGTGATGGCGGCCACGCGCTCGAAGACTCGGTTCTGCTCTCGCCAGTCCAGAAAGTCCGGCGCGGAGGCGGGCAGGTCGTCCGTAGTCAATTTCGGCGCGCTCCAGAAGACGAGCATGATGCGGCCCGCGTCCCTGTAGGGGAGCGGCCTCAGAAGCACTGTGTTGACGACGGAGAAGATGGCCGTGTTCGCGCCTATGCCGAGCGCAAGCGCCAGCACGGCTATAAAGGTCACGCCCGGCTTCTTCATCATCATGCGAAAGCCGAAGCGCACGTCCTGCCAGACTGAGCTCATATAAGACCCGTCCTTTAGAGAGAGAAAGGGATTCGACCGGAAAGCAGCTAATCCATCTGCTTGTTCTTCAGCATGGCCGAGAGCACACGCCCGCGCTCGTAATCCGACTTTATAGTCTCGACCGTGCGCAGGAAGGCGTCGCGAAGCCGTGCGTCGCCGCCGTATGCGCCGGAAGCTTCAAGCAGCAGCGTAGCCTTTTCATAATCGGACGAGATGCGCGCGGCCGATTCCAGCAGGCGGCCCATGACTTCATGCCCGAGACCTCTTCTCTTAAGCACGGCCGAGAGCACCCTTCTGTGCTCATAGTCGGACTTGATTGTGTCGGTCGCCTCGAAGAAGGCCGGAAGCAGCTGGCCCCTGCCCGCCGACAGCTCCGCGATACTGATAAGAAGCTGCGCCTGCTCGTAGTCGGACGAGATTTGCCGCGCGGACTCTCTGAGGACGGTCTGAAGCGCGGAGCCATCAAGGTTGCCGTTTTTGACGAGCGCCCCGAAGTATATGCGCCGGCTGTAGTCGCCCCTGAGCAGCGAAATCTCTTCCAGCACACCGCTCAAGCCGCGACGCTCGAAGATTCTCTGCACCCTTTTGTCCGCGTCTATGGCGCTCTGGCGAACTGCGTCGAGTATCATGCGCGCGACCCACGCTCTATCCTGCTCATTCATGGGGCGCTGCTGGCCGTCCACGTAATAGCTGCGCCTTAGCTGCCCGCCCGCGTCCTGCGCTACGTCGAGGCGGCGCGTCGTGCCGCCCTGCGTCTCTTCTATGCGAACCGAGCCGCCTTCCGAGACGCTCCTGATGTCCGTGTAGTCGTCCGTGAACTCGACCCTGCCTCGTATCTCAAGGCTCTTTTTCCAGTCGCCGTCCTGCCATGTCCAGTTGGTGTGCGAATCCGTCTTAGTCGTCGTTTGCGCGTGCGACGACGCCGGTTGAAGCATCAGCGTCAGGGCAAACAGGCATAGCGCTACCGCCTTTAAGCTCGCGTGCATTTTTAACATCTTCATATAAGCCTCCGTCATTTAAGTTGTAAGGAGCGTCACTCGTAACGAAGCGCGACCATGGGGTCTACGCGAGTGGCGCGACGAGCCGGAATGTAACAGGCTATGAATGCGATAATCAGAAGCAGCAGAGAGACGCCCAGGTAGGTCAGCGGGTCAAAGCTGCTCACCTCAAAGAGCAGGCTCGCGAGAAACCGCGTCAGCAGAAACGACGCGACGAGCCCCACGCCCACGCCTATCAGCGTCAGTATCATTCCCTGCCCCACGACCATCTTCAGTATGTCGCGTGCGCTCGCGCCCAGTGCCATGCGAATGCCTATCTCGTGCGTGCGCTGCGTGACCGAATAGCTGATGACGCCGTAGATGCCTACGGCCGCTAGCACGAGCGCGACGAGCGCGAAGAGGCCGAGGAGCAGGGCGCTGAAGCGCGGCTGCGAAAGAGATTGATTGAGCCGCTCCTGCATCGTCAAAACGTTCGAGACCGGCTGGTCAGGGTCGAGCGCGTAAACCTCTTTGCGAATGGCTGCCGCCATGCTCTCCGGGGCCGAAGAGGTTCGCACGGCCAGCATCATGGAGTTGCTCCATCCTTCTTTGCGGCTCTGCGTATAAGGCACGTAGACCATGGCCTCGGACGAAGCAGCGAGGCTTGAGCCTTTAACGTCCGTCACGACGCCTACGACCGTTCGGCGCTCGAAGCGTCCCACGGCTTTCAGAAGCTCCGGCGGCATGAGGCTCTCGGGCGGGCCCATCCAGATGGTCTTGCCGAGCGGGTCTTCGCCCTGAAAATGCTTGCGAGCAGTCGCTTCGCTGATGATGGCTACCTGCTGAGAGTTCTCAGTGTCATGCTCGTTGAAGGCGCGCCCGCGCTGCACGTTGATTCTCAACGCGCTCAGGTATTCGGGGCTGACCAGTGCGAAGTTGACTATGGGCACTTCCGCCATGGAAGTAGGCAGGGGGCGGCCTTCTATACTGAAAAGCTTTCCCCACGTGTTACCCGCTCCGAGCGGCAGATTCGTTGAGACTCCGGCTCCTTCCACGCCCGGCAGGGTTTTGACGCGCTCAAGAAGACGCTCGTAGAAGTTGAGCGCCACGGGCTGCGGGTCATTGACGCTTTCCCTCTCGGGATACTTGGCGCTCGGGAGCGCTATTCGCATTGTCAGCACGTTCTCGGCCGAGAAGCCCGTGTCGACGCGCCTCAGCTTGAGGAAGCTTTCAATCATGAGCCCCGCGCCTATCAGAAGCACGAGCGCGAGCGCCATCTCCGATGCTATCAGCAGACCGCGAAGTCTGCCCTGCCTGCGCCCCTGCGTGCCCGAGCGGCCTCCTTCGTTGAGCGCGGCCTGCACGTCCGCCTTAGCCGCCTGAAACGCCGGGAGCAGGGCGAAGATGAGCGCCGTGACGAGCGAGATTCCAAGCGTAAAGAGAAGCACCGACGGGTCAATCGTGATTGGATTGTGTCGCGGCAGAGACTCCGGAAGCAGCGAGGTCAGAAGGTCTATGCCCCAGACCGCCAGCAGCAGCCCCGCCGTGCTTCCGAGCAAACCGAGCGGAAGGCTCTCAACGGCCAGTTGACGAATTATCCTTCGGCGGCTCGCGCCGAGGCTCGCGCGAATGGCAAGCTCTCTTTCTCTGGAAGTAGCCCGCGCCAGCAGCAGGTTCGCCACGTTCACGCACGCGACCAACAGCACGAAAGCGACCGCTCCCAGAAGCACCAGCAGCATGGGCCTGACATCACCCACGAGCTGCTCTCTCAACGGCACGACGAGCCCGCCCAGCACCTTCTCTTCAGACTTCTCCTGTATGCGGTTGGCTATGGCGGTCACGTCCGCCTGCGCCTGCTCAACCGTCACACCCGGCTTGAGACGACCGACGAGGTTGACGAAGTAGTTGTTGCGCGAGTCCATGTTGTCGCCCGCAGGAAAAGAGATGGGCGACCACAGCTCAGGCTTGGGCTGGTTATCGAAGAAGGGCATGCCCTTCGGCATCACGCCTACGACCGTGTAAGGCGTGCCGCCGACTGTGATGGCACGGCCTATGAGCCCGGCGTCGGAGTTATAACGCCGCTGCCAAAGCTCGTAGCTCAGTATCACGACGCGATTATTGCCCCACTTCTCTTCTTCGGGCAGAAAGCCGCGCCCCATCGCAGGAGAGACTCCGAGCACCTCGAAGAGATTCGCGGTGATGCGGCCGCCCTGCACGCGCTCGGGCTCCTGGCCCGCGCCCGAAAGGTTGAAGTCCCCCAGGTAGTAGCCCGCGAGTCCATCGAAGACGTGATTCTGGTCGCGCCACTCGCGGTAGTCTGGCAAAGAGCTGCCGGACGTGGAAACGCCCTGCGAGACCATCGTTGACCAGAGCACCACGAGACGGCTCGGCTCAGGATAAGGGAGTTGCCTCAGGAGCACCGCGTTGACGATGGAGAAGATGGCCGTGTTTGCGCCGATGCCTAAGGCGAGCGTCAAGACCGCTATGAGAGTGAAGCCCGGATGCTTCAAGAGCATTCGCACGCCGAAGCGTAAATCCTGAAGTAGATTTCCCATCACAAAAATCCTCCTCATTCGTAGCGAAGCGCAACCATCGGGTCTACGCGCGTGGCGCGGCGCGCGGGGATGTAGCAGGCCGCGAGCGCCACCAGCGAGAGCAGGAGAGAGATGCCCCCGAAGGTCAGAGGGTCTGTGGCATCTACGCCGTAAAGTATCTCGGTCATGGCGCGCGTCAGCGCAAAGGCCCCTGCAAGTCCAAGCACTATTCCTATCAGCGTCAGCACGAGCCCCTGTCGTATGATGAGGCGCAGGATGTCCGTGGGCTGTGCGCCCAGTGCCATGCGAATGCCTATCTCGTGCGAGCGCGACGTGACCGAGTAAGACATGACGGCGTAGATGCCTATCGCGGCCAGGAGCAGCGCGCCGAAGGCGAAGAAGCCGAGCATCACCATCGCCAGCCGCTTGGCAGAGATGGACTCGTCCACAATCTGCTCCATGGTCTTGACGTTGTAGACGGGCTGCTCAGGGTCTATGGCGCGCACCTCGTTTCGTATCGCCTGCGTGAACTCAGTCGGCTCTGAATTGGTGCGGGCCACCAGCGTCATAGACCACCACGGCTCCTGCATGAACGGACGGTAGGCCGTCATCTCCGATTCTTCGTTAAGGTCGTCATCCTTGATGTCGGCCGCGACGCCGACTATCTCAAGCGGCCCTTCCTCTTCGCTGATAACGAGCCGCTTGCCTAAGGCATCGCCTGTGGGAAAGTAGCGGCGCGCAAGCTGCTCGCTGATGATGACGACAGGCGTCGAGCCTTTCTTGTCTTGCTCTGTGAAGACGCGGCCCTGACGAAGGGTCGTGCCCATGGCTTCGAAGTAGCCGGGCGTGATGACGCGGTAATCTGCCAGTGGCTCTTTGCCTTTGACGGGAGGCGGCTGGCCGTCAACGCGGAAGTTGACGGAAGAGGAGCTTCGAGCCATAGGAGCGAAGTTGACGGCCGCTGCCTGTGTCACTCCCGGCAGGCCGCGGACGCGCGACACAAGCTCTTGATAAAAGTTTACGCGCTGCTGCTCTTCGGGGTACTTAAGGCGCGGGATGGAAAGCTCCATCGTCAGGACGTTGCTCGCGTTGACGCCTAGGTCTGAGCGCATAAGCTGCACGAAGCTTCTAATCATGAGCCCCGCGCCGACGAGCAGCACGAGCGAGAGCGCAAGCTCCGAGATGACAAGAAGGCTTCTCAGGCGGTTGCGGCTCGCGCCCGAGGACGCGCCCTTGCCGCTCTCTTTCAGCGACTCGTTCAGGTTCAGGCGAGTCGCTTGCAGCGCGGGCGCGAGGCCGAAGACTGCTCCCGTCAGAATCGTCACGACCAGCGTGAAGAGCAGGACGGGCGCGTCAAGCCGCATCTTCTCCCAGCCGGGGATGTACTGCGTGAATCCCGGCGGGATGCCGCCCTTGATAAACTCTATCCCCCAGACCGAGAACAAGAGCCCGAGCGCGCCGCCAATCAGCGCGAGCGCGATTGATTCCGTCAGGAGCTGTCGAATCAAACGCCAGCGGCTTCCGCCCAGTGCCATGCGAACCGCTATCTCCTTCTGGCGTGACGTGGAGCGAACGAGTAGCAGGTTCGCGACGTTGGCGCAGGCTATCAGAAGCACGAAGACGACCGCCGCCATCAGCACGTTCAGGTACATGCGAGAGCCGCGCGTGTAGCTCTCATTCAGGCCTTCGACAAAAGCAGACCTCCCGGTGTTGGTGTCGGGGAACTGCTGCTGTGAGCGACGAGAGATGCTGTCAAGCTCGGCCTGCGCCTGCTCGCGGCTGACGCCCGGCTTGAGCCTTGCTACGACTTCAAGGTAATGTCCGGCGCGCTCGCCCTGCTCTTTGGCGTCGAAGGCGAGAGGCGTCCAAAGCTCTCCGCCGTTGACGGGAAAGTTGAAGTCCTTCGGCAGTATGCCTACGACCGTGAAGCTGCGGCCGTCCACCATTATCTGTCGCCCCACAAGATTCGGGTCGGAAGCATAGCGGCGCTCCCACAGACTCTCTTTCACAAGCGCCACCTGCTCGTGGCCCGTCTGGCCCTCTTCGTCCGTGAAGACGCGCCCGCGCAGAGCCTTCACGTTGAGCGCGGCGAAGAGGCGCGGAGAGACGCGCGAGCCAGAGACTCGCTCCGGCTGGTCGCCCTCGGTGAGATTGAAGGCGCGCTTGTGAACGGCTGCTATCTCTTCAAAGCTCTGGCTCTGGTCGCGCCAGTCGGCGAAGTTACCGGGAGCGACGGAGCCGCGCCTGACGCCCATCTCAGGCACGCGCTCCCAAATCATCATCAGCCTGTCCTGATTGTCGAAGGAGAAGGGACGAAGCAGCAGCGCGTTGACGGTGCTGAAGATGGTCGTGTTCGCGCCTATGCCCAGAGCTATGGCCAGCACGGCGACGGCGGTGAAGCCCGGATTCTTCGCCAGCATGCGAAATCCATAACGCAGGTCCTGCCAGAGTATTCCCATCGTTGTCGCCTCTCCTTCTTTTACTCTCGCTTACTCGTAGCGGAGCGCCGTCATGGGGTCTACGCGCGTGGCGCGACGCGCAGGGATGTAGCAGGCCGCGAGTGCCACTACGGCCAGCAGCAGCGCCACGAAGATGAAGGTCACGGGGTCTGAAGCGCTGACTTCAAAAAGCAGGCTCTGCATCAGTCGCGTCAGCGCAAAGGCCGCCGCTAAGCCCAGAGCCAGACCTATCACAACAGGGCTCATGCCCTGCCTGACGACCATACGCACCACATGGCCCGCACGCGCGCCGAGCGCTATGCGAATGCCTATCTCGTGCGTGCGCTGCGTGACCGAGTAAGACATGAGGCCGTAGATGCCTACCGATGCGAGCAACAGTGCGAGCGCGGCGAAGACGGTCAGCAGCTGCGTATAGAAGCGCGGCTGGCTGACGGACTCAGACATCAGCTGCTCCATAGTCTTCACTTCGGAAGCCACGCGGTTAGCGTCCACTTCGCGTATGGCTCCCTGCACGGCCTGCGTCAAGCTTTTCGCGTCCTGCTCGGCGCGCACCACGAAGGCAGTCGAGAGCCAAGGGCGCTGAAGGTTGCTGTCGTAAATGTGAAGGTTAGACTTTTCGGCAACGTCCTGCCTGACATCTGCTACGACGCCGACTACTTCAAGCGAGACGCGCTGCTCAAGAAAGTTAATACTGATGCGTTTGCCCAGAGGGTCTTCGTTGGGGAAGACTCGCCGCGCCATGCTTTCGCTGATGACGGCCACGTCGGGCGAGCCTGTCCTGTCCTGCTCCGTGAACTTGCGGCCCGCGCGAAGCGGAATGCTCATCGCGTCGAAGTAGTTAGGGCTGACGGAGCTATAATCCGCCTGCTGCGAGTCGTTGGGATTCTTCGGG
>DATELK010000201.1:0-75320 GCA_035276685.1 Pyrinomonadaceae bacterium | reverse complement strand
GAGCAGGCGATTTATCCTTTGTACCCGGAAATCGCTGAGGCTCGTCGGGGCTTGATAGAGCAGGGAGCAAGGGGGGCGCTGCTGGCTGGCAGCGGCGCGAGCGTCTTTGGTATCTTTGAAAACGAGGAAGCGCTTGGCCGTGCGAAGAGCATTTTAGAGTTGAGAGAGGGCTGGCGCGTCTTCAGTTCGGCGGCGCTTGGTCGTGCAGATTATCTCAGCGCGATGGGCGAGTGCGCCGCGCTCCTTCAATAGCGAAATTGGGGCGTCGCCAAGTGGTAAGGCACCGGTCTTTGGATCCGGCATTCGTAGGTTCGAATCCTTCCGCCCCAGCCAGAAAAGAAGTGACGAGTACTGGGTGACGAGTTAAAAGCCTCCTGCTCAGTACTCATCACTCAGCACTCTTTTTTATGGGAACTACCGGCGGCATAAAGGTCTTTTCGGGGAACGCCAACCGGGCGCTGGCTCAGGAGATTTGCCATTTTCTGAGCTGCGACCTGGGGCGCGCCATCACGGAGCGTTTCTCGGACGGCGAGTTTAACTTTCAGATTGACGAGAACGTGCGCGGCGGCGACGTGTTTATAGTCCAGCCCACGTGCCCTCCTACGGACGCCAACCTGATGGAGTTGCTCGTCATGCTGGACGCCTTCCGCCGCTCTTCCGCGGAGCGAGTGACGGCCGTGATTCCTTATTACGGCTACGCGCGCTCTGACAAGAAGGACAGGCCCAGGGTTCCTATCTCCGCGAAGCTCGTGGCGAACCTGATAGCGGTCGCGGGCGCGCATAGAGTGCTGACGATTGACCTGCACGCTTCGCAGATTCAGGGCTTCTTTGACATACCCGTCGACCACCTGTTCTCGGCTCCGGTCATGATAGGCCATTACCAGCAGCACCCTATGCCTAATCTGACCGTGGTTGCGCCCGACACGGGCGGCGCTGAGAGAGCCCGCGCTTACGCCAAGCGACTGAACGCAGAGCTTGCGCTTTGCGACAAGAGGCGCGAGAAGGCGAATGTCGCGGAAGTGATGAACGTGGTGGGAGACGTGCGCGGTCGAAACTGTCTGATTGTTGACGACATGTGTGACACGGGCGGCTCTTTGACGAAAGTGGCGAAGGCTTTGAAGGAGGCAGGGGCCGAGAGGATTCACGCCTGCTTCACGCATCCGGTGCTGTCGGGCAGAGCCTGCGAGCTGCTGTCTCAGTCTGACATAGAGCAGATAGTTGTGACGAACACCATCCCGCTGCACGACAACGCGTGCGAGCTGGATAACATCACGGTACTTAGCATTGCGCCTCTACTGGCGAAAGCTATTAAGTCGATCCACGAGGAGACAAGCGTCTCTTCGCTCTTCGTATGAAGGGCAAACACTGAAAGCTTGAGTCCCCTTCTGAAGTCAGCTTTCAGCCGAGAAAATTTAGAGCAGGAGTCAGGACTTCGGAATTCAGGAGTCAGAATAAAAGCAGTTTTCTTATTCTGACTTCTGACTCCTGAATTCTGAGTCCTGATTTTATCGAGGAAAGAATCATGGCAGAAAGAAATGAGATAACGATTCGCGCTCAGGCGCGCGAGGGTCGTGGAAAAAATGATGCGCGCCGCACGAGGCGCGAAGGAATGGTGCCCGTGACGGTTTACGGCGGCGACGGCGAATCCGTTTCGGCCGTCGCTCCCTTGAGCGAACTGGCCGCCATCCTTCGCTCCGAAGCCGGGCACAACAGCATCTTCACGATTGACATTGAAGGTGTGGGCACAAGCGAAGTGATGTTTCAGGACAGGCAGATTGACCCCGTGAGAGGTCGTCTGGTACACGCGGATTTGCGTCGTCTGGTGCGCGGCCAGAAGATGGAGTTCACCGTGCCTATTCACCTTGTGGGCGAGCCCATAGGCGTGCGCGAGGAGAGCGGCGTGCTTGAGCAAATCCTGCGCGAGGTGGAGATTCGCTGCGACCCTCGCAACATCCCCGACTCGATTGACCTTGATGTCTCGAACCTGGGCGTTCACGACGTGCTTCACGCCTCGGACATTCCTCAGGACGAGAACATAGAGATTCTGGCCGCGCCCGACACGGTCATAGCGACCGTCGGCGTCGTGCGCGAAGAGCCTGTCGAAGCGCCCGCAGGCGAGGAAGCGCCCGCCGAGCCCGAAGTAATCGGCAAGGGCAAGAAGGAAGACGAGGAAGAAAGCTAGGACAGTTTTCAGTTTTTAGTTTTCAGTTTCCAGCAGGAAAACAACTTGCTCTTAACTGAAAACTGAAAACTGGCTACTGAAAACTGCTTTATGTTAGTCGTAGGCCTCGGCAATCCGGGCGCGCAGTACGAGTGGACGCGGCACAACCTGGGTTTCATGCTGGTTGACCTTTTGACGCGTGAGCGCGGGATTCAGGTGAAGCGGCTTGAGTGCCGCGCGCTCGTCGGACAAATGGAGATAGAGGGCGAGCGCGTCGAGCTAATTAAGCCGCAGACCTACATGAACCTGAGCGGCGAATCTGTCTCGTGCCTGCTGGCGAAAGAGTCGCGTCGCTCGGAGAGCCTGATTGTCATCAGCGATGACTTGGCTCTGCCGTTCGGCACGATTCGTCTCAGGCCCAAAGGCTCTGCGGGCGGACACAACGGGCTCAAGTCCATCATCGCCGCTTTAAGGACGGAAGAGTTCATGCGGCTCAGGATAGGCATCAAGCCCGAGCACCCTCTGGGCGACACGCGCCGCTACGTGCTGGAAGAGTTTCCACGGGCGCAGCGTCCCGAGGTCGAAAAAGTTTTAGAGCGCGGGGCCGAAGCGCTTCGCACCGTCATACGCGACGGAATTGAAAGAGCAATGCAGCAATACAACTGAACACAGAACCCGAGGACTCAGAAGTCAGAATAAAGACAGATGCTTTTATTCTGGCTCCTGAATTCTGAGTCCTCGGGTTCTGATACTTAACTATTTCCTTCTTGCTTCAACTTACGGGTTGAAGCTGGACATCCGAGAGGAGGATGAATTTTGGCGAATCAGAGAACTTATGAGGTGATGTACATAGTGGATACGGAAGTGTCCACGGATGACTTCACACGTTTGAGCGAAACCCTTCAGCAGATAATCACGGAGCAGGGCGGAACCGTCACCAAGACGGAAGACATGGGCCGCCGACAGCTTGCATATCCCATCAGCCACAAGAACGAGGGCCACTACATGCTGCTCGAAATTGACGGCACGGGGCACGAGATAGCAGAGCTTGAGCGCCGCATGCGAGTCAACGACCAGATTGTGCGCTACCTGACCGTGCGCGTGGACGAAGACCGCCAGCGCGCGGAGAAGTTCAAGGCAAAGCGCGCACGAAAGGCGAGCAAGCGTCCCGTCGGCAGTGGCTCAAGAGGGTCTGGGCGCAACATGGGGGCAAGCATCGCGCCGGTGCCCGCAATGGCTGAAGAGGATTTGGAGTCGTAAAAGAGCTGGCGGCTTTTAGCTGACAGCTTTAGAAAAGGAAAGATTATGTCTAGCAACTATTCAGATGATAGAGAACGCGGTTTTGACAACAGCGAAGGCGGCGGCGGCGGGCGACGTGGCGGTGGTGGCGACCGTGACCGCGACCGTGGCGGCGATAGAGGTGGGCGCGGAGGAGGCGGAGGCCGTCGCATGCACCGCCGTAAGGTCTGCGGCTTCTGCCGTGAGAAGATTGACCTGATTGATTACAAGGACGTGAAGCTGCTTCAGGGCTTCGTGCCCGAGCGCGGTAAGATTTTGCCGCGTCGCATCAGCGGAACTTGCGCCACGCACCAGCGCATGCTGGCCGAAGCCATCAAGCGCGCTCGCAACATAGCGCTCTTGCCCTACGCTACGGATTAATCACAAAGGAGGAGAGAAAAGAGATGGCACACACAAACGTCCTCCTGCGCGAAGATGTCGAGGACTTGGGCGCACGCGGCGAAATCGTACGCGTCCGCGCAGGCTACGCACGCAACTACCTGCTGCCCAGAAAGCTTGCCGTTGAGGCTACCGCCAGCAACGTCAAGCAGATTGAGCAGGAGCGAAAGGCGCTCATGAAGAAAGAGGCCGCAGAGCGCGCCACGGCCGACATGCAGGCCGAGCAGCTTCGCTCCCTACGCTTGAGCTTTGAGCGAAAGGCAGGCGAGCACGGATTGCTCTACGGCTCTGTGACTTCTATGGACATAGCCGAGGCATTGAAGGAGCGCGGCTACGAGATTGACCGTCGCCGCATAACCTTGCGCGAGGCTATTAAGGAGACCGGCGACTACACGGTTCCCGTTCGCCTGCACAGGGAAGTGACCGTGGAGATTCCCGTCGTCGTCACTGGCGAAGGCGGCGCGGCTCAAGCCGCTTCGACGGAAAATAACGCGGCCGCTGCCACTGAAGCCACGCGCGAGGACAACGCCGAAGGCTCTCCCGCTCCGGGCGAAGAGTCTGCCGCAGCGGTCGAATAGCAGAAAATTTTGTGAGCTGCGAGCGAGCGGAAGAGAATTCGTTGTCGCCCGTCCGGCTCATGTAGTATAGTCACGGCTGCAAGCCGGGCTTAACCCTTACGAGTTCGGGGTTGAACACGACTTGCAGCCAATTTTTTGTCTTTATCCACAGGCTTTCCTTTTTCTGCTTTTAAGTTCAGTCTCCCGAGATGGCAAACTTCGTCGCTGATAGTTCACGCGATCAACTTCTGGAACGGCCGCTGCCGAACTCTGCCGAAGCAGAGCGCGCCATCCTGGGCTCGGTCATATTGGACAACGGCCTCGTCAGCCAGGCCATAGAGCTTCTCAAGCCTGAAGACTTCTACGTCCCATCTCACCGCCGCATCTTCCTCGCCATGATTTCTCTCTTCGAGCGAGGCAGCGAGATTAATCCCATCCTCGTCGGAGAAGAGCTACGTCGCGAAGGCGAGCTTGAATCCACAGGCGGCGTCACCTTCATCACGAATTTAACTTACGGTCTGCCGCGTTTCACGAACATAGCGCACTACGCCAAGATAGTGCGCGACAATTCGCTCCTGCGACAGCTCATTAAAGCCGCGAACAAGATTACGAGCGAGGCCCTTGAGGCGGAAGACGAGGCGGAAGTCATACTAGACCACGCCGAGCAGGCCATCTTCGCCCTCGCAGACGAGCGCACGCGACAGGGCTTCGCGCACGTCAAGCCCGTAGCAGACCACATACTAGAAAAAGTTCAGGAGATGGCCGGACGCACGGCCATGCTCACGGGCCTGACCACAGGCTTCAACGAGCTAGACACCATGACCTCAGGCCTGCAACCCTCAGACCTGATAGTCGTCGCCGCCCGCCCGTCAATGGGAAAGACTAGTTTCGCGTTGACGCTCGCGCAGAACGCGGCGATTCACGCGCAGGCGGTGATCGGGGTCTTCTCGCTTGAGATGTCGAAGGAGTCGCTGGTGATGCGCATGCTCTGTAGTGAGGGGCACGTTGACGCGCATCGCTTCCGCACGGGCTTTCTGTCGCGCGACGAGTGGGGACGGCTGGCGGGCGCTCTGGGCCGCCTTGCCGAGACGAAGATTTTTATTGACGACACGCCCGGCATCTCAGTGCTTGAGATGAGAGCCAAGGCGCGACGCCTAGCGGCCGAGCAGAAGCGGCTTGACCTCATCATAGTGGACTATCTTCAGCTGATGTCCGGCTCGTCTCGCCGCACGGAATCGCGCCAGCAGGAGGTCTCTCAGATTTCGCGCGAGTTGAAGGCGCTCGCCAAGGAGCTGAACGTCCCGCTCATAGCGCTCTCGCAGCTCTCTCGCGCCCCCGAATCACGCACAGACCACCGCCCGCAACTGGCAGACCTTCGCGAATGCGTAACAGGCGACACGCTTGTTCTTCTCGGTGACGGCACCCGCGTGCCTATTGAGAAGCTGGTAGGCACGGAGCCAGAGGTGCTGGCCCTGTCGGACGAGGGTAAAATTATAACGGCGAAGAGCGACAAGGTTTGGAGAGTCGGGCGGCGCGCGGTCTTCGAAGTTCATACGGCCAGTGGGCGGCGTATACGCGCCACTGCCAAGCACAGGCTCTATAGCTGGGATGGCTGGAAGCGGGTTGCGGAACTGCGCGCGGGCGACCGCATAGCGCTGGCCAGACAACTGCCGGAGCCTGCGGAGACTATCTCCTGGCCCGATGCTAGAGTTGTTCTGCTGGGCCATTTGATTGGAGACGGCAGCTATCTCAAACAACAGCCCATGCGCTACACCACAAGCTCGGAGGATAATAGCCGGGTTGTGGCCGAAGCTGCGCGGAGCGAATTCGGAGCAGATGTCAAACGCTATGCGGGGCGGGACAGCTGGCACCAGCTTCTCATTAGCGGAAACGGGAATCGCTGGAAGCCTGCCGGTGTTAATCTGTGGCTGCGCGAGCTTGGAATCTTCGGCCAGCGCTCGCACGAAAAGAGAATCCCGCAAGCCGCATTCAGACTGAGCAACAGGCAGATTGCCTTGCTCCTTCGTCACCTGTGGGCGACCGACGGCTGCATCTATACCCGGCCTGAAGGGCAGCGAACGGGAAGCAAGATTTTCTATTCAACTAACAGTTATGGGTTGGCACACGATGTAGCATCACTTCTTCTTCGTTTAGGAATCATCACGCGTCTTTACCTAATCCGGCAAGGAAAATACCGACCGATGTATCAAGTCATGATTTCTGGTTCTGAAAATCAGAAGCGCTTTCTTGAGATAGTCGGAGCTTTCGGGCCGAGGGTTGCTCAGGCAGAGCGACTCGCCATATGGTTGGCGGCGCACAAACCAAATACCAACGTTGATACTTTGCCCCAGGAGTGTTTCGAGGAGATTCAAACCCTGATGCGCGCACAGGGTATCTCTTCGCGAGCGATGGCTGCCGCTCGCGGTATTGCCTACGGCGGCTCGTCGCACTTCAGCTTTGCCCCTTCACGTGCTCTCGTCGCTGAGTACAGCGCAATACTAGGCAGCGATAAACTCGCGGCCCGCGCCACAGATGACATCTTCTGGGATAGAGTCGTTACGATTGAGCCTGCGGGCGAGGAAGAGGTCTATGACCTGACCGTTCCAGGCCCCGCATCATGGCTGGCAGACGGGATTGTTTCTCATAACTCCGGGGCGATAGAGCAGGATGCAGACGTGGTGGCGTTCATATATCGCGAGGAGCAGTACAACCGGACGGAGGAGAATGCGGGGATAGCGGAGATACTTGTCTCCAAGCAGCGCAATGGGCCTACGGGCGTGGTCAAGCTGGCATTCCTCAAGGAGTTCACAAGGTTCGAGAACATGTGGCGGGAGTAGAAGAGGTAGCAGCCGGAGCTTGAATTCCGCACGGCTTATGTCTTAAAAGAGGCTTGATGGAATAAAGTTTCCATCAAGCCTCTTTTGTTTCCTTAACCAACATCTTTACAAAAACCTTATAACTTTTATGCCATCCTAAGCGCGACGTTGGGAGGCGGCGAGCTTTGCTCTGTGTCGCTTGCGCTCCTGTCATACAATAAGGGACATGAAGCCTATGGTGTTTGAAAAGAGCTGGTCGGGTTATCTGGTAGCTGCCGTGGGCGTCCTCGTCGTCACGTTTTTGCTGAAGCTGTTTGTGGGACACATCAACAACGCGACCGTGGCGCTCGCGCTGCTGCTGATAGTCCTGTTCGTAGCAACGTGGTGGGGCGCGAGACCCGCTGTGGCCGCGTCTGTGCTCGGGGTTCTAGCCTTCAACTTCTTTTTCCTGCCGCCCTTCGGCACGTTGACCGTGGCAGCGCCGGACAACTGGATAGCGCTAGTGGCTTTTCTCATCACAGCTATCACGGTGGGACAGCTCTCCGCCCACGCCAAGCGGCGCACGGAGGAGGCGGACGCCGGGCGGCTTGAGATAGAGCGGCTTTACGAAGAGCTGCGCGATGCTTTCGAGAGGGCCAGTCATGCCGAGGCGCTCAGGCAGAGCGAGAAGCTGAAGTCGGCTTTGCTTGATGCCGTCACGCACGACATACGCACGCCGCTTACTTCCATCAAAGCGTCGGTCAGCACTCTGCTGGACGAGCTTAGAGCAAAGACCTTTGACGACAGGCCTGTCTCGCTCAATACGTATGAGAGGCTTGAGATGCTGGAGGTGATAGACGAAGAGTGCGACCGGCTGAACCGATTTCTGGAAGGGCTGGTAGAGCTGGCGCGCATAGAGGCAGGCGAGATGCACCTGCGGCGCAGGTGGGGGACTATTGACGAGATTGTCACGGAAGCTCTCAAACGCGCGGAGCCGCTGACCTTGCATCACAGTGTTCAGGTAAAGATTGCGGAGCCTATGCCCGCCGTGCAGGTAGACCCTCGCGCGGTGGCCGAGGTGATATTCACGCTGGTTGATAATGCGGCCAAGTATTCGCCCGAAGGCGGCGCGATTCTCGTCGCGGCTGAGTCGGCATACGAGGGCGTGATTCAAATCAGTGTCGAAGACGAGGGCGAAGCTGTCCCCGCAAGCTTGCGAGAGAGAGTGTTCGACAAATTCTTTCGCGCGACTCGGGACGGCGACAAAGGCGGGGGCGGCCAGCGCGCGAAGGGAGTAGGGATGGGGCTCGCGGTCGCCAAGGGAATCGTTGAGGCACACGGCGGGCGGATATGGATTGAGGACGGAAAGCTCTATAGAGGGACGCGCGTCGTGTTCACTCTTCCCATCAGCGGCGACCCCGGCGCGGCGCTAAAGGGATAGAGAATTCTTTAGACTAGGGGAAGCTACAGATGACAGAGCAGCCGCGTATCCTTGTCGCAGATGACGAGCCGCAGATAGCGCGCGTTCTGCGCACGGGACTCAAGACGCACGGTTATGACGTGAGGGTCGCGGCCGACGGCCTGTCGGCACTGGAAACCTTCGGTGACTGGCATCCTGATTTGGTGGTCACAGACCTTGCTATGCCGAACATGGACGGGCTGGAATTGTGCCGACGCCTGCGCGCCGTCTCACAGCTTCCGATTATTATTCTCTCGGTGCGCGGCGAAGAGAGAACGAAGGTGGAGGCGCTCGATGCCGGGGCCGACGATTACGTGACGAAGCCTTTCGGGATGAACGAGCTGCTGGCACGCATTCGCGCTCAGCTTCGGCGTGCCGCCTCGCTCCCCTTGGGCGAAACAACTTCGGCGCTGCTTGAGGTCGGAGATTTCCGCATAGACCTTGAAGCACGCACCGTCTTCGTGCGCGGAGGCGAAGTTCACCTGACGCCTAAAGAATATGACCTGCTGGTTCATCTGGTGCGAAACAACGGCAAGGTGCTGACGCATCGCGCTCTGCTAGGCGCAGTCTGGGGCGGCAACTACACGGAGCAGGGCGAGTACCTGCGAGTCTTCGTCGGCCAGCTCAGGAAAAAGATAGAGCCGAACCCTTCCAACCCGCGCTACATCCTCACGGAGCCGTGGGTTGGCTATCGCTTCAACGCGGATTCATAGAGCCCGCCGTCTTCTCATCCTTTCCGTCTTTACAAACTTTTTATAAACCCTTTACGCCATCCTTATGCGAGCGGCTGTAGCATGAAGGCATGTTTGTCGAAGATGATTCGGGCGAGCTGTTCTTTAGAAGAATATATCTTCTCATCAGTAAGAACTGGTGCGAGTGGCAATCGCTGTGCGCGCTGCTGGGGCTCTCGTGCGGCCTGCTCTCCATTATCGCTGGCGGGCTGCTGTGGGCCGTGGTGCATTACGTCCAGCAGGGCAGGCTGGGCGCGTCCCTGAACATGATAGAGGTGGCCTGCTTCGCGCTCTCTCTGCCTCTACTCGTGCTAGGCGCGTATTGTCTTGACCTGTTGGAGCAGAGGCCGCCCGCGCTTACTTCGCCCACGAGGGAGAAGAGCGCGCACTACGTCTGCCAGTTGAGCGTTCATCCGAAACTCCCTCCCGGAAAATGAGAGGCCATCCGAAGAAGCTCTGTTGACCGGAGTCCCTGCACGAAAGAGCCGCGAAAGAGAGTATGGCCATATCAGTCAAACGCCTGCTCGTAGGCAATCCGCTTAAAACTGAACAGGCAGCCCACGAACGCCTCTCAAAAAAGACGGCGCTCGCGGTCTTCTCATCGGACGCTCTTTCTTCGACGGCCTATGCGACCGAAGAGATAATGCTCGTGCTCGCGTCGGCCGTAGCCTTCGGCCAGGCGCACTCCTTCGGCTACGTCGTGCCCATCTCCGTTGGCATAGCGGTGCTGCTCATCATAGTGGCGGCCAGCTACAGGCAGACCATACACGCCTATCCGTCCGGCGGCGGAGCCTACATCGTTGCCAAGGAGAACCTCGGCACCACGCCCGGCCTCGTAGCTGCCGCCGCGCTGCTGGTTGACTACGTCTTAACCGTTTCGGTCTCAATCGCGGCCGGGGTGGCGGCTATAACTTCCATGGCGCAGGGGACGCGCTTCGACTGGCTGGAAGAGCATAAGGTGCTGCTCTGTGTAGTCTTCATCATGCTCATAGCTATAGTTAACCTGCGCGGCGTGCGGGAATCAGGAGCGCTCTTCGCAGTTCCCACCTATGCCTTCGTCATCAGTTTTCTCTTCATGATAGGTTACGGGGTAATAAGCTACGTGACGGCGGGCGGCGCGGCTCCTGTGCTGGACGCTGAAGAATTGAAAGTCGCGGAAGGTTATCAGCTTCAGCCCATCACGCTCTTTCTGATACTGGGCGCGTTCTCAAACGGCTGCGCTGCTCTCACGGGTATAGAGGCGATTTCAAACGGCGTGCCCGCCTTCAAGCGGCCCGAAGCGCGCAATGCTTCCGCCACGCTCGTAGTGATGGCAGGGCTTTTGACGACCATGTTTTTAGGGACGAGCGTGATTGCCTACCTGTACGGCGTGCATCCTAGCGTGAGCGAGACTGTCATCTCTCAGTTTGCGCGCCTCATCTTCACGGGAGGCTTCGGCTGGTTCTACTACGTGGTGCAGATTGCGACGGCGCTTATACTCGTGCTTGCCGCCAACACATCTTTCGCGGATTTCCCGCGCCTCTCCTCTTTGCTTGCGCGCGACCGTTTTCTCCCCAGGCAGTTCTCCAATCTGGGCGACAAGCTCGTCTTCTCGAACGGCATCATCATCCTCGCGCTCTTTTCCATACTCCTTGTAGCCGTCTTCGGAGGCGACACGAGCCGCCTGATTCCGCTCTACGCCGTGGGCGTCTTTCTCTCGTTCACGCTGTCGCAGACCGGCATGATAAGGCACTGGCTGAAGGAGCGAGACCGCGAGAGAGCGAAGAAGACGGAGGCTCAGGATTCGATAGAGGAAGAAGCGACGCCCGCGTCCGGCTGGAAAAAATCTATCATCGTCAACGCACTCGGGGCTTCTGCCACCTTCGTCGTTCTCTGCGTCTTTATCACGACGAAGTTCCTGCACGGGGCGTGGATTGTAGTCCTTATCATCCCGCTCATGGTGCTGATGTTTCGCGCTATTCGTAATCACTACGCGGGAGTCGCGCGGCAGCTTTCGACCGAAGGGCTTGAGCCGCTTCACGAAATCAGGAACATAGTCATAGTGCCCATCTCTGACATTCATCGCGGCGTTATTCACGCGCTTGAGTACGCCAAGTCCATCACGCAGAGCGAGGTCAGGGCCGTTTACGTTGAGTTTGACGAGGAGGCTACACGGAGGCTTCGAGAGAAGTGGGAGCGCTGGGGCGAAGGGATTGAGCTGGTCGTGCTGCCCTCGCCCTATCGCTCGCTGACGCGCCCGCTCCTGCGCTACATCAACCGGCTGAAGCGCAGTCACGGCAGCGATTTTGTGACGGTTGTTCTTCCGGAGTTCGTTCCGGCAAGGTGGTGGCAGCAGCTTCTGCATAATCAAAGCTCGCTCATGCTGAAGGGCTCGCTGCTCTTCAGGAGCGGCGTGATAGTCACGAGCGTTCCGTTTCATCTCAAGCGTTAGCAACCGCGAAGGCTTCGAGTCTTGTAATTAAGTCTCCAAGTTGTCAATAATGGTTCATGCCGGATGAGAACAGAGAAGAGGTAAAGGTCGCGGGCGACGTGGAGCCCTTCGCCAGCCGACCCACCTGGGCAGAGATAAATCTTCAGGCGCTCGCGGAAAACTTTCACGCCGTACGCAGCCGCGTTAACTCCAATGTGAAAATCATGGCCGTCGTCAAGGCCGATGCCTACGGGCACGGGGCCGTGGAGTGTGCGCGCGTCCTGTCCAGAGAGGGCGCGGAGTGGTTCGGCGTGGCGCTGCCGGAAGAGGCCATAGAGCTGAGAGAGGCAGGCATACGCGAGCCTATACTCTGCCTCGGCGGCTTCTGGGCCGGGCAGGAGCAGGCTTGCCTGCGCCATAACCTTGTGCCTGTAGTCTACCGCGCGGACATGATAGAAGCGCTCGACCGCGCCGCGCGTGACGCGGGACGAGTGGCGGACGCGCATCTTAAGATTGATACGGGGATGGGACGCCTCGGCGTGCGCCACGACCGGGTCGTGGAGTTCTTAGAGGCCATACGCGATTACAGGAACGTACGCATTGACGGAGTCATGACGCACTTTGCCTCGGCGGACGACCCGCAGCAGAAGTGCTTCACCGAAGAGCAGCTTGCGCGCTTTCGCGATGCGGTGGGCGTGCTGCGCGAGCGCGGCCTGAATCCTACTTATGAAGACTGCGCCAACTCTGCCGCCACGTCCGCGTATCCTCAGTCGTGGGGCAACATGGTCAGGCCGGGCGGCGTGCTTTACGGATTGTGGCGCGACATACTGCCGCCTCTGGACGAGCCGCTGCGGCTCAGGCCCGTCATGTCGCTTCATTCGCGCGTGATGCTTTTGAAGTGGGTGAAGCGGGGCGAGACACTGGGCTACGGCTGCACGTTCGAGGCTTCGCGCGACACGCAGGTGGCGACGCTTCCCATAGGCTATAACGACGGCTACCCGCGCGCCCTCTCCAATCGCGGGCGTGTGATTGTGCGCGGCCGGTACGCTTCGGTCGTGGGCCGCATCTCTATGGACTTGACGCTCATAGACGTAACGGACATCCCCAACGTGAGGCTCAACGACAGGGTCACGCTCTTTGGTGAAGAGAATGAGCTGATAGTTCCGGCGGAAGACATAGCCGGAACCGCTGGCACTCTGTCCTACGAAATCACCTGCGGCATCAGCACCCGCGTCCCACGCTTCTACATGCCTGCGTAATGAACACAGGTCAGTACCGCCTGCGGTAGCGGGCGGGTATTAGTTAAGCATGAATCTACTCTAACTAATACCCGCCCGCTACCGCAGGCGGTTCCGACCTGTTACTTATTCAGGATGAAGTTGAAAGTAATCACTCCTTTCGCTTTGACGGGCTGGTCTTGCAGAAGCGTGGGCGAGAAGCGTGCGCGCATGGCAGCCTTCTCTGACTCAGCCCTGAGGAAGACGTGGCCGCTCGTGGCGTGCGCTGAAATCACTCGTCCCTGCTCGTCAATCAGTATCTCGACGTTGACCGCGCCCTGTATGCCCGCGACTTTGGCTACAGCCGGATAAGAAGGCTGAGGCAGTTGCAGCGCGCGGCTGTTGACGGGCCCTATGTATGCTATGCGCTGCTTGGGCGGCGGCTCGGATTTCTTCACAAGCGGCGGAGGCTCTTCCGTCAGGGGCTTTCCGTTAGGGTTGCCTTTGCCGTTGGAAGAGGATTCGGTTCCGTCGCCTATGGGATTGTACGTGCCGGGGCCTATGCCCATAGCCCTGTTGTTGCCGCCGTCAGGGACGGTGGGCGGCAACTGGCTTGTAGAGACCTGAGGCGGCCCGGAGGTCTTCGTCGGGTCTGAAGAGGTGTTGGATGGTAGAGGCTGCGGCGGGCCTCCGGCATTGCGCGAGCCTCCGTTGTTGGCGGGCGGCGCGGGTGAAGGCGGCCTGGGCGTGTTGGGTTCTGTGGGCGGTTTGGGTTCTTCCGTGTCGGGCGGGACAAGGGCCACCAGCTCAAGCTGCTGGTCGTCTATGTGCGCCTCGTAAGCGTAAACGCCTGCGACGCTCATCAGCATGAGCACGAGCGCGTAAGCAGCCATCGTGACTATAAAAAAGGTTCCCCGTCGTTTTAGCTCTCCCGTGTGATGGTCTGATTCGACCAGATGCGAAAACATTTTCGTTCTCTCCCTTTTCAGCCGGTGCCACGCGTCTCTGGGTCAAAGGGGAGCTTTCCCTCAAGCTCATTACTCTTAGACAACGCCGCCCCCGGTCTTGTTCCAAAAAAAAGCGACCGCGCGGAGCCTTCGCTAACTTTCTCTTTTTACTTTTTCCTTCATCATGTAGGATTGGGCGCGTCCGTGTTGGATGAATAAACTGCGTGGAGGATAAAGACTGTGGCGACAAGCTCCGAGTGGCACGAGAACTACGATGAGATGAGCGAGGAGGCGCTCAATTTTTCGCGCGCCGTCAAGTCGGTTCAGGAAGAGCTGGAGGCCGTGGACTGGTATAATCAGCGCGCACAGGCCACGCGCGACGACCAGCTGCGTCGCATACTTGAGCACAACCGGGACGAAGAGATAGAGCACGCCATGATGGGGCTCGAATACCTGCGCCGCATCAACCCGGTCTTCGACAAGCACATGCGAACTTACCTTTTCACCAAGGACGATATAGTCGAAGTCGAGAAGCAGGCCGAAGAAGATTAGAACAGAAGAAAGAAATTAACAGGGATGGACAGCGATTGTCAGGATAAAGAAAAAGAAGCAATCATTTCATTCTTTATCCTGTCTATCCTGTCCATCCCTGTTAGAATCCGTTTTGAATATCACGTAGCGAGAGGACAGAGATGCCATGACCACGCCTGTTAGCTCTCCCGCAGAAGAGCTAAATCCTTTCGAGATAGCCAAGCAGCAGTTCGACCTCGCGGCAGAGTACCTTGAGCTGGACGCTTCCATGCGCCAGGTGTTGAGGAACTCCAAGCGGCAGCTAATCGTCTCCATCCCCGTCAAGATGGACGGCGGCGACATACAGGTCTTCGAGGGCTACCGCGTGCAGCACAACATTGCGCGCGGCCCGGCGAAGGGCGGCATACGCTATCACCCGAACGTCACGCTGGATGAAGTCAAGGCGCTCGCGGCGTGGATGACATGGAAGTGCGCCACGGTCGGCATCCCTTACGGCGGAGGCAAGGGCGGAGTCGTCTGCGACCCCAAGGGCCTTTCGATGAACGAGCTGGAAAGGCTGACGCGCCGCTACGCCTTCGAGATTGCGCCCATCATAGGCCCTGACAGAGACATCCCCGCGCCGGACGTTTACACGGACGAGCAGACTATGGCGTGGATTATGGACACCATCTCAATGGTGCGAGGGCAGACAGAGCTTGGCGTGGTGACGGGCAAGCCCATCTCCTTGGGCGGCTCGCAGGGGCGGCACGAGGCTACCGCGCGCGGCTGTCTCTACACCCTTCGCGAGGCTTGCCGCGTCAAGGGCATAAGCCTTAGGGGAGCGCGCGTGGCGGTTCACGGCTTCGGGAACGCGGGCGCTAACATAGCGCGGCTGGTCGCCGCAGACGGCGCTCGCGTAGTGGCCGCGTGCGACTCTCGTGTAGGCGTCTATGCCGAGAGCGGTCTGGACGTGGAGGCCGCGCTGCGGCATAAGAAGGAGACGAGCACCCTGCGCGGGCTGCCGAACGCTAAAGAGATTCCGTGCGATGCCGTGCTTGAAGTCGAGTGCGACATTCTGCTGCCGTCCGCGCTTGAGAACAGCATCACTCTGGCGAACGTGGACAACGTGAAGGCGAGCATCATCGCGGAGCTTGCCAACGGGCCCACGACTCCGGGCGCAGACCGAGTGCTGGCAGACCAGGGAGTCTTTCTCGTGCCGGACATTCTGGCCAACGCGGGCGGCGTCACCGTCAGCTACTACGAATGGGTGCAAGACCTCTACTCATATTTCTGGACCGAGAATCAAATCAACGAGACGCTTGAGCAGACCATGCGCACGGCCTTTCGCTCCGTGCACGAGACGGCCATGCGTTACCACACGGACATGCGTATGGGCGCTTACATTCTGGCCGTGGCGCGTGTGGCCGAGGCGACGCGCGTGCGCGGCATCTTTCCCTAGAGCCTCTGCGAGGATGAGATGGAAGACAAAATCACCGTTTACGAAAAGCCTACTTGAACGAAGTGTCGCGAGACGGACAGGCTGCTCCGTGAGAGCGGCGTAGAGTTTGAGAAGGTCAACTACTACATAAAGCCACTGACGGAAAAGAGGCTGCGCGAGCTTCTGAAGAAGATGAACGCCGGCCCGCGAGATATTCTTCGCACGAGCGAAGCCGTCTACAAGGAGCTTGAGCTTGGCAAGCGCGACGTGCCGGACGATGAATTAATCGCTCTCATGATAGAGCACCCCGACCTGATTCAGCGCCCCATAGTCGAGCGAGGAAACCGCGCCGTCCTCGGCCGCCCTGTCGAAAATATCAAGACGCTTTTGGACTAAAATTAACAGGGATGGACAGGATAGACAGGATAAAAGAGAAGCTATTTCTTCTTTATCCTGTTCATCCTGTCCATCCCTGTTAATTTCCTTCTCAAATAAGGAGCATTTTTGACTGCTGGAGCATCTAAAATTAACTACCAAATTTATTATCAGATAAAGGAATTTAGGATAAGTGGCTAAAGCATCAGCGACTGTTTACGTTTGCCAGAAGTGCGGGAATCAATCGCGCAAGTGGCTCGGGAAATGTCCGGACTGCGGCGAGTGGAATTCTTTCGTGGAAGAGAGGGCCCGCGCGGCTGCTAAAAAAGATGGCGCACGCGCCGGGGGCGGCGGCTTCCGCCTGCGCGAGGTGGAGCCAGTGGCCTACACCGCCATAGAATCGCAGGACGACACGCGCGTCCCTTCGGGCATAGAAGAGTTCGACAGAGTCTTGGGCGGCGGCATAGTGCCCGGCTCGCTCATACTCATAGGCGGCGACCCCGGCATAGGCAAATCCACGCTGCTCCTTCAGGCCGCCGACAAACTGAGCGCGGGCGGCACCACTGTACTTTACATCTCTGGCGAAGAGAGCGAGCGACAGATAAAGCTCAGGGGCGAGCGACTTGGCGTGCAAGCCGAGAACCTTTACCTTCTGCCCGAGACAAATCTGGAAAATATCTTTCACGAGATAGAGCGCATGACGCCCGGCGCTGTTATAGTCGATTCGATTCAGACCGTCTTCTCCGGCAACATAGAGAGTGCGCCCGGCTCTGTCTCGCAGGTCAGGGAAGTGGCCGGACAGTTCCTCCTGCTAGCCAAGAATCGCGGCATCCCCGTCTTTCTCATTGGCCACGTCACAAAGGAAGGCTCCATCGCAGGCCCCAAAGCGCTTGAGCACATAGTTGACACGGTGCTCTACTTCGAGGGCGAGCGCCATCACAATCATCGCATAGTGCGCGCCACCAAGAACCGCTTCGGCGCTGCCAACGAAGTCGGCGTCTTCGAGATGACCGGCACGGGCCTCGTCGCCGTCGCCAATCCTTCCGAGGTCTTTCTGGCCGAGCGGCCCGTTGGAGCGTCCGGCTCCATCGTCACCGCCTGCATGGAAGGCACGCGCCCCGTGCTGCTTGAGGTTCAGGCGCTCGTCTCCGGCTCTAAGTACGGGACGGGCAGACGCATGGCGCAGGGGTTCGACGGCAACCGGCTGGCGCTCCTGATTGCCATGCTCGAAAAGCGGCTGGGGTTTCACCTGATGGGGGACGACGTGTTCGTCAACATAGCGGGCGGCCTCGAAGTCGACGAGCCCGCTGCGGACTTAGGCGTCGTCGCGGCCATCGCTTCGAGCTTCAGGAATCTTCCGATTGATTCGCACACGGCCGTCTTCGGCGAAGTCGGGTTGACGGGCGAAGTGCGCGGCGCGCTCCAAGCTCAGACGCGCGCGCGCGAGGCCCAATCCTTGGGCTTCAAGAAAATCATCATGCCCGCCTCAAACACCTCGGGGCTCGAACGCCTACTGGGCCTTCGCGTCGTAGGGGTGCGCTCCGTGGAAGAAGCCCTGGAAGAGCTTTTCTAAGAGCCGCGGTCACGGAACAAAGTGGAGTGGGAAAATAAAAACTGCACGTAAGCTCCTTAGTCTTACGTGCAGTTTTTTTTGTCTGCTGTGTTAGTCAGGGCTTATAGCCTCGGCACCAGTATGACATCCCATGCCCAGCGTCCCGACTGCTCTCCGCGAGCGCCCTTGACCTTCGCCCTGTATTTGAACCGGTTGCCGTACTGGTCTGTCTTCTTAGATTCTTTGTAATCTAATTCCAACTCGGCAACTCCTAATTCCGATAAGGTGTGAAGCTCGCCGGGCTCCGAGATGCCGTTGTGGTTCGTATCCTGCCACAGACGCAATGATGAGTAGATTATGTCCCCCTCATCAATTAAGCCATTGTTATTACCGCCCTCCTCCTGCCTGTCAAATCCAGCAAGGGCATTAAAGCCGTTCGGAGGTATTCCCGCTGGCGGATTCGGCTGCGGTGTGAAATTGCCGAACAATTCTCTGCCGCTATCGACTACCCCATTACCATCACGGTCTAAGAAAAGCCATGCGTCGTCAGAGCCAGCGACAGTCCATGCATACCTCTCTTTGATATGATCCGGGTTGCCGTCCAAGTCGAAATCTACTCCACCGGAAGCATCTGTTAGCTGAAAGCCATTGCCGGAGACATCAAGCAGGACGGGCGTGCCCCCGCATGGATGTTCCATCCAGTAGGTACAGTTTGCATCGGGAAAGTCTGGATAGGGCGACCCACAAGGAATAACAACTTCGCAATCGGTACTGCCCTGACAAGTATTAAGAGGGTCATAATAAAGATCATCACAATCTTCAGTATCACATATCCCGTCGGTATCATAATCGTTGCAGCTAGTTGAGCCTGAATATTGCGGAATGGATTGTACGGCGGGCCGGTCACAGTCTGAAGTCGGTTGAATAGGGATGTTATTGTAGGAATCATTAAATCCAACCCCGCTATTCATAATGCTTCCGCGAATTGTCTGGGCCTGATTTTTATCAGGATGTCCTAACCCCATCGTATGACCAATCTCATGCCCGAATACCTTATCGAAGATAGTGTCATAACCGGGTTCCCCCGGAGTATTTTTGATGCCAGTTCTTTCGCTCGCATCAAGTGTTATGGTAGCGAATGCTATAGTTCCATCGGGGTTTAATTGTTTTCTTGTGCCGCCTGCGGCATACTCCAAGTTACCTGTATTCGGGTCTCTGGTCGGATTTTCTCCGGCAGTAAACACTAAGTTCGGAGGCCCGAAGTTACCATTCGGTGAGCCTGCTACGGTTTCTACAAAGTTCACGCCTGAACCATTTAATTGATTTTCGTCTCTCCACCTCTGAATAGCTCTTAATGCCGCATTTTGCTGGTCAGGTGTCAGACTTGGATCAAGACGAAAATAAACGGTGCTGTTCTTGGCCCAAGCGGGCTGATTACCTGGGGGACAGTTTTGTGCATAGGAAGTATAGAAAGTACAAAGGACTAATAATATAAGCCCTAACTTCATTATTAGGGGACGCACAGACGACAGTGAGATTTTAGTTTTAAGCAATTTGTAAATCCCTTACTTCTGACCCGGATTGCTGCTTGAACAGTTATTGAGGGCAGCCGCTTGGCGGGTAAGGCTCAGGAAACTAGAGGCTTCCTTCGATATGTTAGCTGACATACTTCCTAACGGTATCACACTGGTTTTCTTCAACTCGAAACTGCCGTTTGCGTATGCCAGGTAAGAGCCGGTATCAGGGATAAAGCGAAGGAAAAGAAGATATCGTTTGCCTTCGATGAAGGGGGCAAATCCCTCAATTTTAGCGACTATGGTTCTTCCATTAAATTGTCCGATACCTCCATCTCGAACAACACTAATAGAATCAAGTTGAATAGGAGATTTGGAATTGTTCTTAATTACTTCTTCGGCAGACATCGTGTATTCGGTAAATAGGAAACTTTCATCTTCAGTCAGCTGAGGAGAAGAATCAGTTAGCGTCCCTACGACGACGGCATCTGCGTTACAAACTTGCGTCTCTATTGATGGTAAGGATTGTTGCCCGCTGCTAGTCGTTGATATAACAAAAGGCTCATCAACCGTGAGCACAATATCGCCTGCTCCTTTCGCGGTCAGGTCACTTATTTTGGGGCCTGTTGATTGACGCAAGAGCTTACTGTGCGTCCTCTGTTTACCGGTAGCCGGAGCCTTTATATCCTTAATCTTTTTTTGCGTGGATGAACTCAACCCACTCTGTTTTTGGTTTGCCTGCACACCTAACATCGCAAGAACTAACGCGATGAAAACTGCGCTTAGAAGTAGTATGTTTTTCTTTCGACCTTTCATGTGGACACCCCTTCGAACCTGATTGATTTACCTGAGCGTTCGATGTGCTTTACGGTAATCTAAGGTCTAAATACTTTCAAGCAGAAATAAGATGTTAGGCAATAAAACGAAAGAAGCGCGGCTTTGCAGCCGTTTTCTTTCAGTTTTGATGCAGGCTCCTGAGTCCACGGGTTCCGCTAATAAAATCAAAGACATATCGCGCAATGCCGTGTTAAGATACGTGCCGGTATGCGGACGGATGTGGTTCTTATCAGGCTAATCTTTACCGCAGTTTTAGTGGCGGCCGGATACCTCTTGCATCCGGTTCAGAACGACAGGATTATGTCGGCTGCCGTGGCCGCCCTCGTAGCCGTCGCCATCATCTTCTTCGAGATACGAATCCGCCGCGCGTCGCTTAAGACGCTGATAGGCGCAGCCGTGGGCTCCATCATGGGCATCACGGGCGCTTACCTTATTGGCTCGCTCATCAGCAGCCAGGACTCAACGGCTGTCGCCGTCGAGACCAAGACCTTCCTCACGCTTGCGCTGACCTTCTTCATGGCCTACGTGGGTCTGATGGTAGGCGCGGCCAAGGGCGATTACTTAGACCTCTCCGCGCTTGGCGGCATCTTCAGCGACAAGACCATACGGCGCGACTACAAGGTGCTGGACACCTCCGTCATCATAGACGGGCGCATAGCGGACGTGGCCGAGACGGGTTTCCTGAGCGGCACGATTATCATCCCGCAGTTCATCCTGCGCGAGCTTCAACAGGTGGCGGATTCGCCGGACTCTTCCAAGCGGCAGCGCGGGCGTCGCGGACTCGACATGCTCAACCGCTTGCAGAACAACTCTTCGCTCGACATTCAGATTGTAGAGACAGACTTCCCCTCGGTGCGCGAAGTCGATTTGAAGCTGATAGAGCTTGGCAAGCAACTGGACGCCGTCATTGTCACGAACGATTTCAACCTGAACAAGGTGGCGCAGCTGCGTGGCGTGCAGGTTCTAAACATCAACGAGCTTGCCAACGCCCTGAAGCCCGTGGTGCTGCCCGGCGAAGCCATGCGCGTCTTCATCCTGAAGGAAGGCAAAGAGTATAATCAGGGCGTCGCTTATCTTGACGACGGCACAATGGTCGTGGTCGATAACGCGCGCAAGCTCATAGGCAGGAACGCGGACATTGCCGTCACGAGCGTACTGCAAACGACTGCCGGGAAGATGATTTTTGGCCGGTTGTGGGAAGAGGCGAATGAACAGGGCGCTGGCGGCGCAAACGGCGGCGAGCATCAGCCGCGCACCAACGGCACCACCCGCCGCACGGGACAGCTTCGCCAGCGCGAAGGCGCGCAGACTTCGCGCTTCAACGAGCCAAGCGAATCGGCAGCAGACTAAGAAGAAATGATGAAGGCAGAGTGCAGAATGATGAATTAAAGAGAGAGTCAGGCTTGAAGAGTGCTTTCTTAACTTCTGCACTCTGCACTCTGCCTTCTGCATTGCCTTTATGAATGTTGCTATCATTGCCGCCGCAGGGCAGGGCAGGCGTTTGGGCGGCCACAGGGCCAAGCAGTTTCTGGAGCTTGCAGGAGTCCCCGTCATCATTCACACGCTCAGGCGTTTCGAGCAGTGTGCCAGCATACATGAAATTGTTGTAGTGTTGCCGCAGGACGAGCGGGCCAGCTTCCTTGAGCTTGCGAGCAAGTATAGTCTGCTGAAGCTTGCCAGTGTCGTGGCCGGAGGCCGCACGCGCGCAGAATCCGTCTGGCGCGGCCTGCAATCGGTTCGCGCTCAGACAGCTAATGTCGTGGCCGTGCATGACGGCGTGCGCCCCTTCGTCACGCCCGAAGAGATAGGCAGGGCGGTTGAAGCGGCAGAGCTTGGCGGCGCAAGCATACTGGCCGCCCCCGTGGTGGACACGATTAAGGAGGTGCGTGGCGTAGAGGTCTTGAGAACTGTCGAGAGGTCTTCGCTCATGCGCGCCTTGACGCCGCAGTGCTTTCGCTACGAAATCTTGCGCCGCGCCTTCGAGAGCGCAGGCGCGGAAGGCTTCGACGCCACGGACGACAGCCTGCTGGTAGAACGGCTAGGCGTCCCCGTCACGATAGTCGAAGGCGACGCGCGCAACATCAAGATTACACGGCCCGAAGACATAGCGTTTGCTGAAATACTTTTGAAGCAGAACTCGGAATTCAGGACTCAGAAGTCAGAATAAAAGCTTCTGTCTTTATTCTGAGTCCTGAATTCTGAATCCTGACTACTGCTCTTATGTTTCGCATAGGCATAGGCCACGACACGCATCGTTTGACGGAGGGGCTGCCGCTCATACTGGCGGGCGTGCATGTGGAGTCCATGCGCGGGGCCGAAGGCCATTCGGATGCCGACGCTCTTTCGCACGCGGTGGCAGACGCCATCCTTGGCGCGTTGTGCGAGGGCGACCTTGGCGTGCATTTCCCAGACCGCGACCCGAAATGGAAGGACGCCAATAGCCTTGAGCTTCTGGCCCGCGTGGTTTGGCTTGCGCGTGAGCGCGGCATGAAGGTAGTGAACGTGGACGCGACCGTGATGCTTGAGAGACCGAAGCTCAGGCCATACGTGCAACTGATGCGCGAGAATCTTGCTCAGACTCTGGGCATTGATTTGGGATGCGTGAGCGTGAAGGCCAAGACGGGAGAGGGCGTTGATTCCGTGGGCCAGTACGAGGCCATAAAAGTTCAGGCAGTGATTCTGTTGGAGAGCGTGTAAAAGAGATTGAGCTTGAGACCACAGGACGTGATTCGTAGAAAGCGCGACCGCGAAGAGTTGTCGCGGCGCGAGATAGCCTCTTTTGTCAGGGGCGTAGTTGACGGCACCTGGGACGATTACCAATCGTCGGCGCTCCTGATGGCCGTCTTCTTAAACGGCATGACGAACGAGGAGCGACACGCGCTCACCGATGAGATGCTTCACTCGGGCGAGCTGCTGGACTTCTCCGACATCCCGAAGCCGAAAGTCGACAAGCATTCCACGGGCGGCGTGGGCGACAAGACCTCTCTGATTCTTGCGCCGCTCGCGGCAGCCTGCGGCGTCTGCGTGCCCATGATTTCGGGCCGAGGGCTGGGCCACACGGGCGGGACGCTGGATAAGCTGGAAGCGATTCCGGGCTTTCGCGTCGGGCTCTCCCTCAAGGAGTTTCGCGCCCTGCTTGAGCGCATAGGCTTCGCCATGATTGGCCAGACGGGAGAGCTTGCGCCTGCCGACAAGAAAATCTACGCGCTCAGGGACGCGACCTCTACCGTAGAGGCCATCCCGCTCATAGTCGCTTCCATCATGTCTAAGAAGCTGGCCGCAGGCTTGAACGCGCTGGTGTTGGACGTGAAGACGGGGACGGGCGCTTTCATGCGCGAGGAAGAGAAGGCCAGAGAGCTTGCGAAGGCTCTGGTCGAGACAGGCAACTCGTGCGGCGTGCGTACGGAAGCTCTCATCACGGACATGAATCAGCCGCTCGGCTCGGCCGTGGGCAACGCGCTTGAGACGAAAGAGTGCATAGAGCTTTTAAGAGGCGACGTGACTGAAGCTACGCGCCCCGTGCTTGAGCTTTCCTTAGAGCTTGCGGCGCGTATGGTGGCAATCGCCGGCGCGAGTGATTCGCTCGATGCTGCGCGCGTCGCAGTCGGTCGCGCTCTTGATTCGGGCAGCGCGCTTGAGCTTTTCCGGCGCAACGTGGAGGAGCAGGGCGGCGACGCGCGTGTCTGCGATGACCCGAAGCGGCTTCTACCTTTGACGCTCCGCTCCGTTAAGGTAGAATCCGGCCAAGACGGATTCGTCACAGGCGTTGATGCGGCGGAGGTGGGCCGCGCCGTAGCCATCATGGGCGGCGGGCGCACGCACATGGCCGACACTATAGACCCGGCAGTCGGCTTTATCAGTGAAGCAAAGATAGGCGACCATGTCGCGCGCGGCCAATCCTTCGGCACGCTCTACTTTCATGATGAGCAGTCGGGCGAGGAGGCCGCCGAGATAATTCGCTCAAGCTACTCTGTCGGCGAAGAGCCTCCGGCGCAACTGCCCGCATTAATTAAGGAAGTAATAACAGCATGAAGCTTCGCGCTATTGCCACGGTAGGCTTGCTCTGCCTGCTGCTTGCGACTCTTTTGAGCCCTGCCTGCACCACGCAGAGCCGCGAGAGAGACGACAAATCCAAGATTCACGTAGGCATCGTCTTCGACATAGGCGGCAAGGACGACCGCTCGTTCAACGCCGCCGCGTGGGAGGGCGTCAAGCGCGCCGAGAAGGATTTCCCCATCGTGCTCAGAGACGTTGAGCCCGGAAATCCCACTTCCATAGAGCCCGCCATGCGAGCCTTCGCTGAGCGCGGCTACAATCTGGTCATAGGCGTGGGCTTCGCGCAGTCGCCCATCATGGAGCGCGTCGCCAAGGATTACCCGAACATTAACTTTGCCATCATCGACGGCGTGATAGACCTGCCCAACGTGGCCTCTCTTGTCTTCATGGAGCATCAGGGCTCGTACCTCGTGGGCATGATTGCGGCGCGCACCTCTCAGACGGGCGTGCTCGGCTTCATAGGCGGCATGGACATCCCGCTCATTCATCGCTTCGCCGTAGGCTACACGGAAGGCGCGAAGGCCGTGAATCCGAACATAGAGGTGATACAGAACTACGTGGGCGTGACCGACGCCGCTTGGAACAATCCGGGCAAAGGCAAAGAGCTGGCGCTGGCGCAGATAGGCAAGGGAGCAGACGTTATCTTCACGGCCGCAGGCAATTCCGGCCTCGGAGCTTTCGACGCCGTAGAAAGTTACGGAAAGCAGAACGGTCGCGCGCAACGCTTCGTCATAGGCGTGGACTCGAACCAGAACGGCGTCAAGCCGGGCTTCGTCCTGACCAGCATGGTCAAGCGCGTGGACAACGTCGTCTACCAGCTTGTGCAGGAGCTTGCCAGCGGCCGCTTCACGGGCGGCTTCCACGTCTTCGGCCTAGATAAAGATGGCGTGGGCTACAGCGTTGACGAGTTCAACAAGGACTTGCTCTCGCCCGACACCCTCAAGATGGTGGAAGATGCCAAGCGGAAGATTATAAACGGCGAGATTCAGGTTACGGATGCTATGAAGAAATAGTTTTCAGTTTTCAGTTTTAAGCAAAGACATGACCTGCTTTTAACTGAAAACTAAAAACTAAAAACTGAAAACTGAAAACTGATTATGCTTGAGCTGAGAAACATAACCAAGCGGTTCGGCGAGGTGCTCGCGAACGACCGCATCAGCATACAGATTGCCGAAGGGACGATTCACGCCATTGTGGGTGAGAACGGCGCGGGCAAGTCCACGGCCATGCGTATCGCCTACGGCTTCTACACGGCTGACAGCGGCGAGATTCTGATTAACGGAGAGGTGCGCCGCATAGAGTCGCCGCACGACGCCATAGCCGAAGGCGTGGGCATGGTTCACCAGCACTTCATGCTGGTCGAGAACATGACCGTCGCCGAGAACATTGTGCTCGGGGCCGAGCCCGGCTCAGCAGCCGCTCTAGACCTCTCTGGCGCGTCGCAAAGGATTCGCGCTCTTTCGGAAGAGTTCAGGCTGGCGATTAATCCTAACGCCATGATTGAGTCGCTCTCCGTGGGCCAGCAGCAGCGCGTGGAGCTCCTGAAGGCTCTCTACCGCGAGGCGCGCATACTGATTCTGGACGAGCCCACGGCGGTTCTGACGCCGCAGGAGGTGGAAGAGTTCTTCGCCATCCTGCGCGGCATGCGCGAGCAGGGAAAGACCGTCGTCATCATCACGCACAAGCTGGACGAGGTGCTCGCCATCTCGGACGAGGTGACGGTGATGCGCGACGGCAAGGTGGTGGGCCGCGTGAAGACCAGCGAGACCAACGCCGCAGAGCTTGCCCGCATGATGGTCGGCCGCGACGTGCTGCTCAGAGTCGAGAAGACTGACGCCAAGACGGGCACGAACGTCCTTAGCCTTCGCGACCTCCGCGTCATGGCTTCGGACGGCACGCCGCGAGTTGACGGCATAAGCTTCGACGTGCGCGCGGGCGAGGTTGTAGGCATCGCAGGTGTCGAAGGCAACGGCCAGACGGAGCTGATAGAAGCTCTGGCGGGACTCTCTGACCCTGCATCTGTCAGCGGGCAGGTGGAGTTCGAGGGGCGCAACATCAGAGACACTGGCCCAAGAGAGCGAAAGCAGATGGGCATTGCCCACATCCCCGAAGACCGTCACAGGCGCGGGCTGCTGCTCGACTTCGACCTCGCGGAAAATTCCATCCTAGGCGTCCACTACCGCAAGCCCGTGGTCTCGACTGCGGGCGTGATGCTGGATAACGGCGCTATCGACAGGCGCGCTCGTGAAATCATCAAGGACTTTGACGTGCGTCCTGCTAATCCTGCCCTGCCTGCACGCGCTCTGTCGGGCGGCAATCAGCAGAAGCTCATCATAGGTCGCGAGTTCGACCTGAACCCGAAGCTGCTGCTGGTGGCCCAGCCCACGCGCGGCGTGGACATAGGGGCCATAGAGTTCATTCACCGCAAGCTGATTGCTCTCAGGGACGCGGGCTGCGCGATTCTGCTGGTGTCGGCCGAGCTGGAAGAGGTGACCGCTCTGGCCGACAGGCTACTGGTCATACACGAGGGCAGGATAGCGGGCGAGGTTGACCCGAAAGTTGCTACGAACGAAGAGATTGGTCTCATGATGACGGGAGGACATAAATGATTTTAGATTTTGGATTTTGGATTGGAGTGATATTCAAGTTTGAACGGCTTCAACCCGTCTCGCTAATCCAAAATCTAAAATCCAAAATCGTCACATTCTCATGAAACTCTTTAACGAACTGGTCTTTCCGCTGATAGCGGTCGTCGCGGCCTTCATAGTGGGCGGCATCTTTGTCCTCATCATAGGGGACGACCCCATTCTGACCTACCAGCTTTTGCTAGGCAGCGCGCTTTCGTGGCCGGACGGCATAGGCTACACGCTCTTTTACGCGACGCCGCTTATCTTCACGGGGCTGGCCGTGGCCGTGGCCTTTCGCTGCGGGCTGCTCAACATAGGCGCGGAGGGGCAGCTTTACGTCGCGGCCTTCGCGGCGGCGTGGGTCAGCATCAAGCTCGGCGGCACGGTCGTTAAGATAGGCGGCTCGGATGTCAATTACTCCTGGGCCAGTCTCCCGGCCGTGCTGCTCGTGCCGATTGCGTGCCTGGCGGCGATGCTGATGGGCGGTCTGTGGGGAGCGATTCCGGGTTATCTGAAGGCGCGCTTCGGCTCGCACGAAGTCATCAACACCATCATGATGAACTTCATAGGCATAGCGCTCGTCAGCTACTTTACGCAGTACTACTACAAGGTGCCGGGCGACCCCATCATGCAGTCGGCCGAGATAGGCGCGGCGGCGCACATCCCACGCCTGGGGAGCTTTGTACCCGGCATCCCTGGCCGTCTTCCGCTTAACATGGCGTTCCTGCTCGCCATAGTGGCCTGCGCGCTCGTCTACGTTTTTCTGTGGAAGACCAAGTGGGGCTACGAGATTCGAGCGACGGGCGCTAATCCTTCCGCCGCGGAATACGGCGGCATAGCCGTGAGCAGGCAGATAGTGGTGGCTATGGCCGTCTCCGGCGCGCTCGCAGGCATGGTCGGGATTAACGAAGTGCTTGGCTATCGCTATCGCTACTACGACGGGTTCTCCGCGAGCTACGGTTTCACAGGCATAGCCGTGGCGCTGCTCGGGCGCAACCATCCGGTCGGGGTCTTTCTGGCGGCGATTCTGTTCGGCATGCTGATTCGCGGCGGAATCTTCGTTGACGCTTTCACAGACCACGTCTCGAAAGACTTGGTCGAGGTCTTGCAGGCGGTCGTGATTCTGTTTGTAGCCTGCGAGGCATTCTTTCGCGGCTCATTCAATCGCTTCGGCCTGTTGAGAAGGTCTAAAGTTTAGAAGCAGTGAAACAACTATGAGAGCAATCTTCAACATAGCGCTTATCTTTTCCCTGCTGCGGCTTGCGACGCCTCTTATCTGGGCAGCTCTGGGCGGGCTCTTTTCCGAGCGCTCGGGCGTCATCAACATCGCGCTCGAAGGCATCATGCTGGCCGGAGCTTTTACTGCGGCCTCCGTCACCTATTATGCGGGGAATCCGTGGCTGGGGCTTCTGGCGGGCATCGCGGCTGGCGTCTTCATAGCCTGGATTCACGCCGTCGCCTGCATACGCTTTAACGCCAATCAGGTCGTCAGCGGCATGGCGATTAATATTCTGATGGTAGGCATCCCTGCCTTCTTAGGCGGCGCTCTCTTCGCCTCGACGGGCTCCACGCCGCAGATTCCCAAAGAGCAGCTGCTTACATGGTGGGTGCCTGTCGTGCTGGCGTTCGTGATGGTATTCGTCACCTGGTACGTGCTCTATCGCACGCCGTTCGGTCTAAGGCTTCGCGCAGTGGGTGAAAAGCCCGAGGCTGCGGACGCCGCCGGAGTATCGGTGAAGTGGATGCGCTACAGCGCGGTCTTAATCAGCGGCGCTCTGGCAGGCATTGGCGGAGCCTATCTCTCCATAGGCCAGTCTTCGCTCTTTACGCGCAACATGACTTCGGGCCGTGGCTTCATAGCGCTGGCCGCGCTCATCTTCGGAAAGTGGCGACCCGTTCAGACCATGCTCGCCTGCCTGCTGTTCGGCTTTACAGAAGCAGTCTCGATTCAGTTGCAGGGCGTGCGACTGCCTTCCGGCGAAGACATCCCGAACCAGTTCATACAGATTATCCCCTACGTCTTAACCATCGTCGTGCTCGCAGGCTTCATAGGCCAGTCACGCGCGCCCCGCGCTCTAGGTTTGCCATATCAGAAAGAAAGATGAAAAATAGCAGGAGTCAGAACTCAGGACTCAGGAGGCAGAATAAAAGCGACTGTCTTTATTCTGACTCCTGAGTCCTGAGTTCTGACTCCTGATTAATTGTATGCTTTCGGAAGAACAGAGTCTTTCGCCGTTGTATGAGCGCGTGGAGCATGCCGCGCGCACGATTCGCGCTCGCTTTGACGAGGACGTGCGGACGGGCGTTGTGCTGGGCAGCGGGCTAGGCGCTTTCGCCGATGACCTTGAGGATGCTGTCGCCGTCCCTTACGAAGAGATTCCGGGCTTTGCGCGCCCCACGGTGGAAGGTCACGCGGGCCGTCTCGTGCTGGGCCGTGTCGGAGGCGCTGCGGTCGCAGTTCTACAGGGCCGCTTCCATTTCTACGAAGGCTACTCGCGAGACGAAGTGACCTTTCCCATGCGCGTCTTCGGCGTGATGGGCGTCAAGTCGGTAGTGCTGACGAACGCCGCTGGCGGCATCAACATAGGATTCGACCAGGGCTCTTTGATGATTATCAGCGACCACCTGAACCTGATGTCCACGAACCCTCTGCTCGGGCCGAATGACGAGCGCTTCGGCGCGCGCTTTCCCGATATGTCTGAGGTCTACAGCCGCGAGTTTCAGGAGATAGCCGTTGAAGAGGCGCGCTCTCTGGGATTAGAGCTGCGGCGCGGCGTCTACGCCGCCATGTCCGGCCCAAGCTACGAGACGCCTGCGGAAGTTCGTATGCTCAGAACCCTGGGCGCGGACGCCGTAGGCATGAGCACAGTGCCGGAAGCAATCGTCGCGCGACAGATGGGCATGCGCGTGCTGGGCATCTCCTGCATCACCAACATGGCCGCAGGAGTCGTTGACCAACCCATCAATCACGAAGAGGTCATGGAAACCGGCGCGCAGGTGCGCGACACAATCAGAAATCTTTTGCGCGGCATCATCCCCAGGCTCTCTTAACTTATGATTATAGGTATCTGCGGCGGGACAGGCTCCGGCAAGACGACCGTGGCGAATCGCATCCTGGCGACAGTGAGCGCTTCGGAGGTCATCTTTCTACAGCAGGACTCCTACTACCGCAACCTCAACGACATGCCGCTCGATTATCGTCAGGAGGTCAACTTTGACCATCCGGACGCGCTGGACAACGACCTGCTCGTCAAGCACATCCGTAGACTGAAGGCGGGAGCGGGCGTTGAGCTGCCCATCTATGATTTCAAGACGCACTCGCGCCTCGCGGAAACACAGCACCTTGAGCCCAAGCCAATCATCATCGTCGAAGGCATACTGATATTCGCGGACTCGCGCATCCTGGAGGAAATGGACATCAAAATTTTCGTGGACACACCCGACGACATACGCTTCATACGACGCTTGCGCCGCGACATAGCCGAGCGCGGCCGCACCGTCGAATCCGTCATAGAGCAGTACCTTGCCACCGTGCGCCCCATGCACATGCAGTTCGTGGAGCCTTCAAAACGCTACGCGGACGTGATTATCCCGGAAGGCGGGCACAACCTTGTCAGCATAGACCTTATCAGCGTCAAGATACGCGAGCGCCTTGCGCGCGATTTAACCGCGACGGGAGGCGTGGCATGAGCAAAGAGGGAAGACACACCAGGGAAGAAGTCATAGAAGCCGCTTGGAAGGCAAGGGAAAAGGCTGTCACGCCTTTCTCAAACTTCCGCGTGGGCGCGTCAGTCGAAACGGACGACGGGCGAATATTCACTGGCTGCAACATCGAGAGCGCGAGCTACGGCCTGACGGTCTGCGCCGAGCGCGTGGCCATCTGGAAAGCCATCTCCGAAGGCGCTCGCTGCTTCGGCCTGCTCGTCGTGGCCGTCGACACGGAGAGTCTGACGCCTCCCTGCGGCACCTGTCGACAGATAATCTGGGAGCACTGCCGCGACACGACCATCCTGCTCGTCAACCTGAAAGGGGAGACGGAAGAGCTTCAGATAAAAGACCTGCTGCCGCGCGCCTTCGACGCCAGATACCTGAAGGAAGTCGGCCGGGAAGATGCGGGAAGGAAGAGTTAAGGGATAAATGGCAAAGCTTCTACGCACCCTCATCTCGCTTCTGCTGGTAACTCTTGTTTCGGCTTCACCGCTGTTTTCGTTTGAACAGAGGAGGACGCGCGTGGACATCATCGTGCGTGGCGGAAAAGTTGTAACTATGGACGCGTCGCGTCGCGTGATAGAAGACGGCGCTCTCGCCATTCAAGCAGGCAAAATTGTAGCCGTAGGCACTCGCGCCGAAGTGGACACCAGATACACTGCGCCCGAGACGGTTGACGCCACGGGCAAAGTCATCATCCCCGGCCTCATCAACACGCACACGCACGTCCCCATGACGCTCTTCCGTGGCTTGGCCGACGACCTTGACCTGCAAGATTGGCTGACTAAGTACATCTTTCCGGCCGAGGCCAAGAACGTCACGGAAGATTTCGTCCGCACCGGCACGCAGCTCGGCCTTGCGGAGATGATTCGCGGAGGCACCACGACCTACTGCGACATGTACTACTTCGAGGACGCGATTGCAGACGAAACGGCCAAGGCAGGCGTGCGCGGGCTCTTAGGCGAGACCGTCATCAGATTTCCCGTCGCCGACAATAAGACGCCTGAGGAAGCCATAGCCTATACAGACCGTTTCGTGAAGAAGTGGCGCGGTCACGCGCTTATCACTCCGGCAATCGCGCCGCACGCGCCCTACACTCTCACGGAAGAGCAGCTGAAAGCCGTGCGCGCCTTCTCAGACCGCACAAGCGCTCCCATAGTCATACACGTCTCGGAGACTCGCAAAGAGGTCGAAGACATAGAGAAGCAGTACGGCGCGCGTCCGGTGCTTTATCTTAACCGCATAGGCTTTCTGAACAATCGTGTCATAGCCGCGCACGTCGTCTGGGCCAACGCCGAAGAGATAAGCGTGCTCAAGCGCGCGGGCGTAGGCGTGGCTCACAACCCGCAGTCGAACATGAAGCTTGCTTCGGGAGTCGCGCCCGTGCCGCAGATGCTCTCGGAAGACGTTGCCGTGGGCCTCGGCACGGACGGCGCGGCCTCCAACAACGACCTGAACATGTGGGAAGAGATGGACACGGCGGCCAAGCTTCATAAGGTGACGACCGGCGACCCGAAAGTTGTCTCCGCGCTTCAGGCCTTTGAGATGGCGACCATCAGGGGCGCACGCGCGCTTCATTTGGACAGCCAGATAGGCTCGCTCGAAGCGGGCAAGCGCGCAGACCTCTGCATAGTCGACCTCGACGACCTGAGCCAGACGCCGCTCTATAACATCTATTCTCATCTCGTTTACGCGACGAAGGCGGACGACGTGCGTACAGTTATCATTGAGGGGCGCTTGGTAATGCGCGACCGCCGCTTGCTAACTCTGGACGAAAACGGTATAAAGATGCGCGCGCTCGCTTTCCGTGAGCGCATTAGTCGAAGTCTCGCACCATAAAAGAGCCAAAAAATCGAACGCTTTGAGGGTTGTCCCTGTCAACTTGCGCATTCCGCGCGCGTGAGGCCATAATAGTAGGCCATCATTTGGATGTACCCTACATAAGCGAGCCTCAAAAGCTCGCTTTTAGCTTTATGGAGTTTTACGTAGTGAAGGAAAGAACCCCTAGACAACTGTTTCATCGTTCCAGACTCATCGCACTATTCACCTTAATCGCTCTCACCGCGATTACAACCGCCGCCCAAACGGCTTCGGACGCAGAGGCCATGCAGCGCCGTCTGATGCGCGCCCGCGCCCTTGCCGCCGCGCACAACCTGTCTGCCGCCGCCGCAGAGCTTGATAACATACGCAACACCGCGACGGACGATTCCATACGCGACGTTGCGCGCATCATGCTCATGGGCGTCTATCTTGAGGGGGCCGACTACGCACGGGCGCAGGCGCTTCTGGAAGAGACCTACAAGGGCGTCGCTGGCGGAAACGAAAGCTCTATTCGCGCCTACTTCACGCTCGCGGGCCAGAGCGTCAAGGGAGCGCGCGAGCACCTAGACCGCTACAAGGCTTTCGGGCTGAACATAGCGGATAAAGAACTGCCGCCTGAGGCTGCGGGCGACCTTGACCGGCTGCGCGCCCTGCTTGAGCGAGTGGCCGAGCAGGCCAAACAGATAGGCGGTTCGGACGCCAGGAACACTGAGGCCATAGCGCTGCTTGAAGACGCCGCGAGCGTGAGAGCTACACTGGCGCGTAACCGAGACGAGCGCGTGCAGTGGCAGACAGAAACGACGGACGCGCGCCAGAAGCTGGCCGTCTCGGAAACGCGCGTTGCCAGCCTAGGCCCCGTCCCCGTTCGCCCCGCTAGCACAACGACCACGCAGCCCGCTTCTTCGAGCGCTTCGCCAATCGCGAGCAACAACGCTTCGCCCGGCTCATCCTCTGAAGCTTCCGCCGCGCGAAATACGCCGCTCACCAGAAAGACCGTTTCCACGACGGAACAGCAGCCGAAGACTCCCAAACAGGAGAAGCCGAAACAGTCTCAGCAAACTGTGCAGCCGACCGTAGCGCAGACCGTCAGCGCTCCCGCAGACGGCCAGCCCTTGCAGTTGGGCTCCTTGATAGACAAAGCCACGCAGAGGATTGCGCCGAGCTATCCTACGACGGCTAAGACGGCGCGCGTGCAGGGCGTCGTCAGGGTCTTCGTCATAGTTGACGAGAACGGCACGGTCTCCAAGGTAGAGCGCTCGGACGGCCCCTCGCTCCTCAGAGCAGCGGCCGAAACCGCCGCGCGGCAGTGGAGGTTCCAGCCTCAAGTAATCGACGGCAAGCCCATACGCATGACCGGCTACATCAGCTTTAACTTCACTCTTTAAAGGCAAATTCACTGATTCAAGAGGCGTGAAGAGCCATTCGTGACTCTTCACGCCTCTTCTTTTTCAAGCCATATATTCCCGCCTATCCTCTTAAATTTTAAGCACTTAACTATTCTTGACAAAAAAGTAAGGTATGGTAGAATGGCTTCGCAACCGTGGATTGAAGCGGCATGGTCTTGGGAGTGAAGCTATGAAAATCTCTGCGCAGGAAGAGTACGGCTTGCGTTGTTTGCTGCAACTGGCTCGCCTTGGAGAGGGCGATTCGCTGACGCTCGGCCAGATGGCGGAGCGCGAGGGCATCTCGCAGGCGAACGCCGGAAAACTGCTCTGGCTGTTGAGCAAGGCGGGGCTGGTGCAGTCCGTCAGGGGCAATCGCGGCGGCTACAGGCTGGCGCGGCCCGCAGCGGAAGTTCGGCTCAGCGATGTCATAAAGGTGCTGGACGACGACACCGTCTCCGAGCATTGCAAGAGCTACACGGGCGTGTTGGATGTCTGCGTGCACACGGGCGACTGCGGCATACGCCCCGTCATAGTCGGCCTGCACGAGATTGTGCAGAACGCGCTCTCGGGCATCACGCTGGCGCAGCTTGTAGGCACCGAGGCGAATGTGGACGCGACGATTCACCAGATTCAGGGCCTGCACAAGCGCTACGAGCCCACGGGCGCTGGCGCTTGAGACTCGCGCCGTAAACAGGATTTTTTGGATAAAGATTTACTCGCCGGAAAGAGAGAGTAGAGAGCTTAAAAAGATGAGCAGTATTGAGATACTAGCCAACAGAGAATACAAGTACGGCTTTGTCACAGACATTGAGTCCGACACCATCCCTAAGGGGCTGAGTGAGGATACTGTGCGTTTAATCTCGGCCAAGAAGAATGAGCCGGAGTGGATGCTGGAGTTTCGTCTGAAGGCTTACCGCCAGTGGCTCACCATGACGGAGCCGAAGCACTGGCCCAACCTGAAGTACCCGGACGTTGATTACCAGGACATCATCTACTACAGCGCGCCCAAGCAGAAGGCCACGAAGGCCAGCCTTGATGAAGTTGACCCTGAGCTGCTGCGAACCTTCGAGAAGCTAGGCATACCGCTTCACGAGCAGAAGCAGCTTGCTAACGTAGCCGTCGACGCGGTCTTTGATTCCGTCTCGGTGGCCACAACCTACAAGGAGAAGCTCAAAAAACACGGCGTCATCTTCTGCTCCTTCACGGAAGCGATTAAGGACTACCCGGAGCTTGTCAAGAAATACCTTGGCTCGGTCGTGCCTGTTGGCGACAACTACTTCGCTGCGCTGAACTCGGCTGTCTTCTCGGACGGCTCCTTCGTGTTTGTGCCGAAGGGCGTGCGCTGTCCCATGGAGCTTTCGACCTACTTCCGCATCAACAATCAGGAGTCGGGCCAGTTCGAGCGAACATTGGTTATAGCCGAAGAGGGCGCTTACGTCTCTTATCTGGAAGGCTGCACCGCGCCGCAGTTCGACAAGAACCAGCTTCACGCGGCTGTCGTTGAATTAGTTGCTCTGGACGACGCGGAGATTAAGTACTCGACCGTGCAGAACTGGTACGCGGGCGACGAAGAAGGCAAGGGCGGCATTTATAACTTCGTCACCAAGCGCGGTAAGTGCGCCGGACGTAATTCAAAGATTTCGTGGACGCAGGTAGAGACGGGCTCCGCCATCACCTGGAAGTATCCTTCGTGCATACTGCTCGGCGACAACTCAATCGGCGAGTTCTATTCCGTGGCGCTCACCAACCACGCTCAGCAGGCGGACACGGGCACGAAGATGATTCACATTGGAAAGAACACCCGCTCGACCATCATCTCGAAGGGCATCTCTGCGGGCAAGTCTAACAACAGCTACAGAGGCTTAGTGAAGGTGATGCCTAAGGCTGAGGGCGCGCGAAACTATACGCAGTGCGACTCCATGCTCATTGGCCAGAAGTGCGGCGCGAACACATTTCCTTATATTGAGGTGATGAACAACACGTCGCGCGTCGAGCACGAGGCTTCGACTTCAAAGATAAGCGAAGAGCAGTTGTTCTATTTGCAACAGCGCGGGCTCTCGCAGGAGGACGCAGTGAGCCTCATCATCAACGGCTTCTGCAAGGATGTCTTCCTGCAGCTGCCCATGGAGTTCGCGGTCGAAGCGACAAGGCTTCTGGGACTTAAATTGGAAGGAAGCGTCGGATAAAGAAGGAGCTCAAAACAGAAGTGGCTTTATTAGAGATTAAAGACTTACACGCGAACGTTGACGGGAACGAGATACTGAAGGGCATCACGTTGAACGTCAACCGTGGCGAGGTTCACGCCATCATGGGGCCGAACGGGTCGGGAAAATACACGCTGGCCAAGGTGCTGGCGGGGCATCCTTCCTACGAAGTGACGGGCGGCGAAGTGGTTTATGAGGGCAAGAACCTTCTGGAGCTTGCGCCCGACGAGCGAGCGCGCGACGGCGTCTTTCTGGCTTTCCAGTATCCTGTCGAAGTCCCTGGCGTCTCGAACGCGCAGTTCCTTCGCCTTGCTTATAACGAGCGGCAGAAGCACAGGGGCGAGGAGGAGCTGGACCCGCTTGAGTTCAAGGATTATCTGAAGGAGCGAGCGAAGGTTGTGCAGATGGACGCGAGCTTCATGTCCCGCTCGGTCAACGAAGGCTTTTCCGGCGGCGAGAAAAAACGCAACGAGATTCTTCAGATGGCGGTGCTTGAGCCCACGCTCGCGGTGCTGGACGAGACGGATTCGGGCCTTGATATTGACGCCTTGAGAATCGTGGCCGAGGGCGTCAATCAACTGAGGACGAAGGATAACGCAATCATTCTGGTGACGCACTACCAGCGACTTTTGAACTACATCGTGCCTGACTTTGTGCATGTGCTGGCGGGCGGCCGCATAGTGCGCGAGGGCGGGAAAGAGCTGGCGCTTGAGCTGGAAGAGAAGGGTTACGACTGGATAAAGAACGCTGCGAAGGCCGGAGCGCAAAGCATTCCGACGCAGCAGGCAGGTTAATTTAGATGGTAGCAGAGGCAACGAGAGAGAAGAGCATTTACGCTGAGATGTTCGCGGCGCTCAAGGAAAGGCTCGGCGAGCGTGAGGCTTCGTGGACGAAGCGGCTGCGCGAAGATGCTATGGAGCGCTTCGAGCAGCTTGGGTTCCCCACCACGTTTGAAGAAGAGTGGAAATACACGAACCTCGCGCCACTAAGTAAGCGGCGGTTCGTGCAGGGCTTTGATGCTAAGACGGTTGAGCTTGACGGCAACGCTCTTGAAGCGGTCACTTACGCGGAAGCTAAGGGTAGCCGCTTGGTCTTCGTCAACGGCGCGCTCAACCGCGAGCTGTCCTCTTTGGAAGCTCTGCCTCGCGGAGTCGTGGCGGAGAATCTAGCGGACGCGCTTTCCGGCGAGCGCTCGGAGATTGTGCGCGAGCGGCTTGCGCGCTGCGCGGACTATAACGAGCAGGCTCTGGTGGCTCTCAACACCGCGTTCGTCTCTGACGGCGCGCTCCTGCTCATACCGAAGGGCGTGCGCGTAGAGACGCCTATTCATCTTCTTTTCCTGTCCGCGCCGCAAAGCTCCCCGGTAGTCTCTTTCCCGCGCGTGCTCATAGTCGCGGAGGCTCAGGCGGAAGCGACCGTGATTGAGTCTTACGCGAGTCTGGGAGACAGCGAGTACTGGACGAACGCTGTAGTGGAGGTCTTGCTTGAAGACGGGGCAAGGCTTGAGCATTACAAGATTCAGCGCGAGAGCCTCAGCGCCTTTCACACGGCGACCACAGAAGTAGAGCTTGCCGCTTCCAGCAGCTTTGACACGACTACTATCACGCTCGGCGCAGGGCTGTCGCGCCACAACGTCAACGTCCGACTTCGTGCGCGCGGTGCCGAGTGTCGCGTGGACGGGCTCTACATGGTCGGCGCAGGCCAGCACACGGACACTCATTCGCTGATAGAGCATGCCGAACCCTACTGCACCAGCCGACAGCTTTATAAGGGGATACTCGACGGGAAATCGCGTGCCGTCTTTAACGGCAAGGTCTTCGTGCGCGAAGGGGCGCTTCAGACGGACGCGCAGCAGACGAACCGCAACCTGCTTCTCTCGAACGAAGCGCGCGTGGACACCAAGCCGCAGTTGGAGATTTTCGCGGACGACGTGAAGTGCGCGCACGGCGCTACCGTCGGGCAGCTTGAGGAAGAGGAGCTGTTCTATCTTATCAGTCGAGGGCTGAGGCCGGAGCTGGCGCAGAACCTTTTGACCTACGGCTTTGCCGAAGAGGTGATTGATAAGATAAGGATTGACTCCATCAAGGCGCAGCTTGACGAAGTGGTTCTCAACAGGCTGCACGCTGAACTGTAAAGAGTAATGACGAGCGACAGGCAATAAGCTTTTCCCTCGTCACTCTTCACTCATCACCGGAATTTATTATGAGCGCAATAGAGAAGATTTTAGTTGAGCCGCCGGGGCTTGAAACGGAGCCCTGGGATATCGAGCGCATACGCGAAGACTTTCCCGTCCTACGGCAGACCGTCAACGGAAAGCCGCTCGTCTATCTGGACAACGCCGCCTCGTCGCAGGTGCCGCAGGTCGTGATTGACCGTGGCTCCAAGTACCTGCGCGAAGAGCATTCCAATATTCATCGCGGCGTTCATTACCTGAGCCAGCGCGCGACGACCGCTTACGAGGGCGCTAGAGAGAAGGTGCGCCGCTTCATAGGGGCGCGCGACGTGCGCGAGTGCATCTTCGTGCGCGGCGCGACCGAAGGCATCAATCTGGTGATGCACGGCTACGGGCGCAAATTTATTAAAGAGGGCGACGAGATAATCATCTCCGCTATGGAGCATCACGCCAACATTGTCCCGTGGCAGATGCTCTGTGAAGAGAAGGGCGCGCGTCTTCGAGTGATTCCCATGAACCAGTTGGGCGAGCTGCTGCTTGACGAGTACGACGCGCTCCTGAACGAGAGGACAAAGCTCGTCGCGGTCAATCACGTCTCGAACGCGCTCGGCACCATTAACCCCGTGAAAGAGATAATCGCGCGGGCTCATAAGATGGGCGTGCCCGTCCTGATTGACGGCGCGCAGAGCGCCCCGCACCTTGCCATAGACGTGCAGGATTTGGACTGCGACTTTTACGTGCTGTCCGGGCACAAGATGTTCGCGCCCACTGGAAGCGGCGTCATCTACGGCAAGCAGGAGTGGCTTGAAAAGATGAATCCCTTCCAGGGCGGCGGCGACATGATTCGCACCGTGACGTTTGAGAAGACCACCTACGCGGGGCTGCCGAATAAGTTCGAGGCAGGCACGCCCGCCATAGCTTCGCAGATAGGTCTAGGGGCCGCCATTGATTACCTGAACAGCATAGGCCGCGAGCGTGCCGTGCGTTACGAGCAGGAGTTGCTGCGCTACGCGACCGAGAGAGTCTCGGCCATAGAGGGCGTCACCCTGATAGGCACCGCGCGCGAGAAGGCGAGCGTCCTCTCCTTCGTCATAGAGAACGTGCACCCGCACGACGTGGGCACCATCCTTGACCAGGAAGGCATAGCCGTGCGCGCGGGCCATCACTGCGCCCAGCCCGTCATGCAGTTCTTCCAGGTGCCTGCCACGGCCCGCGCCTCCTTCGCCTTCTACAACACGAAAGAGGAAGTGGACGTGCTGGCGCACGCTATAGAAAAAGTGATAGAGGTCTTTAGCTAACCCTTATTTCCTATGTCCGAACTGAGTGAGCTTTACCAGCAGGTAATCCTTGACCATAACAAGAAGCCGCGCAACTTTCGTGTGATTGAGGCGGCTGACCGGAAAGCGGAAGGTTATAACCCGCTCTGCGGCGACCAGCTGACGGTCTACATGGATTTGGAAGGCGACCGTGTCAGCGACGTAAGCTTCGAAGGCTCCGGCTGCGCCATCTCTAAAGCTTCGGCCAGCATGATGACGCAGGCCGTCAAGGGCAAGTCCCTGGAAGAAGCCGAGACGCTTTTCAACGAGTTTCACAGGATGGTGACGGGCGAGCTGAACGAAGAGACGGAGCCGAATCAACTGGGGCGGCTGACCATCTTTTCCGGGGTGCGGGAGTTCCCGGCGCGCGTCAAATGCGCCACGCTCTCATGGCACACGATGCACGCCGCTCTGAGGGGCAAGGGCTCCGTCTCCACGGAGTAAAACCGGGGGCCGGAGCGGCGAAAATCTTAAAAATTTAGCGAAAAAAATGGGGCAGGCCATGCTCCATTTTCGCTTTTTTGTGCATCTGAGGTGTATACACGATATCTGGAAAATCCCCCTTCATAGCTATTTAATCTAGCTGTAACAGCATTGTCTCTATCTTAGGTTATAAAAGGCTTTCGCTTTAAGACTTGACCTTTGTCAGCTTTACTGATAAAAGTCCGTTTTCCCTCGGGCCAGTCTCTTCCCGGTAAGAGACTCTTAGGACACTAAATCTAAAGAGAAAAGCCTCTGCTTTGCTTGCGCCTGGCCGCAGAGGTTTGCTTTGCGGACTCTCGATACTAATCGGAGCTTGCATTTAACAGTGCGCAGTTACCCGGTTGGTGGGAGTTTGGTTTGGTAGAGTCTATCCAGAGAATCCCGCCACATTAAGAAACCCCCTCGTACTACCATCTGAGAAAGGAAACATATGTCTCGTTCCCCGCGCCTCGGGCGAAACCCTATCCCCCTACGCCTTAAAGCTCTTTCCGTTGTAGCTCTCGCCGCTCTCTTCGTAGCGGCCGTCGTAACCTACATGTCGCCCGCTAAAGCGGCGTCGTCCACCCTGGTCATCAGCCAGTTCCAGGTGGCAGGCGACGGCGCATCCGCGGCCGCCGACGAGTTCATAGAGATACACAATGTCAGCAACGCTCCTGTTGACCTGAACGGCCTCCGCCTTGCCTATCGCGCCGCCGCAGGTGTGACAGACGTGGTGCTTGTAAACTGGACATCAAGTGTGGTCATACCGGCCGGAGGCTACTATCTGGTCGCCCATTCGGCGGGCTACAACGGAGCAGCCGGGGCCAACGCCACGTACAACACTGGTGCAACCGGAACGCTGGCAGCAGCCGGAGGCGGCCTGGCCATCAAGGTTACTGCGACCGATACGATTGTTGATTCGGTCGGCTACGGCACGGCTACCAATGCTTACAGAGAGGGAACTGCGACCGCAGCGCCGCCGGCTAACGACAGCCGCGCGCGAGGTGGCTCAGGCTGCACGGATACGGACAACAACAACGCGGATTTCGCCGCGCAGAGCCCGGCCGCCCCGCGTAACGCGGGCACGACGCCTCTTACCTGCGGCAACGCGACGCCGACTCCTACGCCCACTCCGACTCCGACCCCAACGCCTACACCAACGCCTACGCCAACCCCGACTCCAACGCCGACACCGACTCCGACGCCAACGCCGACGCCAGTACCGGCCGGCTCTGTCGTCATCAGTCAGATTTACGGCGGCGGCGGCAATTCCGGTGCGGTCTACAACGCTGATTTCATAGAAATCTTCAACCGCAGCTCGAACCCTGTAGACCTGACAGGCTGGTCTGTGCAGTACTCTTCTGTGGCTGGCTCTACCTGGGGCAACAGGACTAATCTTTCGGGCACGATTGCTCCGGGACAGTATTTCCTGATTTCAGGTGCGACGGGTGCCACGGGTGCGCCTCTGCCTGACGACGATATTACCGGAGCCATTAATCTGAGCGGCAGTACGGGTAAAGTAGCGCTGGTCAGCAGCACCAACGCGCTGACGACCTCCTGCCCTGTCGGCGGCCCCACCGTAGTTGACTTTGTGGGCTATGGCAGCACGCCTACCACCACCGGCTTCTGTTATGAAGGCGCTGGCCCGGCTCCGACTCTGGGCAATGGGACGGCGGCCTTACGCGCCCGCAACGGCTGTAAGGATACGGACTACAACGCGGTCAACTTTACGGAAGTAACCCCGACCCCGCGCAACTCCGCCACGACCTTTAACGTCTGCCCCCCGGGCGACGAAGCGCCTGAGGTTTTCACCACCACGCCTGCCAACGGCCAGTTTAATGTAGCCCTGGATGCCGACATCACCATCAACTTCGACCAGTTGGTTAATGTCACGGGTAACTGGTTCGAGATTTCCTGCGGCACGAGCGGCATACACACCGCGACCGTGAGCGGCGGGCAGACCTCTTTCACTCTCAACCCCGACTCGAATTTTGTCGGCGGCGAGCAGTGCACGGTGACGGTCTTAGCCAACGCGGTCACAGACCAGGATGCTCAAGACCCGCCGGACAACATGGCGGCGAACTACGTGTTCAGCTTCAACGTAATGGTTCCGCGCAATCCTGCGGAGCACATGGTCATGGGTAATCCGTCGGGCGCTGTGAATGACCCGAGCGTCATGAACAATTACCTGATGATGAAAGACCAGTACGCCCTTTCCTACAACAACAGCAGGGCGATACCGAACTGGACAAGCTGGCACCTGGACGTAAGCTGGACGACGGGCGTCGCCGACCGCCAGAATGATTTCCGCTCCGACACGACGCTTCCGGCGGGATTTACGCGCGTCACGAGCGGCTATAACTTCGCGACGTACGGCTTTGACCGTGGTCACATGGTTCCGTCCGCCGACCGCACGTCCTCAGTCGAAGATAACTCCGCGACCTTCCTGATGACGAACATGGTTCCGCAGGCTTCGGGCAATAATCAGGGGCCGTGGAACGACCTCGAAGGCCACATACGCACGCTGCTCAATAACGGCGCAAACGAGCTATACATAGTTTCGGGCGGCGTCGGCACGGGCGGCAACAGCACCACGGGGTACTGGGAGAGCATCCAGGACACCGGAGGCAACACCGTCACCGTTCCCAAGTTTACCTGGAAGGTAATCATGGTGCTGCCCACGGGCAATGATGACGTGTCGCGTGTCAACGCTTCGACCAGAACCTTCGCCGTCATCATGCCTAACGACGACAACATCAGGCCTGATGACTGGAAGAAGTATCTGGCGACCGTGGATCAGGTTGAAGCCCTCACAGGCTACAACTTCTTCTCGAACGTGCCTGAAGAGATACAGAACGCCATAGAATCGCAGCTCGACGGCGAGTACAACACCGCGCCCGTGGCCAATAATCAGTCTGCCACGACCGCGGAAGACACACCGAAGCAGATTACGTTTACGGCTTCGGACTTCAACGTCAACAACGTGCTGAGCTACTCGATTGTAAGCGGGCCGCAGAACGGCTCTCTCTCCGACATCGTTGACGGCAAAGTAACCTACACGCCGAACGGCGATTACAGCGGCCCCGACAGCTTCACCTTCAAGGTGAATGACGGCGGCAAGGACTCTAATGTTGCGACCGTGACGCTGAACGTCACGCCGGTCAACGACGCGCCGCAGCTCTCGGGCGTGCCCACCGCAGAGACGATAGCAGAGCTTGCTCCCTACACGTTCACGGCTTCGGCCAGCGACGCGGACGGGCCGCAGCTAACCTACTCGCTCGTGGGCCAGCCGGCAGGCGCTTCGATTGATTCCGCGAGCGGCGTCTTTACCTGGACGCCGACGGAGGCTCAGGGCGGCACGAACAGTCCCTACACCTTCACCGTCAGGGTGTCGGACGGCACAGAGACTGCGGAGTCATCCATAACGCTGACCGTGACCGAGGTTAACCAGAACCCGACGCTGGCTGCCATAGGCAATCAGGTCGTGACTCTGGGCGGCACTGTGACCTTCAAGGCGATGGGCTCGGACGCCGACGTTCCGTTCCAGACGCTCAAGTACAGTCTGGCCGGAGCACCGGCGGGCGCTTCGATTAACGAGGACACGGGCGACTTTAGCTGGACGCCCGGTGCCGCGCAGGTCGGAGCCGTCTACACCTTCACTGTTATCGTCACCGATAGCATGGGAGGCTCCGCTCAGCAGGTTGTGCAGGTGGGCGTGGGCTACTCCTGGTCGGGCCTGCTGTCGCCCATTCAGGCGGGCGGCGTCTATAAGACGGGCCGCACGATTCCCATCAAGTTCCAGTTGACGGGAGCGAGCGCGGGACTGACTAACGCCGTCGCGCGTCTCTCCGTCGTCAAGGTTGGGGAAGGCTCTGAGGAAGAAGCCGTCGATGTGAGCTCCACGTCGGCTGCGACCACGGGCAATCTCTTCCGTTATGACGCGACGGCGGGCCAGTACATCTTCAACCTGAGCACGCAGGGGTACGCCCCCGGCACTTACCAGTTGAGGGTTGACCTGGGTGACGGAGTTATGCGAACGGTGACAATCACCCTGAAGTAGAGCTTCTCATCAGCGTATGTTTCCGTGAGGCGGCTGCAAACATTGTGGCCGCCTCTTTTTTACTTTATACCTACAGCTTCGTGGAGGGAGATTATGAGAACCGACGAGCAGATAATCGAAGAGCTGAAGAAGGCCAGCGAAGGGCTCATGTTTATGAGCGAGGCAGACTATCCCTTTGAGGTTGTACGTTTGGAGGGCGGCGCTGAGCCCGTTGAGCAGCGGCTTCGTGAGTTGTCAGGTGCGGCTTCGGACGCGCCGGTGGAATCCGCAAGCCTGGACGAGCTCTTTCGCGCGGCCGTGTCCGAGCCGGAGTGGAAGAAGGGCGAAGAGCTTGCCACGGCGCGCAGGTTCCAGTCCCTAGTGCGGCTCCTGAAGGAGAATCTGACGGATGCGCGTGCCTACAGGATAGGCAAAGTCAACATGGCCGTTTTCATCCTCGGCAAGAGCGCCGGAGGCAACTGGCTCGGGCTTTCCACGCGCGTCGTAGAGACGTGATTTGAGAGAGAGCTGAATTGCGGGCATAATGTTGCTTATCTTTTCAGAGCATCATGCGAATAACAGAGATTGAGCTTAGCGAGATTCGCCTCGGCCTTCTACATTTTTTCGAGACGAGCTTTGGCCGGACGACCGAGCGGCGAATTATCCTCGCGCGCGTCCGTGAAGAAGACGGTCAGGAAGGCTGGGGCGAATGCACCGCTGGCGAAGGCCCCTTCTATTCGGAAGAGTGGACGGAGACGGCGTGGCACACGCTCAAAGAATTTCTGGCTCCTGTCGTGGCCGGCAAAGATTTTGAGAGCGCGTCACGGGTGCGGGAGCTTATGCGGCGCGTGCGCGGCCACAGGATGGCGAAGGCCGCGATTGAGACGGCCTGCTGGCATCTGGAAGCGAACCGTTTGAATCTTCCTTTATGGAAGCATCTGGGCGGCGTGCGCGCGGAAATCCCCTGCGGCGTCTCTATTGGCATACAAGATTCTGTAGAGGCTTTGCTTGAGAAGATAGAGCGCGAGTTGAGCGCGGGCTACCAGCGCATCAAGATAAAGATTAAGCCGGGCTGGGATTTGCGCGTACTTGAGAGCGTGCGCCGCCGCTTCCCCCGTATAAGGCTGATGGCCGACGCCAATTCGGCTTACACTCTTCGGGACGTAAAACTCTTTCAGGCGATGGACGAGTTCGATTTGATGATGATAGAGCAGCCTCTGGCGCACGACGACATGCTTGAGCACTCGCGTCTTCAGGCGCAGATTCGCACGCCGCTCTGTCTTGACGAGTCAATTCGTTCTGCGAGTGATGCTCGCCACGCGCTTGAGCTTAACGCCTGCCGGATTATCAACGTCAAGCTCGGCCGTGTGGGCGGGCACGCGGAGGCTAGAGAGGTGGAGCATGAGGCGCGCTCTAAAGGCATAGATGTCTGGTGCGGCGGCATGCTCGAATCCGGCATAGGCCGCGCTCACAACATAGCCCTCTCAACTCTTGAGGGCTTCACGCTGCCCGGCGACGTTTCCGCGAGCGCGCGTTACTGGGAGGAAGACGTGATTGACCCGCCCGTCACCGTTACGGCTCGTGGGACGATAAGAGCGCCGGAGGGGCCGGGCTTAGGGTTCGAGATTAAACGCGAGCGCATAGATTTGCTCACGGTCAGGCGTGAGGTGATTCGCGCCCGCTCGTGAAAGCGGCGCTCTTTAAGGATTGTCTTCTGTGATTACAAAAGAGACGGCAGCAGGCCTCAGGAGTTTCTTCTCGGAGCGGCAGGGCGCGTGGCTCTCGCTCGTGCGCGCATTGGTCGAGACAGAATCTCCTTCGGGCGACGTGAAAGGGAGCCGCGCCGTCGTCTCTCTACTCGAAGACGCCGCACGCTCAATTGGAGGCAGCGTTGAAGTAGAGCGTATCCCGGCTGAAGGCTACGGCGAGCATCTTCGCGTGCGTGCCTTCAAGGGAAAAGAAGAGAGCAGGCTGCTGATAGTGGGCCACACGGACACGGTTCACCCGCGAGGGACAATCAGTGCGCGCCCCTTTCGCGCGAACGGCGAGCGCCTACACGGGCCGGGCATCTTCGACATGAAGGCCAACTGCGCCATGGCGCTCGAAGCTCTCAGAGCCTGCGCCGAGCTTAACCTGTCGCCGAAGCGTGAAGTCGTGCTGCTACTGACCTGCGACGAAGAGACGGGGAGCCAATGGGGGCGCGCTCTGATAGAAGACGAGGCTAGGGGAGCCGCGTGCGCGCTGGTGCTTGAGCCGCCCGCGAGCGGCGGGCGCGTGAAGACCGCTCGAAAGGGAACGGGCATCTTCGTCATGGAAGCCTTGGGGCGTGCGGCTCACGCGGGGCTTGAGCCTGAGAAGGGCGCGAGCGCGGTGCTTGAGATAGCCAGGCAGATAGAGAGACTGCACGGTCTCGAAGATATTTCAAAAGGCACTACCGTCAACGTAGGCGTGGTGGAAGGCGGGACGCGCTCGAACGTTGTCCCGGCGCACGCCCGCGCTGAGATTGACGTTCGCTTCAGCACCGCCGAAGAGGCGCGCCGCATAGAGAGCGCTATCCTGAATCCTCGCTCCTTTGACGAGCGGGTGAAGCTGGTCGTGACGGGAGGCATCAATCGGCCTCCGCTTGAGCGCAATGAAGGTGTAGCGCGTCTCTATGAACACGCTCGCGAGGTTGCTGCGGCGCTCGATTTCAATCTGGGTGAGGCGAGCGTAGGCGGGGCTTCGGACGGAAATTTCATAGCCGCCCTGAACGTGCCCGTGCTTGACGGGCTCGGAATTGACGGCGACGGCGCTCACGCGGAGCACGAGCACATCATCACGAGCGACATCATGCGGCGCGGGCCACTGCTCGCGGCGCTTATAGCAACTTTGTGAAATTAGTTTTGACTTATGAAACTGGCGACTTGGAATGTTAATTCGATTACGGCGCGGCTGCCGCTCGTGCTCAAGTGGCTTGAGTCGACGCGCGTGGACGTGCTCTGCCTTCAGGAGACGAAGACGGTTGACGAGAAGTTTCCCGCGCAGGCTTTCGCGGACATAGGCTACGAGGCGGCCGCCTACGGGCAGCGGACTTATAACGGCGTGGCGATTCTCTCGCGCTCGCCTGCTCAAGACGTGCAGCGCGGCTTCCCCGACGATGACGAGACGGCTCACGCGAGGCTGCTGGCCGCGACCGTAGAAGGCGTGCGAGTGGTTAACGTCTATATCCCTAACGGCGCGTTCGTGGGCTCGGACAAATTCTTTTTCAAGCTCGACTGGATGCGGCGGCTGCGCGCCTTCTTTGATGAAAGCTATAAGAAGAAAGAGCGTGTGCTGCTCTGCGGCGACTTCAACGTCGCGCCCGAGGAGCGAGACGTTCACGACCCGAAACAGTGGCAGGGAAAGATTCTCTTCAGCCGCAGGGAGAGAGAAGCGCTCTCGGAGATAAAAGACTGGGGCTTCGAGGATGTCTTTCGTCTTCACACGGAAGAGGGCGGGCACTTCTCATGGTGGGATTATCGCGCGGGCTCTTTCCGGCGCAACGCTGGTCTTCGCATAGACCACATCTGGACGTCGGAGAAGCTTGCGGCCGACTGCAAGGCTTCGTGGATAGACAAGGAGCCGCGCACTTGGGAGCGACCCTCCGACCACACGCCCGTCGTGGCCGAGTTCGAATGAGCGAAAAATTTTCTCGGGGAAACGCATAAGGGGATGAGCAGAAAGAGTAAGGCGGGGGAAGAGAAGCCGCTTCTTTTAACAGACAGGCTCTTGCGCGGCTGGCCGCTTCCGCAGCCCGATGAAGGCGGCAGTAAGGAGGAGCGCGGGCGCGTGCTGGTCGTAGGCGGCTCAAGCGAGATGCCGGGCGCTTGTATATTAGCGGCGACCGCCGCGCTCAGGGCGGGCGCTGGCAAGCTAAGGATTGCTACGACGGAGAGGATTGCGCCCTTTGTGGCTTCGGCTGTGCCAGAGTCACGCGTCTTCACTCTAGCCGAGACGAAGAGCGGTGCCATCTCTTCGCGGGTGGCCGAGAGAGTAGCGGAAGAGGCGGAGAAGGTTCAGGCCGTAGTCATAGGACCGGGCATGATTGATTCGCGCGCCGTCTCAAGCTTGATGACGAAGCTGCTTCCCCTGATTGAGAGCCCCGTAGTGATACTCGACGCGGAAGCCCTCTCCTGCTTTAGCCATGCGCCGAAGTTTCTGGACAGGGTCAGGTGCAAAACTATTCTCACCCCGCACGCGGAAGAGATGGCGGGCATGATTGGCGAGAGCCAGCAGCAGGTCGAGCGCAACAGGGAAGAGACCGCTCGCCGCGCCGCAGAAGATTTCCGCGCCGTCGTCGTGCTCAAGGGAAGAGAGACGCTCATAGTCTCTGCGGGCGGAGAGATGTACGTGAACCGCGCGGGCAACGTGGGGCTTGCGACCTCGGGCTCGGGCGACGTGCTTTCGGGCATCATCACTGGACTGGCCGCGCGCGGGAGCCAGCCCGCACAGGCCGCCGCATGGGGCGTCTATCTTCACGCGCGAGCCGGAGAGCGGCTGGCCGAGAGAATGGGCCGCCTAGGTTTCCTCGCCCGTGAGCTTCCCGCAGAAATCCCTTCCTTAATAGAAGAGCTTAGCTAAGAGAAATTATCATCGTCGCCGTGCAGCTTTGGCAGGAATGACGTGTCCATGACGTACATCTCTATGTCTTCGGGCTCAACGTAGACTGCAATCCTCTCTGACTTGATGAACTCTTCGGGGTTGAACCAAATCGGGTCGCTCTCGAAGACGCGGACGCTGTTTGTCCTCTCGTCGTGCCACTGCGTAATGATTTTGTAGGGCGAGCGACCATTCACTTCAACAGAGCTGTCACGAATCACAGCGTCGAGCTTCGTCATCAATTTTCGCCCCTCGCGCCGCAGCCGCTCGTCCTGTTGAGGCCGGAGCCGTGCTGCTTTTTCACTATCAACGCTGGCTCGACGGAAGACCATGAAGACAATCGTGCCTACTATGAAGAAGCCCGCGCCAAGACCCGCGAGGATGATGTTGAGAGCCCAGAGCGACGAGAAGGAATTTATCTCCGCCTCTTCCGGCCTCTGTGGGTTATAGAGGACTTCGACCTGTTGGCCCACGGGTGGAGACGCGCTCGTGCTGCTTGTGCCGGATTTGAACTCTACGGTTTGTCCGCTCTCTGTGCGGAAGCTAATGACAGGCGCGTATGTTACGTCGCCGTCCGAAGACCTGCCCTGTGCGTGAGCTATGACAGTGCCCTGCGCCTTGGCGGACGCGTTGATGAAGTTGCGCGTGTTGAGATAGACAAAGACGCTTGCGACCAACAGGCCGAGCCCTATGATAGAGAACAGACCCGGCACGACCCTCTCGACCTTCATGCTATGACCTTGACAGCCCCTTTGCCCTCAGTCTTATGCTGGCCGTTGCCGTCCGTGGCAAGCTGCGCTTCTTCGCCCAGGATGATGCTTGTGGTTTGAATCACGGTGTCAGGGTTAAGAGAGATTGAAGTGATGCCGCGCTCTACCAGAAAGCGCGCGAACTCAGGGTAATCAGAAGGGGCTTGGCCGCAGATGCCTATCTTCTTCCCGGCACGGTGCGCCGCGTCTATGGCCTGTGCAATCATCTTCTCGACAGCGCCGTTGCGCTCGTCAAAGAGGTGCGCGACCATCTCGGAGTCCCGGTCTAGTCCCAGAGCAAGCTGCGTCAGGTCGTTCGAGCCGATGGAGTAGCCGTCGAAGATTCTCAGGAACTCGTCTGCGAAGACTACGTTCGCGGGAAGCTCGCACATGGCGTAAATCTCAAGGCCCCGCTCACCCTGCTTCAGGCCGTGGTCTCGCATGAGCTTGATGACCTTCTCTCCCTCTTCGACCGTGCGACAGAAGGGAATCATGGCCTTGACGTTGGTGAGTCCCATCTCTTCGCGCACGCGCCTTAAGGCCATGCATTCCAGCCGGAAGCCTTCGCGGTAGCGCTCGTCGTAATAGCGGGACGCGCCCCTGAAGCCCAGCATGGGATTCTCTTCGACGGGCTCGAACTCCTGACCGCCTATGAGCATCGCGTACTCGTTGGATTTGAAATCCGACATGCGAACGATGACGGGCTTAGGGTAAAAGGCTGCGGCGATGCGTCCTATTCCCTCGGCAAGATTACGAACGAAGAAGTCCTGCGGGTCTTCCTCGTTGATGCGTCGCTCTATCTCTCTCACGTCCTCCGCGCGCTTCAGCTTAGGATAGCGCACGAGCGCCATTGGATGAATGCCTATGTGGTTATTGATGATGAACTCAAGGCGAGCGAGCCCCACGCCGTCGTTCGGAAGCGACGCGAGCGCAAAGGCGTGGTCAGGGTCGCCCACGTTCATCATGACCTGCGTGCGCGGTCTTCCTTCATTAGTCACGACGCGGCGCTCGACGGAAAAGTCTATGCGCCCCTCGTAGACGTTCCCCTGAGCGCCTTCGGCGCAGCTCACAGTCACGTCCATTCCCGTCTGCAAAGCTGCGGTCGCGTTGCCAGTGCCGACAATGCAGGGCAGCCCCAATTCCCGGCTGATGATTGCAGAGTGACAGGTGCGGCCGCCCCTGTCCGTGACAATCGCGGCCGCGCGCTTCATGATGGGTTCCCACGCCGGGTCAGTCATGGAAGTCACCAGCACGTCGCCTTCCAGAAAATCCTTCAGGTGGTCAGGGTCTTCAAGGACATGCACGCGCCCTTGCGCGATTCTTTCGCCAACGGCTATGCCCGTCGCAACGGGAGCGCTGCGCTCGCCCGTCAATTTATAGCTCTCTATAAAATTTTCGCGGTTCGTGGAATGGACTGTCTCGGGCCTGGCCTGAACTACGAAAAGCTCTCCGGTCTTTCCGTCCTTGGCCCATTCAATGTCCATAGGCTGGTGATGGCCCGCGCGCTCGGAGTAATGCTCTTCAATGATGCAGGCCCAGCGCGCAAGCTGAAGCACTTCGTAATCATCAAGCACGAATCGCTGTCGCTGAGCTTCCACGACTTCGCGAGTGCGCGTGCCTCTGCCCTCCACGCCGTAGACCATCTTGACCTCTTTGCCGCCGAGCCTGCGGCTCACAATCGGCCGCGAGCCCATCTTCAGCGTAGGCTTAAAGACCACCCACTCGTCCGGCGTGGCCATGCCCTGAACTATGGCTTCGCCCAAGCCCCACGCGCCGTTAATGACTACGGCGTCGCGGAAGCCCGATTCCGTGTCGAGCGTGAACACGACGCCGGAAGATGCGAGGTCTGAGCGCACCATAGGCTGCACGCAGACAGAGAGCGCAACGTCGAAATGGTCGAAGCCTCGCTGATGACGGTAGGAGATGGCACGGTCAGTCCAGAGCGAAGCGAAGCAGCGATGACAGGCGTCAATCAGATGCTCTTCGCCGTGAACGTTGAGGATGGTGTCCTGCTGGCCCGCGAACGATGCGTCGGCCAAATCCTCGGCGGTGGCAGAAGAGCGCACGGCCACTTCGCAGGCGCGCTGGACGCGCTCGCACAAACGGCGGTATGCATCAAGGATGGCTTCGTTGACTTCCGGCGGGAGAGGCGTGTCCAGCATGAGCGCGCGAGCTTCGCGGCCCGCGTGGTTCAAAGCATGAAGGTCGTTGTAATCGAGCCCGGCCATCAGCTCTCGCAGCCTGTCGCCAAGCCCGTCCGTCTCAAGCAGCCTGCGATAGACCTCGCTCGTCGTGGCAAAGCCGTCCACCGCACGCACGCCCCGCTTGGTGAGCGAGCGGAACAACTCGCCCAGATTAGCGCCCTTGCCGCCGACACGTCCCACGTCGTCCGCCCCGACCTCTATCAAATCCAGCACGAGTGCCTCAGATGCTTTGCCCATCACGCTTTTGTCCTTTCGAGATGCGGACTCGGATTACACGTAGAGCCGTCACAAGCGAACCACTCTGCCCCGACGGGCGGCCTGTAATGAGCGAGGGCTTTTCTAACTGCGAAGAGTCAGCTTTTATATAGCACAGGTGCAGACTTAATCCAGACTAAATTTAATCCGCCGTCATCGTCTCGGGCTCTCTGGTGGATAGCTCGCGCCAGGTGACACTGCGGCTTCCGTCGTCTACTCTGACCATCTGTATGCAGCCGGGCGAGGGGCAGACCAGATAGCAGAGGTTGCAGCCGACGCATTCCGTCTCGTCCACGACGGGGAAGCGCTTGCCGTTAATCTGCGTGAGCGGGATGCACTGGTGCGCGCCGTCCTCGCAGGCTATGTGGCAGAGGTTGCACTGTATGCAGAGGTCGTGATTGATGCGCGCGACCGTCTTGTAAGAGAGGTCAAGGTTGCCCCAGTCGGTCACACGTTGGACGCTCCGGCCGATTATCTCCGTCACGCTCTGGAAGCCTTTCTCGTCAAGATAATTTGAGAGGCCGTCAATCATGTCCTCGACTATGCGATAGCCGTAGTGCATGACCGCCGTGCAGACCTGAACCGTGGTAGAGCCAAGAAGCAGAAACTCAGCGGCGTCGCGCCAGTTGGAGATGCCGCCGATGCCGCTGATGGGGATGCTTACTTCAGGGTCGCGCGCAAGCTCCGAGACCATGTTGAGCGCTATCGGCTTGACCGCCGGGCCGCAGTAGCCGCCGTGCGCCGCCATGCCGTTGACGTTCGGGTGCGGAATCATGGTGTCGAGGTCAACGCCTATGACGGAGTTGATGGTGTTGATGAGAGAGAGGGCGTCTGCGCCGCCGCGCACGGCTGCGCGTGCCGGAGGGCTGATGCTCGTGACGTTCGGCGTGAGCTTGACTATGACGGGGAGGCTCGTCGCCTCCTTGACCCATTCGGTGACCATGCAGGTGTATTCCGGCACCTGTCCCATGGCGGAGCCCATGCCGCGCTCGCTCATGCCGTGCGGGCAGCCGAAGTTCAATTCAACGCCGTCCGCGCCCGTGTCTTCGACCTTCTTGGCTATCTCGTGCCATGCTTCGCGCTTCGACTCGACCATCAGGGAGATGATGAGAGCGTGCTTCGGATACTTACGCTTGACCTCTCGTATCTCGCGCAGGTTAACTTCGAGCGGGCGGTCTGTGATGAGCTCTATGTTGTTGAGGCCCATCATGCGAAAGGGGCCGAGGTCTACGGCCGCAAGGCGCGAGCAGACGTTTACAATCGGCTCGCCCAGGGTTTTCCAGACGGCCCCGCCCCAGCCCGCGTCAAACGCGCGCTCAATCATAGAGCCCATGTTGGTAGGCGGCGCGCTGGCCAGCCAGAAGGGGTTGGGCGATTTGATTCCTGCGAAATTAACGCTCAGGTCTGCCATAGTTTTTTACTCCGTTGAATAATCTAAATCATTAATGCTCAGGATGCGGCCCGACAGTTGGGCATGACACGTGATAACGCCGTATCTCACAATGGGGCCGTCAAGAATATCGGGCGCGGCTACTACATCAAGCTCGCCCGCTATCGTCAACACTTTCGCCCAGCAAAAATCCTCTCCCGTCTCTTCGTTGTTGATAATCGCCGTGTCAACAATCAATCCCGTGATGAAAGCTATGACCTTAGGATAATCATCCTTGTCCTTTCTCCGATAAAGTAGTGCTTCAGGACAGAAGGCTTCGCTGCCTATGAAGCCATGATTGCCGTTTTCGTCAGCCGGGAATATTTTATTTTCAATCTGCCAGTCAATCCAAGCATCCGCGCTCTCAAAGGACTTCATCGCGTAGGGAAAGGCCGTCAGTTGTATCTCGGCCAGAAAGGGCAAAGGAATCTCCGCGTATTTATCGTAGTCGGGAGCGTCGAAGAGAAATGGAACATAGCCGGAATAGGTGCCGTCGCCGTACTGGCATGCAACGTTCTTATCAAGAAAGCCCTGTCCCTCAACATAATTCGGATAGGCCACAAAGCAGCCTTCGGCGAGAGCGTTACTTTCGTACTCCTTTTTATCCACGATGGCGACGCTCATTCGCGCCTTGCCCTTGAAATGGCCGTGAAGATAGGTGTGCTGGCCTTCCTCCGCAATTTTGACCCACACTTCAATGCCGTTTGGCTGCGACCAGAAGAGATAGGTTCCGACAGGAGTTTGAATTGATTCTCCCTCTTCGGCCACTCGAATCCCCAGATTCATATAGCTCTTCGCGTCCGGCACAGGGAACCCGATATCATCTAATCGCAAACGTCCTGACATAAGCAGACCACCTGTGTAAGGATTAAGGTGAAGCGGCTTCTAATGAGCCTTTACGTCCTGCGTCTCTTCCTGTAGCGGAATACGCGCGCCCGCAAACTCCACCTCGTCGCCTGTCAGATACTGGTGAATGCCTGCGGCGGCGAGCTTGCCCATTTGAGAAGCGTCCACGGCCTCGCGCCCGCCGTTGACGCAGTCGCCGCCCGCGAAGTACTTCGGGTTGCCGGTCTGCATCGTCTCACGATTTACGACGACGCGGCCCGATGCGTCCAACTCAAGGCCCGAGATGCTGCCAAGGAACTCCTTGCGCTTTGTCTGGCCAACGGCCTTGACGACCATGTCAACGGGAATATCGAACTCTGAGCCGGAGACGGGACGCGCCGAGCGGCGGCCAGACTCGTCCGGCTCTGTCAGCTCCATCCGCACGCAGCGAATCGCGCGGACGTGCGAGTTGCCGTCGTGCGCGAGAATCTCCACGGGAGCGGTCTGCCAGCAGAACTCAACGGCGTCCTGCTTCGCCAACTCGTACTCGTACTCGTAGGCGGGCATCTCTCGCTCCGAGCGGCGGTAAATCATCAGGACGCGCTCTGCGCCGAGGCGCTTGGCCTGCGTGACGGCGTCTATGGCGGTGTTGCCTGCGCCCACTACGGCTACGGTGCGGCCAATGGGAACGCGTTGCCAGTCGCGCGTCTTGATGCGCTCTATGAACTCAAGCGCGTCGTAGACGCCCGCCAAGTCTTCGCCGGGAATGCCCAGCCGCACGGTTGCGCCGAGGCCCGCGCCTATGAAAACGGCGTCGTGGTTTTTCTCAAGCTCTTCGAGCGTGATGTCCCGGCCTATCTCCGTGCTCAAGCGGAACTGCACGCCGAGGCGCTTCACTATCTCCGCCTCGTCCGTAGAGACCTTCTGCGGCATCTTGTACTCCGCCATGCCGTAGGTGTCGAGCCCGCCCGCCAGCGGCTTGCGGTCGTAGACCGTGACCGCATAGCCGAGACGCGCTAGATATGTCGCGCACGAAAGACCCGCAGGGCCGGAGCCTATGACGCCGACGGACTTTCCGTTCGGCTCGCCCGCCCGCAAGACCTCTCTTCCTTCGCGCATCACGTAGTCGGTCGCGTAGCGCTGAAGGCGGCCAATCTCTATGGGCTTCTCCATTAGCGTGCCTTCGACGCAGGCTCCCTCGCAGAGCACATCCACGGGGCAGACGCGAGCGCAGGTGGCTCCGATAGGATTGGCGTCGAAGATGACACGGGCGGAGCCCAGGAGATTCCCGCTCGCTATCTTTTTGATAAAGGCGGGAACGTCTATGTGAGTGGGGCAGGCGCGCGTGCAGGGCGCGTCGTAGCAGTAAAGACAACGATTCGCCTCAAAGTGCGCCTCTGCCTCCGTGAGAGCCGGAGCTATCTCACGAAAGTTCCGCTCTATCTGCTCGTCATCAAGACGGGGGACGTTTTCTTTCATCATCGCTTATTCTTAGTCAGCGCTAATTGCGCCATAGGTGTTGGGTCTACGGTCACGGAAGAACTGCCAGGTGTTTCTGACCTCCTGAATCATATCCAGGTTCAGGTCGGCCACGACGAGCGCGTCCTTGTCTCGCGGCCCCTCGGCCACGAACTGCCCGCGCGGGTCACAGAAGTAGCTCTGCCCGTAGAACTCGCCAATGTCCCAAGGCTGCTCGTGGCCGACGCGGTTGATTGCGCCAATGAAGTAGCCGTTGGCGACGGCGTGCGCGGGCTGCTCAAGCCTCCATAGATACTCGGAAAGCCCCGCGACCGTGGCCGAAGGATTGAAGACAATCTCGGCTCCGTTCAGTCCAAGCACGCGAGCGCCCTCGGGGAAGTGACGGTCGTAGCAGATGTAGACACCAATCTGAGCATAGGCCGTCTTGAAAGTAGGATAGCCCAGATTGCCCGGCGTGAAGTAGAACTTCTCCCAGAAGCCCGGGTTGACCTGCGGGATGTGATTCTTGCGGTACTTGCCAAGGTAGCGGCCGTCCGCGTCAATCACTGCCGCCGTGTTGTAATAGAGCCCCGTAATCTCCACCTCGTAGATGGGGACGATAATCACCATGCCGTGCTCTTTGGCCACGTCCTGCAAGAGCCTGACTGTTGGGCCGTCAGGAATCTTCTCGACGGCCTCGTACCAGCGTGTCTTCTGCTCGGCGCAGAAGTAGGGAGTGGTGAAGACCTCCTGCATGCAGAGAATCTGCACCCCCTGTCGCGCGGCTTCTTCAATCATGGAGAGGTGCTTTTCAATATTGGCGCGTTTAATCTCTTCAATGGGCGCGTCAGTGGGCGCGGCATTGGTGGCCTGTATCAGACCGCATTTAACAGTTCTTGGCATAACGTGAGTACCTACCTTTACAGTTGAATTCTAAGCTAAGAGGTTTACCTTCTACGCAGCCTCCGCCTCGGCCACGGCAGTGCGGCGCGTAGGCTCCTTGGGCGGCGCGACTCTCATTAAAAGATAATGCATGAGGGCCGAAACGCCGAAGCCCACAAACCATGCGTAATCATAGAGCGGCCTGAGCGGCGCGACCACAAGCCCTATCCAAGCGAAAAAGCAGCCGAGGAGAGTCGCGGCCACGGCGCGCCAGTTCCAGCCGCCTGAGTATGTATAAACGCCCTGCGTTTTGTACAGGTCGCCAAGCGCCAGCCGCTTCCGGCGCACGAGCCAGTAATCGACAATCAGCACGCCTGCAATCGCTCCCATCCCGCCTGAATAACCTACCAGCCATCCGTCGATATATTTCTGCGGGTCTGCCAGCAGCCGCCACGGCTGCATGAGAATGCCTATGATTCCTGTGATAAGCCCGCCCGTGCTGAAGCTTATCCAGCGCGGGAAAGCGTTGGCGAAATCGTTAGCGGGCGAGACTACGTTGGCCGCTATGTTCACGGCGAGAGTTGCCACGATGACTGTGAACATGGAGATTGCGACGACCCATACCTGGCTGAACTGGCTGACCAGTTTCATAGGGTCCCACAGCTCGTTGGCCTTCAGCTGCGGATAGATGACTATCGCCGCGGAGGTAATCATGACGCTCATCAAAGCGAAGACGGTCATGGTCGAAGGCAGCGCCGCGACCTGTCCCACGACCTGCTCGCGCTGGCTGCGGCCGAAGCGCGTGAAGTCCGGCATGTTCAAAGAAAGCGTGGCCCAGAAGCCTATCATCGCCGTCAGGCTCGGGACGAAGACCGGAGCAAACTCAGACCACGTGCGGAATTTTCCCGGCTCGCTGAAAAGATGGCCCACGCCTCCGGCTTTCCAGATAGCCCAGCCCAATAGCAGCGCCGTCATTATCAGGACAAACGGCGCTGCCCAGTTCTCTACCTTCCTGAGCAGGTTCATCCCGCGATAGATGATGTAGATATTGAGCGCCCAGAAGATTAGGAACGACAGCCAGAGCGTAGGAGTATAGCCGCCTATGGGGCCGCCCAGCAGATTGCTCCATCCGGGGATGAGCGCGCCGAAAAATGTATTGAGCGCTTCGCCTCCAATCCAGGCGTTAATGCCGAACCAGCCGCAGGCGACGAAGGCCCGCATCAGCGCCGGAAGATTTGAGCCGTAAGTCCCGTAGGATGCGCGAGCGAAGACAGGGAAGGGGATGCCGTACTTTGTGCCGGGATGCGAGTTGAGCAGGATAGGGATGAGAACGATGGTGTTACCCAGCAGGATTGTCATCAGCGCCTGCCACCAGTTCATCCCGGCGCTAATCAGGCCCGAAGCCAGCATGTAGGTGGGGATGCAGTGCGCCATGCTTATCCAGAGCGCCGCGTAGTTATAGGTCGTCCAGTTGCGCTTCGCCACAGGCACTGGCGCTAAATCTTCGTTGTAGAGGGGGCTCGATTTTATCTCTGTATAATCACGCAGCTCGACACGACCGTCCGCGTGCTGTATGACTTCCGGGTCGCCGTTTCTTTCCACTATTAACCGTCTCCTTCTGCCTGATTAATTCAAAAGAAAGCTGACCGTGACCCTGGCCGAGACCGTTATCATGCCCGGCGCGATAGTGCTCGTTTCTTCGGCGGAAAAGTCGCCGCTAATCATAGTCGTGTTATTGGCCATGGCGTTGGAGCTGCCGTACGAGTAGCCCTCTTCGCGTATCGTGTGAGCCTTGCCGATAGTCTGCCCAATCTCTTTGGTCAGCGCAAGGGCCTTTTCACGCGCGGCTCTAATTGCCATCGCACGCGCGTCGTCCTTGTACTTGCGTATCTCGGAGGTGCGAAAGTCTATGTCGCGCACGCGGTCAATGCCCGCCCTGAGTATCTCCGAGAGCAGGCTCTCAAAACGCTTAACGTCCCTGAGCCTTATGACCACCGTTTTAGATACTTCGTAGCCTTCGAAGACGCGCTCCGCTTCTTCCTCGCCTACGAGCGCGCCTCGTCTTCTTACATCCCTGTACTTCGGCGTGACTCCTATGTAGTCCGTCTGCACGTCCTGCTGCGCTATGTTGTACCTGCGCGCAAGCTCCATGATGCTCCTCACATTGCGGTCGTTCTCCTCCTTGGCCACCAGCAAATCCTTGTTCACTTTCACGACCGCCAGAGTGAAGACTACTTCGTCGGGCGGAACCTTCACTTCGGCCTGTCCCGTGACGGTGATGAGCGGCGGCTCCGCCTGCTGCTGCGCCACGGCGGAAGAGACGCAGGTAACAAGGATGAAAAAGATAGTCGCTCGCAGGAGTCTGTTCGTCATCATCTACTCTCCGCAGATTTTTTGTGTAGAGAGCTAAAACTCTGTGCAGTCAAGGTTGTTCTTAAGCCCGCAACGGAAAAGATAAGGCACATGGGTCTGGGTCAGCTCTCTGGTGTTCTGCCAGACCTTCGTCTGCTCGTACTTCTCTTTAACCCAGCCCAGCCGCTTCTTGTTTCGCCACGTGCCTTCCAGCGCCTCCGATTCGTCCGAGCCCAGCAGGTGATAAGCCTCGTGTAGAAGAATCGCGGCGCGCTCCGTGTCGTCCGCCGACTTGGTAAAGAACTCCGGGTAGAGCGTCACAATCTGAAAAGGGAAGTTGGCCGCCGCGTATGCTTCTCTGTGGCCTATGGCTTCGTTCAGCCAGTTGTCCGTGGAGCGCCACGCCACAAGGTTTTTCAGCACGAACGCCTCTCGACTGAAGCCGCCCTGTTCGAGCACCCGTATGCTGCTTGCGACCACCTGCTGCTGCTCGTAGCTCAATCGCTCGGAGCTTTTCAGAAGCGACCCGTAAAAGATTAGAAGCAGGGCGAGCGCAGTCGCGAATACTACCAGCGCCCTTTTTATAAACCACGCGCACCCGCGCTTGCCGGAATCCCTGCTCTCAGGCTGGGGCACGCTTTCTGCGCCGGAGAGCGACGCGCCGCAACGCTTACACGCTTCCCGGTCTGGAAAATTCACCAGGCCGCAGTGAGGACACTTTACGCTGTTCATCTAAGCTCTTCAGCCGTCAGATTAGTTTTCTAGTCTTCAACTTGAAGTCCAGAGTCTCTTCGCCTCTCTTGACCTTCAGGCTGTAGGTCTTCCCATCTTTCCTGAACATTTCGCGCAGGCTGTGCAGCGTAAACTCGGAAGCCGCGCGCCCGTCAACTTCCAGAAGGACATCCTCCGCCTTGAGCCCGACTTCGGACGCCGGAGAGTTCTCCATGACGCGAATGACCTTGATGGTCTTGAACTGAGGAACGTCCGTGATGAGCGCGAGGCCCGACTTGTCGAACTCGAACGGGTCGTTAAAGGACTTATTCGGCTCGATAATCATTCGCTTGCGCGAGTAGTCGAAGATGACTTTGAAGCGCCGCAGGATTTGTCCGCCTATGTTGCCCACGGAGCCTTTCCTTGAGATGAAGCCGCCAGTCTGAGGGAAAGCCGCCGTAGGCTTGTCCATTTTGAAGCGCCCGAGCGAGAGGCTTTCTATGCGGCCTATGGTCAGCGGGAACTCGCCGCCCACGCCGCGCGCCTTCGTCTGAACAGTGTTCGGCACGCGCTCGGCCAGACTGCGCTCCTTCACGAACGCCGGGTTAAAGGTGATGCCGAAGCCCGAGCCAGCGTCTATGACGAACTCTCCTTCAATCGGCTCAAGCCCCGCAACAACCAGCCTGGCCGTCACGTACGGATGATTCTCGGCAATGGTAAGCGGAAGGCTCTCGCCGCTTCCGGTGTAGACGAACTGCTTGGGGTCGTAGAGCGTGATGAAGCGCGATTCGTAATCAACCTCCACCACGTAGCGGTGGAAAAGCTCTGCGCCTATGATGACATCCATGCTGCGCCCTGCGGTCGCTTCAATCGAATCGAGCGCGAGCGCCATCACGTTCAGGTTCTTAATCTCGACGCCTTCAAGATTGAAGGTGACGCCGTTGAGACGGCCGCTTTCCGCCATGCCGCCCGCGCCCTGAGCACGGCCCGTCCCGGAAACTTGTAGCCCCCACTCGCGCGCACGCCGCACGTTGATGACGGAAAGGCCAGCGCCAGTATCGAGCGTGAACCAGACCGGCCCCAGACCATTCACGCGCCCCTGAAGAAGCACGTGGTTGCCGTTCATCTCCATGGGGAAACGAGAGACCCTTGAGGTTTGCGCCGGAGCAGTCGCGGACTGCTGCTGCGCTCTCTGCGGCGGCGTAAACTGTGCCAGAGCAGGGAAGAGCAGCAAGAGCGCAAAGCATGCTGCGCGCAGGCCGAAGGCTCTCTCTCTTTGATTCACGTCCCGTCTCATCTTAAATCGCAACGCACGTCCCTCTCTTCAGGAATTGCCCGTCGCCGGGCTTGCCCTTGTACTCTCCGCCTTCAATCACGACGCGCCCGCGAGAGAGCACCGTCTCAACCACGCCTCGAATGCGCTTGCCTTCGTAGGTGCTGTAGTCCACGTTCATGTGCTGCGTCTCTACCGACAGAGTTTGCTCTTTGTCTGGGTCGAAGATGACTATGTCGGCATCCGAGCCTACGGCTATGGTGCCCTTCTTAGGGAAGAGGCCGAACATCTTGGCGGCAGCCGTGGAGGTCAGCTCTACGAAGCGATTGAGGCTGATGCGGTTCTCCACGACTCCGCCGTGGTAGATGAGCGGCACGCGGTTCTCTACGCCGGGCGCGCCGTTCGGAATCTTGGAAAAATCGTCGCGCCCCAACTCCTTCTGCTCCTTCATGCAGAAGGGGCAGTGGTCTGTGGAGATGACCTGAAGGTCGTCCATCTTCAGTCCCTTCCAAAGCTCAGCCTGATTCCACTTCTCACGAAGCGGCGGCGTCATGACGTACTTGGCTCCCTCGAAGTCGTCGCCGTAATCGTCAATCGAGAGGAAGAGGTACTGCGGGCAGGTCTCCGCGAAGGCAGGGATGCCACGGTCGCGCGCCTCCCTCACTTTGTTCAACGCATCGGCACAGGAGAGATGCACTATGTAGACGGGCGACTCTGCCATCTCGGCAATCGCAATCGCGCGATGCACGCCCTCGGCTTCGGCAATGGTGGGACGCGTCAACGCGTGATACTTCGGCGCTGTTCTTCCTTCGGCCAGAGCCCGCTTGATTATCTCGTTAATGACGACGCCGTTCTCCGCGTGCATGCAGATGAGCCCGCCGCGCTCTCCCGCAGCACTCATGGCGCGGAAGATGGTCGCGTCGTCCACCAGAAAGACACCCGGATAGGCCATGAAGAGCTTAAAGCTCGTGATGCCTTCGTCCATCACCGTGTACATCTCTTCAATCTGATTGTCTTCAAGCTCGGTCGTAATCAGGTGAAAGCCGTAGTCAATCGCGGTCTTGCCTTCTGCCTTCCTGTGCCAGTTGTCCACGGCCTGAAGCAGCGCCTCGCCCTTGTACTGAACCGCGAAGTCTATAATCGTAGTCGTGCCGCCATGCGCCGCCGCACGCGTCCCCGTCAGAAAATCGTCCGCCGCAGTCGTGCCACCGAACGGCAGCTCCATGTGCGTGTGCGGGTCAATCCCGCCGGGGATGACAAGCTTGCCGGAAGCATCAATCACCTTATCGGCTTCCATCTCAAGCTTCGCGCCGATGATGGAAATAGTCTCGCCATCAATCAGCACGTCCGCCCTGTAATCATCAACCGCCGTTACAATCCGACCATTACGAATGAGAGTTTTCATAGAAGTTTACCTTAGCCGTAATTTTCTCGTTGACCCAGTTCCTAAGGCTGCGCCCGCTTGAAAGGCCCCTGGCCTTTAATCGTGAGCCGGTCTTTCTTCTTGTCGAGGACGACCTCTACCTGGCTGGTCTCCGTGCCGAAGTTGCCCTTCTGGTCGTAAAGCTCAAGCGTGAGCTTGTCGCCTTCCGCTTTGATGATTCTGTACTTGCCTTCCTGCGCGAGCGGCGGATAGCCCTTCAGCTCGAAGTGGCCGCGCAGGAAAGTCCATTCGAGAAACCACGCGTGGCCGCCCTGCTCGCCCGTCAAGCGCCACATGCCCTGTATAAAATCTTCATTCGTCTTCCTGTCGATGTAAGCAGTAACGGCGGCGGCGGAAAAGAGAATCACGGAGAGCGCCGCGAGGGGGAAGAGACGTTTCATGCCTTGAATCTCCTAGGAAGGAACAGGTCTTTTTAAGCTTGTCGAAAACGAGGGGCTGATGATTGTTTACAGTAATCATCAGCCCTCCGCCTTTAATTGTTTGCCCCGGCCTGCTACTTCATGGCCTTAGGCATCTGTACGGTCTTGATGTCAACCGTTATCTCCTTGAGACGCTGCGAGACTTCGGTAGGCATCTCCTCCTGATAGCGGCCCCCTAGATATTTGGCCAGGAATTTTTCCGCGGTTGCGAACATGGCCATGTTATTGACCGGGCGCGCAAAGCCGTGGCCTTCATCCGGCGCGACCAGGTATTCGACGGGGAAGCCCCGCTCACGAAGCGCCACCACAATCTGGTCTGATTCGGCCTTCTTCACGCGCGGGTCGTTCGCGCCCTGTATCACCAGGAGCGGCGTCTTTATCTTCGCGGCATGATTAAGCGGCGATTGACGCTCAAGCTGCGCTCGGCCTTCCGCAGTGCTGGGGTCGCCCATTCGCTTGTTAAAGAGCATGCGTATGGATTCCCAGTAGGGCGGAATCGAGTTCAAGAGCGTAATCAGATTTGACGGGCCCACGATTGAGACGGCTGCGGCGTACATGTCAGGCGTAAAAGTCACGCCGGCCAGCGTCGCATAGCCGCCGTATGAGCCGCCCATGATGCCCACTCGCTTGGGGTCGGCTATGCCCTGCGAGACCAGATGCTTGACGCCCCAGGTGAGGTCGTCCTGCATCTTCTGCCCCCACTCGTTGTTGCCCGCGTTGATGAAGCGCTTGCCGTAGCCGGTGGAGCCTCGGAAGTTAGGCATCAGCACGGCGTAGCCGCGATTGGCCAGAAACTGCGCGATGCTGTTATAGCCCCAGTTGTCACGTGCCCACGGGCCGCCGTGCGGGACTACTACGAGCGGCAGATTCTTAGCCGCAACGCCCTTGGGCAAAGTCAGGTAAGCGGGAACATCAAGCCCGTCGGAAGACTTGTAGGTGATGGGCTTCATCTCTGCGAGCGCGGCGCGCGGCAGTTTGTCGCGCAACTGATACTGGCGCGTCAGCTTCTTGGTGTTGCGGTCGAAGAGGTAGACCTCGCCCGGCTCCGTGTCGCCAGTGGCGGAGATTAAGTAGACGCGCTCGTCGCGCGTGCTCGAATTGAAGTTTATCTGTCGATTCGGCAGCTTGCTTTGCAGCAGCTTATAGTCGGCCTCGTAATCTTTATTCTTCCAGTAGATGCGACGCTTCTCGTCCGTGTAGACGGTGTAAAGCAACTCGTCCGTCACGTCAGAGAATCTAGCGCCGCCGAAATCCACTTTCTTGAGCGGGTCGCTCTCAAACATCTGCTCTTTGCCCGTCGCCGGGTCGAAAATCGTCAGGCTGATTAAGTCTGCGGCGTCCCCCTTGTTCGTCATCATGTAGACGTGCTGGTTGTCTTTGGTGAAGCGCTGCGGGGCGCAACTCTCGAAGACGTTGCACGTGTAGATCTTCGTAAATCCCTTGTCGTCAACGCGCAGGATTTCCGTGTCGCCGTTAGTGGCGGCGCGCGTCGCCAGCCTCAGCTGTCCCTTGTTGTCGAAAGTCCAGCCGGAGATGCGCTCCGTATTCTGACGAACGAGCGTGCGCTCGCCCGTGGAGATTTTCACGCGATAGAGGTCGTGCCATGCAGGGTCGCGGTCGTTAAGCCCGACGTACATAACGTCCGGCTCGTCGCGCGGCACGTCGTAGATGATGGCGCGGACGCCCTTGCCCTCCACGCCCTTGGCGTCGGTCAGGTTGCGCGACTTCGGCACGTCCTCGCCCGCAGCAGGCTGCTCCGCGGGGTTGACGGCGTAGACGTTGTAGTTCTCGTTGCCGCCCTGATCCTGTGTGAAGAGTATGTAGCGTCCGTCCCAGCTCCAGAAGTATCCGGGGATGGGACGCTTCGTGTCGTTGGTGATGGGCTTGGCCGACTCGAAGGGCGCGTCGGCCTGCTTAACCCAGATGTTGCGCGTGCCCTTGAAGGGCTTGATGAAGGAGATAAACTTGCCGTCGGGCGAAATCTGCGCGCCCGAAATTTCCGGGTCGCCGAAAAATAGCTGGCGGTCAATCAGCGGCGGCAATGTTCCGCTCTGAGCATGCGCCAGTGTGGCGGACGCGAGCATGAAAGCCAGCGTGCCCATAAAAACGAGCGCCGCGACCCTTAGCGAAAAGCTATAGCGGCGGGCGTTCGTGCTGCGTGAAGAATAGATTGATAGTGTGTTTCTCATCTTTCGAAATCTCTTTCACTTTTGTCCTGTTAGGATTTGGGTAGCTGAAATTACGGGCCTAGCTACCGCTTTAACGTAAACGCCCCGGCCTATTGTTTCATTAACATGAATGCCAGCTCTCAGTTCAAAGTCGAGAAGGCGGCGTCGAGCGCAGATATCAGCTCGTCCACGTGCTCTTTCGTCGAGTTGAGCATCATCCCTGTGCGTATCACGTTGCCGTAGAGGCCGCCCTTGCCTATAAGCACGCCGCGCCTGCGCGTCTCCTCGAACACGCGCAGCACCGACTGCGGGTCAGGCTCTTTCGTCTCTCGGTCTTTGACCAGCTCAAGCGCCTGCATCAGTCCAAGGCCGCGCACGTCGCCAATAGACTTGTGCTTCTCCTGCAAGCCGTCTAGGCCTTCACGCAGATAAGCTCCGACCTCCGCAGCGTTTCGTCTTAAATCTTCCTCTTCAATCACATTTATCACGGCGAGCGCTGCCGCCATAGAGACGGGATTGCCGCCGAAGGTGGAGAAGGTCAGGCCCGGATACTTGTCCGCTACCTCAGGCGTCGCCGTAGTCATCCCAACGGGCACTCCGTTCCCCAGACCCTTGGCCGAAGTGATGATGTCAGGCTCCACGTCCCAGTGCTCAATGCCGAACCACTTGTCGCCCGTGCGTCCCCAGGCCGTCTGCACCTCGTCGGCTATGAAGAGGCCGCCGTGCTCGCGTGTAATCTCCACGGCGCGCTCGAAGTAGCCGGGCGGAGGCACAATGAAGCCGCCCACGCCGAGGATAGGCTCTGCCATGAAGGCCGCTATCTCGCCCGTGGTCGTGGTCATAATCACGTCCTTGATGTCTTCGGCGCAGGCCAGCCCGCATTCCGGATAAGAGAGCTTCAAGGGACAGCGATAGCAGTAGGGCGCGCGTGCGTGAACGATTCCGGCTATCTGGGCCGGGAGCGCTCGCCACGTAGAGTGGCCCGTCGCCGAAAGCGCCGTCGCCGAGCGGCCCGAATAGCTGTGACGAAGCACGACTATCTCGTGTCGGCCAGTGGCGAGCTTGGCCGCGTGTATGGCCGTGTCGTCTGCCTCCGTGCCGCTGTTGGTGAAGAAGGACTTCTTCAAGCGGCCCGGAGTGATTTGATAAAGCTTCTCCGCCAGGTCTGACTGCGGCTTGTTCGAGTAGAGCGTGGATGTGTGCGTGATAGCCTTGACCTGCTCTATGATGGCCGCGTTCACTTTCGGGTTCGCGTGGCCCACGCTGACTGTCAGCACGCCGCCGAAGCAATCAAGGTAACGATTGCCAGCGTCATCCCACACGTACTCGCCCTCTCCGCGCACCAGCGCCAGAGGCTCCTCGTAATAGGTCGCAACCGCAGGGAAGAGAAACTCCTTGTGCTTGCGTATGGTTTCGGATTGAGTTGATTTCTGTTCCGCTCTGCTCATTTGGTCTTCCTTTGAAATAGTTTCACGAGGATTGTCTTCGCTTCCGCGCGTTACAGGGGCTTAACGCAGGGCCTGGCGGCTGAGCCGTCGGCCATGCGACGCGCCTGCTGATTGGCATTCGGGCCGGGGTCTACCTCGCCTATGCGGCAAACCTGCCGGGAAGTAATTTTAGAGACGACAAGGTACGAAGTACTCTTTTCAGGCGTTGACGGGTCGGTGACGACGTTGAAGCGGACTATCAGCGCGATGGGAACAATCTTGCCGCCCTCTCTTTTCACACGCCATTCGACTTTTTCCCCTAGGCCGGAGAAGCCGCCTCCGCCTATCTGTCCTAAATTAAGCTCATGCTCCGTGCCATTCGGCGTAAGGACTGCTATGTCCTGGCGGTCGTCCTGCGACCTGACCCGCAGCTTGTAGCCGCCAACACCCCTGCACTCCTCCAGGAGATAGCCCGCCGCTTCGTCGTCTTGTTCGAGGGTCTTGCAATTCTTGAAATCCGTATAGACGCTCTCGACCGCCTGCGCGGAAGCGAGCGCGCTGCATGCTAAGGTAAAAGAGATTGCGAGCAGTAGATATCTTATCCGCATAAATTGAGCCGTTTCCCCTAACAGCTTAATCAATATAGATTGCCCTCTCTCTTTCTGCCCGTGTAGTCAACGTAAACGACCTTGAGGTCTGTGTAGAAGTCCAGCGCCGTGGAGCCCTGCTCGCGGTCGCCTATGCCTGTCGCTTTAATTCCGCCGAAGGGGATGTGCGCTTCGCCGCCCGTGGTGGGCGAGTTGATGTGCGTCATGCCCGTCTCAATCTCGTCTACGAAGCGGAAGATGCGCGAGGCGTCCTGCGAGAAGATAGAGGAAGAGAGGCCGTACTCGGAGTCGTTAGCCACCTGCAAAGCCTCCTCTAAATCCCCGACGCGAAGGACTGAAAGAACTGGGCCGAAAATCTCTTCGCGCGCCACGCGCATGTCTGGCGTCACATGGTCAAAGACCGTGGGCTTGACAAAGTAGCCTTTATCAAGACCGTCGCCGCTCGCGCGCTCTCCGCCGCACATGAGCTTCGCTCCGTCTTCTTTGCCGATGTCAATGTATTCGAGCACGGTCTTGAATTGATTCTCGTCAACGCTCGGGCCTATGTCCGTCTGCGGGTCTGAGCCATGGCCTATGCGTAGACTGTTGGCGCGCTCTACCAGTCGCTCCACGAAGCGGTCTGCGACCTCGTTGACGACGATGACGCGGCTCGTGGCCGTGCAGCGCTGGCCCGTGGAGCCGAAGCCGCCCTGAACCGTGGACTCTACGGCCAAGTCCATGTCTGCGTCTTCGAGCACGACGACGGGGTTCTTGCCTCCCATCTCGCACTGCACCTTAGCCCCTCGCCGCGAGACCTCTTCGTAAAGGCGTATGCCTATCTGGTTAGAGCCGGTGAAGGAGACGGCCTTCACGGCAGGGTGATTGATAATCTCGTCGCCAGCTTCCGAGCCAGAGCCTATGATTAGATTGAGCACGCCGCTAGGGATTCCGGCCTCTTCAAAAATCTCTACGATGCGAGTGGCGGTGGCAGGCGTCAATGATGCTGGCTTGAAGACGACGGCGTTACCGGCTACGAGCGCGGGCGCAATCTTCCAGACGGGTATAGCCACGGGGAAGTTCCACGGAGTCACGACGGCCACTACGCCCAGAGGCTGCTTGATGGTGTAGGCAAAATTCGACGGCAGCTCGGATTGAATCGTCTCGCCGTTCATGCGGCGCGATTCGCCTGCGCAGAACTCCGCGACGTTAATCGAGCGCTGAAGCTCTCCGCGTGATTCAGAGATGGTCTTGCCCTCTTCGCGCGTCAGAAGCTGGGCCAGCTCTTCCTTGTGCTCTTCCATCAGTCGCGCAGCACGAGCCACTATGCGCCCCCTCTGCGGGGCGGGCGTGGAGCGCCAGGTGCGAAAGGCTTCGTGCGCGGCCTCTACGGCGCGGCGTGCCTCTTCGCGCGTCGCCTGCTTGATGGTTCCCAGCACGTCGTCCGTGTTCGCCGGATTGATATTCTGTGCCGTTTTTGAAGAAGAGGACTCTGCCCATTCCCCGTTGATAAAATTGCGATAGATAGCCATAGCTTTCCGGCCTGACCTCGGATGTCCTTAGAGAGAAGATTTTGAAAAGCTTTACGGTTTATTGAATCATCAAAGATGAGTGCGACTGTAATATATCATAGCTGGGTCTTTTGTACCCTTATTTTCTATGGGCTTTCGGGGCCGGATTTACTCGCGCCGTGGTTAACGCTTTACGGCGTTCAATCGTCTTATAAGTGAAACTCGCCCCGCTTTCCCCGGACAGTACTGCAAGAGAAAGAAAGGCTCAGGAGGCATAAAGGCTTATGAGACGAACCGTTGCTGCCGCCCTGCTCTGCTGCCTGCTGCTCGTGACAGCGCCCGCCCTTCGGGCTCAGGTGCGAGAGCGCCGCGCGAGTAAACCCGACGCGACCGCGCCCGAGGCACAGCAGGCTCAGCCGACGCCCACGCCCGAAGAGGTTGGAGAGGGCGACGTGGTGCGCGTCAACACGACTCTCGTCACGGTGCCTGTCAGCATCACAGACCGGCAGGGCCGATACATCCCTGACCTTCGGAAGGACGACTTCCGCCTCTACGAAGAGGGAGTCGAGCAGGAGATAGCCTATTTCGCCGCGACCGAAAAGCCCTTCACAGTCGTCCTGATGCTGGATACGAGCACCTCCATCTGGTCTAAGCTCGGCCGCATAAAGGATGCCGCCCAGGCCTTCGTAGAACAGTTGCGCCCGGAAGACCAGGTGATGGTCGTCTCATTCGCCAGAGGTTTCACAGTCCAGTGCGAGGCGACGCTTGACCGCGAGAAGATACGCAAGGCCATACAGGGAACGGGCCGTGGTCTCAGCACGCGGCTCTACGACGCCATGGAAAAGCTGATGCAGAATCACCTCAACCGCATACAGGGGCGCAAGGCGGTGGTGCTGTTCACAGACGGCGTGGACGCGAAGAGCAACGATGCCACTTTTGAGAGCACCCTTCGCACGGCGGAAGAGCTGGACGCGCTCATCTATCCGATTCTTTACGACACCTACGACGCGTCGAATGATAACGGCGCATCTTCGACGCAGACGGGCTCGCGCCTTCCCGGCATTCTAGGCAAGATACCCATCACGATTGGCGGAGGCGGAAGCAGCGGCGGCGGCAACGGCTCAAGCCGCGCCGATTATGATAGAGGCGAGCGATACCTGCGCGAGCTTGCGGGGCTCACGGGCGGGCGGCTATACGAAGCCAGCCGGGACCTGAGCCAACTGCGCGCCGCCTTCAGCTACATAGCGGAAGAGCTGCGCCGCCAGTACACGCTAGGCTACTACCCTAGGCAGGGCGCGCAGCCCGGCGAGCGACGCCGCATCAGCGTCAGAGTCGACCAGCCTGAGCTTAGCGTGCGCTCCCGCGACAGCTACATCTACAAACCCTCAGCGCCTGACCCGAACAACAAACAGCAGCAGGCGGAAGAGCAGGGCGGCGCTCCCGTGCTGAAGAAGAAACAATTTAACAGGGATGGACAGGATGTACAGGATAAAGAATAAAGAGATGCTTTCTCTTTTATCCTGCTTATCCTGTCCATCCTGTTTGAGTCTTCTCTTGATGCGAAGGCGGGCTTAAGTGATATATCATGCTCGCCATGAACAGGAGCGAAGATGCACAGAGCAGGGAAGCCGGAAACCTGCCGGAGCTGCTTGAGACACGCGCGGCAGCGCAGCCGGACAAGCCCTTTCTCTTCTCGGAAGCGGACGGCCGCAGCTTCACCTACGGCGAGTTTGAAGGGGCCGTTAAGAGGGCCGCACGCATGCTCTCCGAGCGAGGCATTAAGAAGGGCGACGTGGTCAGCCTTCTCATGCCCAACTCAGCGGAGTACATCATCGCGTACTTCGCCTGCTTCACTCTGGGCGCGCTCGCGGGGCCCGTCAACTCCCTTCTGAAATCGCAGGAGATGGCCTTCGTCATCGGCAACTCCGAAGCCAAAGCGATTCTCGTAAGCCATGAATTTATTCCCAGAGTCGAAGAGATTCGCGACGGATTGACGCACCTCAGGCACGTTATAGAGTTTGATGATGAAGCGGAAGCTACGCGGGAGTTTGCCGACAGCGAGCCTCTTGCGCCTGTAAACCTCGGGCGCGACGACGAGGCGATAATCATCTACACTTCGGGCACAACGGGAAAGCCCAAGGGCTGTCTCTTGACGCACGGCAACCTGATAGCCAACGCTCGACAGATTGCACTGTGGCTCGGCTTCACAGAGCGCGACCGTCTGCTCACTATCATGCCGCTCTTTCACATGAACGCCGTCTCGGTCACGACGATGACGCCGCTCTACGCGGGCGGCTCGACCGTAGTGAGCCCGAAGTTCTCGGCCTCGCGCTTCTGGAAAATCATCTCGGATTACGAAATCACCTCCTTCGGCTCCGTGGCCACTATGCTCTCCATGCTCCTTGAGACTTACCCGGAAGGAGTGCCGGAAGGCTTGAGAACTGAACAACTGCGCTTTGCCATGTGCGGCTCCGCGCCCGTCCCTGCCGAAGTCATGAAGAGGTTCGAGGAGCGCTTCAACTGTCTGGTCATAGAAGGCTACGGGCTGTCGGAATCAACCTGCCGCTCGACCTTTAACCCGCCGGACGGGCGCAGGCGGCCCGGCTCCTGCGGCATGCCCATAGGCAACGAGATGCGCGTGGTGGACGACGAGGACAGGGAAGTCGCGGACGGCACCTTAGGCGAGATAGTGCTGCGCGGCGAGAACATCCTCAAGGGCTATTTCAAGAACACGGAGGCGACCGAGCGCGCGTTCCGCAACGGCTGGTTTCACACAGGCGACGTTGGCTACAGAGACGCGGACGGCTTCTTCTACATAGTCGACCGCAAGACGGACATGATTATTCGCGGCGGCGAGAACATCTACCCGCGCGAGATAGACGAGGTTCTGTACCAGCACCCGCAGGTTGCGGCAGCCGCCACCATAGGCATCCCCGACGAGCTTTACGGCGAAGAGGTCGCGGCCTTCGTGATTCTCAAAGAGGGAGCCGAGGAAGTGTCCGAAGACGAAGTTATAGCTTTCTGCCGCGCTCGGCTTGCAGACTACAAGTGTCCCAAGACGGTGCGCTTCGTCAAAGACATTCCGAAAGGCCCAACGGGAAAGCTGCTCAAGAGGGAGCTTGCGCGCCAGTACGCGGAAAGCTAATGCGTGAAGACTGGGCCAGAAACTTGTGGGCCAGCTTGACAGTCACTCGCCTGTAGATTAAAGTGCGCCTTACGCTTTGGAACATAGCAGTCTCGCTGCCGTTAAATGTTGCCCGGCTTTAACGGTCAGTTTTTGGTGTTGGATTAAAGAGGTAAGCAAGTTAAATAAGCCCAGAGCCCCTTGCCGTAGTCCCGCCATCACCAGCATTAAATCATCGTAGTGCCACTTGCGAGCGCCACCGTTGATATTTTATCCGTTTACCTCCTCAAGCAGGGTTAAATCAATTTAGCCATGATACGTGCGGCATGGTTCTTTTTCCGGCCTCAGGCCGGAGCAATAGAGTACTGTGCAAAGCGAGCAAGGCCTGTTTTGTCAGGCCGCCCAGACTCGCTTCTTTAGCTTAACTGAAACCGCAGGATGTAATTATCTTGCCCCCATCATGAAAGGAAAAATGATGAAATCTTTCGCTTCGTTTAAACTCGTCGCGCTCGTCGCGTTCGTTGTCCTCGCCGTCGCAGCCTCTACGATGGGCGTCTCAGCCGTCTGCGGCACCAAGATCATCGTCACCGAGAGCGAAATCGTTCGACAGGCAGAGAACACCCCGCCGACGAACAATTGGGTGCTCTACACGCGCAACGCAGGCAACGGCACGTTCCGCGTAGGCCCCGCGACGCCTCCTTCGGGCGTAGGCAGCCTTGAGACCGTCACACCGACCGGCGCAGACAAGGTCACCCTGTTCAACTATGACCACGTCGGAACGGCGCTCGCGGACGTTGACCAGATGGGCTACGCCACCTATCGCGCCGCCAGCGCCACGGACTCTGACGTGCAGCTTCCGGCCATCAACATACAGGTTGACATCAACGGCGGCACGCTCAACCCGGGCGATTTCACGACGCTGGTCTTTGAGCCGGTCTATAATGTGAATCAGGGTTCGATTCAGGACAACACGTGGCAGACGTGGGACGCCTACATGGGCGGCCAGGCCATCTGGTGGTCTTCGAATCCCATCCCCGGCGCTCCTAACCGCGACACCTTCGTCACGTGGGACACCATCGTAGCCAACAATCCCAACGCCACCATCCTGGGCTTCGGCGTTAACCAGGGAAGCGGCAACCCCACGCTGGTAGCTTCGACAGACACGCTCACGCTCGGCTACAACGGAGACTGCGTGACCTACGATTTCGAGCCTTACAAAGTAGCCACGGCCAAGGAGCAGTGCAAGGCCGGTAGCTGGGGCTCGTACAGGAGAGCGGACGGCTCCGCGTTCAAGAATCAGGGCGACTGCATACAGTACGTCAACACAGGCAAGTAAGAGAGCGCTTGGTTAAAAAAGCAGGTCAGTACCGCCTGCGATAGCGGGCGGGTCTCAAGCCTTAAGCTTGACGCAAGTGTGCGTATAACCCGCCCGCTACCGCAAGCGGTACTGACCTGTTTCGTTAGACCCGAATTACCTTGACACTCCTTCTATAGTGGATTAAAGTGTGCGGCGCTTTACAGCATGATTGATGGTCGCCGCGTGGTTTTCTTGGCCCAGAGAAAGACGTGCGGTCATTCCGGGTGTTGGAAAACAAGTAGTTCAGCAAGACAAATAAGCCCAGAGCCCCTTGCCACATACCTCGTTCCATCACCAGTAACTTCATCGTAGTGCCACTTGCGACGCCGCCTTGAGCGGTTGCTTTTGTGTGAACGTAAGTGTCTTTACCGAGCCAGCGTTAAATCCTCAGGCCATGATACGTGCGGCATGGTGTTTCAGCCGGCTGAACCCGTAGCAGCTACGGCTCTGTTCAGGCGGACGATAAGCTGTCGGTTCTGTTAGTACGCTGGTTCGCCATCACTTAACAGACGGCAGGAGCTTAATTCTTGCCCCCAATAATTCTTCCAAAAAGGAGAAGCCCCATGAGTAAATTCACCAGAAAAAGCTCAGTTCTTGTTACCTCGCTCGTTTTTGCTCTGCTGTGCACCAGCCTGGCTTTCGGTAAGAAGGCGTCGGCCGGAGCCTATGAGCTCTTCGGCGAAGCGCAGCTCGTCTCGCCGGGCAACGCCTCACCGACGGCGGCCCAGCTCCGCTCGGATAATGACCCCGGCTACGGCGGCATAGACCTTGGTATTCCTACCGGAATAACCTTCGCAGACCTTGAGAAGCTCAGCACCGATTTTAATCTGACCGAGGGAGATTGCGGCGGCGGCTCGCCCAGATTCCAGATTAACGTGCTTATCCCCAACACAACTACGGTCAAGAACATCTTTGTCTATCTGGGGACGCCTCCCAACTATAACCTCTGCACTCCGGGCTGGCAGAGCAGCGGCGACCTGCTCGAAACTGGCAAAACAGTAGACACCAGCCAGTTGGGTGGAAATTTCTATGACCCTTACGACAGCGCCGTGGCAGCCTACGGAAGCTATGAAGTCGTGGGGCTTCAGTTGGTGACCGATGCCGGTTGGTCGCAGGTGGGCGGCGTGCAAACGTCCCTCGTCGACAACATCATGGTCAACAACACCCTCTTCTCCTTCGAGAGCGCGGACACCTGCAAGAACGGCGGCTGGCAGCAATTCTATGCAGCGCCCGGCCCGTTTAAGAATCAGGGCCAGTGCGTCAGCTACTTCGCCAAGGGCGGTAGATAAGCTTTACTTCCTTCGGTCGGGCAAAAAGCCTCCGCGATGGTAGCGGGGGCTTTTTGTTTTCCGCTTCGCTCCTCTATGTTCGTTTGCCCCGCGCTGGGTTAAAATAAGCGTGCGAGGGTATATGTTCATTATTCAGGAGCTGGACGGGCAGAAGAGGCAGTGGGAGTTGCCGGAAGGCGCTCGCCTCACGATAGGACGCGCGCAGGACAACAACATTCGCCTAGACGACCTGCGCGTCTCGCGCCGCCACGCAGAGATTCGCGCCGTCTCGCGCGAGCAGGCGGAGCTTTGGAACGTGAGCAACGGCAATCTGGTTTTAGTCGGCGAGAAACAGATTACCAGCGCCCCTCACACGCTCTGCACGGGCGAGGAGATAAAGATTATCAGCGCCGCCTTCAAAGTCATTTGGAAGGATGACGCGCCGCTACGCTACATAGACGAGCCGCTCTCTATGGGAACCACCATGGTTCCCGCAAGCTCAAGCGTCTCGCAGCTTCTGACGACCACCTTCAACTCGGGCCAGACCAAAGAGGCGGAGCTTAAGGAACTGCGTCGCAAGGCTGAGATTCTCGCGCAGCTCTGCGAGATGAGCGCGGCGCTCGCCACCGTCTTCGACACGGGAGCCATCCTAGATTACGCGACGGAAGTCGTCATGAGCTCTATCCCCGCGGACTGCTGCGCGGCGCTCGTCGCAGACCCCTGCGGCGACCCCAGGCCCGTGAGCCTTCGCTTTCGTAATTCCGGTAGCGGGCAGGTGCAGGAGAGCACCATCAGCCGCACGGCTGTGCGAACGGCTATGGAGAAGCGCGTCATGCTTTCGTCGCATGACGTGAGGCACGACGTTGACTTGAACGTCAGCCAGAGCGCCGTCATGCAGGGCATACGCTCTCTGGCCTGCGCGCCGCTCGTGGGACGCGAGGCCGTCCACGGCGCGCTCTACATAGACCGCCGCGACGTGCTTGAGACCTTCACGGACGTGGACACGCAGCTTCTGGCGGCCGTGGCCGCTCAGGCCGCCACCGCGATAGAAGCCGCCAACGCTCACGAGCGCATGCGGCGCGAAGAGAGCGCACGCGCGGCCTTCGCGCGCTTCATGCCCGAGCACATCATCAAGGAGCTTGTAGAGAACCCTCAGAAGTTCCAGTTGGGCGGGACGAACCGCCGCGTCACAGTTCTGTTCTGCGACGTGCGAGGCTTCGCCAAGCTGGCACACCGCGCTCGGCCCGAAACCATAGTTGACCTCCTGAACATCCTCTTCACGGAGATGGCGG
>DATELK010000200.1:0-2362 GCA_035276685.1 Pyrinomonadaceae bacterium | reverse complement strand
GTCTCTAGCTTAACTGAAGACCCGCCCGCTACCGCAGGCGGTACTGACCTGTTTTACTTAAAGTCCGCTTTCCGACTAGACCGCGCAAAGGTTTTTTGAGAAACTACGGCTTCACCCTAAAAGCCAGTTGATTCCCATCTTCATCTTTAGGAGAAAGCTGATGTCTGAGAGACGCTTCTTGCGCACATGCTCGCTGCTGCTTCTAGTCTTCACTATTATCTCTTCACAAACGGGCGCTGCCACAGCGCTGGCACAGGTCGCGGGACTCAAGCGCAACCCGCCCAAGACCCGCGCCGAGGCAGTCCGAGAGACCATCTTCGGCGTAGAGCTTACAGACCCGTATCGCTGGCTCGAAGACCAAACGAGCCCTGAGACGCGAGCCTGGATTGACGAGCAGAACCGCTACACGGACGCGATACTCGAAGCCCTGCCGGGGCGTGACCGCATCAGCGGCAGGCTCTCCGAGCTTCTGAAGATAGACACCATCAGCGTGCCCTTCGAGCGCGGCGGGCGCTACTTCTTCACCAAACGGCTCGCCTCGCAGAACCAGCCCGTCATCTACATGCGTGAAAATGGAAAAGACGTGGTGCTGGTTGACCCGAACACCTGGACGAAAGACCAGACCTCTTCGGCCTCCACGATGGACGTGTCGCAGGACGGCAAGCTCTTCATGTACGGCATACGCGAGGGCGGCGCGGACGAAGTCACGGGCGTCATCCTAGACATTGATTCGCGCAAGGAGCTGCCCGACCGCTTTCCGAAAGCGCGTTACTTCGGCACGACCATCACGCCCGACAAGAAGGGCATCTATTACGCAAAGTACCAGAACGGCGTGGGCTCGCGCGTGATGTATCACGAGATGGGCACGGACGTTTCTAAGGACGTTGAAGTTTTCGGCAAAGGCTACGGCCCGACGCAGATTATCTCGCCGGACGTTTCGCGCGACGGCAAGTGGCTGACCATCTCTGTGAGCCACGGCTCTGCGGCCAGAAAGATTGAGCTTTACGTCAAAGACCTTGAGCGCAACGGGCCTATAACGCCAATCGTCAACGACCTTGACGCCACCTTCTCCGGCACGGTCGAGAATAATCACCTGTACCTACTGACCAACTGGCAGGCTCCTAACCGCCGCATCGTCGACGTTGACCTTCGCAACCCTGCGCGCGAAGGCTGGCGCACAGTAGTCCCCGAAGACAAGTTCGTTATCAACAGCATGCGGCTAGCGGGCGGCAGGATTTTCGTCAACTATCTTGATAACGTTTCGTCGAAGGTTAAGGTCTACGAACCGTCCGGCAAGTATGTGCGCGACGTGCCGCTCCCGCCCATGGGAAGCGGCGGCTCTATGGTGGGCGAGTGGGACAAGGACGAAGCCTTCTACAGCTTCAGCTCTTATAAGCAGCCCTACACCATCTATCGCTACCAGATTTCCACGGGCAAGCAGGAGGAGTGGGCGCGCATCAACGTCCCCGTCAACGTAGACCAGATAGAGGTCAAGCAGGTCTGGTACGAATCCAAAGACAGGACGAAAGTGCCCATGTATGTCGTCTACAAAAAGGGCACGAAACTGGACGGCACGAACCCGACTTACATGACGGCCTACGGCGGCTTCAATAGCTCTATGACGCCGGGCTTCTCGACCTTCGCTGCCTACTGGGTGGAGCAGGGCGGAGTGTACGCTGTGCCGAACCTGCGCGGCGGCGGAGAGTTCGGTGAGAAGTGGCACGAGGCCGGGATGCTTGAGCGCAAGCAGAACGTCTTCGACGACTTCATAGGCGCGGCCGAGTGGCTCATCAAGAATCGCTACACCAGCCCGCAGAAGCTGGCAATCGCCGGAGGCTCAAACGGCGGCTTGCTCGTAGGCGCTGCCATGACGCAGCGGCCGGAGCTTTTCCAGGCGGTCGTCTGCTCCTATCCCCTGCTGGACATGATTCGCTACGACAAGTTTCTGGTGGCGAAGTTCTGGGTTCCCGAATACGGGTCTGCGGAAAAGGAAGACCAGTTCAAGTACCTGCGCGCATACTCGCCGTATCAGAACGTGAAGCAGGGCACCAAGTACCCGGCAGTGCTCTTTATCACGGGCGACGCAGACACTCGCGTCGCGCCCCTGCACGCGCGCAAGATGGCCGCGCTCATGCAGGCCATGACAGGCTCCGATAAGCCCATACTGCTGCACTACGACACCAAGGCTGGACATTCCGGCGGCACGCCCGTCAGCAAGCAGATTGAAGACATGACCGACACGCTCTCGTTCCTGTTCTGGCAACTTGGAATGAAGGCAAGCTAAGACACAGAGGACAGTACCGCCTGCGGTAGCGGGCGGGTATTAGCTACAGTAGAGTCATGCTTAACTAATACCCGCCCG
>DATELK010000199.1:0-110803 GCA_035276685.1 Pyrinomonadaceae bacterium | reverse complement strand
TCAGGCATGACTCTAGCTGAACTATAACCCGCCCGCTACCGCAGGCGGTACTGACCTCTGTTTTTGTCTTTACTTAAATCCTATGACCATAGAGTCCGGGCCTATGAGGTGCTCGACGCGCGTCTGCCGGAAGCCCGTCTCGCGCATCCAGCCTGAGCAGTCCGCGCCCGTGTAGTCAAAGCCGCCCGGCGTCTCTATCAGCATGTTCAAACTCATCAGCAAGCCCAGAGTGTTCTCGCGCCGCTCGTCGTCTATCAAAGCCTCGAAGACTATCAGCGCGCCGCCTTCGGGAAGCGCGTCGTAGGCTTTCTTCAAGAGCATGCGCTTCTCCGCCAAATCCCAGTCGTGCAGTATGTGGCCCATCACCAGCACGTCTGCCTGCGGCAAAGCGTCTTTGAAGAAGTCGCCCGCGTGAAAGCGCAGCCGATTCGACAGCCCGTGGCTCGCAACGTATTTCTCGAAGACGGGGCCGACCGAAGCGATGTCGAAGCTTCCGCCCGTCAGGTGCTCGTGCGCGAGCGCGATTTGAACGGGCACGCCTCCCTGAGCGCCGCCTATGTCTATGAAGGTGCGGTAGTCGCTCCAGGGAAACTTCTGCGCTATGGCCTGCCCCGCGCCTAGGCTCAAGCCCGTCATGGCGCTCAGAAAGCCTTCCAGCCGCTCCGGCTCCGCGTAGAGTGCCTCGAAGAAGTTGCCGCCGCTCTTGGCCTCGTTCTGCGGCCTGCCCGTCCTGAGGGCCTCCGTCAGCGAGCCCCAGAAGGGATAAAGGCGCGCGTTCGCCATCTCAAGCATCCCGCCCATGTAGGTGACTTTCGCTCTGTCCAGATATGTATCCGTCTCGGGCGTGTTGCTGTAGCGGCCCGACGAGTCGCGCTCAAGCATGCGAAGCGAGACGAGCGCGTCCAGGAAATCCACTGCGCTGCGCTCGTGTAGACTGAGCCGCTCCTTTATGGCTTCGAGGGTCATGGGGCCTTTGGCAAGCTCCGTGAAGAGCCCCAGCTCGACGGCGCTCAAGAGCGTCTTAGAGGCCCAGAAACCAAGACCCAACTGCATGATGTTGTCAGGCGTGACAGGCGCGTTCATCTCTTTCTCTCCTCCGTCAACAGCAAAATAGCGCGCAAAACTTTGCGCCCTACTTATTAACGCGAGAAAGCCCAAGCGGGAGTATCAGCCGAAGCCTGAAAATATTAGTGAAGAACAGTATGAGTCTGTAAATGGCCTATCAGGTAGAAGGCGACTAAGGAAAGGGCCGCCACGTTGGACAGCTTATTGTCTTCCGCGCCGGGCGTGAAGCGCACGCGGCGTATGCGGCGACGGTCTATGCGCTCGACCTTAAAGCGCATGCCCTCGTACTCTACAGTCTCTCCTTCCTGCAAGAGACGCCCGGCCTGCGCCAGCAGGAAGCCCGCGAGCGTCGTGTAGCCTCCCGTTTCCGGCAGGTGCAGGTTAAGCTGTCGATTGGCGTCGCGCACCGTCAGCATGCCGCTCAACAGGTAAGTGCCGTCCGCCTCCTTCATTATCTGCGAGCGCACCTCTTCGTCGTACTCGTCGTTGATTTCACCGACTATCTCTTCCAGCAAATCTTCGAGCGTGACTATGCCCTCCATGCCGCCGTGCTCGTCAACGACTATGGAGAGGTGCGTGCGCGTGGCCTGCATGTGGCGGAGCGCAGCGCCCAATCGTGCCGTGGCGGGAATGAACTGCGGCGGGTGAAGCAGCGCTTCCAGATTGAAGCCGTCCGCCTGCGGCTGCTCAAGATAAGGCTCAAGGTCGCGCCTGAACAGTATACCCACGATGTCGTCTATGCGGTCTCGGTAGACGGGCAGGCGCGAGTAGCCCAGGCTTCGAAAAGCCTTCTTAGTCTCTTCTATGGTCGCGTTGACGGGGATGGCGTCAACGGCCGTGCGCGGAATCATCGCCTCTCGGACTTCCGCGTCCGAGAAGTCGAAGACGTTGCTGATGAGCTTCTGTTCCTCTTCTTCGAGATGGCCGCTGCGGCGCGAGATGTCTATTAGCTGGCGCAGCTCTTCTTCAGTATAGATAGAGGCGTGCTCGTTCGTCGGATGCAGGCCCATCATTCGAACGGTGCGCGTGCCAGCCCAATCAAGCAGGCGTATAGGATAATAAAATGTCTTGTAGAAGAGCTGCATGGGTATGGCTATGGCGAGCGCAGTCTTCTCCGCGCGCTCAAGCGCAATCGTCTTCGGCGCTAATTCGCCAAGCACGATGTGAAGAAAGGTGATGATGCTGAACGCCACGGCGAAGGCTATGGTGTGAAGCACAGTGTCCGAGACTCTGCCCTTGAGCGGGATTTCCAACAGATGAGCAATCGCAGGCTCGCCAATCCAACCGAGCGCCAGCGACGAGAGAGTAATGCCAAGCTGTGTGGCCGAGATGTACGCGTTGAGGTTGTCTACCAACCCCAGCAGCCTCTTCGCACGGCGGTTGCCAGCCTCAGCCAGAGTCGCTATGCGAGAGCGGCGCACGCCCACCAGCGCGAACTCCGAGGCGACAAAGAAACCGTTAGCCAGAACCAGCAGCACGACTATAACAATGTTCAGGATTTCAAGCATGCTCTATGATAAATGGCGCTTATCAGCGATGCAAATTCAAACAGGATGGACAGGATAAGCAGGATAAAAACAGAAGTATTGCTTCTTCTTTATCCTGTCTATCCCTGTTAATTTCTTCTCTTCACTTGCCTAATAAGACTGTGATGTTTGTCGAGCCGTTGTTGGCTGTGATGAGGTCTGCTTTGCCGTCGCCGTTCACGTCGCCCACGGCTATCCTCGGGCTTCTATCGCCCTTGTAGGGAGAGCCTGGGGCGTGCGTGTAGCCGCCGCGCTCGTTACCGAGCAGCACCAAGACGGAGTCGCTCCCCTCGGTTCCTATGACAAGCTCCTTGCGCGCGTCTCCCGTCACGTCCGCCGCGACAATGTCGTAGCCGCGCCTGCCAAGGTCAAAGGTCGAGGCGGGAGCAGGACTAAAACCCCCACGGCCGTCGCCCAGCAACGTGCTGATAAGGTTTATGTCGTCGTGAGTCGTAACGATGTCAGGCTTGCCGTCGCCGCTCACGTCTCCTATGGCAAGGTTGTAGGGGCGCTGTGCAACCGCGTAGGGCGAGCCTGTCGCAGCGCTGAAGCCGCCACGGCCGTCGCCCAGCAGCACCGTCACGCTATTGCCGCCTACGTTCGGCGCTGCTATGTCGGGCTTGCCGTCGCCGTTCACGTCCGCGACGGCGTGCGGATACGGCGCACGCCCCACGGCAAAGGGAGAGCCGTTGGCGGGCTTGAAACTGCCACGGCCATCCCCCAGCAAGACCGAGACGCTGTTGTCATCCTGATTGGACGTGGTGATGTCCAGATTACCGTCCACGTTAAGGTCGCTAAGAGTTAGCCCGTGGTTGTGAGGCTTCGTGCCCTGATGCGCCGCGAAGGGCGAGCCGGGAGCGGGAGAGAAGCGGCCGTCGCCTGTGCCGAGCAGCACCTCTACGCCGAAGCTGTCGTGATGAGTCAGGGCAAGGTCAGCGTTGCCGTCATTGTTAACGTCGCCGATGGCTACCATGTGCGCGGCCTTACTGATGGGCGAGCCGGGCGCTGGCGCGAAGCCGCCCCGGCCGTTACCGAGCAGCACCGTCACGGTATTTTCTTCATTGCAGGTTACTACATCCAGCTTGCCGTCCCTGTTCAAATCGGCTGCGGCTACGTCCTGAGGGCGGCCGCCGACGTTGAGCGGAAAGCCCTGCGCAGGCACAAAGAGAGGATTTCGAGACTGCGTGCCGGTCTGCGTCTGAGTCTGCGGCAGTGCGCCGCAACCCGACGCCAGAATCAGGAGCCCCCACAGGCAGCATGCGAAAATAGGCTTCTCCATAAATCACCTCTCAGGCTTTGGCCGCGCCCATTCTAAACCGCGAGCGAGAGATTAGAGAAGAAAATCCCGGCACCTTCTTAGTCGTCAGCGAATCTCCAGATTGCCGCTTCAAGCTCTTCGAGCGTGAAGCTCAGGGCTTCGGGCTTAAGGCGCAGGGCGTACTTACGCAGGTCGCTGCACTCATAGAGAATCGTTAAGAGCATCAAGCGGGCGCGCAGGCTCTGGTCAAGCTGCGACTCCGTGTAGCCGTAAGAGAGCAGCATGGCCCGCTGCAACTCGCGGCTCCCCTGTACCATCAGCACACCGGGCGCTACAAAATCATATTCGTGAAAGCCCCTGAGCGAGTCGCCAAAATCAAAGAGGCCGGAAATCTTCCAGCGCCCTCCCTCACGCGCGAGCAGCAGGTTGCCCAGATGAGCATCGCCGTGAAGCAGCACTGGCTCGCGCTCTTTCGACAACATCGCAGGCCTCGCGTCAACGTAAGCGGGCAGACTCTCAAGCCATCCCGCGTTCACGCCGCAGGCACGCTGACGCTCTATGCAGGTTTCTGCCTGCCGCTCTATAAACTCGCGCCAGTCCCGATTCGTGGAAGCCTGCGAGAGGGAAGCCGGGTGATTGTGCAGACCCTTAAGCGCCGCTCCAAGATGAGAGGCAATCTCTACGCGCCCGCGCGTGTCAATCCCGGGCCACGCCTCCTTGGCAGGTATGCCCGCAAGCTGCGTCATCACCAGATAAGACCAGCCCTCGATGTCTCCGGCGTACAGGACTGCGGGCGTTTGAATGTCCAGCGTGCCGCCCAGGGCTTCCAGCGCCGCTCGCTCTCGCAGGTAGTTTTGGCGAAACGGCGCGAAGATTTTGATAACGAATCGCTCGTCAACGAAGAAGACCAGATTCTCGCCCTGCTCCGAGCGGCGCAAGACACGCGTGCGTGAAAGATTGTGTCTCTCGCAGATGACCTCGGCAGCCTCCTGCCACACGTCGCTCCTGAAGTGTCGCGCATAGTCGGCCGCGTTTGTGATGGCTGGCAGGTTCAGCGGCATAGTCTCTCGCGCTCAAGCCTTTACTTCTTTCTCAGGCAATCGTCTCAGGCTCGCGGCAAGAGCCGCTATGCCCAGAGCCCAGATGATGCCTTTAATCAGGAGTACAAATTCTGAAGGCAGGCGCGAAGGGTCTGGCTGGCCCGCGCGCAGGCTCTGCAACTGTCCGAAGAAGCTGTAGTAGCCCAGACCGCAGGCAAAGCCCCAGGCGGCCACTAGAAAGCGCTGGCCCCTTAGAGCGTCTTTCCCTGTGAGCCACGCCGCGTAGAGCAGGAAGGCTCCCATGATGTAGTCGTCAAACAGATTGGCGGGAGATTCCCGCCAGGTGCTCCAACGGCGAATCGTCTCCGCGAGCGGGGCCAATATGCCGCCCAGGATTGCCAGCCAACGGCTGAATCGTATAGTCATGTCTTACCTCAGAAGCTGTCGAATAGAGTCGGCCAGCAGCAGGGAAGGATTCCCGGCGTCTACCTCGAACCCGTCCTCCACGCCCCAGATTGCCGACAACACGGCCTGAGAGAAAGCCCAACAGAGCGCTCTCTCTGCGTCCAGCCCGAGCCTCTTTTCAAAGCACCTGATTCTTCTCTCAATCGCTTCTGGCGATACAAACAGCTCCGGCCTCTCGCAGGGATTCCGCAGCGCCGCGCCTATTTCATACTCGACCTCGCCCACGACTCCCTTGGGGTCTATGGCTATCCAGCCGCGCCGCGAGTCAAAGAGAACATTGTAGTGCTGAAGGTCTCCGTGCAGGAGCCTCGCCTCTTTTTGTGACGAGCAGAGCGACAGGTATAGCTCTCCTGCTTCGCGCACAAGGTCTGCCGGAATACTTTTGTCGCCGCTTGACAGATACCACTCGAACGCCTTGCCCCAGTCCTCCACCGTCACGAACGTCCCGCTTGATGCGCCCGCACGAGACATCTCTTCTATCACCCCGGCCAGAATCTCTGTCGCCTCCGCGTCCTGTCCCGTAAGAGCCATAGAGGCAAGCTGAGTCCCCGGCTCAAGCATTTCCAGCAGCACAGCGCCCGCGACCTGCTCGTAAACGCGCACCGTCCCTTGGCCGTCAAAGGCTTCAAGCACTTCTCCCGACAACCACTCGTCACCGGGACGGCGCAGCACCTTCAGCACGACGGGCAGATTGCCTCGCACGCCGAAAACTATAAAGGAGGACTCCGTCTCAAACATACTCTGGGCAGCTACGCCCCACGCGCGAAGACGCTCCCAGACTCGCTCCATCATGGCGAAACCATAATTGAGACCGCTCCGTAAAAGCAATCGAGGGTTTTACTTTGACAGGCATGACAGGAGACGGGCATGAAGAAAGTCTTTACCAACGCGCTCCGGGTTTACCGTCAATACCGCGCCGCGAGACCAAAGAGCAGGGCCTACAGGGCCGCACGCTATCTGGCGACGACTCTTTTCATAGGCTATCTTCTGACCATATGCTTCCCGCAATACCTGTTTGCTCACGAAGCCAGCTATCGTGGCTTCAAGGTTTACTCAAGAGAGCCGCTGGATGATGGCATCCACAAGGTTCTGGATGATGCGGAAGCGAGACTATCTAAATCGACTATTTATGACAGGGAGCTGAGCCGCAGGGTTTTTTTGACCAACAGTCATGGCCTATACGCCTTCCTGAGCAACAAGGCTTTCAGGTCTTTCGCAAACAGCGTCCCTTTCATCAACAACATCATCATCAATAAGTCGGACGCAAAGGAAGACAAGGTCTTCCTTAATCGTCCCGAAAACAACAGCAGGTCTTTGAGCGGCGTGATTGCGCATGAAGTGACGCACCTCTTTATCAGAAAGAAGGTAGGCACGCTGCGAGCATCGCTCATGCCGCAGTGGAAAAACGAGGGCTACTGCGAGTACATAGCTGTAGACACCACCATCACCTACGACGAGGGCGTGAGGCTGTGGAAGGAGAACCCCTTGGATGATTCAAAGTACAGGTACTTCAAATATCACCTGATGGTGAAATACCTGCTTGAAGTGGAGAAGCTGAGCATCGAAGATGTCTTCAGCCGGGACTTTGACACGAAGGATTTAGAGGCCAGAGTCTTCGGAAGCCTTTGAGAGTAGGATGAGCGACATTAACATTATCCCTGACGGCGTCGTGGCTTTTATCGTCGCGGCGGTTGTCGCTCTAGTGCTGCTGCTGGCAATTATTGCAGGCTCTTTATATGCTCTCTCAAGGGCGCTACAAAAGAAGGAGCGGTTTATTCAGCAGGCGATTTTCCCGCACCTGCTGGGCGTGTCGCTCAGTCTGGCGGGCGCTCTGGTTATCATGCTCTTAATAGTGCTCACGGACAGTATGCCACGGCCTCATGCTCTTAATATTTGGCTCGATAACTGGGTGTGGCTCTGGGCGGTGATTATCCTGTTGCTGTGGCCGGTAGGTGTCTATGCAGGAAAAGCGCGTTATCACAAGAGTCTTAAATAAGTCAGAAGCGCCCGTGGGGCGTCCCCCGGCCATAGTGTTGATTGACCCGAAGTACGCTCATAACGTGGGCATGGTGGTGCGGCTGGCATCCTGCTACGGCTTGAGACAGGTCTGGTTCACGGGCGAGCGCGTCTCTTTAGAGATTTCAGGCAGGCGCAGGCTGCCGCGCGAAGAGCGCATGAAGGGCTACGCCGACGTGGAGATTATCAATTACGATTATCCCTTCGAGCAGTTCGAGAACGTTGTGCCCGTAGCCGTGGAGGTGAGAAAGCAGTCTGAGCCGCTTCACGCTTTCGAGCACCCGCAGAATGCCGTCTACGTTTTTGGGCCGGAAGACGGCAGCGTATCAAAGCCTCATATAAGCCACTGCCACCGCTTTGTAGTGATTCCCACGAAGCATTGTCTTAATCTGGCCACGGCGGTCGCAACCGTGCTGTGGGACAGGCAGTACAAAGGCTGGCTCGGCGGCGAAGCGGAAGCGCTGTTGACGCCGGGAGAGTTCGAAGGGCGCGGGATAGTCGAGATACCGGACGACATTGTATGGTGAGGGATAATTTACAGGCTTGAATACAGGGAGACTATCTGTGCTGCGTAGAATCTCACGACTCCTCCTGACGATTGCCTTCTTTGCGCTCTGCTGCCTCGCAGGGCCTAGGGCCGACGCCCAGACGCGGCTCCTCAACGACGAGTTCCGCATGTTTAAGAATTTTCCCTCAAAGATTCTTTCCAACGAGCGCGACGTAATCATCTGGCTGCCGCCCGGCTACTTTGACGAAGGCTCGACCCGTCGCTACCCTGTGCTTTACATGCACGACGGCGGCTCGGTGTTTGTCCTCTGGCGCATAGACGAGATAGCAAAACCGCTCATCGCCTCAGGGCAGATAGAGCCGCTCATCATCGTCATGATTTATAACGGCGGCACCTCGGAGGCTCGCTTCGACGAGTACACTCCGACGCGCCCGCGCGGCTTCAAGAATGGCGGAAAGGCGGACGCCTACGGCCGCATGCTCATAGAAGAGCTTAAGCCCTTCATCGACCGCGAGCTTAGAACTCTGCCGGACGCGGCCAACACGGGGCTTGGAGGCGCGTCCTTAGGCGGGATAGCAACGCTTCATCTGGGGCTGACACACCCGGAGGTCTTCGGCAAGCTGGCCGTCGTGTCGCCTTCTCTCTGGTGGGATAACAAGCTGCTGATTCGCAACGTGAAGGCGCTCGAAGCCAAGCCGCCCCTGCGTATCTGGCTCGACATAGGAACGGGAGAGGGGGCGGGGACGGCGGACACGGTCAGAGAGCTGCGCGACGCGTTGGTTAATAAAGGCTGGACGTTGAGCTCTGACTTAACGTACTTCGAGGCCAAGGGCAGCGGCCATGACGACAGGGAGTTTTCAAAACGGGCCGGGCCTATACTCAAGTTCCTGTTCCCGGCTCGAAGCGCCGGACAGTAAACCTTAGTTGAATGCGATAGATTTAAGTTTATGACACTGAACGTATGCGTTGCCGGAGCGACCGGATGGGTCGGAAAGCCTCTCTGCATGGCCGTGTCTGAAGCAGACGACATGAGCCTTGCCGGTGCCGTCTCTCGCACTCACAAGGGAAGTCGCCTGAAAGATGCTATAGGCGGCTCAAACTTGGACTTGATTGTCAGCGGCTCTGTCGCGGAAGCCCTGGACACCCCTACGGATGTCTTAGTCGATTACACAAAAGCGGACGCCGTGAAAGCCAATGTGATGACGGCAATCGACAGAGGCGTTCACGTCGTCATAGGCTCTTCGGGGCTCACGGACGAGGATTTTATTGAAATCAACCGGGCCGCTCTTGAGAAACGAGTCGGCGTGATAGCCGCAGGTAATTTCGCCATCACGGCTGTCCTCTTGCAGCGCTTTGCCTGCGAGGCCGCGAAGTACCTGTCTCATTGGGAGATTATCGACTATGCCTCGGACTCGAAGCAGGACGCGCCGAGCGGGACGACGCGCGAGCTGGCCTTCAGGCTCTCGGAGATTAGCAAGCCTGAAGTTACACATCCGGTAGAGAAAACAATCGGTGAAAGAGAGAGCAGGGGAGTCAGCTTAAACGGCGTGCAGGTGCATTCGATTCGTCTTCCCTCTTACGTCATCAGCGTCGAGGCAATCTTCGGCGCGAAAGAAGAGCGACTGACCATACGCCACGACGCAGGCAGCGGAGCGGAGCCCTACATACAGGGCACTCTGCTGGCGATTCGTAAAGTGAGAAATTATGTAGGGCTCGTCAGGGGCCTGGATAAGATAATGGACTGAAAGGAGAAGTAACCCGTGTCTAATAGAGGAAGGCTTTGCCCCGAGTGTCAATCTGAGCTGAAGTTAGTCATGCTGTCCGACCTTGTAGGCGAGCTGAAGGTGGGCGGGGTGAAGGCAACGGTTCCGGCCGCCAGCGCCGTCTTCGACTACTTCGATTTCTGGGTCTGCCCGCAGTGCGGGCGAACATTGATTTACGCTGATGACAGGGCACGCGCCGCTGCTTCAGGCAAAGAGATTGAGAGAGGCGGCAGCATTCTCGGTCTCACCTAAGCCGCCGCAGGCAGGGAGCCCAACAACTCGTTCGAGCCGCGTTGAGGCAATAATGCGTATCGGTATCATCAGCATTAACAGGTTGGTGAAAATAAGAAAGAGCTTCCGGTTTAAGTGGAGAGCGATAGTCATTCTGCTGTTCCTGTTCTATGCCCTGGGCTGGTGGATGACCCTAACAGGGGGCTATGCCAGAGGGGATATGTTACCCGGAGAGGGCATGCGCATACAGGCCGGGATATTTTTCACCCTCCTTTCTATCGTTGCCTTAATCGCGCTTTTTCGGAAGGATGACTTTGCCCGTGTCTTCTTCGCTACTGCCTCGGCTTTCTGCGCGTTAAATACCGTCCTATTCACAATTTATCCGAGTAAGAATGGATTGATTGGCACGACAATGTCAGCAGGAGCCTCTCTTGAATTGGCTCTCGGCATAGCGCTCGTCGTTCTCTCTCTTGTCTGGAAATTTCTCATTGTTTACAGCTACGTCCTGTGGCTCAGCGTTATTCCTTACGGGCCGGGCAGGGCTTGCCGACAGCAGGTAATCCACAGCCTGCGTGCGGAGCCGTTACGCAGGAGAAACCTTAAGACGTATCGCAGGAATCAGACGAGCAATAAGGCGTCTTCAAACAAAGCCCTTATACGATTTCTGACTTTAGGAAGCTTGGCCGTAGTGGTAGGCCTGTCTAGCTGGGTGCTGGCATCAATGGTTCTTGTCAGCGATGAGCTTGCACAGGCTATACATCATCTGAGACTCTTCAGGGCCTTCGACATCATGCGTAATTTAGAGCCGGCAACGTTTGATAAAGGAGAGGCTTCCTGGCAGAAGTTTTTATGGGGCAATGCTTTTATGATTTTCGGGTATTTTAATTTCGTAGGCTTCTCCTTTCTCTGGAACCGTTGGAGGCGTAGCAAAATCCCTATTGACCGGGCTTCTACTCCGCAATACATTCCGCCTGCCAGCCTGCTGCTGCTACGCCATTCCAAAGACGATGATGCGCGGATTTCGAGACGGAAATTAAAGCTCTCGCGCTTTCCTTTTCTGGCTTTTCCGGGGAACTACACTTTCGAAGAGCTGATGGCGGAGCGGCTGGCCTTCGTCGGTCGGCTCTATTCGCTCGGCTCTCAAAGAGACGAGTCGCCCATGTTCAACGAGGGCTTGGAGTGGCTCAGGTCAAAAATAGATAAGCCATACCCGGCGCTGCGATGGTTAGCTTCGGGCGTTGAAAAACTTCGCCAGAGCTTACCCAAAAGATTGCCACCGCAAGGCGCGCCAAGGTTTTATCCCGAAGAGTGGCGGGCTTTCGTAAAGAGAAGTATGCCGGAGGCTCAAGCCATCATTACGATCATCGGTTCGGTAAAGGACAATAAACTTGAGTCGCCTTATCTTCAGGAAGAATTGGCCTGGATTAAGGAGAACGGCTACCTGGAGAAGACCATCTTTCTCATGCCGTCGATTTTATTGCCCTGGAAAGAGCGGGCCAGGTGGCGCTCTTTTATTGAGTATGTGCTGGGCTCATGCGGCTCTAAGAAAGGGCTGCCCAAGGCGAAGCGAGTGCTCGGAGTCTGTTTCTATATGAACGAGCCTGTAATCATCACAGGCTCGGAAAAGAGCGAGCTTTTTTATGAATCGGCGCTGGATGTTGCAGGCGCATTCGCCGGTACTACATCCGACCGTAAAGGCGAGATGATTATGAAGCGTAGAACACTTACTCCTTCAACGCCTTTGGCTGGCTGAGCGTCCGGGCGCGAGCGGCCCGGTTATCTATGCTTAATCGTGGCGTAGGCTAATGAGTCGTCCTCGGCTATGACGCGAATGTCGTAGTCTTCGGAAAGGCGCTCTATCTCCTCTTTACGAAGGATTATCGGCTTCGGCGCATCCCTTGTTACCTCTGCAAGATTCTCGTAGTTGACGTAGCGCACGGCATCTTCGCTCTTTGGCTTAGACGACGTGTAAGTCTGCTGTACGGGGCGGTCGCTATAAAACAGGGGTATCTGCGCGTAAATCGGCTCAACCCCGTGGAGCAATAGCAGGGAATCTTTATCGCCGGGACTTGTGCTTTGAGCAAGACGGGCCAGTTTGGCGACGGGCTCTTCCGGCTTCCGGTTGAGATAAAGAGACAGGACGCTGTATAAACCGCCGACAAGAATTAAAAGGGCGCACGCCGCGGCTATGATGCGCCGGTAGACGGGGCGCGATTGATAGTCCCGGTAAAGGCTGCCGATAAAAACTGCTATGAGAATAGCCGATGCCGGATAGAGAGGGACGATGTACCAGGGCCGCCTAGTGGGAATCACTGTGTACAATCCGAAAACCAGCGCACTGAGAAGCAGAAGAATCCATGAGCGAGTCCCGTCTTTATAATTTCTCCTGATGAAAGAAACGACTGCGAACGGCAACAGCAAGCACCACGGGAAGAATCCATCAACCAGCTTTCCAACATAGTAGAAATAGCCGGACGCGTTTCCTTCCAGCGTCCTCGTTGAGCGGGCTATGACGTGATAGCCGATGTATTCGTCTATGAAAGCGCGACCGTGCTTAACGTACATGATGATGTGCCACGGCGCGACTATCACGAATGCCAGCAAAGCGCCCTGCCAGAAATGTCTTGATTGAATCGCGGCCCTCAAGCGCTTATCGAAAGCAAGCGCCAGGAGAATCGCGGCAGGCGCGATAATGCCGCCAGCGCCTTTGACCATCAGCGCCAGCGCGCACGAAGACCAGACCACGTACCACCACTTCCGGCTCTCGTCCTTCACACGCAAGTAGCCGTAAACGGCCAGATACGTAAACAGCGTGAGCATCACATCCATCGTGCCGAAGCGAGAGAATGACAGGAAGTGATAGCAGGTTAATAAGACTATCGCCGAAAGGAGACCAGCCCGCCTGCCGTATGTATGCTTGCCGATTGAGTAGGTCACATAGATAAGCGCAAGGCCTGAGAGCGCCGAAGGCAACCGCGCCCAGAACTCTTTGACGCCGAACAGGCGATAAAGAAGCGCGGTAATCCAGATGAACAAGGGCGGCTTCTCGAACCACGATTGGTATCCCCAGTGCGGCGTGAGCCAGTCTCCGCCCTGCGCCATCTCCTTGGAAACCTGTGCATAGATGGCTTCATCCCATGCCGCCAGACTGCCTCCGCCCAGTTTCCACAGAAGCGCGAAAGCCGCTATTAAGAGTAACAAGGATATCAGCGTGAAGTTTGAGAAAAACCCGTCCCGGCCGAGCGACTTCTGTGGAGTCATGCGACGCTGCTCATTTCATTCGGAGAGTTTAGACAAGCTGCAAGAATGTTAGACCCCGCTCGCGCGAAAATGTTCCATTGGCCCAATTTTAGCTTGCCTGCCTTTATAAGTTATGGCACCCTCCGCGAGAAGCTTTTCCCAGTCTGTAACCATCAAGCTAAATAAGGAGCCCAACATGTTCACAAGCTTACGTCGTTACAAGGCGGGTTGTGCCGCTGACCTCAGGCGTAGAGTCAGGCCGAACGCCTGGAATTGCTTTGCTGTTTTAATGCTGGTGCTTGCCGCAGGCGCTCTTCAGCAGGCCAGAGCGGGGGTAGGCGACCGCATACGCATAGGACAGGCGGGCGACTGGAGGAACACGATTGCCGCCGTCACCGTGAACAATCGCCTCTATACGATTGAGACGAGCGGCTCGCTTTACGTCACCGATTTATCAAGCGGCACATGGAAGAAGCTCGGCAACTCGGACTTTGCTAATACAAGATTTCTGTTCGCAGTGGGCCAATATCTTTACACGATTGAAACCAGCGGCAGTCTCTATCGAATCAACCAGACGGACGGCTCATGGAGCTACCTGCCGGGCAAAGCGGGCCAGTGGAAGGGGACTATCGCGGGCGCTACTTTGAACGGGCGAATATACACTGTGGAGAACAGCGGTGCCCTGTATGAGACTAACCCTGCGGACGGGGCCTGGAAGCAGGTAGGCAAGGCGGAGTTTGGAAATACCCGCCACATGTTCTCTGCCAGCGGCTCGCTCTACACGATTGAAGCGGGCGGCCTCTATCGCGTCAGCCCGTCAAGCGGCAGCTGGTCGAGGGTCGGCGCGGCAGAGGATTGGAGCGGCACGCTGGCCGTAGCCGCGATTGGCGGGCGTCTCTATAGCGCAAACAAAGACGGCTCTCTTTACCTGAGCCAGTTGTCAACCGGTCAATGGGTCGCTACGGGCAAATCGGTCTTCGGCAACACTGCTTTCATGTTCGAGAACGCGAACAGGCTTTACTCGATTGACTCGGACGGCAGCCTCTACATGATAGAGACCTGAGCGACGGGCCCGGAATGGTAACTATTGAATCGTACAGCGATGTCTTTGCCCAGCTCGAACGCAGCCATTGCCGCTACGTGATAGTCAGCGGCGTGGCGGTCGTCCTTCACGGCCACGTCCGCCCCATAGCAGACCTTGATTTGGTTATAGACCTTAAGGACGAGAACAAGGTGATGCAGAGCCTGGCTGCGCTTGGGTTTGTGCCAAGCCTCCCGCTCCCCTTAAGCCTGCTGACCGTGCTTCGATTGTTTGACCAGTCGCAGCGCGAGATTGATGTTTTCGCTCGTTACCGCGTTCCCTTCGACGAGCTGTGGGTAGGCTCAAAGATTGTCAGCATAGGTAACATCGTAAGCCGCGTGATTTCGCTTGAGCATCTGCTGCTTGTGAAAAGCAAGCATGGTCGCCCGCACGACCTGCTCGACATAGAGGCGCTGAAGGGACTGCATCAATGAGACGCTTCATCAAAACGGGACTATGTTCAGCTATAAGGTTGATGACGAGATAGAGCTTCGCCTGTTGGAAGAGCGGCATGCGGAAGAGGTCTTCCGCATGTTGGAGCAGAATCGAAGCCATCTGGAAGAGGAGCTTACCTGGCTGGATGAACAGCTGACGCTCAACGACGCCAGGGAGTACATCAAGGCAGGTCTTGAGCGTTTCTCGGCTAACAACGGCTTTCGGGCTGGCATCTGGCTGCGAGGCCAACTCGCGGGGATTGTCAGCTTGCACAACCTCAGCTGGAACGACCGCAGGGCCAGCCTTGGTTACTGGCTCGGCGCTTCTTTTCAGGGGCAGGGGATTGTCACGAAGGCTTGCCGCGCCTTAATCGGCTATTCATTCAAGGAGCTGAAATTGAATCGTCTGGAGATACAGTGCGCTCCTGAAAATGGCCGCAGCCGGAAGGTCGCCGAGCGGCTGGGCTTTACCGAGGAAGGAAGGCTTCGACAGTCTTGGTGGATTAGGGGGCGCTTCGTAGACTAGGTGGTTTATGGACTGCTCAGGGCTGAATGGCGGGATGAGGAAGCCTCATGATTTTGCAACGGCGAAGGCTTGCGCGCGTGAAAGATGATGGGGCAGAATCTCGGTCGAGTGGAGGTGCAGCGATGTCAGGTGCTTTAAGACGCTTAGCTCTCGGTGCGGTCTTGTTCCTGTTTCTTGCCGCGACGGCTGGCGCTGGCTCGGCGCAGCAGCTAAGAGACAGGCAGCTGGTCTACGCCTATGATTTAACAAACATACAGATGCCTGTTGAAATTCTCTCAATCAAGCTGAAGGGCAGGGAGATTCAGACGGGCCAGAAGATTCAGGGAGACGACGACTGGCTGCGCGGGCTCTCCTTCACCCTGAAGAATGTTTCCGACAAGCCGATTGCGTACGTAAACATTGGTTTTCAATTTCCCACTTCCAGAGGCGTTGTCATCTACTACCTGGACTACGGAGTTGATTACGCGCACGGCGATAAAAGGAGTAGCTCTTCGCCGCCAGTCATCAACCCCGGCGAAACCCTTGCGCTGGTGCTTTCGCCGGAGAGATATCAGGTCTTCCAGCGCATGCTGTCTCAGGCCGGAGCCTCTGCCAGCTTTGACACGGCCCCTTACTTCGTCGAAAAAATAAGTTTCGAGGATGACCCGGATGTTATCTGGGCGGGCGGAGCCTTGAGGCGGCGCGACCCGAATAATTTCTGGAAGTTCAACGTCATGGAGCGGTACGTTCGACCCAACAGGCAGAAGTGAGAAAGCTGCGCCTGATGTTTGCGTCGAGCCGTTCCGCCGTCAACGATTGTGTCTGAATACGAGAACGAATCCGAAGAGGTGTGTGAAGACTGCGGGGCGAGTGTGACCGGAGGCAGGGAAGGGTGTCTGAAGCTGTTTGAAGAAATCCTTGTCAGGGAGTTCAGCGACTACCGCTACGGGCGAATCCATCGTCTCACCGTGGACGCTTACTCGCTGCAACATCCGGACAGGTACATGCGCTCGGGCAAATCATTCGCCGCTCACCTGACGGGCATCTGCGCCGCGATTGAGCACGAAGACACCCTGGCTCTTAATCAGGTAGTTCAAAAGTGGCTGAGCACGAACCCCGCCATTCAGAAGCCCGCTCATCTGCCGGAGCAGAGAGGGCGGCTCAACATAGCCTACATACACAGTGCTTCGGATGCTGACGAGCACATAGAGCGTGTGCGTGAGTGGGCAAGGGATGTTTGGAGCAGTTGGGCTGAGCATCACGCGCTGGCCAGCCAGTTGATTGCCGAAGCGAAGGCTCAATGTTAACAAGAGCTGAACGGCTTCTGCTTAAGTGCCGGTTTTATTATCCCGCAAGCTCCGACGCGATACGCGCCCTCAGCTCCTTGTCCGGCAGCCGCCCCTGCCCCGCCTTCATGTTGTCCCTGAGATGCGTCACCTTGGACGTGGCCGGAATCGCGCAGGTAACGGCAGGGTGCGAGATGACGAACTTGAGCAGAATCTGCGCCCAGCTCTCGCAATCTATCTCTGCGGCCCACGCGGGCAGAGGCTTGCTTCGCAGTCGGCTAAAGAGGTCGCCTCCCGCGAAAGGCCTGTTGGCGATTACCGCCACGCCGCGCTCCATCGCAAGCGGCAGAAGCCGCCCCTCCGCCTCGCGCTCGCCGACAGAGTAGTTGATTTGTATGAAGTCAACCGGCCGGGACGAGATGACATCGGCCACAGCGTCGTGGCTGCTCGCAGTGTAGTGAGTCACGCCTACGTACCGCACGCGCCCCTTGCGCTTCCACTCCGCGAGCGTGTCCAGATGCGTGCCCACGTCAACCAGATTATGCACCTGCATCAGGTCTATGGGGTCTGCGCGCAGCTTCCGCATGGAATCTTCCATCTGCTTTACGCCCGCAGCCTTTCCGCTCGTCCAGACCTTAGTGGCCACGAAGAGCTTCTGCCGCAGGCTCAGCTTGGCGCTGATGTCACCGGCTACTTCCTCCGAGTTGCCGTACATGGGCGAGGAGTCAATGAGCCTGCCGCCCATTGACGAGAACGCGGCGAGGACTTCTTCCAGCGGCTGGCGCTCGCTAGAAGAAGCGCCAACATCGAAGGTCTGCCACGTTCCCAGCCCTATCACAGGAATCGCTTCATTGGATGAAGGGATGCGCTTGGTCAGCATGGCTGCGGGTGTGGGATTACTATCCGAGGCAGCGCCGCCAGTTCCCGACACACTCCCGCGCGGCGAGCATGAGATAGCAGCCGCCAGAGAGCCTACGCCCGTGCCTAACATACGCAATGCGTCTCGCCTGTTAATTCCCGTCATGTTTCTTATCGCCATATCGCTTCCAGTTTAAAATCTGTTTCGAGTTTAATCAAAAGAGATATTACGCAGGCGCACTGCGTGAGGTAGAGGCGACTGTGAGGAGGTGCGACTTAAGCGAGGCTCTTCATTTTGTTTCCCGCTCGCGGTAGATGGGCTCGAATGCCCGCGTGGTGTGCTCTGTTACGCTCGGCCTGGCTTCCGGCAGCGCTCCCTGCTTTGCCGTGTCAAGCTCTTTCGTGGCCAGCCCCTTCACTGGCGCAGCAGAATCGCCTCTCTCTTCAGCGCCGCGTCTACGGCGCAGCAACTGTCTAATAAGCACGCCCTCTATGATGAGCATTATCAGGAAGCTGAGCAGCGTGAAGGCGATTATCAGCGGCGCATTCAGGTTGAGCACGGCCTTCATCACTCCCATGAGCACCGCTATGGCCAGAAGTCCCGTGACGAAGAGGCCTACCATCGCGGACATAATGAGGGATTCGGCTCTCAGCTCCGACGAGGTGACGGCGCTCTTGTCCTTCTCATCCTTCAGCTTTGCGCCGCAAAAATTGCAGTAGCTAAGGCCCTGCGCCACCAGCCCGCCGCAAGATGAACAATACATCTTCTCACACCTCCCGTAGGCCATTACGACACGGGTTGCCGCAAAGTTCAGCCGCGTTAATTCGGGCAGCAGGCTTTGGCAGTGGGGAACAAATAACGTCTGCTGGTGTCTAAAATCACGTTTGAGTCTGCCTACGGGGCTCCAGGTGTGCAGACAGTCACTTAACCTGTTCGGAGGAGGACACATGAGGAATCGAAAATTAGACATCAAGCTCGCGAGTGTATTAGCTGCCGTGACAATGGCGGCTATCTTCGCCTTTTGGCATAGCAATTTCGCATCCGGTTATGCTCAGGAAACCGAAAATCAACAGGGCATAGGCGCTGCCGGAACAATGGGCTTTCTTATTGAGTCCGTCGAGCCGGGCTCCCCGGCTGAGCAGGTCGGGCTGATGCCCGGGGACGTGATCCTATCAGTGGGCAAACGACGGATACAGTCGGCTCAGGATATGCGGGATTCCTTACGCCGCTCGCTTAACAATACCGCCGGCCCGCTTGAAGTTGTTTTCTTAAGGTATGACCCGTCGGTAAGGCAAGTCGTTAATCGTGTAGTGATGGTGACGCCAAGGGAACGAGGGGCACAGACAGTAGTCCGAACAGAAACCATTTCGGGCGGTGTGCTCAATGATAAAGCGATTGAAAAACCGCTTCCGCCATACCCCGCGGTAGCCAAAGCAGCCGGGGCTTCCGGCACCGTCACAGTTAATGTCATTGTCGATGAGGAGGGGAGAGTAGAAAAGGCAAAAGCAATTAGCGGCCACCCGCTTCTACGGCAGGCGGCGGTCGAGGCCGCGTATCAGGCGCGCTTCACCCCTACAAAGCTCTCCGGCGCACCTGTGAAAGTATCCGGCGTGATAACCTACGACTTCGTGTTACCGTAAAGCCGAGCCTGACAAATCATTCTGCATGGGCCTGCGACAGCATCCCTTTCACGATTAGCCCTCGCCGCAATCCTGAAAGCTGCTCTCGCAGGCCGGGTTAATTCGGGCGTTAGATTGCTATACTGAATCCTTGCTGGTTATATTTACCGGCATGAAAGGAGAACTAAAGCCGCTTAACAAGAGAACTCTTGCTCAGGCGGTTGGCAGTTTAGCTGCTCTCGATTCAGACCTCGCGCAAATAGTGGCCAGTCATGGCCTGCCGCCGCTCTGGGAGCGTCAACAAGGCTTCCAGACGCTTATACACATCATCCTTGAGCAACAAGTCTCCTTATCATCGGCCAGAGCCGCTTTTGACAGGCTTCTTGCCGTTGCAGCGCCTCTTACTCCGGAGCGATTCCTGCTGCTTAACGACGCCGAGCTGAAGGCCGTAGGATTTAGCCGACAAAAAACTTCCTATGGTCGTTGCCTAGCCCTGGCCATAGTCCGGCAGGACTTGGATGTCTCGGCCCTCAGCTCAATGGATGACGATAGTGTCCGGTCTGAATTAATGAAGGTCAAAGGGATAGGGCGCTGGACATCGGATATATACTTATTGATGGCGCTGCTGCGCCCGGATGTCTGGCCCAGAGGCGACTTGGCCCTGGCCGTAGCCGTAAAGCAATTGAAGAGATTAAGACAGAGGCCGACAGAGGAAGAGCTGAGCATAATTAGCAGTGAGTGGCAGCCGTGGAGGTCAGTGGCGGCGCGGCTATTGTGGCATTACTATTTGAATGGCAGTCGTGCCAGTAATTGCAGAACTCATAGGAGAGATTTAGTTGAACGTCAAGGCTTACCTTGAGCGCATTAACTATCACGGGTCGCTTAATCCTACGGCGGAGACTTTACGCGGTTTGCAGGTCGCGCATCTGCTGACAGTGCCTTTTGAAAATCTGAGCATACACGCCGGACAGCCTATAGTTCTTGAAGATGAAGCCCTGTTTGCCAAGATGGTAGAAGGCAGGCGCGGCGGCTTCTGCTACGAAGCCAACGGCCTGTTTGCCGCCCTGTTGCGTGCCCTGGGCTTCGATGTCGTCATGCTCTCGGCCGAAGTCGCGAATGCGGAAGGAGGCTTCGGCCCAAGCTTCGACCACATGGCGCTGATGGTGACCTTAGAGCAGCGCTGGCTCGTGGACGTGGGCTTTGGGGATTCATTTCTTGAGCCGTTGTTGCTTGATGAGCGCGGCGAGCAGGTGCAGGGCAACCGCGCTTACCGCATTCTTACGGACGGCCCTTACCTGCTCTTGATGCAGCGCGAAGAGGGGAGCGAATGGGAAGCTCAGTATCGTTTCACTCTGCGCCCGCATGAGTATGCGGACTACGCGGAGATGTGCCGCTATCACCAGACCTCTCCGCAATCACACTTCACCCGGGGGCGTATCTGTTCGCGCGCGACGGAGGAAGGCCGCGTAACGCTGAGCGGGATGCGTTTTATCACAACTCTTAAGAATGGCGTGCGACAGGAGCGAACATTAACGAGCCGGGAAGAGTACGCGGCGATACTGCGGGAGCACTTCGGCATTGAAATGATAAACTGAAGAGATTACGGCGGCTCTAAGCTATGAAAAAGATTGTTCAGAGTAGAGGCGCTAGCACGGGAATGCTCTTCGCGCTCTTTGCGCTGTCGATTAGGGTTATAGCTCCCGGCACAAAGCGCCCGCTTGTCCAGAGGTTTCGTAGATATGCGATTGAGGTCTGCTCAGATTTGAAAGTTTCGCACGTCGTCGGGCCCACGGAATATGAGTAGCGTAGAGTCACTACTCAATTCGTGATTTCAGGGAGAGAGCATGAAATATTATTGTGTTGCCGAGCTGGATATAATTGACCAGAGCTGGGTCGCAGAATACGTTGAGAATGTGACTAAGCTTGTCGAGCGCTACGGCGGTAAGTATTTAGCGCGCACCTCCAACGTTGAAAGACTCGAAGGCGAAGGAAGACTGCCGCAGGTATTTCTCATCGTCGAGTGGCCTTCCAAAGACGCGGCCTTGAGCTTCTACAATAGCGAAGAGTACAGACCTTATCTTAAAGCACGCACTGGCGGGGCGCGGAATGAGCTGGTGTTAGTGGCGGGCGAAGATATGACTAGACTTGCGCGCATTGATGATTAGGACTGCGGGCCTAACAACTCGTTCGACACGAAGGGCTAATGAACGAAGATTTGCAAAATAGTTATGACAGGGTGGCGGAGGATTATGCCAGCCACTTTCGCGACGAGCTGGAGAGCAAGCCCTTCGACCGGAAGATGCTTGATTGGCTGGCTGAAAAAGCAGGCTCGCAGGGAATTATCTGTGACATGGGATGCGGCCCCGGACACGTTGCCCGCTATTTACACGAGCGCGGGGCGCAAACTTGCGGCGTTGACCTGTCGCGGGGCATGGTAGAGTGCGCGCAGCATCTGCATAAAGATATTCCATTCCATCAAGGCGACATGCTGAATCTCTCAGACGTTGCCGACAACTCTTATGGAGGAATAGCGGCTTTTTACTCGATTATCCACGTTCCACGAACCGCGTTGAATCAAGCCCTGTCGGAGCTAAAGCGAGTCTTACGTCCCAAAGGGGTCTTGCTGCTTACGTTTCATATAGGGCGAGAGGTTATTCACAGGGATGAATGGTGGGGCAAAGAGGTCTCTGTAGATTTCATCTTCTTTGAAAGGGAAGAGATGAAGGAGCGGCTTGAGTCGGCCGGGTTTGAATTAGAGGAAGTAATCGAGAGAGAGCCTTATCCGGAGGTGGAATACCAGAGCCGCCGCGCCTACATATTCGCGCGTAAGCCGTAGCCCCTGATAGCTTCTCTTTCCCAAAGAATAGTGAGGACACGTGAAAACAAACTATGTGCTTATAGATTACGAGAACGTGCAGCCTGACAACTTTGAGGCTCTTCAACAGGAGCACATACATGTCATCATTTTCGCAGGGCACCGCCAGACACAGATACCGGTTAAGACGGTTGCCGCGCTCCAGCCAAAGGGGGGAAATGCAGAGTATGTACACTTGACTGGAAGCGGCCCCAATGCTCTGGACTTCCTCATAGCTTATTACCTGGGCCATCGGGCCGCGAAAGACCCGAAGGCCTTCTTTCACATTATCTCCAAGGACACGGGCTTCGACCCTCTTATACAACACCTCAAGGAAAGAAAGCTGCGCGTGTGTCGCGTGCAGTCAATTGAAGAGATTCCCATACTGAAGCCCGCAGACCCCAAGGCTACGCCTGACAGGTTGGCGTTGATTGTCGCTGACCTTCAGAAACGAGGCGCGGCCAGACCCCGCACAGTGACGACGCTTTCCAGCACGATTAGCGCTGTATTTAAAAAACAGCTGAAGGCGGAGGAGGTCTCCGCGCTCGTTTCCGACCTCAAGAAGAAAGGGCTCATCAAGGTGGAGGGCAAAAAGGTCACCTACAATCTTCCTTCCTGACCGGGATTCTCTTTCTCCATATATTTGAGTTTAAGTGTTGATTCACTAAAAGTTTCCTGCAAAGATAACGGGGTCAATGAAAGATGTGCGCCACATTGCATGGCTGACAACTCTGGCCCTTGCCGCCCGCCTGTGGTGGGTCTGGTCAAGGGCGTGGGTCGCAGGCGACACCTCTGATTACTTAACCATAGCTCGAAATCTTGCCTTTCATCACGTCTTCAGCCTGAGTGATAACCCGTCGGGGCCGCTGCTGCCGACGACACATCGCCCGCCTCTCTATCCGGCGTTGATAGCCCTGTTATGGTGGGGAGATTCGCCGCCTGTCGTGGCAGTGATGTTGTTGCAGTCGCTTCTTGGGGCGGCCACGGTGTCGCTGGTTTACCTGATGGCGAGAGACCGTTTTAATCGTCACGTGGCCGTGCTCGCGAGCCTGGGGATGGCCCTTGCTCCCATGACAGGATTTTTTACGGCCGTTCTGTTGACGGAAACCTTATTCACATTCTTATTGACTCTGGCCGTCTTCTGGTGGGGGCGTGAGAAGGCTGTGCTGGCCGGTTTAGCTCTGGGCCTCGCCGCACTGACGAGGCCGGGCGTGCTCTTTTTCATACTCGCTCTGCCTCTGCTCTCATTGTTACCTTCGATGCGGCATCGCTTGCGGACATTTCTTATCATCGCGGTCGCGGCGGTTGCGGTCTTGTCCCCGTGGGTCGTACGCAACGCCGTTGTGTTCGGGAGATTTATTCCGGTCGCTGCCTCCGGGTGGGGCATGAACCTGCTCTGCGGCACTATCGAGACGGAACTGGTCGGCATCAAAGTGTGGACAGGCAGCGAGTGGGCCCTGCTTGATATCAGCAACCACCCATTGCTTCAGGTGCCGCCGGGGCTGAGCGAGACAGAGAAAGACAGCGTGCTGTTGAGTAGAGCCGTCGCGCGTATTGTTGAATCGCCGGGCCAGTGGCTGGTCGTGCGCGCGGGGCAGTATCCCAAGCTGTTTTTAGATTCGGGCAACTACTTACTGGGCTCTCACAATATTCCGATTTCTCAGGCGCTGGCAGAATTGCGCTTCGGCGTGCTGCTGGTGAAAGGACTCTTCCTGCTCGGAAACCTATTTGTCATAGTGGTAGCCGCGCTGGGATTCTTTACAGAGCGCAAGCGCATGGCTTCGCTCATACACCTCGTCTCTTTCCCTGTATTCCTTCTGCTGGCTCAGCTTCCCATGTGGACAGAGTCAAGATATAGTTTGCCGATAATGCCCATGGCCGCGATATTTTTCGCCGTCGGATGGCGGCGACTCCGAAATAAAACCAGCCATTAACTGTATGCGGGTTAAAAACCTTCGCCGTGTTCTTATTAGAATCTGCGTAGTGCTGGCCTCAGTGCTGGCAGCCGTTTTAATCATCGAAGCCGCGTGCAGACTTCTTGAGATAGACCTTGAAAATAGCGCAGCCGCCACCCGAGCCTTGCCCATCTATTACCGCCAGCCGACAGAGCCTGTGGGCGAAGTCTTTTTTCGCAGGCCGGGGCCGGATGTGTGGAAAGGCAACGTCCTTGGCGTGGCTTACGATAAGCTTTGGGGCGCGGGCAACAATCCTTATCTCAACGAGCCTGAGATAACGGTTACCTACGACAGGCAAGGCTTCAGAAACCCTGAAGACCTGACCGATTGGGAGATAGTGGTCGTCGGCGATTCATTCACAGAGCTTGGCTTTCTGCCGTTCGATGAGCTGTTCACCACTAGGCTTGGAAAGCTTCTAGGGGTCAGGGTTAAGAACTTAAGCGTGAGCGATACCAGCACCCTCACTCAAACTTTTTATCTGAAAGAGTACGGCGTATCTAAGAGCACCAGCCAATCCATCCTTGTCTTCTTCGAAGGCAACGACATAGAAGGGATACAGCAAGAGGCTGCGCTTTTAGAGGAATTCAAAGCCACCGGGCAGAGACCTTACAGGGTCGCCCGCAAGCAAACATCTTTCCTCAAATTTCTTTATCACGCGGCCGAAAATGCGTATGTCAAAGCGCGGCGCAGGTTCGCCAGAAAGCAGGACGCGTATTACATCTCCAAGACAGGAGAGATTCCGGTCACGCTTGAGCACACGCCTCCCGGCAGAGGCCAGTTGACCCCGAAACAGATAGAGCTGCTTGACGCGGCGCTCAGGCAATACGCAGAGACGGCGCGTGCATCGGGGCTGACTCCCTGGCTAGTCTTTATGCCGAGTAAGATACGCGCGCAATATTGCTGTCTTAGATTTACCGAGAGCACACAGCCCAGGTTCTTTAACTGGCGACCGACAGATTTGCCAGAGCTGGTGGAAGAGCTTTCCAAAAAAAACGGCCTGAGATTTATTAACGTGACTCCTGCTCTGCTGAAAGCCGCGAGCGAGGGAGTCTTAACTTTTAATCCCCTCTGGGACACGCACCTGAACCGCGAAGGCTCTCAGGTCGTCGCGGGGGCTATAGCAGAAGAGCTTAGGCGAGATGGTAATAGTCGATAGAAGCGTCCCCACGACCGCGCCTAACAACTCATTCAACCAAAGCGCGAGCAGGCTTTTATCTCGCCTGATAAATAAGCACTCGCTTGCGACGCGCCTGACCGAATAACCAGCCTCCCAGCGCTCCTATACCAGCCCCCAGCGATACGCCCATCACTGTGTAGATTTCACTATCGTCACTCTCAGATGAATTCTTTGACGCGCCTATCCCTCCGCCGACGCCTGCGCCTACGCCCGCGCCTATCAGAGCATACTTGGCTTTCTCTGATTTTCGTCTCACGTGATAGACCTCGGATACGTCAGTCCTGTCTACTGTGTCCGCCCTGTTCTTCTTGTCAGTTATGCTCAGGGCCGTATCAGTAACGCTCGTCAGCCTGCCGCGCAAGGTCTCTCCGCTTTTCAATTTGATGATAAGCTCCGCGCCCTGAGGCACACCCTTCACAGCGCCCCATTCTCCGGATAAAGTTGATTGCCGGGCCGCCGCGACGGGCGCGTAAGTTAGGACTACGGCTAACAAAATATTCAATATGGCAACGTTTCTGCGCATCTATCCTCCAATTAACGTGAACCGGGTTTTACCCCTCATAGAACTTCCGGATGATGCGCTGCAAATCAGATGCCTAAAAAAGTAGTAGGCAAATCACGCCGGAAATGAAAAAATGAGTTTCGAGCGCATTATAAATCCGACAGTTGTCGCATTATTGGATAGAGCCTGACAACTCATTCAACCTGTCAGTCCCTACACATTCCACAGAGGTACATCAGACATGTCAGATGCGGCGTTAGCAAATGCAAACACTATGGACTCACTCAGTCCGAACGAATATCTGGCTGAGCGCGTGGAGGACCAAATCTCCTGGTACGACCAAAAGAGCGGCTGGAATCAAAGGTGGTTTAAGCGGCTGCGCGTGATTGAGATTGTGTCAGCCGCGATGATTCCGTTTCTCACGGCCCTGCCTGACTCTCTGAACATGAAATACGTCATAGGGGCCACGGGAGTTATCATTACAATCGTGGCCGGGATACTCGCGTTGTATCAGTTTCAGGAGCGGTGGATTGATTACAGGGCGACCTGCGAGTCTCTGAAGAAGGAGCGGTTTCTCTATCTCACCAGGACAGAGCCTTACAGTGAAGGGAATGTGTTCTCGGTATTTGTTCAACGGATTGAAGCCCTGACCTCGAAGGAAAATACAGGCTGGGCACAATCCCTGGTTAAGCCTGACTCCGGGAATCAGAAGACCTCCTGAAATACCGGCTCTCGCGTCACGTCCAGTTAACGCGGGCTTTCAGCAGGCCCCGAGCCCGCAGGCACGAAGCTGCTGCTCGTGGTCAGCAGTATGCGGTCTATGCGTATGCCGTCTTCGCGCATCCAGATGTTGAATGTATGCACGCCTGCGCTCGTCACCGTAATAGTCGCCACAGGCCCGTCCATAGTAGTGCGAGTCCAGGCCCAGGAGCCGTATGTCCCAAGCGTCATGCGGTCGGCCGTAGAGCTTGCCTGCCCGTTCAATCCGGCATTTACTGAATTGTCGTTCGTGTCTATGGCCCACGCGCGCAGCCACACGTAGTAAGTGCCAGTGGTAGTGAACTGCACGCGGTACTGCATCTCCGGGCTCGTAGTCGTGTAACCGGTATCAATCTGCGTGCCCGTGTTCGGACTATTAAACATAGAGCCTGTGCCCGCGTAGCCCGACTTGTCCGTGACGAGCGTCCATGATTTACCGCCGCGACTGACGACCGAGTCCGCGCGCTCGGCCTCCATCACCACCATGCCTGACTGCTCTATGTAAGCGGCAGGAGGTGGAAGCGGCGGCGGAGGAGGCCCGCCCGTAGAGCGTGAGCTCTCCGCCGGGCCGTTACCTGTAGGGACGGTTAGACTGTTTGTCGTCAGCAGCAGTCTGTCTACTCTTAGCCCGTCCTCGCGCATCCAGACGTTAATGGTATGCAGCCCGGCGCTATTCACATTGATAGTAGCAACCGGCCCATCCATAGTGCTACGCACCCACGTCCACGCTCCGTAACTACCGACAGAGATGTGGTCGGCCGTAGTAACGGCCTGCCCGTCCAGACCCACATGCACAGAGTTGTCGCTCGTGTCATTGGCCCACGCGCGCAGCCATACGTAATAAGTACCGGCTGCGGCGAACTCTACCTGATAGCGCAGCTCGGGGCTGGTGTTGGTATAGCCTGTGCTCAGCTGAACATTTGTATCGGGCCCGGAGAACATAGCGCCGCTGCCCACGTAGCCTGCTCGGTCTGTCGTGAGCGTCCATGATTTACTGTTGCGGTTGACGACCTGATGATAATTCTCGGCTTCGATTACGACCTGCCCTCCCTGCTCAAGGAATGGGGCGGCGGTCGAAGCGTTGACTTTAATGTTGACGGCGGCTGACGTAGCGGTCGCGCCCAGATTGTCCGTGGCGACAGAGGTCAGAGAGTAATCTCCGGCAGGCACGCTGCTCCAATTAACGCTGTAAGGGCTCGTGGTAGCCGTGCCTATCAACTGTGTGCCCGCGTAGAACTGTACTTTGCTGATTGAGCCGTCTGTGTCCGAGGCGTCCGCGCTGAGAGCTATGGTGGCCGGGGCCGTAAACGTAGCGCCGCTCGCGGGCGCTGTCAGCCTAACGCTCGGCGCAAGGTTTACGGCTGGCGCACACGAGCGAATCGCTCTGTTGACGTTCAGGCGTCCTCCCGTCAAAGTCACGTTAAGGAGCGCCGCCACGGGCGTAACATTGCCCAGCAGTGCCGCCTTCAGATTCGCAGTGTTCAGATTGCAGCGAGAGAGCACAAGGGCCGCCGCGCCCGAAACGTGCGGAGTCGCCATGGACGTTCCGCTCAATGAAGCATACCTGTTGGCGGGATACGTAGACACCACATTCACGCCCGGCGCTCCCAGGTCTACGCTCTGCGCGCCGTAGTTGGAGAACGAAGCGAGCGCGTCTCTGTTATCCGTCGCCGCCACAGACAGTACGTTCACGGCGTCATAGGTGGCCGGGTAATAAGGCGTCGCGTCGTTATCATCGCTGAGTCTGTCCAGCCCGCCGTTTCCGGCGGCAGCAACGAAGAGCATGTCCGCCGCGCCCGCCCGGTTAATCTGATCCAGCAGCGCCTGCGACGCCTCACCGGCCCAGCCCCAACTGGCAGAGAGCACGCGCAGGTTAGCGCCGACCCCGAGGCTCTGTTTGACTTGAATGGCAAACTCCAGAGCGTCCACGGCGTCGGCTATGGTGCCGTTGCCGTCCGCGTCCAGCACCTTCAGAGCCATGACGCTCGCCGCTTGATTTACTCCCACAACCCCTACGCCATTATTGCCGACCGCGCCTATTGTCCCGGCGACGTGTGTCCCGTGGCCGTTATCGTCCATGGGATTGCAGGTTCTGTTGATGGCGTCGAAGCCGCGAGTCCCCGCCGCGCAGCTAATAGTCTGCCCGCCTATGGTGACGTTGAACGCGGCAGGGGCAGACCACATGTTGGCGGCCAAATCCGGGTGAGTGTAATCTACGCCGCTATCCACGACGGCCACGACGTTGGAGCGCCCGCCCGTCGATATGTCCCAAGCGGACGCGGCCTCTACGTCCGCGCCGTAAACACCGGCCACGCCGCCCACGACCTGACCCGTATTTTGCAGGCCCCAAAGCTCAGAGAACTTCGGGTCGTTGGGCACCGCCCCGACGCTGATGACGTAATTAGGCTCTACGCGAAGAACATCGTCACGGATTGAAAGCTCCTGAATCAGCGTCGCCGTGTCTTTGCTGCGCGAGCGTATTAGGCGAAAGCCAGTCCCGCCGATATTTTTATCAAGGTCTGCGTCGGCATCCTGCTTGGCCTGAGCGATGCCGCGCGTCGTCGCGGACTTGTTGAACTTTACGAGCACCTGCCCGCGAGCCACCTTCCTGCCCTTGAATAGCTCCGCCTGCTGCTTCTCTTTAGATTGGCCGGACGTGCGACTCAATGCAAAGGACAGGCCCGCGCAGATTAACGTGAGAGCCAGCAATAACCGAAAATTACGCCGTAGCTTTTTCATAATACCTCAGTCAAGGTCTGAGAAATTCTGGTAGTGGTTCAGTTTCAAAACGCAGAGACGACAAACAGGACAGTACCGCCTGCGGTAGCGGGCGGGTCTAACATTCATCGTGACTCCAGCCCGGAGTTAATACCCGCCTGCTACCGCAGGCGGTACTGACCTGCATTTTCAAACTGAACCACTACCGAAATTCTGCTGGTTACTTCTAGCGATTGGTGCCCGTCAGAAAGGCTTTAGCCTCCGCCAGCTCAGGTCTCGCACTAACGGACTGGCGGCATAGTGCAAGGAGCCTCGTGTAGTAAAGCCTTGCCCTCTTCTTATCTGCGCCGAGCCGGGCCGCACGCGCCGCGCCGTAAAGCCCGTTGAAGCGGTTGGGCGCGCTCTTGAGCGAGGTCTCGAACTCCTGCAAGGCGATTGACGGTTGCTTAAGCTCAAGCAGCAGCTCGCCTAGCTGTTCGCGCGCCGGAAGAATCGAGCCGGGCGTCACAGGATGCTTTTCAGTCGCGTCGTCCATGTCAGCCGCCGAGCGCATCAGCCCGAGCGCCTCTTCCTGCTTGCCTTCCGCGTAAGCCAGCCATGCAGATGCCACGAGACGCTCTATCTCTACCTGCTTGGCCCAGTCGTAACCGTCTTTGACCTGGCCTAGCGCCTGACCTATGGCGGCTAATTTTTCCACCTCCTCGTTTGCCGCCGCCGTGTCGCCTTTGCGCGCCGCGCCGACCGCGCGAGCAAAATGAATGTGGGCTTCTGCCCAGCGGAAGCTCTGCCAGGGGAACGCTCCCAGAGCGCCCGCGGGCAATGCCAGACGCGCCGCCTCATCCCACTTTCGTCTTTCAAGAGCATAGCGCGCGGGAATGGCCGTGAAGGAATAAGCCACCTTAAAAGTCTCCGGCTCGGCTTTCCGAATCTTGTTCAGCTCATCAAGCACGGCCAGCGCCTGCTTGTCCTCTGCCACCTGCAAGTAGGCATAGGCCAGGTAGTCCATCGCGTGAAACTGCTCGTCCCACGCGCCGGACAAACGGTTCCTGACCGCGAAAGCCTTGGCCGAAGCCTCTGCGCCCATGTTTGAGCGTATAGCCTCCCGCCACAGGCCTAGCCGCGTGAAGATGTGCGAAGGCATGTGTTGCGCGTGTGCAGATGCGGGAGCGATGCGCGCGTAGCTGCGCGCGGCGGGGAGCGCGAGCTTAGCCAGCGCCGGGTAGTCGTAAGCGTGAATCAGATAATGCGCGACGCCCGGATGACGCGGCTCGCGCGCTAACACGCGATTTAAAATCCGGGCAGCCTTCTTTTCATCAGCATAGCTCTTGTCGCTCTTCATAGTCCCCGTAGCGATGAGCGACAGCGCATAGAAGACGCCAGCTTCAAGGTCTGACGGGCGGCGACGATAAAGCCTCTCCATGGCCTCGCTGTAAGCGAAGACGCGTGTCCTGTGGTCAAGCTTATCAGAGTCTTTATAGAACAGTTCCAGCGCCGCTATGTAGTCTCGCTCGCGTTCGGTGCCTGCGCCGACCTCTTTAGCCCTCTCTATGGCGCTCCGTCCCTTCTTCAACTCCGCAGCCGTGGGCGGTGCCCAGAGGGGATGATAGCTGCTCATACCGATGCCCCAGTAAGCCATGCCGCAGCGCGGGTCAGTCGTTGCGACTTCGGTGAAAACCTTTTCCGCCTCTTCATACTCAAAAGAGTGCAGCCATGCGACCGCGTGATTAAATTGCTTACGTGCTTGAGGGGTGCAGGAGACAGGGAAGTTGACCCGCCCAAGCATCTCCGCAGGGTCGTGGTCATGCTGGGGTGCCGCCAGCGCTACGGCAGAAGGAAGACGGCACACAAAGGGCGCGAAAAGATTGGCGGTTAAAAATGTTATGACCAGCAGCGTGCGTTTCACAGTTTCTACTCCTTTCGGGAAGCAGAAGAAGGGAAAGCGAAGCTCTCTGAAACAGACTGTTTCTTACGGCTTATTTCTGTCGTTGTTCCAGCTTCCAGGACTGTGACGGCTTAAACTGAAAGAAGCCGGTGGATTTCTTCTGCTGTCCATTCTCAAGGAATGGGAACCGCACCCCGTAGGACTTTGGTGAGAAGATGCTTGCCCTCGCGTCGGGTATTGTGCGTGTAGGCGTCATTAGTGCAAGCTGCGGCTCGTTCCGACGGCAGGGATTCCACATTCTTATCTTGTAGTCAACGCCGTCCGCAGGCCTCTCCGGTGACGGCTTGAAAGTGTCAAGCCCCGTGGGCACCAGAACGCGCATCTTGAAACGGCTGCACGGGTCGTCCCTGTCGTCCTGAGCCACCAGGAAACCCTGTTGCGCCGCAGCGCTGCCGTAAAAGAAGAGCATGAGAAAGAGAGCGAGTAAAAATGAGCGCTTCATTTAAGAGACCTCTCCTGCTCATTTCCATATACGTCAAGCGGTGGTGTAGCTAATTCGAAATCTACCTTCGAAGGATTAACATGCGCTCCCCTGGAAGTTAGAAGCCGCACAGTATCGGTATGGCCTCCGAGAGCGGCATACCAAAAAGCAGTGCGCCCGAATCCGTCGGCTGCATTTACGTCCGCGCCGACATTAAGCAGCAGCTCGACCGCCTCATTCTGCCCCTCGCCGGCGGCAGATTGGAGAGCAAAGTGGTAATCCGTGGCAATATCTTCTTTTGAAGCATTGCCGCAAATGAATTGAGGATAAACTTTGCTGTTTACGTCTGCGCCCAGGAAGATTAAAAGCTGCATTTGACGAATCTCGCCGCGCCCGGCCGCCAGGTCAAGCATGCGCGACAACTGAGGCTCAAGCTTTTGACGAATTGAGTGGGCGGTAAAATGCAGGACGCTAACGAGGGCGATGGAGAAGAGAAAAGTCGTGTGGAAAGCTAAAATTCTATTGCGCGTCATAAGTTGCCACCGTCCCGGAAAGATATTTACTCGATTAGACTAACATTAGTCAATATTTGTTCCCGGCTCGCCGGTCTGCTTTAAGCTCTCAAATTCCAGCCCTTCCGGCAGCTCATCCTGAAGAATGTAGTTGTATCCGCAGCCAACTGAAAATGTCGGTATCCCGAGCGCCCTGGCTAAATCTTCGTGCCGCTCATAGGCGAACGTGTACGCATCAGGATTGGGCGCGCGGAGGATTCTCTCGACTTCCGTAACATTCTGCTCTGACTTGAATACGCTGCATAGCTTCCCCGCATCGCCGCCTTTCGGCATGGACAACTCGGCCTCGGCCTCAAAGTAATCGGGGCAGGAATCATACTCGTCCGTGAGCTGCCCCGCTTCAAACAGCTTATACCAGAGAATGTCGTCATCGTGATTTAAGACGGCCAGCGCAGGACAGCTAAACCGCTTGGACAGCTCCGAGGCCAGCTCTTCCAGGATGTCCGTGTCCTGAGATTCACACTGCTCATCGTAAACGACCGTAAAGTTATTTACGGTTGGCGAGACGTAAGCGTTCCTGTTCTGCTCTGCCACGTACTCCGCGATTGAGTCCTGGTCAGGGCCAAGAAGAGTGACGTTCGTATAAAAGTTGCCCATTACAGATTCTCCAAAGGGTCGAATAAGTTGTTAGACCTTCGTGCCGAACAGGTTGACCTCTTCTGCATCATCAGACAATTTAACCAGTCCCTCGAAACGCAGGCCTAACTTTTCAAGAAGCTTAATTGAGCTGTCGTTATCAACAGACGTAATTGCGACTATACGCTCAAGGCCAAGCGCGTTTCTGCCGTACTCAATGACAGCTGCGGCCGATTCATACGCATAACCCTGCCCCCAGAACTCCGGGAGAAACGCGAACCCTATATCCACATCCTTTAAGGAATCTCTCTTTATGAGCCCGCAAATCCCAATCGGGAGACCCGCTTCCTTCAGTTCGACAAGGTATAAGCCGAAGCCAAGCCGGTCGTACATTTCAACGGGGCCTTTCAGAATATAGTTGCGCGCGTCTTCAAGGGTTCGGACGCCTTTATTCCCTATGAACCTTAGCCACGAAGGCTCGTTCAAAAGCCGAAGGATGAAGCCTGCGTCTTCTGCTGAGAGGCGTCGAAGTATTAATCTATCTGTCTCCAGAACCTTCAAAGTAGATGCACCCAACCTCGCTTAAGCAATGGCACGAGCCTCGTCCCCGGGATTTACCGCGACGTAAACAGCATCGCTCTGCCCATCATAATTCTCCACTCCGCGATAAGTGAAACCAATTTTTTCCAGCACCCGCTGCGAGGCGTCATGCCCCGTGTCGGTCAAGGCAATCACTTCTGCGAATCGCAGGCGCTCGAAGCCGTGACGGATACACGCAGACGCAGCCTCCGTCGCGTATCCCTTCCCCCACACGCGGCGGGCAAAGAGATAGCCCAGCTCGATTTCGCCGCTACGTTCAAGCCGGACGAAGCCGCAGCTGCCTATAATCTTTTGGCTGGCCCTCTCCACAACAGCCCAGCGACAGAATCCATTCTCCTCTTGATAGGAGGCGGCCCACCTCAGGAAGCGACGCGCGTCATTAATAGATTGATATGGTTTGCCCGTGCCGATGTGAAGCATAACTTCGGGGTCGCGGCAAATCTCAAACAGAGCTTCCGCGTCGTCAAGCGTCCAGGCTCGTATGATAAGGCGATTCGTCTGGAGTATCTCTTTATTCATCCTTCTAGCTTCAGCATAGCGCCTGAATTGACGGGGCGGCAATAGAGATTGTTCGATTAAGTTTGGTTTAATCTGTAAGAGTATTAATATATGCGGAACCTAACAACTCATTCGACGAGAGGCGCGAGACAGCATTCCTTTCCTGCTTCTCCTTTGCCATAATCTCGACGGCTGAATACGCGGGGCAGGTTAATCCGGGCGGCAGGTGGCTTCTAAAATGGAGTGTATATGAATCAACAAGAGTCAGGTCTGAGCTTTGAGCGCGTCGTCTTCTTTAGCGATGCTGTCTTCGCCATCGTAATCACCCTGCTTGTTCTTGAGATAAAGCCTCCGCACATTGAAGAGCTGAGTAACGGCGCGCTGAATACCGCTTTGTTCAGCCTGCTCCCGAAGTTCATAGGATTCGTCATCAGCTTTCTGATTACAGGCTTGATGTGGATTGAGCATCATAGAATTTTCCGCTACATCAAGGATTATGACGTGGGCCTGTTGTGGAGGAACCTACTGCTGCTGTTGTGCGTCTCGTTCGTGCCATTCCCCACGGCTCTGTTTAGCGAATATTATTGGAGCCTGACGGCCTTCATCCTCTATACGGCCAGCTTCGCGGCAGTAGGCGTGGCCAAATTGTGGGTCTGGCAATACGCGGTTGGTAAGCCGAATCTTATAGACGCGGATGTAGACGATGTTACGGTGAAGCGTATCAGTCGGCGCTCGCTGGCGGTGCCTTTATCCTGCGTTGTGGCAATCCTGTTGTCGCTAATCAGCATCCGGCTGGCTCCCTTCGGCTTTGCATTGATACCAGTGCTGGCGGCTTTATTAGACCCGACTCGCGGGAAGGCGGAAAAGAAAGAGATACACGAGATTGCCAGTGATGAAACCGCCACCTAACAGCGCATTCATTGCGGGCTGCCGGTTAATTCCGGCGTCAGGTGCTTCTCTTATTGTAAGCAGCCGTGAGCGGAGATAATATAGCGCCGCAGCCGATTTCGACAGGAGGACACCGATGTCAATCAACGAAGAGAAACTCCATCAATTTTTGGGAAACTGCGTCAACGATTTCGGGGCGGCGATGCATGCCGGGCTGGTAGTTATAGGAGAAAGCCTTGGGCTTTACAAAGCTATGGCTGAAGCCGGGAGCCCTCTGACTCCTGCCGAGTTAGCCGAAAGAACAGGAACGAATGAGCGTTACGTGCGCGAATGGCTGAACGCACAGGCGGCGGGCGGCTACGTCTCTTACGATGCGGAGCAGCAACGTTATTTCCTTTCGGAAGAGCAGGCGTTCGCGCTGGCTAACGAGAATAGCGCGGCCTATCTGCCGGGAGCTTTCCTGCTGGCTGTCTCAGCCCTGCGCGCCGTTCCGACCTTGATAGAGCGTTTCCGCACGGGCGAAGGCTTTGGATGGCACGAGCACGACGCGGGGCTCTTTCGCGGGACTGAAATGTTTTTCCGTCCAGGCTACGCTGCCAACTTGATTAACGCGTGGATTCCGTCTCTGGACGGCGTGGATGAAAAGTTGAAAGAGGGGGCAAAGGTGGCGGACGTGGGATGCGGGCTAGGCTCCTCGACTATCTTAATGGCGCAGGCCTACCCGAAATCAACCTTCATCGGCTTTGACTATCACGACAAATCAATCGAGCTGGCGAGAGGGCGCGCCAGGGAGGCAGGAGTCGACGGGCGAGTTGAGTTTGAAGTCGCCAAGGCGAAAGACTTCCCCGGCATCGGCTACGACTTCGTGACTTACTTCGACTGCCTACATGACATGGGCGACCCCGTGGGCGCAGCCGCGCACGTGCGCGATTCGATAGCGTCTGACGGAACATGGATGATAGTCGAGCCCTTCGCGCACGACGAAACGAAAGACAATCTGAATCCCATCGGGCGAGCCTTCTATTCGGCTTCGACGCTGATATGCACGCCCGCTTCGCTCTCGCAGGAAGTGGGGCTGGCGTTAGGAGCCCAGGCGGGCGAAGCGCGTATGCGAGACGTGGTGACGAAAGGCGGCTTCTCAAGGTTTCGTCGCGCGACGGAAACGCCCTTCAACCTGATTTATGAGGTGCGGCCGTAAATAATCGCAGCCTGAAGCCGACCGGATGATAAGCGGGGAATGAGTATGAGACTGCTTTCGAGATTTTTTATAGTGATGTGTCTGGCCGCTATCGCTGCTCAGTATCCGGGAGGTTTCTTACTTCTACCGGTCAGCGCGCAGCAGGGTAGCTCACAATCGCCGCCTGTCGTAGTACAGCCCGGTGCGCCGGGCCAGCCTACCCGGCAGCTTCCGCCATCGACGCGGGCGAGGCTTCCGCCCCGTTCGTCGAAAGATGTGGAGTTCATGCAGGGGATGATTATGCATCACGCGCAGGCGGTTGAGATGACTGCGCTCATTGAATCGCGCACGCAGAACAGGGAACTGCGCCTTTTGGGAACGCGCATCAGCAAATCACAATCAGACGAGATGAAGTTTATGAGACAGTGGCTTGAGGCGAGGGGCGAGCCTATAGAGCCTCCCATGCGTGAAATGGCTGGCATGGACATGCCGGGCCACGACATGTCCGGCCATAAGATGCTCATGCCCGGGATGCTTACCCCGAAGCAGATGGACGACTTAAGAAAGGCTAGAGGCGCGGAGTTCGACCGACTGTTTTTGACCGGAATGATTCAGCATCATAATGGCGCTTTGGTTATGGTCAAGGAACTGTTCGATACGGCCGGAGCGGGGCAGGACGCCGAGCTTTTCAATTTCGTAACGGATGTTGACAGCGGTCAGCGCGCTGAGATTAGGATTATGCAAACTATGCTGGGCGAAAAACCCGTAGAGGAGAAATGATGATTCGAGTACACGCTATCACTTGCCGTTTACTAATAGCTTCCCTCGTTTTGTGCTCGTGCTTTGCGACCACGCCTATGGCACAAACGAGCGCGCCGTCTCCGGAGCCTGCCAAGACGCCGGAATCCAAACCCGCCAACAAAGAGGCCGGGAATCCTTATGCTCCTGAAGCGGCGAAGCCTTTACCTGCGGGAATGACGGGCTCAGACGTAAACGACCCGCGCGCCAAGCTCTCGCCGGGAATGTACGACGCGGGCGAGGTGGCTATGGGCATAAGACACCTCACGCTGGTCAAAAAGCCGGACGCGTTCCAACTGGGCTCCGAGAATGCTGATGACCCGAAGGTGCAGACGACGCTGGGCCAGCTTGGTGTCGGCGACCCTTCCAAGATTACAAAGGCTGCACAGCTGGTTACTGCTCAACTGGCCTTCGCCAACTCTGACCTTGCGTTTCAGGGCAACTACCTGTTTCAGGGAAACTTTTATGGCGTCAATATCTATGACATCTCCAATCCTATGAAGGCCAGGCTGGTGACTTCTATGGTCTGTCCGGGCGGGCAGGGAGACGTGTCCGTTTACAGGAACCTGATGTTTATGTCTGTCGAGATGCCGAACGGCCGTCTTGATTGCGGCACGCAGGGGTTTCCGCCGCCGCCCAAGGGACAGGAAAACCAGCTGCCCGCGGCACAAAAGGATCGCTTCCGCGGGGTAAGGGTTTTCGACATCACAGACATCAGGAACCCTAAGCAGGTGGCGGCGGTGCAGACCTGTCGCGGCTCGCACACGCACACACTGGTAGTAGACCCGAATGATAAGAACAACGTTTACATATACGTCTCCGGAACGTCTTTTGTGCGTCAGGGTGAAGAGCTGGCCGGATGCTCGGGCGAGCCGCCGGACAAGGATCCGAATACCGCGCTCTTTCGCATCGACGTGATTAAGGTGCCTCTGGCGACGCCGCAGAATGCTCAGGTAGTGTCCAGTCCCAGAGTGTTTATGGATCCAAGAACGGGTGTTATCAACAGTCTGAGTAACGGCGGCTCGCACGACGGGAATGGAAAACCGTCCGACAGCAACCAGTGCCACGACATTACAGTGTTCTCAGCGCTCGGACTCGCGGCAGGCGCGTGCTCCGGGAATGGAATTCTGCTGGACATCAAAGACCCGGTCAATCCTAAGCGCATAGACGCGGTAAACGACCCTAACTACTCATACTGGCACTCGGCCACGTTTTCGAACGACGGGAAGAAGGTCGTCTTCACAGATGAGTGGGGCGGAGGCCTTGGTGCGCGCTGCCGCGCCAATGACCCGAACGTCTGGGGAGCCGATGCTGTTTTCAACCTGTCGGATAACAAATTGAAATTCGCCAGCTACTACAAGCTGCCGGCCGCGCAGGGCGACAGCGAGAACTGTGTGGCGCACAACGGCTCGCTCATTCCTGTTCCCGGGCGCGACCTTTATGTGCAAGCCTGGTATCAGGGCGGCATCTCCATCATGGACTTCACCGACGCGAGCCATCCCGTTGAGATAGCCTATTTCGACAGAGGCCCGATTACTCCGAACATGCTCGTGCTAGGGGGCGACTGGTCTGCTTACTGGTACAACGGCCACATCTACGCGTCGGAGATTGCGCGCGGCCTGGACGTTTTTGAGCTGACTCCGACGAAATATCTTACGCAGAACGAGATTGACGCCGCGAAAGCAGTTCGAGTGGCTACATTGAACGTGCAGAACCAGGAGAAAATTGAGTGGCCCAGGCAGTTAGTCGTGGCGAAGGCCTACGTTGACCAGTTGGAGCGCTCGCAGGCTCTGCCCGCTGCTGAAATCGCGTCCCTGCGGCAGGCGATTCAAAAAGCTGAGAGCTCACGAAAGCTTGATAAACTTAAAAGCCTCGCGCCGTCTCTGGACAAGAGCGCAGGCGTGGCGAAGAGTGCGGGAGACTCAGCACGCTTGAAAGCCCTGGCTGACATTATGAGACAGCCCACGCTTTGATTCTTTCGACCGCGTGCTTTAACAAGCCGGGTAGGAGATGCCGCTGGCGCTACGGCTTGAGCCGCAGCACCAGCGGCATCGGCTTATCCGGCGCGGCCGTTCCTATCTCGCGGCTGAAGCGCAGCGTTGTCCCGTCGAACGTCCAGCCGCCGTCGCTGCATCGCGAGCCTGTCTCGATAGCCTTCCCCTCGCGCACACGCAGCGCGTTCGCCGTCGCCTCTCGCTCGGCGCGGTAGCGGAACGCACGACGCCAAACAGATGTAAGGTCTGTTCCTATCTCATTCGCGCGCGTGTTCACGTCGCACTGCGTAAGGGTGAACAGCTCTTCGGCAATCCGTCGGTCGTGCTCAATCGACGATGCGAGCCATTTCGTCGGAAATACACGCGAGCCGTCCTCCCAGTAAGAGGCCGTCTGGAACTGAAAAGCCTCAAGCAGCGGCTGCACAGGGTCGCGCGCCTGTAGCTCGCTCAGCCACTCGGGCGCGGGCAGCGGCATTTTCCATGCGGCCGCGTTAATCATGCGGGCCATAGACAACGCGGCCGTCTGCGCCATCACCTGCGGGTGCCCGTCCAGCGTGCGCGAAAGCTTCCACACGGCTTGCAGGTCATCCCACGCCGCCGCATCCTTCGAGCGGGCTTTCGCAAGAGCGCTTGCGACGAGCGCCCTCGCCACCGTCAACTGCGTCGTGCGCCTCGCATTCGATTCGTTGCCGCCGCCGATTCCTTCTTCGGTCTCCCATGAGACAGGCTCGCGCAGCAGCAGCTCGCGTATAGCGGTAACGTCAGGGAGCGGCGGAGGCTCGCCTATCGTAAGCTCGCCCCGCGTCAGCTCACGCGCCAAAAAATCTTCGACCGTTTCGTTCTTCGGCAACGCGCCGGCAAGCTCCGTCAGCTTCACGGACGCGGCGTTGGCCTTGAGCGGCGGCCACCTGTCTGCGGCAGCTTTGAGCGCGCCCATCTCTCCGGGCCACGCCCTGGCGGCAGAGGTGGCAACAGCATCGTCGTCCCTTAACCACAAGGCGAACGAGGCGACAAGCGCGACTGCTATGACGGCTATCAGTGCTGCTTTCTTTATCATTCCATCAGCTTAAAATCACCGCCCGTCGAAAAGCAATGGCGGGTGAAATCAACGCTCCGCCCCGTGCGTGCCAGTCTTTCCGCTAACCTAGCGTCTTCGGCTGAACCTCGTTAGAATGTGCCGGTTCTCTGGATTCCCACACGCGTACTCTACGGCCCTATGCCACTGGCCCCCGGCACACGCCTAGGCAAGTATGTAGTACGCTCGCGGCTCGGCGCGGGCGGCATGGGCGAGGTTTATCTGGCCGAAGACGTGCGGCTGGAACGCCGCGTCGCCATCAAATTTCTGAACGAAGAGTTAAGCCGTGACGCCGACAAACTGCATCGTTTTATACAGGAAGCGAAAGCGGCCTCGGCGCTCAATCATCCGAACATCCTGACGGTTCACGAAATCGGCGAGACGGACGGAATCAGCTACATCACCACTGAGTACATCGAAGGCGAAACTCTGCGCGAGCATCTTTCGGGCAAAGAGAAGCTCGCGCTCGATTCTGTCTTACACATTTCGATTCAGATAGCCGAAGCCCTCGTGGCGGCGCACGCAGCCGGAATCATTCACCGCGACATCAAGCCGGAAAACGTCATGCTGCGCACGGACGGCTACGTCAAGGTTCTGGATTTCGGGCTGGCGAAGCTGACCGAGCCGAGGCCAGTCAGGGAGGACGCGAGCACGCTGGCTCAAAGCCGCGCGGGCGTCATTCGCGGCACCATAGCTTACATGTCGCCCGAACAGGCGCGAGCGCTTTCTGTAGACCACCGCACAGACATCTGGAGCTTCGGCGTGCTGCTGTACGAGCTTCTTGCCCGCCGCCTGCCTTTTACCGGCGAGACCGCGACCGACACGATGCTTTCCATCATTCAGAAGGAGCCGCGCGCCTTGCAGCATGTCGCGCCCGACTTGCCGGGCGAGATTTATTCCATCGTCGGAAAGATGCTGCGGAAAAAAGTTGACGAGCGTTACCAGAGCGTCAAAGACGTGCTGGCGGATTTGCGGCGGCTGAAACAGAGACTCGATTATGAGGAGATAGAGCGCACAGTTTCGCCCGAAGAGTCTAAGGCGCGAAGCTTCCAGCGTGGGCAGCGGAATACACAGGCTCTGGCGGCTACCATATCCGATTCAAAAGAATTGTTGCAGACCAGCTCCGCCTCTTCCTCGGAAGAACTGCCGCCGAACAATCTATCAGCAGAGCTTTCATCACTCATCGGCCGCGACGCTGAGCTGGAAGAGATAGCGGAGTTGCTGCGGCAGCAGGACATTCGATTGCTGACTATCACGGGCGTCGGCGGCACGGGCAAGACCAGACTGTCGCACGCGGTCGCGCATGAATCTTTACGCGAATTTACGCACGGCGTTTATTTCATCAATCTGTCGGCGCTCGAAGCGGCCGCTCTGGTCGTGCCTATTATCGCGCAGACTCTGGGCGTGAGAGAGGAAGGCGGCAGGACTTTGAACGAAAAGCTCAGAGAGTTTTTGAGCGAGCGGAAAGTCCTGCTCGTTTTAGATAACTTCGAGCAGATTACAGAGGCCGCGCCCGCCGTGGGCGAGCTGCTTTCGCGGTCTAAGAATTTGAAGATTCTGGTGACGAGCCGCGTGCGGCTTCACCTGCGCTTTGAACGCGAGTTTATTCTGCAACCGCTCGCCGTGCCCGTTGACAAAGAGCTTGATTTAAAAGAGCTGAGCGAGTGCGCGGCGGTCGCCTTGTTCGTCGAAAGAGCGCGGGCCGTGAAATCCAGCTTTGAATTGACGGAAGAGAACGCGCAGCCGGTCGCGGAGATTTGCAGGCGGCTGGATGGTCTGCCGCTGGCTATGGAGCTGGCGGCGGCGCGCGTCAAGCTGCTCTCGCCGCAGGCGATTTTAACGCGCCTTTCACAGAGCTTGAAACTGCTGACGGGCGGGGCGCGCGATTTGCCCGCTCGCCAGCAGACGATGCGTGCGGCCATCAGGTGGAGCTACGACCTGCTTGACGCGGCGGAGCAAAAGCTGCTCAACCGCCTGGCGGTCTTCGGCGGCGGTTTTACTCTGGATGAAGCCGAAAGGGTCGCGGGCGTCGGAGCAGATTTAGAGATTGATTTGTTTGAAGGCATCGCCAGCCTCGCGGATAAGAGCCTGCTCGTGCAGCGCGAGCAGTCGGATGGCGAGCCGCGCTTTCGTATGCTGGCCGTGGTTCGTGAGTTCGCGCTCGAAGAGCTGGAAGCGGGCGGCGAATCGAATGAAATCAAACGACGGCACGCGCTGGTTTTCGCCGCGCTTTCAGAAGAAGCCTATCCCGAGTTAGTCGGAGCGAAAGCGGGCGAGTGGCTGGAACGGCTCGAAGAAGAGCACGACAATCTGCGGCTGGCGTTGGAGTGGAGTCTTGAGAATGAGCCGGAAATCGCGCTGCGTATTGTCGCCAGAGTGTGGCGGTTCTGGAGCAGGCGCGGGCATCTGGCGGAAGGCGGCAAATGGATAAGGCGGACGCTGGAGAAAACCGGCGAAGCGATGAGCGCCAAACTGCGAGCCACGGCTTATTGCGGCATAGCGGCTCTGAGTAGGAATCAAGGAGATTTGAAAGCGGCTGTCTCATATGGCGAGGAAGGCCTTCGCATCGCGCGAGCGAGCGGCGACCGGGAAACAATCGTCAGGGCGCTCAACGTCCTGGGACTGGCGAAGCAAAATATGGGAGATTACGCGGCGGCGCGGGGCTTATACGAAGAAGGGCTGGCGGTCGAGAGAGCGGCAGGCAATAAACAACTGGTTGCAATTCTGGTCGGTAATCTTGGCACGGTCGCGCACGCCCTCGAAGATTACGAAGCGGCGCAGAAATATTACGAAGAAGCCTACTCAATCGCCAAAGCCGATTCAATTTTTCCAGCGCTTGCCAATCAAGCCTCAAATCTGGCGGAAACTTTTTGTCTACAGGAAGATTATGAGGCGGCTCGCGCCTACGCGCTCGAAGCTCTGGACGTGAGCGAAAAGTTGGGAGACGGAATACTGTTGGCCCACGCGCTGGATAAATCAGGCGCGGTCGCCGTCGCCGCCGGAGAGCCGGAAAAAGCTGCGCGGTTGTGGGGCGCGGCGCGGGCCATATTCGAGTCGAAGGGCTTCAAGATAGAGATTACCGAACAAAGATTCCTAGACCGCTACGAAGCCTCTGCGCGCTCGGCAATCGGCGACGAGGCGTTCCGAGCGGCCTACCGCGAAGGACAATCAATGCGCCTAAAAAAAGCCGTCGAGCTCGCCCGTAAAACCGATTGAAGCGAATATGAAAGATGGTGTTCCATTGATTGGTAGGCTAAATATTCTGATTCTGCTCGCCCTGATTTCTGCTGCTGCTCAAATCTGTTACGCACAGGGGCAACAATCCAACGCAAATAAAACCCAGGCCCCCCGGTGCTTCTGTGTGCCTCCGCCTGCTTCAGAAACCGAACGGCAGAATAATCTTGATTCATCTCGCTCGAAATCCGAACCATTTGATTGCGAAAAGGCAGGCGGCATCGCTACCTTCTATAAAGCTTCAGAAGTAGATGAGGAAGCTGTAATTACTTTCAAGCCTGGGCCATCATATTCGGCAGAAGCGGAAGAGAATCATGTAACAGGCGTGGTTGAGCTGTATGTTATCTTTTGCCCGGCGGGATTCGTGTCCGACATAAAGGTAAGGAAAGGGCTGCCCGATGGCCTCACACAGCAGGCGATGATTGCGGCTAAGAAAATGAAGTTTAAGCCTGCAAAGAAGAACGGGGTGCCAGTGGCTCAGCGGGCGATAGTTGAATTCTATTTTAATAAAAAGTTCTAACGAAATAAGGATGTCTGGTGTCCGGCACCGCACCTGACAACTCATTCAACCCGAGCCGATGAAGCCTGAGTTACATTCGCAGGACTTGAATGCTTCTCTCAACTCTTCCCGCCGCGTTAATTCGAGCGGCTGATGTTTTATTGAATCTTGAAGCTGACTTTCTGCGTGGCGTTTGCTTTGGCTATGTTGTCTATGGCCGTGACTTGCAGGACGTATTGGCCCGCGCTCAGGCCTTTGAGCGGAATCTCCGCCGCATAAGCCAGGTGCGTCAGGTCTTGCGCTTCGGTAGAAAGCTGGCGCGGGGGGATAGTGACAACGGGCTGGCCGTCACGGAAAATCTGAACCTGAAGGGTAACGTCGGGACGAGCGCTTGCGGCCCTGTAGATGTATACCAGAAAGCGCAGGTTGGAGGAGCGCTCGAATCTGCGGTCTACGCTTATGGTCACGTCCTCAACCAGCGTGTCCGACTTCTTCTCCTCTGCGGCTGGCTTTCGCTCGCCCAGGATAAGGCTGCTCATTGAGAAGCCCTGCTTGGAGAGGTCTGGTATTTCCATCCACTCGACGGCGCTGCCCGTCTTTCCGCCCGTTAAATCATGCGCGGCGACGCGCACCTGATAAAGACCCGGTTTGAGCGACGCACGGTAATTATAGATGATGTCCGGAACCTGTGCGTCCGTGGCCGAAGCGGGCGGGGTGGCCGTCAGGCGATGCCTGTAACTCTCCACGACCTTGCCCTCGGCGTTGAAGATTGTGCCTGCTATATCAACGATGGCAGCCGTCTTGTCGCCCTTCCGCTCAAACCTGAGCGCGCCGCCCTCTATCTTCATGCTGGTTATCAGCGTCGGGCCGCCGCCGGGCGAATCTATGTAGTTGAGCGCAAGCTGCGTCGGCAGCTCGCGTCGCGGAAAGAGCGAGTTGATTGCTTTACCTAAAGGGTCGGCGGGAGCTTTCGCGGTCGTGGCCTTCTCTTTAGCTTCCGACGTGTTGTTGAAATAGCCGCGCTGAACCTTGACCGACAGCTCTGGACGATTCTTAATGCTGACCTGTATGCGGCGAAACTTTTTGCCGCCTCCCTCTTCATCGGGACGCCACGCGAGCAGGTAGTAGTTGGAGGTCTCCGCCAGCGCTCTGCGTATGTCCGGGTCGAAGAAGTTCGTATTGTGAATGAAACGCCCGCCCGTGTCGGCGGCGAGAGCGTTAAGCACATCCTCTCCAATGCCGCGCATGGCGCTCGCGGCCCTGGGATTAGGCATGGCCTCAACAGTTGCGTCCATCATGTCCGTGACGAGCCCTCTGGCGTCCATGGAGTAAATCACGACGCCCGTACGCGCGGAGGCGTCTACGACGCTACGTATCCTCTCCAATGTGTCGCTGTTTCTGGTATCTAAGGGAAAACCGTCAGAGATGAAAAAGATTAGCTTGCGCCCGGGCAATGCCGCAGAGCGACGCGCCAGATTCTCCAAGCTGGAAAGCGTGGCTTTGCTGAAAGCGGCGGACTGCTGTAGTAGCATTCTGGCTCGTTGCCTCACGATGCTTGCGGCCTGCGAGCCGGTAATGCCCAACATCTTTGCCGTCGCTGCTACAAAAAAGCCTGTAACGTCCGGGTCGCCCCGGTCTATCAGAACCGCATGCCCGTCCGTCATGACGGGAACCTCCATGTCCCGCGTGCTAAAAAACCTGTAGCTCAGGCGCGAGACAGCCCTTCTCAGCACCTCCTTGTTGTTCGTGTACTGCTGAAGAAATCCTATCTGCCCGCTGGTTGAGGCGATGGCGACAAGGTCGTTCTGGCCCATCTCTTTGTCTATGAATCTGAGTATGGAGTCCTTCGCCCTCTTTAAGCTGTCCGGTGCGATGTGCACGTCGTCCACGAAGAAGATGATGACGCGCCCGCGCTCCGTCGCCCTGACCGTCGCCGTGTCCTTCGCCGTCTCTTTTACCTGCGGACGGGAATTTCCCCCGCGCGCCGCAGCGAGCTGCGCCTCTTCGTTGACAGTTCCCGTGACCACGCGCTCGAAGAAGCCGACTTCGACCGCACGGCCGTCAACCTTCAGCTCGAAGTCTTCCTTCTTCAACCCCTCGACGAATCTCCCCTTCTTGTCGAAGACGGAAACGCCCGTCTGCACAAGGTCTGTAGAAATCCGTATGACATCCTCGTTCTGCTCTTGCTGTTCCGGCTGTGCAGCGTCCTGGCTCTGTTGCTGGCCCTGTGTGTTGAAGGCGCAAATCTGTAAGAGAAGCGAGGCCACACAGACGAGTAGAAGTGGCCGCGAGTAGATTTTCTTCATTATAGTTTCTTAGTAGAGCAGGTAAAGGATGGGGAGAGCCGCGACAGATAATACCATCTACGCACTTGTCGGGAAAGGCTAAGGGGGAAAGAGCGAGTGTCGGGTTTGAGAGTGACACGGGCGCGCAAAATTGGATGCATGGTTCGCTGTCTCCCGCCGCGTTAACTCCGGCGTGAGATTGCCGTTGAATGCTCGCCGGGATTCCGATTGCCCGGCACTCTCGCCTCTGTTACCTTAATGCAGCTGAGTGGCGATGATTTTGAGGAGATTTACAGGCCATGACGGAAGATGAAATCCGTAGGATGCTGCGAGGCATACCAAACAAAAAAGAGTCTAGATTCAGCTTCAAATTGGGTGACACTGTGCGTATCAAATCCGGGCCGTTCGCATCCTTCACGGGAAAAACTGAGGGCATCAATCAGGCTAAATCTCTTCTTAAAGTGATGGTGAACATTTTCGGGCGCTCGCAACCAGTGAAGTTGAGGTTTTTAGATGTCGAAAAAATCCTGACTCTATAGATGGATGAAATACCCGGGTCAATTCGGGCATCAGGCTTCTGTTGAATGCTTATGGTTAACGAGAGGCTTCAAAGTATTATGCCGTCGCCAACGGAAATCCTTGCTCCGTCAGGCGAGGAAATGCTAAGCAGAGCCATCGCGCTCACTCTACTGGCACCTGTGCAGCATCGCGCAGAGCTTTTCGAGTCGTTCACGCAACAGATTGCCGCCATTACAACGGCTCCGGATTCCGGGATGAAGCCCTGGGCCTGTTTCGTACACACCGGCACCGATGGGTCACGTATATTTCGCGGCGGCATAGGGCTTTGTATCGTAATTGACCCGGAGGGGCGACTCTGGCGCGCCAGAACGTATGAAGATTTTGAGACGACCTACACCATCACCGACACGTCATGCGAGATTGATACGATAAAGCCTAACTACCAGCTGATGAGAGAGTATGTCATTAGCTAAAGCCATAGCATATGTTGTAGGAAAGACCCGGTGCCGACGAAGCCCAACAACTCATTCAACCCGAGCGCGAATAAGCTTGCCTCTTATCGTTAACTTGAATTAGTCCGGTATGATTATAGTGCTAAACGGCCCGCTCGGCGTCGGTAAGTCGACTCTCGCTGAGGCGCTCACTGAGAGCATAGACGGGTGCGTGATGCTTGACGGTGACAGGCTCATTGCGGTCAATCCGCCACAACGCGACGAGCTTGAGCATCTGCACTCGACCATCGCCCTGCTGGTCGCGCATCATTATCGCTACGGCTACCGCCGCTTTATTATTGATTACATCTGGCGCTCACCGGCTGAGCTTGCCGACTTACGCCGTCACGTCCTGCACGTCGATAGCGATATACGCTGCTTTCTGCTGACGCTGCCAGCCGAAGAAAACCTGCGGCGTATAGAGCAACGAGCCAGTGTGCGGGCGATTAATGAGCTTGAGTTTGAGCGATATACTTTTGTCCGGGAACGTGAGGCGTTGGCGGCAAATTCAGATATGAATTTGGGTGAGCCGTTCGATGTTTCCGCTTCGCCGGCTGAGCTCGTCGAGGCAATGTTGCGCCGCCTAGGACTGCGTTGACTTCTTTGGTCATTCGCGTTCATGCGGGCGTCAGGCCTCAAGATGAAGGCGCTGTTTATGTATGGGATGAGAAAAGACGAGTTGCGCCTTTTGCCCCACGACCCGTCCTGGGGCGATGACTTCCTCTCTGAGAAGGCGCGTACGTACTCAAGGTTATGAGCGCTCCTATCGACGACTGGCAACTCATTCGACCGGATTGATGAGCTTTTCTACCCTCGGGTCACGCGTTATTAAATAGGGAGTATGATTTCTTTAGCCGGAGCACGTGATGACAGCATCTACATTGACTTTAAATATTGAAGGTAAGGACGCGGCTTATTCTCGGGCGCTGGGAACTGCGGCAATAATTGCAAGCCCGATGCTGCTACTCTCAGGGCTTCTTTATGGTTTCGCGGAGATACCCAGAAATCGTATCACCGCCACTTTGGGATTTCTCTTTGTGCTCGGGTGGGCCGCTAGTGCTATAGGGTTGCGGCTGTTAAAAGTGACAGGCACAGGTGTCGCATCGAAGGCGCTCTTCCTTGTACAAATAGTGCTGCTATTGCTGGCCGCATCTCAACAGGTACAGGAATTCGTCTTTGAGCATCCTGAAGGCAACGGCCTTATCTATATCGTTGCCGACATAGCCTGGCCTCTAAGCATGCTGCTGATGTTGATTGTGGGCATCTTTATTCTAAAGGCCGGAGTCTGGCGCGGGTGGCGCAGAGTACCGGCATTAATCTGCGGGCTCTCTCTGCCCGGTCTTATCATCGTCGGTGTCACTTCGGGTAACCGGGCGGCAGGCGGTCTCCTTTTCGGGGTAGCGACTACAGTCGGGTTTATGTTGCTCGGTTACGCTGTCCGCACCGGGCGACCGGCCGGACGTATCTAATCCATGAGCTAAGGTCTAAGTCAGTATGATTCATAGAAACCCGACCTTTTCAGGCTTGTATAATTGAGTGGCATGGAGTATTACAGGCGCGTAAATTATGAGCGCCAAAAGTCCCATTCGAATTCTAACGGTCGACGATCATCCGGTGTTGCGCGAAGGTATCGCCGCCGACCTTGCCTGCGAGACGGACATAGTTCTGGTGGCGGAAGCCGATAACGGACGTGAGGCGGTCGAGCAGTTTCGAATTCATCGCCCTGATGTCACTCTTATGGATTTGCAGATGCCCGTCATGAACGGGACGGAAGCAATTATCGCCATTCGGAAGGAGTTTGCTGGCGCACACATCATCGTGCTGACTACATACAAAGGTGACGCGCAAGTAGTCCGAGCCCTGCAAAAAACGGGAGCGCGATTTTCGGTGTGGTTCGGCCCGAAAAGCGAGCGACAGATGGAGTGGGCGAACGTTATTACGTACTATGTATGGCCGCTTTACCGCATCAACTATCTTTACGCCAACCTGCTCGCACTTAAATATTTTGACCTTTACACGCGCGACCGGAACAGGTTCGTCCCGGCGTATCTGGCACTGCTCGGAAACGGGTACGACGCACCGCCCGAAGTGCTTCTAAAAAAATTCGTCGGCACCGGCACGCGCGACCCGAAGCTGGTTGAGGACGCCTTGGACGTGATAAATAAAAAAGTTACGGAGCTTGAGCAGCTTTACAAGTAGCGAAGATAACGGGTCTTAGCTTCAGGTCTCGCTCTTTTCTTCAACCTGGTCGAACGCTAAACCGCTGGTGCCTTCGCCTTTCCCAGTGGTGGCGCGGCGGCCAACCCAGACGACCACTTTCCCATCAGTCCAGCGACAACGTTGATAAGAGCGGCTGACAATCTTGCCTGCGCGCGGCACCTCTTCCTCGCGAACAAAGTATGGAGAGGGCACGTCCAGAATCTTTCCCTTGAATCCACGGCTGCCCGTCTGTAGAGGCATACGCGCGCGTTGTAATTGGATTTGACGATTGTCTCCGGGCAGACGCACGGGAATAAAGGGTATCCAGTTATAAGGAACGTCCGTGCCTAGGATGTATCTGATTTTCGCCGGAGTCGTATGTAGAGCAGGCAGCACAGGCTGTTCAGAGTTTTCAATCTCAAGCGCAGCCTCATAGCCGTCTATGCCCTTGCCCAGCGGCGAAGGGATGACGGCTTCGACCGCCCAGACCATATTCGCCATCTCGTCGCGTAGGAAGTTAACCTTTTCAATCGGAGGACTCTCAAGCAGCTTGAAGGTGGTCGGCGGGATGAAGAGGCGATTGTCCGCAGCCGCCCCGTTCGTGCTGAGGCCATACATATTCCAGCGCTTCCAATCGTCGTCAATGCCCGCCCCGGCCGCCCTGATGAGAGTGCGCTCGCCAAACACGTCAGTCACGACCAGTCCACTGATTTGAGCTATGGCACCCGTCTGCATTTCGTAAGGGATGATGCACCAGTCATCCGAATACATGAGCGCGAATTCAGTCAGCATCAGTTTGGCGACATCGGTGGTGTGAGCGCCTATGTCTGCGAACTCCGTCTTTCGATTTTCCATGGCCCAGTAACGCGGCAGCGGCATACCACCAAACGAGACCGGCACCGGCACGAAAGATAAGACCGTTTCCTTGACCGGAACCGGAGCAATAGGCTCAGCGCCCTCCTTATCATTCAGCCTGGCTTCGGGGCGCGCGTCGATGTCGAATGAGTACCAGTCCAGATGACCCTCCGCGTATTGCTCCGCGACGAGCACGGTTTGCTCACCCGCCGCCCCCTCAGCCGAGCAGCTGAACTGATATTCGAGTTGTGACGCTGCCCACGCATCGTCGTTTTTATCCGACGGCCGGGTGAAAGCGCCGAAGAGGGAATCGGCATAGAGAGCAGCGATGGAGGTTTTCAGCGCGGTCTGTTCGTCCGCAGTCAGCCCCGCAATCGTATCTACGAAGACTTGATGGCTGCCGTCCCTGATAGCTTTGAGAAGTTTTCCCCCGTCGATAATTCTTCCCGTAGCGCACGCAGCCGCCTGTCTGGATGATTCGTCCGTGGTTGAAGCAGGCAAAGGGTCAATCTGATATTGTGCTAGGTAAGCGCTCCTTGATTTGTTGAGCAGCCCCTTACTATTCAGCAGCTTGAAGAAGTATCTGCCCGCTCTGATTTTGAAAGCGAGGTCTTCGGCTAAAGCCTCGCGCTCGACTCTGGCTTCAAGCGGAATATCTTTTTCAAAGGGCTGTGCGGACTGGTGCCGTACGCTGTAGCGGTTGAGGTAAATCTCCTGCGTCAACAGGTCTGCGTTGACGGGCGAGCCTGCATCTTCACCTCTGAACTCGCCGTACTGCCACTGACGCGTCAGCATCCACAAAGGGTCACGCACTTCTGCGCGGAGGCTGCGACCGAAATCCTCCGTGCGTGGGCGCGCTTCGAGCCGGTTCCAGCCCCTGACGACAGGCAAAAACAACGGCTCAATCAATAACATTCCGAGCAATGTAGTTGTCACGTTCGCGTCTGCGTTTGGTATCGTCATGGCTCTATTCTTTCAACCCGGTTTCTTCAACCACTGTTAGCTCTCGCCTTTGTCGAATTGAGGACGAACATGCTGGAGAGGTTGTAGGTCGTGAAATCGTGCAGGATGGCGGGCAGCACTTGAAAATAGTTTGACTGCGGCAGGTTCCCGTCGGCTTGAACAGAACCGTCTATCATCTCCGGCTCGACCGCCCTGCGCTTAGCCCTGTCCAGGGTCTCGTTGAGGATGTCCATCAAATCATTCCACGTCCAGTTTCCTTTAAGCTCGGGTGTGACCGCGAGCAGGATAGATTGCGGCGGCATGGCGTTCGGGCGGTTGTAATGAAAGGCGATGGCCGTGGTCTCGTTTTCCGCAGGGATGACTTCCGTCCACTCGTCTATCAGCAACCCGCACTGTAGAGAGGTCAAGTCAACGGGCGGCTGATGCATGACTATGGAAAGCATGTCCTCTCTCTTCTCCTGCACCTTGAAGTGGACGCCTATCCACCCGGCGTCAGGCCTGTGCGGCAGTTGAATAGGCGTTAGCTCAAAGGCGTTGCCGGTCAGGAGGTCGTTGAAGGTGACGGCGCTTTCAAAGGTTTCCATCTGCGTGCGGATGCGGGCTATGCCCTGCAACCATTCCTCTATGACTAAAGCTTTGTCCTGCGACGCGTCGAATAAGTTGTCAGAGCCTGTAATCGCGCGCTGAAGCTCGGCGCGATTTTCAGCGTGAAGCCGGTAGAGCGGCAATAGATTGAAAGATTTTCCGAGCAGCAGTTTGGCAGCCTGCGTATAATTCGCCAGCGCCTCTTCAAGTTTTTCGTCCCTCTCCTCTTCAATCTTCTTCTTCTCTTCAATGGTCGCGCCGACGGGTACGACCGGTAAGGCCAGAGGCTGAAGCAGGGTCGTCGCCTCCTTCAACTGTTCCTCTAAAATCTTCAGGACGGCTTGCGCCTGAGGCACGAGCCGTTCTATCTCGGCGCGCGTAAAGCCTGTGGCGGACGAGGGCAGAGCTTCGGCGAGCCCGAACCGGTGCGCCTGAAGCAGATGCCCTCGCGCGGTGTTCAGCATAGCTTCCCATGCAGGGTCTACGACGTGCTGCGGGTCATCTTCAAACGTCTTGTAAGCTGGCGACAGGGTTGTCTCCACCAGAGATTTCAACGAGCCCGTCATTAAGGAGAGGTTATCTCTGGCCGTCTTGACGCGCGTGAACAGCTCTCCCAGATTATCCGAAGCCTCGTTGTAGCCCTTAGAGTATTCCTGCGCCTCTGTGGGAACCATGTAGTCCTGCGCGTTGAGCGCGCGTCCCACGCTCACAATCTGACGCAGCGAGCGCAGCAGCGGCATCAGCTCGTAGAGGCTGATTTTGGTTGCGCCGCTCGTCTGCCGTGGATTGAAGACGAGCGCCTCCGCATCCGGGACGGAGGCATCCGGCTTCTGATAAAAATAGGTGACGACCTCGTTGCCCAGGCTCCTCGCCTTCCTGAAGTGATGGTCTATGTAACGCTCCAGCTCGCTTGAGTTGTCGCCGACGCGTGTGCCGGTCATCAGCACTAAGTCAATCGGCTGTAGCTCAAGTTGGTCGAACGAGATGAACTCCTGCGCCAGGCTTTGCTGCTTGACGGCGACCTCCATCAGGCGCGGGTCGGGCAGCACCTCGCTCAGCCAGTGGTTAAGCTGCGCGCAGGCTTCGGCGCGGGGCGTCAGAGGAACGAAGGCAGACCAGGCGGTGGTTTGCGTGACATCGAAATTGACGGCGACGCGAAGGGTAATCGTCTGGCCGCTGCGAGGAGTATTGACAATCTCCGGCTCCGGAGGCGGTTTGGCTTCCGTGATGGCCTGCATCATGCCGCCCGCGCGGTCATAATTCCCCTGCACTACCTGAAAGACGCTCTCCGACAGCGCGAGGTCGCCAATCGCATCCAGCGCACTAGCCAGCCTGTCAATCTCCGCGTCTATGGCCTTCTGCTGCTCAGCGTTCGGCACCGGATTGAGCGTGTGATAAGGAAAGCGCCCCTGGTTCTCGCGCACCCTCTTCAACAGGTTATAGCCGTTGACGACGTTGCGCGCTTCAATCACCTCAGCGCGCGTTCCACCCGGCACAGGCGTTAAGACTTTAGAGATTAACGGGAACGCTTCGCGGAACTGGTAGATAACGGCGTCGAGCTGCAATTCGAGTCGATGGTTGTCGTGCAGGCCGCGCTCGAATTGATAGCCGAGCAAGGCCGCCAGCTCCTGATTGTTGCGTAACCCGTCAAGGTAAGTCAGCGCGGTTCTGACTCGCTCCGAAGAGAGATTAACCGCCATAGTCTCTTCGTTATGGTGCGACCGGTATGCGTTTCGGAGGACTGCCCCGGCGACGGCGTGAGTCGTGGAAGGCGCGTGAATGTAGCCTTCGTTAGCCTCGTCTTCAACCACACGCCCCTTATCCGGCTTGCGTAGTTTTTCAGGAAGCGTGTCGAGCGAGACAGTTTTTCTGGATGCTGCCGGGCGCAAGTCTTCGACCCAACCGAAGGCTCCCAGGTAGATGCCCGAGCGAAAGCTTGGATTGGAAGCTAGACCGACAACGGGGCCGCCGGAGTGTCGCAGTTGATGAAGCCTGCGCGCGAAGATTCCTGTCTGCCAGGCGTCCAGCCTGTAGCTGCACAAATCCACATGCTCTGCAAAGAGCCGCTCAAGCCTTGCGGTCGGACAGAGGCTTAAAGTCTCAAGCGCTTTTCTCACAGAGAGCAGCGGAATGGCCTCGGGCATGGGCGCGACGTTTAGCACCAGACCCCTTTGCAGGTGCGCGCCGAGCGTAATCTTCTCAGTCGTCAGCGGAACATTACCGGCAGACATGATGCGAGAGGCATCCACGTTCTGATAATCGGTCAGGGTCAGATGTTGATGGCCTATATTTTCCAGCTCCCGGGCCACAGGCAAGACGCTGATGGCGTTCGCGCCTGCCAGCGTTCGGACTATCGTGCGGTTGAAGCTTTCGGTGTAAGACCTGTAGAGCATCCTGAAGAGCAGGGCTGAGGGCGGCGAGATGGTCTGGCCCGTTTTGTCTTTGAACGTCTGACTCTTGATAGCCTCCCAGTCGCTCTTCAGCAGCCAGTCGATGTAATTATCCGTGTCGTTGAAGGGCCGAATGCGGTCACGCTCGGACAAAGGGACTTTCGGGTCGGCATCAATCAAGGGCGAGTCTTGCAGCGAGTCGAGCTGGGAAAGAAAAGTCAGCTTGTTGATGAAGGGATTGGCCGGTGCGCCGAGACCTATGGCGGCGAGCGCGGCAGCTTTTCTTAGTTGAAGCTCGTTCCAGAATCGCTGCATGAATGGAGCGAAGCCGCCAAAGTTCAGGTAGTTCCAGGTATTCAAATCAGAGACGGCCTTGCGCGAATAATATTCCACGGAACTGGCTTGCAGGCCGACGACTGAAAGCAGGTTCTGAAAGTCATCCGACTTTCCGGCGTGCGCCACCAGTCGCTCGGCGAACATTTGCCACTGCCCTTGCAGCCGGGCGAGTATGGCTTTCAGGTTGTCCCAATACGCAGGGGCTCCATCGGTCTCATGCGTCGCCCATCTCCACTTGTCGAAAGAGCTGGTGACAAGCACGCCGTAAGGTTGATTGCCCACTCTGATAGCGGGCAGCAGGCCTCTGCCGGTCACAAACTCCGTGAAAAATTCCTGCGTGCTGCTAACGTCATCTTCGCTGAACTGCGGCTCCATCCAGCGTTCCAGAAAGAGGCCCCAAGTCGCGGCCCAGAGCGCCGTGTTCATCGCCAGCGCCTCTTTAATGTCCGTGCCGTCGCTGTGCCTGATGTGATGAAAGACGGAGGCTCTGATGCCCAGAGCTTCGGCCAGCCTCTGACCGTCCGCTTTTCCAAAGTAGTCTACGGTCTCTTTGAAAAGCTCTCCGCCCGTCTCGGTCTCAAAGCTCTTCTCATTCGCGGTGTCGAGCGTGCTGAAGCCAGACCCTTCGTTCTCCGTATTGTTCGTCGGCGTCCCCTGCGGGACGAGGCTCAAGCCTTCGTTGGCGTAATGATGATTATCAATCAGCTCTTCGAGTAGTTGACCGCTCTTGCGCGCATCGGATGAAAGCCGCAGCCCCAGCACCACCACGCGGTCAAAACCTCTGAGGTCGCCTGGCTCCAACTCTATGCGGACGGCCATGCCCACGCGCTCCGCCTTCTTAAAGTCGAACATCCAGGCGATTTCCTCGCCGACCGCAATCTCTCCTGTGCTCTCCTCTCGCTTCAGCTCTTCTTTGATTTGCAGCGGGTCCGGCCCGAGCTTGAGATTGTCTGGGACGTGCGCGCCCAGGACTTCGTGAATTTTCTGGCGGCCGCGATACGTCGTGACGACGAAGCGGTCGGGCATCCCACGCGCATGCGGAGCGCGCGTCCAAGGCTCAGCCATAGTCTCCTGCGGCGCGGGAAAATTTAGTTGACCAATCGAGTTGAGGTCGTCCGACCAGTTTGTTGGCCTGGTCTCGTGTATGACCCAGGCCGCGCGCTGAGGCCCGAAGCCGGTCGCCAGCACGTTCCAGAGTCCGCGATGCAGCGTCTCTTGTTCCGCCTCCGATTTGCCGCGAGCCTCCCAGCGCTTTGTCCAGTAATCCTCTCCCGCCTTGCGCTCATCGGCTGTCAGCGCCGACTGATGCGTAAAGTTAGAGATGACATCCGGGAAGATACGCACCCACAGCTCCGGCTTCCCGTTCGCGGTCATAAACTTCGTCTCAATCCTGATGGGGAACAGCAGGAAAGGGAAGCGGTCGTCCAATTGTTCTACGAGTCGCTGTGGCAAATCTTCCAGCAGCTTGAGCTGTAGGGCATGAGCCGTCGCGCGCAGTCTATCAAGCTCCGCCGCCTGTGTTGAGAGAGCCGTGGCGAGCTGGCTCTGCTGCGCGATTAGTTCTTCTATTCGAGGGTCTTCGTCGGACACACCCGCGCGCTTCAACGCGCGTAGCTGCTCAGTCGTCTGAGACAACCGGCCGTTGGTCTGATGCAGACGATTTTCGGCCTCGTCCCGCTCGTGCCGGGCCTCCGAGATGCTGGCTTGACTTTGTTCAAGGTCTCTCATATGCGGTCTATCGCCTGCGAGCTTCGTTGCCGCCCTGAAGCTTCAGATGCCTTTCAGCATTTCACGAGCATGAATCGCCACCAGCACGGGCTGCTGGTAAAGCACATAAGCCATGTCGGCTGCGTTAGAATTCCATTGCACGTTTTCAGGATTCTTGGCGGGGCTCGTCACGGTGACGCTGCGGCTTGCGAGGTTGATTATCTTCGTCGTCTCGCCGCCTAGGTTTCTCCAGGAGAGGTCGTCCCAGCTCTCCAGCATGATGTTCTGTCCCGTGGGGTCTGTCGCTTCGCCTTCGTCCAGGCCGAAGCGCGGCTCGCCCGGAATCTCCTTGATGATGAAAAACCAGCCCAGATTGTTATCGCCTAGCCGCGCTCTTTCCGCCGCCGTCTCTTCCGTCACCTCGCCTTTGGCTTGCTTCACCTTCAAGTCAAAGCCGAGGAAGTAGATGTCCGGGGCGACGTGCGCTTTGTAGAGCGGATACTTGATGTGGTCGCCGTCCTGTATGAGCTGGCCCGTCTCGTCATAAGCGATGAGCTGGTTGGCGGTCTCGGGCGTTGTTCCCCACTTTGCCGCCTGGGCGTAGATGAGAGTGTTGGGATAACGCTTGAGCAGGTCGCCGCGTATGACTATCACCAAGTCCGGGTCGTCCGGTGTGACGGGCCGTTGCAGCTCTTCGCGGTTGCTGTGCTCGCCAAGTTTGGAGTCCTTCGTCCAGGTGTGAAGCGGCGTGATGTCCTTCAGCTTTTCGACGCGCGCGGCTTCCGTCAGATTCGGGTCTTTGGCAAAGCTCGTCACCTCCCAGAACTGGCGGAAGGGGCTGCCGCGTTGATCCGTAGGATACTCCCGCCACAACAGCTCTCGCGCAAACTCGTGATTCAGCCCAGCCATGTAGGCTTCTATGAACCGCTCATTCGTCACCATCAGCGCGATGGTGTTCTGCTCTATAAGATTGAGATTCGGGACGAAAAACTCTTCGGAGATTTCGGCCAGAGGCTTGTACATGGCGTCCTTAATATCCGGATAGGCCATCACCATCTCTATCTCTTCCAGCCGGTTCGCCCCGACCTTAATCGTCGGCAACACTCGTTTCGGAAAAGCCGCGTGAGGTCTAATCTCTTCCATCACAGTGGCGTGTATGGCACGGATGTTCAGAGGTTGCGTGACAGGCTTCTCGGGCGCTCTGACCTCCATCAGTTGAGCGTAATCAGTCAGGGCCGCGCGGTAAGAGGCGGCGACGGCGTTGTCGGACGCGCCGCCCGCGGCAGCCGTCAGCAATTGTCCTCCGGGCATCAACTCGAAGTTGCTCTGCTGCGGAACGGCCTCCAATGCCTCCTGTGTTAAAGCCTCCGGCTTCACACTCTCTGAGGCTTTGAGCCTTGCTTTCAGATTTTGCGTCCAGATATAACCTGCGACGGCGGCTGCGGCCACGAGTAGAGAGAAAGCAAGCGTCACGATGCCGCCGACTATGAGAAAAAGCGCCAGCAGCAGCGCCAGAATAATAACCAGCAGCCACAGGTTATATTTGAGCAGCCACGCGAGCCAGCCGGGAATTTTCGGAGCCGTCGCCTCAGCTACATTTTCAAGCGTCGGCGCGTCAGCTGAAGTTCCCTTCGGCGGCGCGGCCGTGATGGTGCCGTCGTTGAGCTGGTTAATGATTTGAGGGATGTTTCTCGCCGGGTCGGTCAGGAATCTTTGCGCTAACAGCCCGTGCGGCCTGAGCAGCTTGCGGAACGCGCCGCTTAAGGCGGCAGGCGGCAAACGGCTTTCTCTCACGTGATGATGAACGGTGACGGGGCTGCCCAGTATCTTTCTATGAACGGCGGCCGTGACCTGCAAGACCTTGGCTGGCGGCAAGGCCGACAGATGTTTGAGGAAAATAAGGTTGCTGGTCTGCATGGCCCATTGCGCCTGTATAATCTTCCGATTGGCCGCCAACACTTCGCCGACCTGCTCCCATGCTTTTCGCATGTACTCTTCCTGATTCTTCTGCACGACACGCGTGCCGAAGCCTGCGAGCGCGCGATAGCGCGGATCCTTGTTCAGCTCGTTAACCCAGTTCGCGTCCTCCTCCCTGATACTCAAACGCTCAACCAGCGCGTGCCATCTGCCGTAAAGCGGAGGAGAAATCACGGGGTCGTCGTCTACGCCGTTGGCTTGAGCCTCTGCCGGAAGATTGACGATTGGCTCAAGCTCAGACGGGAAATTGCTGTCGGCAGAGAGGGGGATGGCTTTGGTGGCGGGAGCCTTTAACGCTCCTTCCAGTCCGACCACATCTTCCGGGTCTTCGGGTTTCAACTTAAAGCTGGTGTGTATGACGGGCATGCCGAAGCCCGGCTGCTGCACGTCCATGTAGCGCATGCCCACTCTCTCGTCCAGAGTTTTGGGTTGCAACTGCCTGACGAGAGCTTCAAAATCCCCGGCGACGCCCGTGCGGAAGAACCATTCGTAATAGACAGGAAACTTCTTATCACCCGTCTCTCCCTTCACCCACGAGAGCGCCGTCGCAGCATCCGTTTCATTAACCTTTTCACCCACCCCGGCCTTGCGACCGACCTCATAGGCGGGAATCAGAAAAGCGTAGTAGCCCGTATCGGGCTGCAAGCGTCGCGGGCAAAGCACTCTGGAAACGGCCCTGTCAGGATTGCTGCCGAGCAGCGCGTTCAGGCCGGAAAGGTTCGGCGAGTGATTGCCGTCAACCGTCACCTCCGCGTTGAGATGAACGTGCGCCCAGGCCCAGATTTCATCCGGGTCAGGCAGAACCTCGTCACGCGTGACCTTGACGTTGATGGCGGGCAGAGGCTTGTTCGGCGAGTCGTCTCTGGAGAATTCGTCCTCTTTGAGCAGCATCAGGCAGAGCCAGGGCGTGAGACGATGATGAGCCTGAATCGTCTCAGGACTATATCGCCACGGAAAATCTTCATCGTAAAACTCTACGAAGGCCAGATAGTTCGGCTCGAAGTCGGTAATCCAGTTGCGCGGCTCCGTGCGGACAATCATGGCCGGGTTGATGCCTATCACGTCGGCAGGGCCGATGAGATTGACCTTCCTGATGATGGGATGAGACAGGTCTTTGTTGATGACTACGGAGACGCTCAGCTCGGCGCGGACGCCGGTCGCGCTCTGCTCAAGCAGGTTGGCCAGCCCTCTTCTCAGCCACGGCAGGAATGAATATTTTGCGATGCTCATAATTTATTCAGCTGGTAGGAAGAGATAACCTGTACCTCTTCTCTCAGACCCGGATTGGCGCGCACCAGCCGCTCAAGAGAGGCGTGAGCCTCGGCCTCGCTATCGAACAGCAGGCTCGCTTGATGAAGTTGCAGTGTGCTGGTGCTCGCGATGGCGAACTGTTCCTGCTTCAAGACCACCTTCTCTGCGCCCAGCACCGAAGGCGATTTGCTCTCGAACGAGAGCGGCGATTTGGAGGTGGCGTTGCCGAGCAGAAGGATATTGAAGAGGTCGCTTATTATCCGGACGAAGAGCGGCGGCTTTCTCTCCGGCAGGTAGATGACCTCGTACTCGACATCCAGCCTGACGGCGTAATCGCTGGTGGCGGCATTGGAGCCGCCAAGCTCAACGCCCGCGTCCATCGTCTCAAACGAGCGGCGCGCTATCTTCTCGGCGTCGCTCATCTCTATAAACTGGGCGGGCGCGAACTGCTCCCTGACCGGGAACAGCTCTTCAAGCTGGTTGCCTATGTTGACGCTCGTAATGCTGAAATGATTGTCGCTGGCCGGTCGTTGATTGCCGAACTTGTCGATGTCCAGATTGAGCGGAACAACTTTTTGACTGATACGCAGCGTGCCGAAGGGATGCAGGACGATATTCTCTTCCGCGCCCTCGATGGTGCGCAACGAGACGTTGAGGTTGCTTTGAGACGGCAGTTGCGCTCGCCAGCTGGTAACGCTTTCCAGTGCCTTCCTCAACTCGGGCATGACCTCTATCGGAGGCAGCGTGTCGTGGCGCGCCTCGCCGAAAGTCGCATCGAAGCCGACCGTGATGGTGATGGTAAAGATGAAGCCAATCTCAAACGAGGCTTCGCCGCGCGCGTGCCAGGGCGTAGGCCCTTCGAGCGTCATGCGCACGCGTACGCTGAAGAGCGTAGAGCCTCCGAGTTTGACCGCCACCATCGCGGCTATCTCTGCGACGAAATGGAACGGCGAGAACTGTATGAGCACGTCGAGCGAGAGAAAACCATAAATTCCGAAAGACCCGGCCCTAGCGCTCAACTCTATCCTGGCTCCGAACTGAACCGTGTTCGAAGTGAGCGCGAAATAGGTTTCGGCGCGCAGGCTCGGATTGCCTGAGAAGATGACTAAAGCCAGCCTGTCGAGCTTGCCCAGGTTCATCGGCGGCGGAACGTAAGCGGGGTGAAAGCCGCCGACGGTGACGAGGAAGTTGGCGTCGTCGCCATAGTACAACCTCAAGGCCATGTCGCCCGTCAGCGTAAAGGTCAAAACGGACGAGTCAAAGAGCGTCGCGTCAAAGGAGATTTGCTTCTTCTCGAAGTCAAAGATGCCTATGAAGCTGACTTGCAGCTTCAGAACTTTCGCCCTCTCGTTGGGCAGCGTCATCCTGAGCACGCCGAGAATGGCGAAGGCCGGGCGCGGAATCTCCAGCAGCAGCCCTATTTCCAGGGTGATGAGCGGCGGCGTTCCCCATCCGAGCTTAGCCATCGGCCCGATGAGAAAATGTCCCTCCTGCGGCGGGAAGATTCTTTGCAGGTCGTTGATGATGCGCGGCGCGTTTGCCACCACGTCCTTGGGGAAGAGGATGCTGTTGAGCGAGCCTTCTTTGACTCCGGCGCGCAAGACATCGAAGCGGGCTGTGCGGTTCAGCCCCAGTAAGCCGCCGACGCCGATTAAGGTGAAACCGAAACCTAGTTGAATCGGCGTGAACTCCGCCGTGATGATGATGAGCAGCGAGAAGCCTTTGCGACCGTCCGGCAGCCTGGTGTTGAGAATGCCGACGGCCTTGAGCGAGATGGTTCCCTGAAATTCGATTTCGAGGATGCCTACGTACTCGCCCTTTTCAAAATCGAGCTTGAGGAAGCCGCCGCCCTTGAAGCCGCCGCCGTTGATGGAGAGCCCTATGCCGTCGGGCGGCTTGAAGCCGAGCTTGATGTCGAACGGGCCGACGTTGCCTCTGACGAACGTAGTCTGAATGCTGAGTCCTACCTGCTCGACGACGAACTTCAGAGGCCCCAGGTCGCCCGAGAGACCGACGCCGACCGTGAGCAGGGCCTTCGGCTGCGGGTCGGACGGAACGATGAGCCGTATAATAACATCGTCAATGGCGATGGGGCCGAGCTTCAGATGCGGGTGCAGAGCGACCTCGAAGGACGCGCTGCCCTTGAAGCGAAAACCGTAGCGGCTTGACCACTCGAACCCAAGCGGGACTTCAATCTTCGTCTGGCCGTCGCCGATTATTTTCCGCAGGAAGCTGTCGCCTTCTCCGGCAGCGAGGATGAGCGCCAGCCCGCGCAGCTCCGCGCCCAGCAAGACCTCAAGCTCATTGTTGACAAAGTCGGCACCGAAATCGACGGCGGCTCCCTGAAACTCCAGGCGCGTAGCCTTGCGCTCGCCCAGCAGGATAACGGGGGCTTTCGGATGAAAGTCGAAACCGACACCGACGCCTGCGGACGGCGGCGTCGTCCCGGGCGCGAGCGGATATTTGATAGAGAGGTCGCCGGGCCGAATCAGTATGCCGAACAACTGGGCAACATTCGTCCCGGCACGCAATCGCAGGTCAATCGTCTCGGCAAGATGAAGCGTCAGCGGAAACTCGCTCGGCAGCCGAGGCTCTATGACCATGCCGGGCAGCTTGCCCTGCGCCGCCGGAAGCTCTCGAAGCACGAAGCCCGCTTCGACATCCTTTCCGGCAATCTCTATGAAGTAGAAGGGCACTATGAGCGAGGTCGTCTCAGGCGTCAACGCCTGCCCCAGACCCGCGTAGCCCTGTACCAGCTCGTCATCGCCATGCTCGACGATGACGGGAAAATCCAGGGCGACCAGGAGCTCGCTCAGGTGCTCTGCGACGAGTGTGAAGTCGAGGTCGTTCGTGCCCCAGCCATAGACTCTGCCGGGGATGCTCAGCGGGTCGCTGACTATTTTAGGCAGCTCTTCCCACTTGAATTTCACGCGCATGTAAGAGGGGCGCGAGGATGAAGCAGGCTCGCTGACGGGCTCTATGACGTTCAGCGCCGAGAGCAGGTTGTAAGCGGCCGGAAGCTCTGCCGCGAGGTAGTCGGTCAGCAGAAGCTCAAACATGCGCTCGCCGATTTCGGCCAGAAACTCGGTCGCATCGACACCCGCAGGCGCATCCGTAATCGACTGAATCCCGTCGAAAGCATCTTTCGCCTTCTTAATCAGGTCGAGAATGGCCTCGGGCGACGGCGTCTCGTCCAGATTCTCCAGCGCTTGCACGGCGGCGCTCGCGAGCGCTCCCAGATTCGCGTAGGCCGGTGGCATGTCCTCGGCGTTCCACCCGAGCCTGTAGAGAAACTGCTTGAAGTTCTCCGTCCCGCTCACGGCATCGCTGAGCGGATAAAGCGCCAGGCTCAGGTGCCTGCCGATGAGTTCCAGTGTTCCGCGCTCATCGCTCATAACGTTTCGGGGAAGAGCCGCTCTCGGACTCTTCTGAAGGATAGTGCGTAACGGATGTGTGCGAGGCTCAGTAAAGCCGTACAGGCCTGTTCGCTCTTTCGGTCAACGAGAGGCCGCGCGCCTGCTCTCTATTATTTCGGATAGCTTTTTTTATAGTCGCGATCTATCTGAAAGTGCATGAAAGGGTTTATGAGATCCACCATGATGTAGCGACAGACGGCGCAGAAGCCCGTCTTTCTTGAGTGACTGGTGCGCATCATGCAGAGACCTGCGGGATGATAAATATCGTGGCCGAATTGAGCGCCCCCTTCGTAGAGGCCGATAATCCTCGGCTTGTTCTTGAAGCAGATTGGCAAGTCGACGCCTCTCAGATTCGGGACTTGCGTATCTTTATTTTCGCGCACCTGCTCCGTTAATTTACTGGGGTCGGTGGGCCGAAGATAGAGCGGCCCGTCCCTGCTAATCTTCTGCTGTATGTTCGAGGCCACCATCGTCGCGTAGGGCGGGTCTAAAGAGGAGTCTCGGAGAGGTATAAAGAGCAGGCTCCCCGGCTCGAAAATTTGTAGAGCCGGAATATCAGCCGCGCCGGACTGAGGCTCTATGATAAGGGCCTTGACGTGGTCTTTCTTCTGCGGGTCTAGAAACTCGCGGTCTACGACCTTGAACTCCCTGTCGCTCACCGTGATGTCCAAAGCTTTAGCGAGTATTTCTCCGGGGACGCGCAGCCTGAAGAGCACGGGGTCGTTATTCCCGAATTGTTCTCCGTCGCCGAGTTGTACCGGCACGCGTATGCGATTACCGCCCGCGCTCTCTATCGTTCCTTCAATGACCGCGGCCTTTCTGACGCGATGCCAGTTCCAGTAAATCTTTTTAGGAACGAACACCAGGTTCCCCGCCTGTACTTCCGTGACCTCTTTTTTCCCCTCAAGGTTTGCGTGCCCTTCCAAATCCGCCCTCGTTCCCTTGAAGGCGCTCTCGACCTCTACGTATTCATCGCCAAGGCCGAAGGAATGGCCCAGCTCGTGCGCGATAGTTCGAGCGATGTCGGGGTCTGTCTTAACCTCTACGCTCGGGTAGTCCAGCTCAAGCTTCCCTCCCACCTCTTTAACCGGAATCTTGAGCCAACCATTTTGGGTGCTGACGGTGATGTGTGTGCCGGAGTTCTGCGCTCTCCCGCCGGGGAGAGACGAGACGAGGATAATCAGCCCCGTGTTGTCAAAGGGGAAACCCAACTGCTCAGCCCATAATGCGCCGAGCGGGAGTTGGCGCGGCTGCTGCGGGTCATTGGCTTCCAGTTTCTCTGTGATGAAAGGAATGTTCTGTCCTTCCAGATTCGAGAAGAAGCGGTCAAGTCCGCCGCGCCGTCCGCGCCGTCCATGAATCTCAAGCATCGGAGTTCGGGTCTTCTGGTCGGCGGCGGGCGGGTCGCCCATGGACAGGCCCGGATAGTTATCCACCTCTTCTATGAAAGTCCTCGTCGCCAGCGACTGCCAGTCAGCAATGAGGTCGTCGCTGATGATATTCGTATCATCAATAATAGCGGGAGGGACATCAACCAGAACTTTCCATTCCGCGCGCAAATCATCGGGAGCAACATGCGCCGCGCCGTTCCTGGCAACCGGCAATCCCATAGCGTAGATGAGATTGGCTAAGTTCCACTTGCCGCTGTCCGGCGGCTCGACGGGTGGCAGCACGGGTAAAGCGAACAACTTGCCGTTCTCCGGATAAGTGTAGACCTCGCAAAGGACTGAGATGCCGCGCTTGGTCGCCGGGACGAAAGCGCGCCAGAAGTTCATGGAGGTGCATAACAGGTCGAAAGGTCTGGCGAGCCTGTTCTTTTTCAGGAAGTGAACCATCTCGGTCGTGATGCGCTCGAAGGCCGGTCTATCGCCCGCCGCGAAACCGTCTCCGAGAAATAAGATGTTAGGAACCACTTCCGGCCTGATTGTGCCCGGCCAGCCCCCGCCCGGAATAATCTCGGCTTTCCGAAGAACCGTGTCCTCCCAGTCGGCCGCGACCCGCATCGTAGCCGAAGCCGTACCGCCGCCCAGACTGGCGGGCAAAGTCGCTGTAATCGTATGAGTCGTGCCCGGATTATCAGTTTCAGTAATTATCAGGAAGCCCTGCGCGTTGACGTGGTCTGTCCCGCCTTGCTCGTCCGTCCACGTCACGTTGTAATGCTGCGTCAGGTCGCCGATTACGTCGTCGTCAAACTTAGCGCGGACTGTAAATCTATAAACCGTCGGGTCAGTGTCACCAGGGGTCAGCGTTTTGCCCGGATGCGCGGTCAACGGATTGGGCGTCAGCCACACGTCCCTGACTTCTTTATGTATATGAATCCGAATGACCGTGCTAAACGTCTCGCCGTTCTCCTCCATACTGAGCTCTATCAGGAAGTTGTGTTTCGACAGCGGAGGTAGCAAGGCGTCTGCCCTGACCGTTAAAGATGTGACGACATCCCCTGTCCGAGCCGTGACAACATGTATGCCGAGCGCGTCCGGCTCTCCCTTGAACAGAGCCGTACAGGTGAGCGGAATGTCATTCTCCTCCTGATAATCTACGGCCGTGTGGGTGGTGCCATCGGGTTCGGTGACGCGCAGATTGTCCAGGATGTTATTCGACGCTTGCCCGCTCAAGATATGTATATCCTGGTTGTGCGTCCCAAGCCAGTCGAGTTTCATGATAGCCATAAGCAAGCCTTTCGGTGCTGTAGACTGTTGAACCTTGGCTTAATGATTTATCTGCGGGCTGGCCTGCTTGGTGGCGGTAAGATGAGGCCAACTGCGCAACCTGTTCGTCCTTGCGCTCGATATGGCTGCCTATACTATTGCTTTTTCATTTCACTGTCTACAAAAAGCCGGCACGACCATGATTGCTCTTCAGGAGAAGCCGAAGGATTGCGAGAAGGCCGCGGTTGAAGCTCTCGGCATCTATTACCTCAACATCCCGATGGTTGATAAGTAATATCCCAAGCAGAAACGGATTGATGCCTTCCTGAAGGTGGTGGACGACCCCGCGACCGTTAAGGAATGTGTGAATGTTCACATTGAGACGGACAAACCGTATATCTTTAATCCCTTCGGTAAGACTAAAGCAGCAAAAAGAAGAGTCCCGCTCAATAAGATTGCTCTTGAAGTCATTAGCAGAAGACTAACAAAGTCTAAGGGAGCATTTCTCTTTTCATGTCCTGGTGTGGGCGACCATCCGATAGTAAAGGTAAATAACACTCATGTGGGCGCAATTATTCGGAGTAAGGTTGAACGATTTACCCTTTATGCTCTCAGGCACACATGGGCTACACGAGCAGCACAAGGTGGCATTAATCTTGTAACGCTGGCCTCACTTCTTGGCCACTCGCGCATTCAGATGGTCCTCCGATATGCACATCCAACACAAGCGCACCAGTTTGCGGCTATGAAGAAGATCGAACAATTCTCAGCTGCTAGATAATATTAGAAATGTGCTCATGTCGGCATATAGTGCGTGAAGAAAGCGTATGAAAGGGATACAATACTTGTAATTGCTGACCACCCTAGTGGGGAGGCTGGTGAATACCCGACTCTGAATCAGTACGGTAGCAGATATGCTAGACGACGATATATCCGAAAAAAGGTCTAAGAATTATCCTCATAGGCTGCTTGACAAAAATTTTACAACTCGACGGTAACCACAATTAGTAGCGCATTTTTATTAACATCACGGAAGATTTTGTGGTAAAGTAGCGCGCGGACGTTCTTTTATGTAAGGTACCACTTGCAATTCGGGACAGATTAGATATGCTGACTGATACGGCGGCGGTCGCATTAAGTCGCCTATAGCTCCTTGACCTTGATCTATGGCTTATGATACTTAGCCGCGCATCGCTCTATAAGTTCCTCCTTTCTCGCGCTCTTTATGAGTTTGCTGGGACGACTGATAAGCTTGACTTGTTTTGGTAGGAACGACCCGTAGTTTCCCCTAAATGGGTAATATCACGCTACGGGACGTTTTGTTGTGTCTTTTTTTTCGCAGGTTCGGATAAGAGCTTTTACAAATTATTGGGCTTTTCTTCGACTCTGCCAATGTTATTAAGGGTATGACGTTTGCATTTGATTAGCAGCAGAACGTACGTGTGAGACCGCTCAATCCGCCCTGCGATTAAGCGTCTCCATAGATCACGGCACGAAACTCACTTTTGTGTCGTCTGGAGGTTGATATGGCTCACTATGCTTACCCCGCAAAGTCTTTCCCTAAAGAGTCTTCCCTTAGAGATAAAGATGTCCTATTAAAGCGGGGTGCCTTGGCATTGACCGGCTTTGGATTACTGTTGTTGCTTATCAGGCTTGGCGCTGAGGTTTATTACAGAATATCGGATGGTCAGCAGTTTGACCGGGGGTTCTTGGATTCAGGGGCGGGTGGCTATTATTTCATGATCTCTGTCGGTTATATATTCGCTGGTAGCTCCATCTACGGCCTGGGGAGGGTGGGACGCATCTTTGGGGAAGTGATAGGACTTATTGTACTATGGCAAGTATCGTTGTGGTATTCGACATGGCAAACCTTCAGCATGGCTACCAGTACACTTCAACTCGTTGAGGGAGTGCTTATTATTCTTGTGTTTTTGATTACGTGTGCGGTGATTGTGTACTTGCCATTTACGTGGTTTAAATCCGGCTCGTCAGGAACGGTTCCGCCGCGTGGCAAGATAACTGTACCGGGCGGTCATAACTAATCCAAATCCTGTTAGAAACCAGAACGCATAGTCGCGCACTCTATATTCCCAATCCAGTTTGTCCATCATAGCATTATAGCCCGCGAGATATGTTAGATCGCTGTGAACTAAGTTAAACCATGGCGAATATCCAGGCACATCATGGGCATGGACGAATTCATGAAGTAGGGTTAGTTTCAACCTCTTATATGAGTTGGAGTTAATTATTTCTGATCGTAATCCAATGCGGGGGATACCATCTTCTGTAGTCCTTGGCGTCCCGTTCTTTGTTTTCGGGCACTTAGGCATTTTCAAATTTAATTCATGCAACATCATACTATCAATCGGCTTTTCTCTGATGGTTAGACCATCAGGATTATGATCAAAATCTTCCTTTGCCCGTAAATAGCCCGCTTCAGTTATTCCCATCTGTTGCCGATCACCATGGTCATTTAGCTTCCAGAGTGGTACCACAATAGCGCTCGTTTGCTCTAGCGGAATTCCGTCATAAGTACTTGGAAAGCTATCACGTATTTGAGGGTCATTTAACACTTCATTGCTTGCTTGCTCAATAAGGGCATATTGCCTCTCATCGAATAGGACTTTATGCGGAATAACTGTCGAGGGGGCAGGCGTTGAATTGCGGCCTTGATACTCACGTGCTACTTCGAAACGAAGTTGCTTTGATTGTTTTACATAATTACTGAGGATTGGATTAATGCGTCTGCTGCCCGCCGATTTTATAATTATCCGAATCTGGCCAGCCACTATGATCGTTACTATAAAAATGGTTATAGCAAGTGCCTTGAATAACAACCTGCTTGAGCGTTCTGGACGATCATAATCTGCTAGAAAGGTTTGGGTATCTTGTGATTCTTCAGTCCTGGTGAAATCACTGTCCTTGTTATCTGCCATTGAGATAATGACCTGCCACGTGAAGTCCCAAGAGCAATGGAAGAAATGAGGTCAACACAGCCGAGACATAATAAAGGAAAACCCCCCTTTTGCCAAATATTTCGAGCAAGTGATTTAAAGAGGTTCAAAAGTAGTAGCATTGGGTGCTATATAACGTTATGCCACAGGAACATTAGTAACTGGCATAATTAGTCCCTTGGTTGATTACGCGGGAATCACTTGCCACAGGTAAGCTTCTTACCACTTATTAGCTTACTCATTGAGGGGATAGCGCAAACTAGTGAAGCTTTGAATAAAATCTTGACATTAAATCTGTATCACCTCATCCAGTCTTTTTATAAATTTGGCATTAGTCAAGCTCAATCTTTTGAAGTGAATAACTCCTATCTGGAGCGACGCTAAAGGTGGACACAATTTTGGGCACATCCTCTTTTCATAGATTGAGCTTATTGTAAGTAAGTTATTGAAAATAATGGAGGCGGCGATCGGAATCGAACCGATGAATAAATGTTTTGCAGACCCTTTTAGGCGTGTATCCCTGAGTAGCATGGAGCATCATAGGCGCGTAAATATTGGCTTTTTTCATCTCTTCAAACACTCCATGATACTTCATAGATGCTGGTACTACCCACAACAGTCCCCACAGTGATATGACATTTGTCATTAGATAAGGGGCATTTCTACAGGCCAAATCATAGTATTTTAATCAAAGTTCAATGGCCTAAGATTCCGATAAGTATAAATGGCTTTCATGCGATCTTCATCTCTTGGGTGCGGTTACCCTTCGTCTGTCCTGAGCTGCTTTCAGCATGTGCCACAGTAGGGGCAAGCGCTGTGGAAAACTGAACGAGCTCTTTTGAAAAGAGCAGATCGAGCGTCCAATCAAGTGCCACGCGTAGCTTCTTCTCGAAGCGAGGTAGCTTACTCAAATAGACAGTCCTCAACTGCTCAGAGGATCAGGATATGTTTCGGCTTATTCTCAAGCATATCTTTCGACAACACCTTAATGTCTGAATTTTAGTTGCCGCAGAAGCAGAGAGAGAGAGACGCGGGCGGTGTAGTCTAATCTGCCTTCGCTTCGCAGTCTCTCTCTGACTCTGACGATTGAAAATTTTTACATGCTCGCTTCAGGCGTAATTGTGACACGAAAGAATTGCGCGTTGTTGTGGTAGAACACGGTCGTCTTGACGCGCGTTACAACGCCGTTTTCGTCTACGCCGGTGTTTACGGCCTTCTGGCGGGGGCCTTGGTTCGGGCCTATGCCTAACTCCTCGTCAACCTCCGTGCCCGCGTTATACAGGATGAACTGGCCCGTGATGTCGCCAGTGGCGGGGCTGCCGTTCTTGAAAAGCTCTATGCCCCGCTCGTCCGGCGAGTAGAACCAGTCGTTGGATTGTCCGAACATCATGGTCATGTAGAGTCGCATGCCGGGCGCGGCCTCGAAACTGAACTCGTAGGAATCGCCCGGACGAATCGGGCCCGGTTGCGTTGCGCCTACGGGCATGTTGTACACGCCGTGCAGAGTGGAGCTATGGTTCGCCATCATAAGCTGATTAATCAGCCCCGACGGTTCGCCGTCTTCCGATTGCATCTCTAAACCCTTTGAGGCCCTCCTGCCCTCATGAAAGATGGGGGCTTTCTTGCTGTTCAGCATGAACATGCCGGGCGAGAGCGCGAAAGAATATTTCGTGCCGTCGGAGGCCGTCTGGCTGTCTGGCTTTGAGATGTTCTCTACGCGCACCGTGAACTTAGTCTTGGAACTGCTCTTTACGGTGCGCGCGGCTTGTACAGGGAATAGCAGTTGTGCCATCACAAGCGCGGCCAGCGCTAAGAGAAGAAAAAAGAGTTTGCGATTTTTCATAACAGAATCTCCTTCCGGGAAGTTATAGTTTAAGTTCCGACCATTAAACACTCTGGGGCGGCTCATACACACATGAGTCGCATGTGCGGGAGAAATCCTTACAGCTAATTTATGCTTCGCTAATTAACTCGTAGCTTAAGACTCTATGCCCTAAACGGAAGTGAGAGATTATTATTGATGTTGAGAGTGGAAGTAGATTACCCTATGCGCACTCCTCTTTTGATAGTTAAGACGTGTGATTAAATGGCAGGGAGAAACCTGCTACCGTGTAAGAATATTGTTCCCCTCGCATGAGCACGAGAGTACTCATGAGCGAAACGAAGACTGCCGTTTCAACACAAGCCCCCGATCCCGGCCTTTGGGTAGACAGGCACGGAGATTATCTATTTAAGTATGCGGTCTTTCGCCTGCGCGACCAGGGGCTGGCCGAAGACGTGGTGCAGGAGACCTTGCTGGCGGCCCTTCAAGCCTATGGCAAGTTTGAAGGTCGCGGTGCGGAGAGGACTTGGCTCGTAGGCATACTGAAGCACAAGATAACCGATTGCTTTCGCCGCATGAGCCGCGAGCGTACTATCACCGAAGTTGAAGGCGAAGAGTTCGAGCACCAAGAGCTTTTCATGCAGACGGGCGAATGGGTAGGCCACTGGGCCTCCGCTGCGGAACCAGAAAAGTGCGGCCACTTAGGGCCACATGAATGGGGCGCGACTCCAGAAGCTGTGGCCGAGCAGAACGAGTTCTGGATGGTCTTCAGCCAATGCTTGCAGCCCCTGCCGCAGCGCATCGCGAGCGCTTTTACGTTGAGAGAGGTGGATGGACTGACGAGCGAAGAGATTTGTGACGTTTTGGGGATAACCGTCAACAACCTTTGGGTCATGCTACATCGCGCGCGAGCACACCTGCGTCGCTGCATAGAGGTCAACTGGTTCACTGCGGAACGGGCAAAATAAGGATGAAACTCCTCGGAAGAATAAAGATGGAGGCCACGTTCTGGCTGGCGCGAAGGCTGCCACCATGCACGGAGCTTCTGCCCATCATCTCGCAAGCGCTGGAGCGAGAATGGACTCTGCGCGAGCGAGTTGTGATGCGGTTACATTTTCTATACTGCGACTTTTGTGAGCGCTACCTCAAGCAACTGCGTTTTATGAGAGAGGCTGCGCGCACCGGCGCTGATAAAATCTACGAAGCGCCCTCGCCTGTAACACCTGCACTCTCTACAGAAGCACGCAATCGCCTCAAGAGCGCGCTTCGCAGCGGCTCAGAATAGACCTCATAAAACCTCTCCTTCCACCTGTAAGGTTCTTCCTTTTCCTACGACAAATAGCTAAGGGTCAAGTCCGCCTGCGCGTGTGGGCAGCGCACCGACTGTCCATACGTCTTTAGTTGGAGATGGCAGCAATAGCAGTGTTTTTAGGTATCGGAAACAAATCATGATTGAGACAAAACATTTCGCAGCCTCAACTGAACGGTCGGGGCACGAACATCGCCACGACCAGAACCGTTTCGCCGTCATCCCTACGCCCGTGCGCCTTGATGCGGACGAACGCTACAGAGGGCGCAATGTCACGATTGCCTTTCTTGATTCGGGCTTCTATCCGCATCGTGATTTAGCTTCGCCTAAAAATCGCATCATCGCCTACAAAGACATAACGGGCGAAGAGCCTACGCTTGACGCAAGAAGTCCCGCTAGAGGGTGGCAGTGGCACGGGACGCAGACTGCCGTCGCAGCCGCAGGCAACGGTAATCTATCCGACGGAATTTATCGCGGCCTTGCTTCGGAAGCTAATGTTGTGCTGGTAAAAGTAGGAAGCAAAGGGAGAATTACAGAAGAGAACATAGAACGCGGGCTTCGCTGGGTCATAGAAAGCCAGCGACGTTTCGACATACGCATCATAAGCATTTCACTTGGGGGGAATGAAGACATCCCTTGCACCAAAAGCATTATTGACCTGGCGGCGGAAGAGGCGGTCGAGAGCGGGATGTTGGTTGTGGCTGCGGCTGGCAATAACGGTTGCTCTGACAAACACACGTCAGTGCCTCCGGCAAACTCGCCTTCGGTCATCACGGTCGGAGGCTACAACGACAACAATCAACTTCAAGGCGGCGCTTTCGACCTATACTGCTCAAACTACGGCGAGACCGCCGACGGCATCACGAAACCGGAAATCATTGCGCCCGCGATGTGGGTGGCAGCGCCCATACTGCCGAACGCTTCGCTTTACAAGACGGCCCAGAATCTCTCCCGCATAGCCTCTGCGCCCGATTATGAGCTGTCCGGTATGGCACGAGCATTCTGGCAGGAAACGGGACTTTCGGAGTCGCTCCAATACGAGCGACCTGAAAAGATTCGAGCGGAAATAGAGGCGCTTCTGATTCAGAATAAGATTATCTCTGCGCATTACCAGCATGTTGACGGAACTTCGTTCGCCGCGCCCATTGTCTCTTCTGTCGTCGCGCAGATGTTAGAGGCCAACCCGCGCCTTTCTCCTGCTGCGGTCAGGAACATACTGGTCTCCACGGCTGACAGAATCACACATGCGCCCGCCATACGTCAGGGGTACGGCCGGTTGAATGCGCGCCGCGCAGTCCGCATGGCGCAGCTCGAAACACACGCGCTTTCAGCCGCAGATGGATTCGGCCCTCCACGCATAAAGAAGGATAAGCTTGTCTTCTTCTATCATCACGACGACGCCAGAACTGTCTCGGTGGCCGGTGACTTTAATGATTGGGACGCTGAAATGACGCCCTTAAGGCGTGAGCCGGACGGTATCTGGGGCGCGGAAATTGATGCGCCGCCTGCGGGCCGCTATCGCTACAAGTTCATCGTCAATGGTGAGTACTGGCTTGATGACCCCCACAACGGTTTCAAAGAGTCGGATGGTTTTGGCGGTTTTAATTCCATTTTGAACGCCGTCTGAGGCGTAACATTTATTGCACGGCTCATGAAATCAGCGGGGATTGATTTAAGTGGCGGAGAAATTTTTCAGAAAAGTAAGGACGCAGTTGAGACGTTTTGTGCTGCGGAGGTTACCGCAGTGCAGAGAGCTGACCGAGGTGATGTCCAAATCCCTGGAGCGTAGACTGGGCTGGCGTGAAAACACAATTCTACGGCTTCATAACTGGCTGTGTCCTCCCTGTATGCGCTACCTGCGACAACTTCTGTTCATGCGTAATAGCACACGCCGCTCCCACGCTTCCTCTATAGCACAGAACTCTACCCCGACGCTCAGCCCCGAGGCGCGCGAACGCATTAAGCAAAGGCTCAAAGACTCGCCGCCGTCATAAGTACAGAATCGGGTGTAAGGATTCCCGTGCCTCACGCGACTAAAGGCATAGATGGATGAAGTATCAATCTTAAACTGAAGATTAGTAGCAACAGCAAACCCCTCGCCTTAATTAACTGCGCTAAGAGCATCCTGTGATGAAGATGGAAGTGTCACATCTTGCGGGCGGAAGTGTGTCCGGAGTCGAAGAGCGCGCAAACGACGAATCTCGCCGCACTCTGCTAGAGCATTTGCCGGAGTATTTGATAGAGGCAAGTGGACTCGGGTTCTTTATGGTCTCGGCCTGTTTCTTCGCCGTTCTCATCTTTCATCCGTCTTCGCCTATTAACAGAAGTGTTACTTCGCCACTCGCGCTACGCGGGTTGATGGGAGCGATGATGGGATTGACTGCCATTGCCATCATCTATTCGCCCTGGGGGAAACGCTCGGGCGCGCACATCAACCCTGCGACGACGCTCACGTTCTTACGTCTAGGTAAGGTCGCGGTGTGGGATGCTCTTCTTTACATGCTCGCTCAATTCGCCGGAGGCATCGCGGGCGTCCGTCTCTCCGCTCTTATCCTGGGCAATCTTATCTCAGACCCTTCTGTCAATTACGTCGCGACCGTGCCGGGGCCGCAAGGCTCATTCGCAGCATTCATAGCCGAAACTTTAATCTCTTTCATTCTCATGACGGCGATACTTCACGCTTCAAACAACCTGCGCGTGGCTCGCTGGACGGGAGTGATTGCAGGGATACTGGTAGCAACGTACATCAGCATCGAATCGCCTATTTCAGGGATGAGCATGAATCCTGCGCGCACCTTTGGCTCCGCCTTCAGCGGGCGCAACTGGACTGCGCTCTGGGTCTATTTCACAGCGCCGCCGCTCGGGATGCTCTCGGCGGCTGAAGTCTACATACGAACGCGCAGAACGAGACCCGTGATGTGCGCCAAGCTGCATCACCAGAACAATCAACGCTGCATCTTCAGGTGCGGATATAAAAGCAATCAGCAAAGACAAAAGCTGACTGCTGAGTGCTAACAGCTAATAGGAGATTAACTCATGAGAAGGATTCTTAACTTTATCGCCGCCGCGCTGCTCCTTATCGCAACTGCAACGGTCACGCAGGCTCAGATTGATAACAAGAAGAGTTTGACGCTGGACGGAGCGAACCAAGTCATCGCGGCGGCCAAGGCCGAGGCGAAGAGGTTGAATGCACCTGGCGGCGTCATAGCCGTCGTAGACGAGGGCGGCAACCTGATGGCGCTCGAACGCCTGGACGGAACTTTCACGGCGGGCGCGAACATCTCCATAGGCAAGGCCAAGACCGCCGTCATGTTCAAACGCCCTACGAAGTTTTTTGAGGATGTGATTAAGAACGGGCGCACGGCTATGGTCGCTCTGCCGGATTTCACACCGCTTCAGGGCGGAGTTCCGATTGAATACGAAGGGCAAATTATAGGCGGCGTCGGCGTGAGCGGCGCATCGAGCGCTCAGCAGGACGAGCAACTGGCTATCGCAGGAGCTAACGCTTTCAAATCGGGAGGCACTAACACGACGACAGCTTCAAAGGCCATTACTTATTTCGATAGCCGTCAAGTGGCGGCGGCCTTTGTTAAAGGGGCTAGTTTGATTGATGGCTCCAATGGTGTGAACTACATGGTTAATCCTAGCCGTCGTGATAAGCCAGGCGTGGTGGAAGTTCACGCCCTCGACACGGACATCATTTACGTTACGGAAGGCTCTGCCACGCTCGTGACGGGTGGTGAGCCTGTAGATGCAAAGACGATTGCGGCAAACGAGATTAGAGCCGCAAGTGTCACGGGAGCGAGCGAGACGCGCCGCCTGAGCAAAGGCGATGTGGTGGTCATTCCCGCAGGCGTCCCGCACTGGTTCAAAGAGGTGAAAGGCACGTTTCTCTATTACGTGGTGAAGGTGCGTTAGCGCGTCTCGTTAGAGTGAAAGGATGTGGATGATGAAATTAAGAATGCTTCTGATAACCGCAACGATTCTCGCAGCGATTGTCTTCGCCTTCTACACCACGCAGGCGGCGAGCGCGGACAGCAATAACAACGTACCTTCAGGCACTCCTAAAGCGACGATTGACCTTTCCACTCGTGAGGGTGTTGAGATGGTGAAAGGAGCCTGGCGTTACAGCGATACGAAGGTCGTGGAGGTTGATTTTCGCGCGCCCGGCGCGGACGGCCAGCCAACGGGCGCACCCCTCAAGACTTACGACTATACGCCGCACGCAGGCGTCGCGGATTTCGATGATTCAAAGTGGGAAGTCATTGACGCTTCGACGCTCAACATGCGTCGCGCGACCGGAAGGATGTGCTTCAACTGGTATCGTATACGCGTCACCGTCCCTGAGCGTGTAGGCGGCTTTGACACGTCGGGTTCCATTGTTGTCTTCGAGACGGCGCTGGATGATTACGCGGAGGTCTGGGTGGACGGCGAGCTGACGCGCGCCGTGGGGCAGACGGGTGGCTCTGTCGTGAGCGGCTTCAACGCGCCGAACCGTCTCATCATAGGCCGCAACGTTAAGCCGGGGCAGCAGATTCAACTGGCAGTCTTCGGCATCAACGGCCCGCTCTCGAATCCGCCGACCAATTTCATTTGGGTGCGCGAGGCGAAGCTTGAGTTTTATACGGGCACGCCGGAACCGGTTGCAATTACGCCCAGCGAAGTGAATGTGGAGGTAGTACGCACAGACCCCGCTATAGAAAGAATCGTCGGCGCGAACCCTAAAATCTTCAAGCTCGCAGAGGGATTCAAGTTTACGGAAGGGCCCGTCTGGGTACGCGATGGCGGCTATCTTCTCTTCAGCGACCCGAATAGCAACACGATTTACAAGTATGTGCCCGAAGGGAATCAGCCAGGCAAGCTGGAAGTGTTTCGCCGTCCGAGCGGATATTCCGGCGCGGACATAGCCGAATACGGACAGCCCGGTTCGAACGGTCTGACCCTCGACCCGCAAGGGCGATTGACCGTCAACGAGCACGGCAATCGCCGCGTAACACGCACGGAAAAAGATGGCAGTGTGACTGTTCTTGCTGACAAGTATGAAGGCAAGCGATTGAACAGCCCGAACGACCTTGTTTATCGCTCGGACGGCACGCTCTATTTCACAGACCCGCCGTTCGGACTTCCCAAGTTCTTCGATGATCCAAGAAAGGAGCTGCCCTATAGCGGCGTCTATTCCGTTTACAAGGGCAAGCTTCAACTTCTCACCAAAGAATTGAGCGGGCCTAACGGCATAGCCTTCTCGCCTGATGAAAAATATCTGTACGTCGGCAACTGGGACGAGAAGCGTGTGGTCGTCATGCGTTACGACACGCGGGCGAACGGAACTTTGGCGAACGGGCAGGTCTTCTTCGACATGACGCCTCAGCTCGACAAAGAGAAGAATGCGATTGACGGAATCAAGGTGGATAAGGAAGGCAATCTTTACGTCTCGGGCCCCGGCGGCCTCTGGGTGATTTCGCCCGAGGGCAAGCAGCTAGGATTAATCATCGCGCCGAAGCACATACACAACATGGCCTGGGGCGATGAAGACGGCAAGATGCTCTACCTTTGCGCGCGCACGGGTCTCTACAAAATGAGACTGAACATCGCGGGCATGAGGCCTTAACTGGAATCTTGTGTGAAGGAAGAAAAATTATGGCTACAGATTTTGCGACAGTTGGAATCAGAAGTGGGCGCGGCGTGGCTGAGCGTGTTCAGACGATTGGAGAATACGTGCTCCGCTATGGTTTGGTGCTCGTGCTCGCGTGGATTGGCGCTATGAAGTTCACAGGCTATGAAGCCAAAGGCATAGAGCCTCTGGTCTCTACAAGCCCGCTCATGAGTTGGATGTACAGCTTCATGAGCCTTCAGGCTGTGTCGAACCTGCTCGGCATAACGGAGATTACGACAGCAGTCTTAATTGCGCTGCGTACTGTCTCGGCGCGCCTGACAGTTATAGGCAGCGCCATCGCCGTGCTGACTTTTCTGACTACGCTCACCTTTCTCTTTTCTCTTCCGGGTTGGGAGCGAAGCCTCGGAGGCTTTCCGGCCCTTTCCGGCTCAGGAGGATTTTTATTGAAGGACGCGGTGCTACTTGGAGCTTCCATGTGGTCGCTAGGCGAAGCGCTTAAAGCGTCGCGCTGATTTCGGCGGAAACGCATTGAAAATTTCCTGTAAGGATTCTCGGACAGCTTCGACTATTAGGATGGATGGAGCAGTTACTTACCAAGTATTTGAAATCCGATGGCTCGCGCAGAGCCAAAGCTTCTGAGCAAACGGCCGCGCTCTCGCTCATAACTATTGAGTGATAAAAGCAACGCCTGTTTGCAAGACTTCTCAAACTGAAACCTCGCACAAGTTAAAGGGCTTAAGGGGATGAAAGTGTCGCATCTTCAGTCCTGGAAGTGTGTCCTCGCGTGAAGCAGGGTGACAGGGAAAACGGAAAAGATTAAGTGCTCCGGGACGAAAGAGCACTTCGGAAAACTCAGTCATATTGAAAAGGAGATTAGAGAACATGCAGCGCAAAGTATTAGCCGGGGTAGTTGCTTTAATAGCTTTAGCGGGAGCGTGGTACGCCTTTCGCCCCGAACGCCTCTTCATCAACCAGAGAGTCAACGAAGGATTTCCGACGGCGCAGGCTTCATCGGCACAGCCCGCGACTCTCTTAACAGGCCACTTCCACAGCGTCGCGCACGAGACCAAAGGTCACGCGAGCATCTTTCAGCTTGCGGATGGCAGACGCACTCTGCGGTTGACGGACTTTGAGACTTCTAACGGGCCGGACGTGCGCGTTTACCTGGTCGCGGCGAATGACGCCGCCGACAGCGAGACGGTTAAGAACGCTGGCTTCGTAGAAGTCGGCGCTCTCAAGGGAAACATAGGCGACCAGAATTACGACATCCCTTCTGATGTTGATTTGACTAAATACAGAGCCGTGACCATCTGGTGCCGCCGCTTCGGCGTGAATTTCGGCACCGCGCCGCTCACGACTGAAGCTAAAAATTAACAGGGATAGACAGGATAGACAGGATAAAGAAAAGTTAGCTCTATTCTGCTTATCCTGTCCATCTTGTCCATCCTGTTTGAATCTGATGTTAAAAGGGAGAGCGTGTCATGGCTAACGCGAATAATCATTACGACGTAATCATCATCGGAACGGGTGCGGGCGGCGGAACTCTAGCTTATCGCTTAGCGCCTTCGGGCAAGCGCATCCTGCTTCTTGAGCGCGGCGATTACGTTCCGCGAGAGCGAGCAAATTGGGATTCCCGCGCGGTCAATGTCGAAGGCAAGTACCAGACGAAAGAGAAGTGGCGCGACCGTGATGGCGAGGAGCTTCATCCGCACACGAACTATTACGTCGGCGGCAACACGAAATTTTACGGCGCGGCGCTCTTTCGACTTCGCGAGCGAGACTTCGGCGAGATACGCCATCACGGCGGCGTCTCTCCCGCTTGGCCCATCTCTTACAATCACCTTGAGCCCTACTACACCGAAGCCGAATATCTTTATCAGGTTCACGGCGAGCGCGGTGTTGACCCCACAGAGCCGCCCGCGAGCAAGCCATATCCGCATCCTGCGGTCAGCCACGAGCCGCGCATACAGCAGCTCGCAGATGATTTCGAGCGGCTGGGCGCAAAACCTTTTCATGTTCCTTTGGGGATAATGCTTGACGAGAAGAACCGCCGCGCTAGCGCCTGCATTCGCTGCAACACCTGCGACGGCTTCGCCTGTCTGGTTAACGCGAAGTCGGATGCACAGGTCTGTGCAGTTGACCCTGCGCTCAAGCACACGAACGTCACGCTTCTGACCAACTCGAAAGTCCAACGATTGAAGACGGACGCTTCCGGGCGAACAGTTACATCGGTTGTCGTCGAGCGCGAAGGTGAAACGGAAGAGTTTGTCGGAGACATAGTCGTAGTCTCATGCGGCGCAATTAACTCGGCGGCGCTTCTCCTGAGGTCTGCGAACGACAAGCATCCGAACGGCCTCGCTAACAGCTCGGATGTCGTGGGGCGTTACTACATGGGGCATGTTAACTCCGTGATGATGGCCGTCTCGAAGTGTCCAAACCCTACGGTGTTTCAAAAGACACTGGCGGTCAACGATTTCTACTTCGGCTCGAAGGAATGGGACTATCCAATGGGTCACATCTCTTTCGTGGGGAAACTCGATGGCATCACTCTGAGTGCGGGCGCGCCAAAGATTGCGCCGGGCTTTACGCTCGATTTGATGGCGAATCATTCGCTAGACTTCTGGCTGACGAGCGAAGACCTCCCTGACCCAAACAACCGCGTGACTCTCGACCGAGAAGGCAACATAGTTCTCTCTTACAAGCCCAACAACGAAGAGGGACACAAGCGGCTTCAGAAGAAGTTGCAGAGCATGATGCAGCAGCAGACAAAGTGTCTCGAACACGGTCATGCGTGTCACGTCGGACTCTTTTCGCGCAACCTCTTCGTGGGACAACGCATTCCTCTTGCGGGCGTAGCGCACCAGAACGGCACGATTCGCTTCGGCACTGACCCTAAAACCTCCGCGCTCGATGTGAACTGCAAGGCGCATGACTTGGATAACCTGTACGTCGTTGACGCAAGCTTCTTCCCTTCGTCTGCGGCTGTTAATCCGGCGCTTACTATCATGGCGAACGCACTGCGCGTGGGCGATCACCTCCTGGAGAGAATGAGATGAACAGGAAGCATAAGCGCACAGACAAGCAAACACAGCCAGAGGTAGGCGTGATGAGTATTATGAGAAAAAGCGCAGAGAATGAGACCGGAGGGCGCGATGAGGCGAAGTCCCGCGGTGATGAGAGCGGCGCGCAAACGGAAACTATAAGGCCGACCGCCGAAGGCTTTCCGCTCGGCTGGTTGATTCTCTGGTTGTTGCTGGCAATCACTCTGCTATTCCCTCCAATGAGCAGAGGGCAAGAGTCTTTCACCGCAGCCGCCGCGCCTCCCGCGCAACCACGACTCGCTTCTTCAGCCGCTTCCGTCAAAGAGGTCTCAAGCGTAGGCATGACCGTCTCGGACATGGACGCATCAATCGAGTTCTATTCCAAAGTCCTGTCGTTTGAGAAAGTCTCGGACGTAGAAGTCGCGGGCGAAGACTACGAGCGACTTCAGGGCGTCTTCGGCGTTCGCATGCGCGTGGTTCGTATGCGGTTGGGCGATGAGTTCATAGAGCTAACCGAATACCTGACGCCGAAGGGGAGACCCATCCCTGTTGATTCCCAAAGCAACGACCGCTGGTTTCAGCACATAGCCATCATTACCAGCGACATGGAGAAGGCTTACACTCTGCTCAGACGTAACAAGGTCGAGCACGCTTCGACTGGGCCGCAAACTTTGCCCGCGTGGAACAAGAATGCCGGAGGAATTAAAGCTTTCTACTTCCGCGACCCGGACAGGCACTGGCTTGAGATTCTACAGTTCCCCTCGGGCAAGGGGCAGCCCCGTTGGCAAGCCAAGGATAGACTTTTCCTAGGCATTGACCACACGGCGATTGTTGTGGGCAACACGGAGGCGAGCTTGAAGTTTTATAGAGACACGCTGGGGATGCGTGTGGCTGGCGAGAGCGAAAATTACGGCACGGAGCAGGAGCACTTGAACAATGTGCAGGGCGCTCGCCTGCGTATCACAAGCCTTCGCGCAGAGAGCGGGCCCGGGATAGAGTTTCTGGAATACCTAAGCCCACGCGACGGCCGCATGATTCCAAATGATGAGCGACCGAATGATCTGGCCTACTGGCAAACGCGGCTCACCGTCCAAAGCACAAGCCTCGCGGCGCAGTTTCTCTCGAAGTTGAAGCTGAGCTTTATCTCGGCAGGTGCGATTACCCTGCGCGAACCCGCATTAGGCTTTAGTCGCGCTCTCATCGTGCGTGACCCGGACGGCCACGCGATGCAGCTAGTAGAGAGATAGAAAATATCTATCAGGACGAACATTCGATGAACACTGAGAGGCCGATTTTCATTCCAATAATCCTCGGCACGACTCGAAAGGGGCGTGCGAGCGAGAATGTGGCGCGCTTCATACGCGCAGAATTAAGCAGGTACGAAAGCGTCGAGACAGAGCTTGTTGACATACGCGACATAAAACTTTCTATAGAGGATGCTGGCGAAGCGATTAAGGATTCAGCATTTTCTGCAACCGTAGCACGCGCAGATGGCCTGTTGATAGTCACGCCGGAATACAACCACGGCTATCCGGGAATGCTGAAGCACCTGCTGGATACGAACCTGAAGGAGTACATACACAAGGCTGTTGGTATTTGCGGCGTGTCGGCAGGAGGCTTTGGCGGCACACGCGTCATACAGAATCTTTTGCCCGTCATGCGCGAGCTGGGGCTGGTGACGATCTTCTGGGACGGGAATTTTTCGGGCGCACAGAATCTCTTTGATAAGGGCGGGAATCTGCTAGACAACTCTTACGTCAAACGCATGGAGAAGTTTCTGAAGGAACTCGTCTGGATGTCCAAGGTCTTGCGCTACGGGCGAGAGAACGTTTCGCAAGAGTAGCTTTGAACTTTTCGGTGTAGAAGAGGTGAGAAGGAAGAGAGAGAAGATGATCTGCCCTGACTGCGGTGTGGAGATGAATCACCACGCGGACAAGATTGATTACACGGCGGCGCTGGATGACGCGCAAGGTGTTGACCCTGATTTCGGCGGCGTAGTCGAAGAGGCTCACACTTGCCCGGTCTGCGGTCGCACGCACATGCGTCGCGCCGAGATTGAAAACATAGATGGTTAGTTATCATGAGTGAAAAAGTAGAGAAACAAGTGAAACGCTCTTCGCGCTTGACTGCGGAAGAGAAGAGACTCGAAGAAGCGCGCGAGCGCACCGCACACTGGAAGCGCTGGGGGCCGTATCTGGCAGAGCGCGCGTGGGGCACAGTGCGGGAGGATTATTCTGCGGACGGCGCGGCCTGGGGCTACCTTTCGCATGACCACGCCCGGTCGCGCGCATATCGCTGGAACGAAGACGGACTGGCGGGTATCTCTGACCGCCACCAGCTGATCTGCTTTGCATTGGCGTTGTGGAACGGGCGCGACCCGTTTCTGAAAGAACGCATCTTCGGCCTGGCTGGCCCCGAAGGCAATCACGGCGAGGATGTCAAGGAGTACTATTTTTATCTAGACTCTACACCGACGCACTCCTACATGAAGTATCTGTACAAGTATCCGCAGGCCGCTTTCCCTTATGAAAAGCTCTACGAAGAGAACCGTCGAAGGTCTAAGTCCGAGCCGGAGTATGAACTGCTGGATACAGGTGTCTTTGATGAAGACCGCTACTTTGACGTCACGGTCGAATATGCGAAAGCGGACGCCGAAGACATACTCGTTCGGATAAACGTCACGAATCGTGGGCCTGAGCGTGCTGAGGTTCATCTTCTGCCCACTATCTGGTTTCGCAATACTTGGTCTTGGAACAACACGACCAACAAGCCTCTTTTAAGAAGAGGAAAAGAAGAGCGTGCCGTCATAGAAGCCATGCACGATTACTACGGCCTCAGAAAGCTTTACTGCGAAGGAGAGCCTGAGCTTCTTTTCACAGAAAATGAAACCAACATAGAGCGGCTCTTTGATGCTCAGAACCGCTCCGCTTTCGTCAAGGATTCTATCAACGATTACGTTGTAAATGGCGCGCGCGATGCCGTGAATCCTGAACAGATGGGGACGAAGGCGGCGGCTTATTATCGCCTGGCAGTTGATAGCGGCGAGACCGTAAGCCTTCGCCTGCGGCTTACGGACAAGGGTGAAGGAAACTTCGAGCCTTTTGACGCCGAGTTCGAGCGCGCATTTATGAAGCGCCAGGAGGAGGCGGACGAATTTTATAAGACCGTCATTCCGCAAGACCTCTCATCGGACGCGCAGAGCGTGATGCGCCAATCGCTCGCGGGGCTGCTGTGGTCGAAGCAGTTCTATCACTACGTTGTAAAAGAGTGGCTCGAAGGCGACCCGCAACAGCCCGCGCCTCCGCAATCACGACACAAGGGGCGCAATCATGAATGGGCGCATCTTTATAACGCCGACGTTATCTCCATGCCTGACAAGTGGGAATATCCGTGGTACGCGGCCTGGGACTTGGCTTTCCACTGCGTGCCGCTTGCGCTCGTTGATTCCGACTTTGCTAAAGAGCAGCTTCTCTTGATGCTGCGCGAATGGTACATGCACCCGAACGGCCAGCTTCCGGCCTACGAGTGGGCTTTGGGCGATGTCAATCCGCCCGTCCACGCCTGGGCCGCGTGGCGCGTGTATAAGATAGAAGAGAAGCGGCGCGGGAAAGGGGATAAGAAATTCTTAGAGCGAGTCTTTCATAAGCTCCTCTTGAATTTCACCTGGTGGGTCAATCGCAAGGACGCCGAAGGCATGAACATCTTTCAGGGCGGCTTCCTCGGCTTGGACAACATAGGCGTCTTTGACCGCAGCGCACCTCTTCCAACGGGCGGGCACATAGAGCAGTCGGACGGCACAAGCTGGATGGCGATGTACACGCTTAACATGCTGGCGATTGCGATGGAGCTGGCACGCGAAAACTCGGCTTTTGAAGATGTCGCCTCGAAGTTCTGGGAACACTTCATACACATAGCGCACGCCATGACCAACATGGGTCATTCAGGGATTCAGTTGTGGCATGAAGAGGACGGCTTCTTCTACGACGTGCTCCACTTGGGCGACGATAACAGCTTCCCCATGAAGGTGCGCTCGATGGTCGGGCTTATACCTCTCTTTGCAGTCGAGACTCTGGAGCCTGAGACGTTGGAGCGCCTGCCCGGCTTCAAGAAGCGGCTCGAATGGTTCATAGACAATCGCCCTGACCTGACCCGATCTGTCGCTTGCATGAGAACGCCGGGCGCGAGTGAGCGGCGACTTCTTTCAATCGTCAATCAGGAGCAGTTGAGAAAAGTTCTTCGCTTGATGCTGGATGAGAACGAGTTCCTTTCGCCTTACGGAATACGCGCCGTCTCCCGTTTTCATAAAGAAAATCCGTACATGCTTCCCGTTAACGGCACTGTGCATCGCGTGGATTACGAGCCAGCTGAAAGCTCTAACGGATTGTTCGGAGGCAATTCTAACTGGCGCGGCCCCGTCTGGTTTCCGGTCAACTTTCTAATTATAGAATCGCTACAGAAGTTTCATCACTACCTTGGCGAAGATTTTAAGGTCGAATGCCCCACGGGTTCAGGACAGTTTATGACCCTGTGGGAGGTGGCGGCAGAGATTTCGCGCAGGCTCTCGCGCATCTTCTTAAAAGACGAAGGCGGACGCCGTCCAGTTTATGGCGGCATGGAGAAGTTTCAGACAGACCCGCACTGGCGCGACCACGTTCTCTTCCACGAATACTTTCACGGCGACTCGGGCCTTGGGCTTGGCGCAAGCCACCAGACCGGATGGACCGGACTTGTGGCAAAGCTTCTACAGCAAAGCGGCGAGTAAAGGAATCTCAGAATGAAGGACATTGAGCTTAAAAAAATTGAAGAAGACTCGCGAGTCGAGCCAGTAGCAATAAACGACACGCAAAGTAATCGCTGGGCGGTCATCTTAGCCGGAGGCGACGGCACGCGCCTGCGCTCTTTGACACGCGTAATTGCAGGTGATGAGCGCCCGAAGCAGTTCTGCCGCATCTTCGGCGCAGAAACGCTTCTTGACCAGACCGTGCGACGCGTCTCGCTCTCTGTGCTTACGGCGCAGACCTTCTTCGCGCTGACCGAGTCGCATAAAGAGTTCTATAAATCTCTGCTCGCGCATGTCCCTTGCGAACGCAAGATAGTTCAGCCCTCTAATCAGGGGACAGCGCCAGCGATTCTCTACAGCCTCATGCGTCTGGCGGAAATCAATCCACATGCAGCGGTCGCATTCTTTCCTTCCGATCATTACTTTAATGACGACGCTACGTTCATGTCTCATGTCGAAAAGGCTTTTGAGGCCGTGCAAGCCAGGCAAGACTTGATAGTCTTGCTGGGCATCACACCTACATCGCCGGAAGTCGAGTATGGCTGGATAGAGCCTTCGTCGTCTATCTCATTGAAGAACGCGAGCGCGTTAAGCCGCGTCCGGCGTTTCTGGGAGAAGCCAAGCAAAGCGCACGCGCGCCTGCTCTTCGAGCAGGGTTGTTTGTGGAACAGCTTTGTGATGGTCGGGCGCGTGCAGGAATTTCTACACCTGTTTCGACGCACGCTGCCCGAACTTTATCAAGCCTTTGCGCGGGTACGCCCTACGTTCGGAACGGGTGTCGAGCGTCGCGCAGTGCGCGCTCTCTACAATCAGATTCCGCAAGCTAACTTCTCGCACCAGGTTTTGTCTGCGTGTCCGAACAATCTGGCCGTCCTGCCGGTTGGAGGAGTGGAATGGAGCGACTGGGGCGCGCCTGAGCGTGTCTTCTCAACGCTTGCCCGTATCGGCGCTGAGGTTGAATGGCTACAGCAAGCCGTCTGAGTGAAGGAAATTTTAGAGATTTAAAGAAAGGGAGCAATGATGAAAGCGATAGCGGTTTTTCCAGGTCAGCCGGAGAGCGTTCATCTGGCTGAGATGCCTCAGCCTAAGGTGTCTGATATTCCGAACGGGCGCGGCGTGCTGGTGCGTGTGCTGCGTGTAGGAGTTGACGGCACGGACAAGGAGATTAACGCCGCCGAATATGGGCGCGCACCCGAAGGATATAATTTTCTCGTCATAGGGCACGAGAGCTTCGGGCAGGTCGAAGCCGTCGGGGCGAACGTGACCGAGTTAAAGCCGGGCGATTACGTCGTCGCCACTGTGCGTCGTCCGGGCCATAGCATCTACGACCAGATAGGCACGTATGATATGACGACCGACGACGTTTATTACGAGCGCGGCATCAACCTGCGCCACGGCTACCTGGCCGAATACTACGTGGACGAGCCGGAATATATCGTCAAAGTGCCGCAGGGCTTAAGAGAAGTAGGTGTACTGCTTGAGCCGACTACTGTCGTGGAGAAGGGAATCGCGCAAGCCTTTGAGATTCAGCGCAGGCTGCGCGTCTGGCGTCCACGGCGCGCGGCAGTCATGGGCGCGGGCACAATCGGACTTCTCGCCACGCTCGCCCTGCGCCTGCGCGGGCTTGAGGTCACGACCTTCGCGCTCGCTGAAAAGCCTAACCTCAACGCGGATTTGATAGAAGCAATAGGCGCGCGTTATGAATCAACGAAGAATGTCCCTATCCTTGAAGGTGCGAAGAAGTACGGGCCGTTCGACATCATCTTCGAGGCCACGGGCTTCTCGCCCGTTGTCTTCGATAGCATGCAGGCGCTTGGTAAAAACGGCGTGCTTGTTCTCTCATCGGTTACGGGCGGGGACAGGAAAGTGGAAGTCCCTGCCGACAAGATCAATCTGGAATTCGTCCTCGGCAACAAGGTCATGGTCGGGACTGTGAACGCCAATCGCGAGTACTTCGAGATGGGCGTTAAAGATATGGCGCTGGCCGAAGCTGAATATTCCGGCTGGCTCAAGCGACTTCTGACTCATCCAGTCCGTGGACTCGAAAACTACAAGGAACTCTTCGAGAAGCTGATCGGCGCTCGCGGCGCAATCAAAGTCTTCTGCGAGGTGGCGGACTTCATATAATTATGATTCGTTTAAGACGAGAAGAGCTTCAGGATTTCGACGCCGCGCTCGGGCGCGAGTGGCTTGAGACTAATGGGCTGGGCGGCTTTGCTTCGTCCACGCCCTATGGCCTCAACACGCGCCGCTATCACGGGCTGTTAGTAGCGGCAACGCGCCCGCCCGTTGGGCGCATCGTCCTGCTCTCAAAACTTGAAGAGACGCTCATCATTGATGGCCGCAGGTTTGACCTTTCCGCAAACCAGTATCCGGGCACGATTCATCCGGAAGGCCATCGTCTCCTTCAAGAGTTTCGTCTCGATCCGTTTCCTATCTTTACCTATTTGGTCGAGGGAGTAGTCATAGAGAAATCGGTCTTCATGCTAGACGGGGAAAACTCCACGGTAGTGCAATACAAGTTGGTGGAAAAAGAGAAGGGCGCTTCTAATAATTCCGCGCAGAAAGCGGCGCACGATATTCAACTAGAGCTACGCCCGCTCGTTGCGTTTCGTGATTATCACAGCCTCGCGCACGAGACCGGCTCTATCAACAGAAGTGTCGAGATGGAAAAGGGGCTGGCGACCGTGAAGCTTTACGCGGAGATTCCGGCGCTTTATTTAGCCTATGACGCGGACGAACTGGATTCCGCGTCCTACTGGTATAGAAATTTTGAGTATCGCGCGGAACGCGAGCGAGGCTTTGACTTCACAGAAGACCTTTACAACCCGTTTGCGCTTAGATTCGACCTGAGTAGCCGAAGCTCTGCAAACGTCATTGCTTCAACTGAACCGAGGGATGCTGCGCGAGCCGATGCATATAGACGGCGCGACATTGAGCGAAGACAAAAGGTCATCGCGACGGCAGGCTTTGAAGATGAATTTCTTTCGTCTCTCGTAGCCGCGGCAGACCAATTCATCGTCGCACGCAACGCTCAGAAGACGATCATAGCCGGTTATCACTGGTTCAGCGATTGGGGACGTGACACTATGATTGCGCTGCCGGGCCTGACGCTTCTCACTGGCCGCGCAGAAATCGCTCGCAGCGTCCTACTGGAATTCGCACAGCACGTGGACTGCGGGATGCTGCCGAATCGCTTTCCCGATGCGGGCGAAGTGCCGGAATACAATACCGTGGACGCAACGCTCTGGTACTTCGAGGCCGTGCGCGCTCTACTCGAACACACAAACGATTATGAGTTCGTGCGCGACAAACTCTACGACGTGCTGGTTGACATCATCAACTGGCACGTGAAAGGTACGCGCTACGACATTCATGCTGACGATGACGGCCTGCTTTATTCAGGCGCAGACGGCGTGCAGTTGACCTGGATGGATGCGCGTGTGGGCAACCGCGTGGTGACGCCTCGCGGCGGCAAGCCTGTGGAGATTCAGGCGCTCTGGTACAACGCTCTGCGCATGATGGAGGAGTTGGCGCGCAAATTTAATGACACGACGAGCGAAAAACGCTTCTGTGAGATGGCGGGTAGAGCGTGCGAGAGCTTCAACCGCCTTTTCTGGAATGAAGAATTGGGCTGCCTCTACGATGCGGTTGACGGAAACTTTCTTGATGCTTCCATGCGGCCCAATCAGATATTCGCCGTGAGCCTGCACCACACCATGCTGCCTTATGAGAGAGCCAAACAGGTTGTTGAAGCTGTCAGGCGGGAGCTACTGACGCCTTTGGGCCTACGCAGTCTCTCGCCAAATGACCCTCAGTATGCTCCTGTTTATACGGGCGGCCCTGAAGAACGGGACGCAAGGTATCATCAAGGCACTGTCTGGGCATGGCTCATGGGGCCATTTATCATTGCCTATCTCAAGATATACGGTGAAGACAAAACAGCGCTCGAACAGGCAGCGGCGTGGCTCAAGCCCTTTCATGAACATTTAAGATTTGCTGGGCTTGGCAGCGTCTCCGAGATTTTCGACGGCGATGCCCCCCACACGCCTCGCGGCTGTATAGCGCAGGCATGGAGCGTCGCGGAGTTGCTACGTGCGCTCAACCTTATAAATTCCTGATGAGGGCTGGGGAAGCAAATCTTAGCTTCTGGACAGGAAGCGAGTAGGAGGTTCGTATCAAACAGATAACTCATGACTGGCTATCTTCTCTTTCGAGGTAGATGCTCTCACGACTGATTGCTTCATCCGTGAGCGGCGGTGCTGTGATGTAATCATGACTGTCCAGCCACTCCTCAAATTCCTTAGCCCATTGTTCGGGAGTCCCAGAGTCATAAGAGGTTTCTTCGTCCAGAAGAGCTAAGCTTTCAAGAAAACTCTGTATGTACTCTTCCACTGACACGCCCTGAGTAGCAGCCAGAGCTTTAAGGCGCGCCTCAACTTCTGGCTTTAGTTCTAAGACAATGGTCATGACTCTAAAATGCAAAGAGTACCCACAAAAGTCCCCACAGTCGACATTAATACTAGTGAATGATTGGCCGAATAACCCTTTTACTCTCAGGCACTCTCCACAGTTGTCCACATTGCCGGGTGCAGAGCGTAATCTGAGCATCTCGCCTCAGTCATTAGCCAACAGATGGAGCTTAAAGCCATAGAACCAATCAACAGAGGTGCGCCCACGCCGCGCGCAGCCTGTATACACTCGATGAGAGTTAATGCGGTGGTTATGGCAGACACGTAATCTAGTTGAGTCAACAAATAGATACCGCTGCACCTGCTTCCCCGGTATGCAAATCTGTTTGCTTGAATCGATCTCTGCTTTACTTGAATGAGACATTGGCCTCATCTTTGAGACTGCCCATTCGTTCGCCTAGAAGAACTAATTCATGCAAAGCTATCGCCGCTCATTGCTATTCATTAATGAGCTGTCTGTAAGAGGTAAAATGCGCAAATCTACTTTTCTTAAGCTCTCTCTTCTAACAGTTGCTTTATTCAAGATTGTCTGCTTTTATCTGTCTGTACTTATAAGGTTCGCCAACTTTTCAAACACAAAAGTCGGCACATCATTTTTTATGTCTTCTGTAATACAGTAATCCCACACCGCCAGCAAGAAGCCCCTAATGCTTTCGGGCGCTCCTGGTTTTGATTTTGAATCCTTAATGAACTCATACCATTTTTGTTCATTGTACTTATTGTCTTCGACCAGATACATGGCCGCCAAGTATTCAGCCAAGGGATCAATCTGGAAACGAATCTTTTCGTCAAAGGATGCGGACTCGATTAACATCAACTTGTCTTTCAGATAATTTAATGATTTCTCTCCGTTTTGAAGGTTAGCCAAAGATTTCCTCACTTCTTCATAGTCCGCTGACAGTGGACGATAATCTTTCTTCAGACAGGCCCAGGCAATAATTTTTGAAGCTTTAATCACATCTCGAAGCGGTAATGAGTCTGAAGGTGTCTTAGTATGTAACACCTTGATTGATTGTAGCATCAATTGCGGGATGTTTTGGGGCATCTCTTCCTCAATCATCTTCTCTTGCTTGGCAATCATCAGATCGACAAAAAGTTTTGCAAGCAACACTGTAATATCCCTGTCGATAACTATTGTTGATAAGAGACGGCAGGCTTCAAAAAACTCTTCATCTTTAAACCGATCTCTTTTCCCCATCCCTGTTAAATAAGTCCCTACGAAATCTGAAAGCTCATTGCCTTTAATCTTAGTTGGCTTAATGACCGTCCTATTTAATTCGCCAATAATTTCATCCCGGCGGGAGGTAAGGATTACGGCATTTGTTGGGATTTGGGTTACACCCAAACGGGTTGCTGCTCTGGTCTCGTCGTTCCTTTCCGACATTCCGTCGAGCAGTAATAACAGGCGCTTACTTTCGAGTAGGGCTTGCAGCAAAGCGTTTGAGATACCCATGCCTATTGATTCGGTTAGTTGTGCTTTTATCTCCTTCTTCAGTGCATCTTCTCCGTGCACATCAAAATCATGCTCCAGCAAAACAGGTATCATCAAGTGTTCAGGACACAGTCGCTCACCCGCTTTCTCTCTCATTGCCCAATTCGCAAGCTGACACGCTAAACTTGTCTTTCCCATGCCGCCGACGCCTAAAATCAAAAGACGCGATTGGTTGCGGGAAAATGTTTCCCACAAATCATTTGGGGAAAGGTGAGACACGAGCCTTTCATCGATGAACAATCCAACCGGAACATAAACTTGACGTTCTTTGACGGTTAATCTTTTGGAAAAACTTTCGCGTGCCTTCTCCAAATGTTCTTTCACCCATGCGTCTAAGACACGCGGGCGAAATACTAATGGAGCCAGCAGGTAGTGGATTGGCACAGTGAGTTTTCCGAAAGCAGCTGTAGGCTGAGTCTCATTGACTGGAAAGATTTCGTAGGGCTTCAATAACAAAAGCGGCTTCAGGTAGAAAATAGAAAGCCAGGATAAAAATATGATTAAAATGAAGATCGTGATAGATGTTAGGGGCAGGTACGCAGAGAGCATGTTTCTCAAAGAAAACCAGCGTGTAAAGTCTTGAATCTCCTTAGCCGTTTTCAACTCATTGAGCCATTCCCCTATCTCAAGCCTATCGTTTTCTTCAATATCATTCTTATATTTTTCAAACGCATCACTAATAGCGTCATTGGCGGAAAAATCCGAATGGATTTTTAGGTCCTTGATAATAGCAACGATACTGTCTTTTTTGGTGTAATGCTGCTCCGGTCTGTATTTCTCATTTTTCAAAAGCTCTATTAAAAGTGGCACGGCATCTTTTGCTTCTCTACCAATATAAGCCAGGCAATCTGCCGCAGCATCAAAGTCCTGTAGCTCGTAATTTGATGCGCCGCGAATTTCCAGATCTCGTCTGCTTTTCAAAATCTCTATTAAAGGCGGAACAGCATCCCTGAAAATCTGAGTGTCGCCCTTATACTTTGCGGCAATGAATTTGAGCGCATTTGACGTATATCTAAGAGCTTTAAGATTGTCGGGGTATTGATAGTTCGAGAGTTCTACCCTTAAGACAGCTATCAACCTGGGCACCACAGCCTTACCGAAGACGACAAAAACTCTGGCAATCGCATCAAGGACATCTGCATTCTGATTTCTTTTCAGTTCCTCGATCAATATGGGTATAGCTTCTTTACCGGTTGCGGCAAGTTCCGACACCGCATCTACCTGCTCCTTCTCCTTGCCATTCTTTAATTTGTTAGTCAAGCGCTGGATTCTTTGCTCTTTTGTTTCTTCCTGGCTAAAGGTTTGCAGAGGCGAAAGAAGTGAGAGAAAGATAACTGCCAGAAAAAAGAGGATTGTGGGAGCACGGTTTTGAATCATTGGTTTACCTGTTTGTTTTGATAGCGCCTGAATCAAGATTGCACCTGTAATGGACATCGAATGTTAGAGTATGGGGAGGCTTCCACTATCACTGTTTGCTGTGACAAGCTGTCTGCTGCCTGCGACAATCAATTCTACTGCTATAACCCCGCCTCGTCGAAGCTTCGTCCGCAGCTTTACATAGCTTTGCACCAATATTCAGATGGAATGAATAAAAGCGATGAATTATTCAACCTCTTCTGAATAAATGTGCAAAGCTGTTTACCGGGTCACATGATGCGGACAGACTGGGAAAATTTCTGTTGACAACTCTTGGAAAGCGGAATTACTATCCGCACAGTTGTATTTAATGTCTGCTGACGAGGGTCTCACTTCAACCCCTTCGCTTGAGACTCGATCCCGTCGGCCTTACTCAGAGAGAACCTCAAGGCCGTACCTACTTGTAGTTCTCATGTGCGACACATCCAAGGTACTGAAGGGTAAGGGTTCTCAATTGCCTGCAACGAAAGTAAACCCTGCACATCACAGTTAACCAGTGTGTATTTGGCTACTCCGTTGCTCACCCTAATTTTATAAATTGATTCTTCATTACTACTTCCTTGAGTAATGGAGCTTTCAATTAATATTCCCCGCGTCACATCCAGCGCCTCTGTGATGCACGATTTATAGCCGCGCATCACAGTGCGCAGCGTTGTAGCGCCTCAATCCTCAAAAAGGAGTGACGCCGCCCATGATACCTATTACCCGCTTTGCTTTGGCTCTTCAAACAAGGAGCGCACACGGTTGGAACAGCCGTGTAATGCGTCGGCTGTTTGTCTCAGCACTGCTGATTCTAGCCTTCCAGTTTGCGGCCCCTTCAACCCCATCGCAAACGCCTGTTTTCGGGCCTAAGACATTCACACAGCCACCCGGCCCGCCCAAAGTATTTGTGGAAAATTTCAATATTTCAAACCTCAACGCCACTTATGGCCTTGTCATACAGAATGGCGGTGCTGATGGAAGTGGTCGCATCAGTAGCGGCGAGGTTGTTTTAAACAATAACGAGGTCGTTAAAGAGCGTGACTTTAATCAACAGGTTGGGGTAATACGAAGGAACATTAATGTTCAAGCTAACAATACTTTACGCATTAAACTCAAAGGCGGCGTTAAGAATAGCTATATCACTATCACCATCACCTGCCTGTCCGGGTGTAATGTCGCAGATACGACTCCTCCTCTCATAAGTATAAATCCCGCAGATGGGACTACGGTTAGCACGACGACCGCGCCGCTGGTCGAGATTGCTTATAGCGATAATGGATCAGGAGTAGACACGGCCACTTTTATGGTTGCTATTGACGGGTACCCCTATACCAACCTCTTCGCCGTGACGGGTGCCAAAGCCTCCTACGTAGTTCCTCTATCCGGAGGTCAACACACGATTGAAGCTAGCATAAAGGATAAAGCAGGGAATCTGACTCAAGCCACTTCCAGGTTTACGGTCTCTGTATTCCGCGCATTACCGGAGGTAATACCTACCAGCGGGCCAGCTCCTTTAATGGTGACCTTCATAACCAAAGCTGAATATACGGACGGGTCGATTCTGCGCTACCGCTGGGATTTCCAAGGAGATGGAATCTTCGACACCAGCGATCCAGGGGCTAGAAATTACACACGCACCTTCTCACAAAAGGGAACTTTCAATGCTGTCCTTGAGGTGCTAAACGACAAAAACCAGACTGTCACGGCCTCAATCCCCTTTAGCGTGACGGGTAACCCGCCGACGGCCACTGCCAGTGTAAATCCTTCAAACGGCCCGATCCCATTGACGGTCAATTTCACAGGCTCCGGCACGGACAAGGATGGAACCATTGTGAAGTTCGAGTGGGATTTCGAGGGGGACGGCGTCTTTGATTTCACATCTACGACGGTGGGCAATACCACACACACCTTCAATTCCGCAGGCAGCTTTAACGCGGCCTTCCGCGTCACGGATAACGAGGGTCTAACAGATACTGCCCGCGTTACCACAACCGCCGTCCGGGTAGGCCCGGCCGGCTCGCCGACGGCGACGATTACAACGCCCTCTACGACTTTAACTGTTAACGCGCCGTTTACCGTCTCCTTCAACGGGACGGGCACTGATGCGGATGGGACGATCGCTAAATACGAATGGGACTTCGACGGCGACGGTGTGTTTGAGTTCTCCTCGACCACTACAGCCGCCACGACGTTCAAGTATGAATCGCCTGGAACTTTTACAGCCGCTCTGCGCGTGACGGACAATGCTGGCCTGACCGGAGTTGACACCGTTGATGTAACGGTCAACATCCTCGTCAGCCTTTCGATTCCAAATGAGACGTGCAACCCGCTACAAGGCGGCACGGTTTCTGTTAACACAACTCAAGGGGGGACAACACCTATTACCCTCTTCATACGCAATAAGGCTGGTCAGACCGTGCGTATGCTCGTCAACAACGTAACACGTACAGCCGGCTCATACTCTGACGCTTGGGACTGCAAAGACACCAGCAGCTCGGTTGTGCCCGAAGGCGTTTACTACGCCGTGATGCAATATGTGGTCAACGGGCAGCCACAAATCTTGGATCAGAGCAACACTACCGGCGGGCAGTTGTTCAATCCTTCTTGGAACATGTCAACGAGCGCGGGCACATCCTGTTTCACCTGTCCCTTCAAGCCGTTGGAGGACGATTTCTTGAAGGTGGATTTCAATCTTCAACGAGCCGCGGAAGTCTCTGTCTCCATACGTCTGTTCTTCCGTGTAGACGAGGTCGTCTCTCTCTTCGACCGAAAACTTTTTGGCCGAGGGAACTACACGCTATTTTGGGACGGGACTGACATCACGGGCCGTGTAGTGGCACCGCCGCCCGGCGAACAGTTCCTCTGGGGCATGACCGCCTTCACCCTTCCCAACAACGCCATCTACGTCGAGGCCGCGCCGCAGATTTCAAACGTCTCAGCCGAGCCTAACTATTTCGACCCGGCGACGGGCAATTTCATCAGCCCTCAGAACCCTACGACGAAGATATCTTACACGCTGTCGAAGCAGGCCAACGTCACGCTCCTGGTCTTCCGCACCGGCACGAACACGCTCGTACGCACCATTACACAACTCAATGCTCAGGCGGGCGCAGGCGCTATAGAGTGGGACGGGCGTAACAACGGCGGCATTTTCGTGGACAAAGGCGACTACCGGCTCGCTCTGAAGGCGACGGACGCGGCTGGCAACCAGTCTATCGTCCGCTATGTGCTGGTCAGGGTTTTCTACTAAGACGAGACGACGGCCCTGCTAAATGAAAGGGACTTACGGAAAGAGAGAACCGATGCGTAGATTAATGAGACCACGTTTACTTCCTGCGATGAGCCTCCTTCTGGTGCTTGCAACTCAGGCGATTCCAGTTCAACAGAGTGAGATTACCGTCGCAGACTACTGCCAGCTGACGCGCGCCCTCATGCAGCTTTCCGTACAGGAGTGGGAGGAGCGAGTTGACGCCGCCACACAGAATAAGAATGACCGCAAGAAACTGGCGCAGAAACTGGACGAGGTCACCGAGCGAAACAAGTCCCTGCGCGATGAGATGTACCGCCGCTACGGCATGAACCCGAAAGACGAGTTGCGCTACGCCAGCGCACACGCCGACGAGATCAAAAGCTACCTCGAAGAGAACCCCGATGTCGGGCAATCCATCGACTCGCTCAAGGGACGCATCAACACCCTGATAGAGCGATTCGAAGCCGCCACGTCCCCCACGGAAGGAGCACAAAGGTGAAAAGGCTAAGGCACTACCTGTTTATTTCCCTCCTCATCCTGCTCTCCGTCTCGACGGTCACGGCCTTCCACGTCCCGCCCTGGGACACCGGCCACAACAGCTTCACCGGCGATAGTGGGAACAATAATCCGGACCCCGGCCCGACCGGGCCGGAGCGGTGCGGCTCTCCGGTCGAAATAGCCACCGGCAACTTCATATTCAGCACGCGCCACCTGCTAGTCCCCGCGCTCGGCCCTGCGCTTGAACTGACACTCGTCTACAATAGCCAAGACCTTCGTCTAGGGCCTTTTGGCAACGGGTGGACGCACAGCTATGATCAGCGGCTCGTGCTTGCGGACGGGGAGACGCAGAAGGTAGCGATAGTTCGCCAACCCAACGGCAAGCGCGACCGCTTCATTCAAAACTCCGACGGCACCTACACGCCGCCGCCGTCAGTCCACGCGTCGTTGCGCAAGAATCAAGACGGCACACACACCCTGCGTGAGCCGAATGGCGTGCGCCGCGAATTCGACGCCGAAGGCAAACTCGTCGCCGTGGCTGACCGTAACGGCAACACGCTCACGCTCTCCTACGACCAGACAGGCTTCCTCACCTCCGAGACGGATGCGACGGGGCGCGTCCTCCAGTTTACGAAGGGTGCGAATGGGCGCGTCAGTTCCGTAGCTGACCCCGCTAACCGCGTCTTCCGTTATGCCTACGACGCGAACGGCAACCTCGTGAGTTTCACCGACCCGCTCGGCAACGCCGGGACGCTACAATATGGCACGGACAAAAGAGTCACTTCGATAACGGATCAGCGCGGTAACCAACGCCTCCACCTCAGCTACGACGCCTCCGGGCGCGTCGCCACCTTCGTTGACGGGGCGGAGACGTGGGCGTTCACCTATCAGCCTGACCAGAAGCGCACGCTCGAAAGGGATTCGCAGAACAACGTCTGGACCTACTTCTACAACGAGTCCGGCAGCATTGTCAGGCGGACTGACCCGCTCGGCAACTCCGAGCAACTCGCTTACGACGCCGATCTCAACCTCACCGAGTTCACCGACAAGAGCGGGAGAAAGACAACCTACACCTACGACTCGCGCGGGAACCTTTTGACCACGAAAGATGCGCTCGGTAACACCCGCTCGGCGACGTACGACTCGACGTTTAATCAGCTTCTCACAATCCAGGACGCGCGCGGCAAGACGACCCGCTTCGACTATGACTCGCGCGGGAACCTCATCAAGGTGACGACGCCCCTGAATCAGGCCACGCAACTCCAGTACGACGCGAAGGGGCAGTTGTTGAAGATGACGGATGCCGCAGGCCACGTCTCGACATTCGGCTACGACGCGTTCGGCAACCAGACGCAGGCGATTGACGCGCGCGGTAACTCCTCCACCACAGCGTTCGACATCCTCGGAAAGGTCACGAGCTTTACCGACGCTGAGGGCCGGGTCACGCAGTACGTCTACGATGCGAACGAGCGCCTGACGCGCATCACTAACGCCCTCGGCGACCCCATTGCCTACGACTACGACGCCGCGAACAACGTTGTCTTGATTACGCTGCCTAACGGCGCGCAGACCAAGTTCGAGTATGACGTTTTCAACCGGGTCATGCGCGCGACTGATTCACTCAGCCAGAGTCGGACGTACACTTATAATTCAAAAAACTTTCTTGCCTCGACGACCGACTCCAAAGGGCAGCAAATCAGTTACACTTACGACGCGCTGGGCCGTCTACTGAGGAAGACGACGCCCGAGGGCGCGACGAATTACGCCTACGACAAGGTCAACAATCTCCTGAGCGTCTCAGGCCCTGAGAGCACTATCACTTACACTTATGATGCGCTCAACCGCGTCGCCTCGACCCAGACGGGGGCAACGTCCGCTCAGCTGGCCACCCTCATCACATATAGCTACGACGCGAACGGGGCTCGTGCGAGCATGACTGACCCGGCGGGCGGAGTCACCAGCTATGTCTACGACGACAACTCTCGGCTGAGCTCGCTAATTGACCCCTCAGGTCTCGCCGTTGGTTTCTCATACGACAACATTTCCCGGCGAACGCAAATCACGCGTGGCAGCCTAACCACGAAATACTCTTACGACGCAGCGAACCACCTGCTCGCCATTGATCACCAATCACCCGCCGGACAATTCCTTATCAACTACACTTACGACAGGGTCGGCAACCGCCTCACGATGGGCGATGCGTCGGGGAGTCGCGCCTTCAGCTATGACGCCCTACACCAGTTGACCGCGGCCGTTCAGCCCGCGGGCGGCGCGCTGAACGAACTTTACTCTTACGATAAGATCGGCAACAGACTCAGCTCGCATCTCGCCGCCTCCCACACCTACGACTCTGCCAATCGCCTGCTTGCCGACGTGAAGTATGACTACATCTACGACGCAAACGGCAATCTCACTCGCAAGTCAGAGCGGGCGACTGCGAAAGCGACCAGTTACACCTACAACTCGGAGAATCGGCTCACGCGCATAGACCTGCCCGATGGCTTAGCGACCTCTTATAAATACGACGCCCTTGGTCGGCGCATCGAAAAGAATGTCGATGGCCAAGTGACACGCTACGTCTATGACGGGCACAACATCCTGTTCGAGTATTCCGGCGCTGGTGGCGTGGCGGCTCGTTACGTGCATGGGCCGGGGGTGGACGAGCCGCTGGCCGTGCGACGCGGCAGCAGCACGTCGTTCTTTGAGTTCGACGCCCTCGGCTCCGTCCTCCGAGTGATCACCGGCTCAGGCGTGAGCAGCAGTCTCACTTACGACTCGTTCGGTAGGATTACCTCTCAAGCTGGCTCTCCGGTCGCCCCTTATGCTTTCCAGGGCAGGGAGTTCGACGCCGAGTCTGGCCTCTACTATTTCCGTGAGCGCTACTACGACCCGCAAGCGGGCCGTTTTATTAGCCAAGACCCGCTGGGCTTCGCCGCCGGTGCCAACTTCTACACCTTCGTGACTAACAACCCTGTGAACGGCTGGGATCCCTTCGGGCTTTCGGGTACGCTAACGATTCATTCAAGCGGGAGCGGCGGGCCATCGGGGCACTCTTGGGTTACCTACACCACGGACTCAGGCAAGACGACCACTTACGGCACTTGGGGCAATAACCCGCACGGTCTTGGTAATGGCCTACAAGAGAACTTGGAAGCTGGCTGGTCGGGCGATGCGTCGAGAAGTAAGCACATAGACGACGCGGCCGAGGCGCAGCTTTACGCAGAGATTCAGCGCTACAAGGATCAAGGCGAGGATGCATGGGGCTATCTCAACCCTTGTTCTGGGTTCGCGAGCGACGCATGGAAAGCTGGAACGGGCGAGTCACTCAATTCGAGGGACTTCTTGGGCATCAGCACTCCCACCAATTTGAGGGATAGTATTGAGGGTGCGAACAAGCCGAGAGGAGGGCGACAATGCACCTTCGGCGGCAGTTCAGGCGGGAGCAACAGTTCTAGCAGCAGCGGCCCGTCCAGCTTCCAGGGCAGCAACTCCAGCATCAACGGCAGCAGTTCATCGCTCCGAGGCAAGTAGAGGTGAAGACGGACATAGGAAGTTCGATAAGGAGATCGTTGCTTCTCGCCGCGAGTCTCTCGTTACAGATGTGGGTGGCGTGCGATTACGCAGGTGAGGTGGTGCTCGAATTAAAAGACGTGCAGAATTTTAAGCTCACGGAAGAGAGGACTCCATCGAGCACAACGCTGTGTATTTCCGGGTTGGCTTTCCACAGCTCAATGGCCGTCAAGGGGATAAACACGGCGCGAGCGGGCAGTGACCTTGAGGTCAGGATTCTGCTCACTCCCACGCGCGCAGGGCTGACGGGCAACTTCAATTACAAGGTGACAGTCGATGATGATGTGAAACGCGTGCTGTTCGGGCGAGAACGCGCGCTCATCTGGCGGAGAACTTCGGAAACCCCGCGTGTGAAGTGAAACCTCGCGGACAGGCTTCACGGACTCTCATGACACCTCATGTGGCAAAGCGAAGCTGATCATATTTTGAGCGAGACACACAACCCGCCAGGCGCGGCCCGCTGGCTGCGCTTGTCGGTCTTCGCGTTCAGTTCACTGTCAATACTAAGTCTGTTGCTCTACTTTTCGGGCACTATTAGCTTTCGCAATGGGGCGGCGGTCATGCTGCTCGTCGAACTGGTCGGCCTCGTGTGGCTTTGGATCCTCTGCCGTGGCAAACATGACAGCGCGCGAGACTTAATATTGGCGGGACTCTGGGCGGGGGGGCTGGCGACGCTGGCGTATGATGTGGCGCGGATTCCTGTCGCTTATGCGGGTGTGCCGGTGTTTAAGGCTATCTCTTATTTCGGCACGGTGCTGGTGGGGGTGGAGTCGCCGACGCCGCTGTCGGAGGCTCTGGGTTGGGGCTATCACCTGACGAATGGTGTGAGCTTCGGGTTGATGTATGCGGCGCTGGTGCGAAAGCCTAGGGTTTACTCGGCGGTGGTGTGGGGGCTGACGCTGGAGGCGGTTATGCTGCTGACGCCGTATGCGGAGGTATTCGGATATCGGAGAGATGCGAAGTTTCTAGCCGTCACCATAGGGGCGCATGTCGTCTATGGCTTGGTGCTGTGGCTGGCGTTGAGGTTGTGGACGGGCGAGCGGAAAGCGCGTCTCAAGCCTCTTCACGTCGTGGGCGGATTCCTTTGTGTGCCGATTGGTATTGCTGTTATCGCCGCGGATTTCCATTCGCGCTATGCCGGGGCGTTGCCGCCGGGCCCTCCGCCTTACATCGGGCCGTACCTGTATACGACGTGGGACGTGCCGGAGCCGGATCGTGTCGTGGCGATGTGGGTGACGCGCCGTTTTGTAGAGCCGCGTGCGCGTTTCCACTTCATAAAGCCGTTCGAGCCTATACGCTACGGCCAGCCGTTCGACCTGCCGGAGGCTTCCGTCCGGCGGCAAGGCATACGGTCTGCCACGCAGGTGCTGATTGAGCGGGAGGGGCTTGAATCAGACGCAAGGCTAGGTGCGCTTGCGCGCATGACGTACCTCAACGAGGTAGTGCCTTGGATGCTCGCCACAGACCCGGAGGCTGGGCGGCTCACGGAGCTGCTTAGAAGCGCTGCCGAGCGCGAGTGCGGCAAGTCGCTCAACGCAGATTGCGCGGAGAAGCTTTTCATCGTCCTAGATCAAATTTACGAGCAACCTTGAGGCGCTCGCGGTGAACGGAGAATTTATATTGAGCGGAGATTCTTTCCAGCCGCGCCGTCAACCGATGCTGTTCCTTAATCTGCTGTTATTGGCTCTGGCGCTCGCCTTCTTCACTCAATGCGCCTCAAGGCAGCAAGCGCAACAGGAGCAGAGGCGGGAGAAGGCAGGGGGCAAGGTCGCTTTCGTGGCGAACCTTAAAGGGAACTGGGATTTGTTTGTGATGAATAGTGACGGCACAGAGTTAACACAGCTCACAGACACTTTCTTGGACGAGCGTGCGCCAGCTATCTCGCCGAACGGGGGGCAGGTCGCCTACGCGACGAGCGATGGCACGCTCTGGGTCATGTTGCTTGCCACGAAAGCTGCCAACCGGCTACCGCTCCCGGCAGGCCGCTACGGTTATCCGGCGTGGCTAAGCGACGGAAGCGGCATCGTCTACACCTCTTACACTTTCGCGCCCGGCAACGAAGACGCGGACTTTTTTGTCTACTCGTTCGTGGATCAAACGCAAAGACCTTTCCTGATTCAGACAGGGCCTCAGGATTACCCTAGTCTTTCGCCGGAGGGCGGCACGGTGGCTTATATCTCCTCTTTGGCAACTGTCCAGCAGGGATTCGGCAACACTCTGACACAGCAACTCTGGGTCGCTTCGCTGAGGGAGGGCAAGCCGTCCCAGTTGCTAGCCGGGAGCGGCAGTGAGACACATCCGGCTTGGTCGCCCGACGGCAACTGGCTCGCCTTCTCGTCCGCGCGCAAAGGAAGCCCTGACATCTGGATAATCCGTCGGGACGGGCAAGAGTTAGCCCAACTCACTTCCGCCCCCGCCGCCGAGTCCAGTCCCACATGGTCGCCGGACGGTCGAGAGATTCTTTACGTTTCGACGGAGTCAGGCAGGATGCGGCTGATGTTGCTTGACGTGAACGGCCGCGCCAGCCGCACGCTCTCGCCTTTCAACTCAGAAGGTGTTGAAGTGAAAGACCCGCACTGGCGGTAGGGAGGATGTTCTGATGAAGAAACAAGTGGCAATGCTATTGATCCTGGGTCTTGGACTGCTTGCCTGCGTTAAAGAGAAGATGGAGATAGTTATGCCCGGCCCAGGTGCCGCGCCCCAGAATTCCCAAGGGCTTAGCATCTACAATGTTACTACGTCAGCCACTTCCTTCAATCCTTCTCGCGGAGACAAGCTTGAACTTCGCTACAGCATCCCGCGCGACGCGCGCGTCAGCATCAACATCTACGACGCCGACCGGCAGCTCGTGCGGACACTTGCCGAGGAGAGCCCCCGGAAGGTCGGACAGAACAAAGAGACTTGGGACGGAAAAGACCTGGATGGCGCTATAGTACCAAATGAAGCTTACTTCTTCTGCGTGGAGGCTGTGGATAGTTCTGACCAAAAAGTCGTATATGATCCGATTACCTTCAGTGGCGGCGAATCCGCAGACATCACCCAGGGCGGTGTCAGCCGGGAGACTGGGACTTTGACCTATAAGTTATCCCAACCATCACGCGTACTCATGCGTGCTGGCGTACCCGGTAGCGCGCTTCTGAAGACTGTGGTGGACTGGCAACCGCGTGTGGCCGGCGAGATCACCGAATACTGGAACGGTAAAGACGAGGACAATCTGATAGATGTCTTAAACGTCCCCAACTATCTGTTGATTCTCTCCTACATGACTCTGCCGGAAACCAGTGTCATTACCGTCGGCAACGAAAAATACGACTACCGCGCTTACAAGGCCAGCTTGAAATCGCCCCGGCCTGTCAAAGCAGAACGTGCTATGACGAATGGCCGGAAGATTTCTCCGCACTTCTTCAAATCGCGCGTCACCGACCGCGCCTTCAAAGTCAAACTATCCTTTCCAGAGCTTGGAACTTCGGAGGCCAACGACATCCCCGCGGTGAAAGGGAACTTACTGGTGAGGGTCGCCGCCGCCGAAGAAGACAAGGACGTTATATCTAATCAGCAGTTTGAAATCATCCTCTTTGTTAACAATGTTTTCTACGCGGAAGAAGAAAGGGGCTATTTGCCTTTCAACTTTCCGGTTGAATTGGCAAGCCTCGCGCCTGGAGAGTATGTTATCACTGTAAACGTGATTACATTTGGCGATCAAATTGGTATAGGCAGCCGAAAGATCAGAGTAGTAAAGTGAGTGAAGATTTACTGATAATCTCGGCTTGAGCATTCCAGAGTTTGAAAGAGCTATAAAACGCCTTCACTACAGTGGGTTATTAGAGAAGATTTCAGATTGTCGCTAAGTTGTAGAAAATAATGGAGGCGGCGATCGGAATCGAACCGATGAATAAAGGTTTTGCAGACCTCTGCCTTACCACTTGGCTACGCCGCCCGGAAAGGGAATAGGGATGAGGGCGGAGGGCCGAGGGATGAAATAAGGCGATGACCTAGCTTCATCCTTCATCCCTCCGCCCTCGTCTAGCTCAGAGAGCGGGAGACGGGATTTGAACCCGCGACTTCGACCTTGGCAAGGTCGCACTCTACCACTGAGTTACTCCCGCATAAGCGGACTCCTAATTCTACGGATTCGCGTCCGCTTGTCAAGCGAGGCCGCCAGCCATGATGTGATTAGAAGTCGCTGTAGGCGCTCGTCGTCCAGCGGCGCTTGCGGAATTTCTCGTCCGTCCAGAAATTCCGCAGCAGCTCAATTTTGGGAACGGGGGCGCGTGAGCCTTCCGCAGGTGGGAGGACGACCGTGACGACGTCGTAGCGGTGCGGCTCGTCCGTCAGGCCTAAGAGGCGGCGGTAGACTCGCGCGGCGCGTGTTATCTGGCGCTGCTTGCGCAGGTCTACGTTTGCTTCGGGGGTGGCGAACCAGGTGGACGAGCGCGTTTTGACTTCAACGAAGCAGAGGGTGCGGCCTTCGTAGGCGATGCAGTCAATCTCTGCTTGAACGACGGCACCGCGTAGCGAGCGGCCTACGGGGAGCTTGAAGTTGGAGGCGACGAGTCTATAGCCAGAGCTTTCCAGAAACTCTGCTGCCAGCTCTTCTCCGCGACGGCCGAGCATGAGATGCGGCGCAATCTCCGTCTCAGGGACAGTCGGCTTCTCGAGCTTCCACGTTCTAGGGTCTAAGATTCGCCAGCGCATCTTTTTATTCGCTGCGTGCTCTCTCTTTATCAAGGATGCGGGTTGTGCCTTCGGTCACGCTGGGCGGCGGCGGCCCAAGCTCGGCGGTGTCTCTTGCGCGCGGCAGCTCTTGCTGCGGCGGAGGCAGGGCAGTCTGCGACTGTACGGCCGTGAGTGACGCGGAGCGCGCAGGTGGAAGGGAGGCGGTGTGGCGTGCGCGAGCGAACTCGCCTAGGCCTGCTGCCAGCAAAGGGACTGCCGGAAAGAGCATCCACCACCAGAAGCCTCCGCCCCTAAAGAGAGGGAAGACGGCTATTATCAGGAAGGCCAGGCCTAGGAAAAGTTTTTTGAAGCCCTTCTCATAATCGGGGAGCGCGGTGGGCGCTGTCTGTTGTAATGGGAGCGGCGCGGTGCCGGTTGGCGTGCCGCACTTGCGACAGAACTTTGCCTCTCCGACTTCCGCCCCGCATTGTTGACAGTACATACGCGCCACCTCTACAGCTTATAGAAGAAACAACTCTGACTGCGGCACCGATTATGTTCCAAAGCTCAATCCGGCTCAAGCAGAATCAGCACTCGCGGTCTGGCCTCGGAGGCTTCACGGCGCGAGTCGCTACGTACGTGGGCGTGTATTTAGCCAGCTCAAGCTGGCGGTGATGATCTTCGTAGAAGCCTGTGAGGAGAAAGCCCGCCTCAACCTGCCCGCCTATCTGCTCCGTGAGCGTGTGGCCGAACTCGAAGGCGTCGCCGCTCTGTTGTCGGCGCTCGCGCTCATCTTCCGTGACGCTCGTCAAATCCGAGTATGGCAACTTGTGCCTGACTTTCAGTATGCCACGGTCGCTCAGCTCAAGGTCGAAGATGTAGAGCACAGGGTTGACGAAGCCTGCGAGGAGCGTACCGCCCCGTCTCAGCACGCGGAAGGCTTCGCGCCAGACGGGCTGCACTTCCGGCACGAAGAGGTTTGAGCAGGGATGAAAGATGAGGTCGAAGCTTTCGTCCGCGAAGGCGTTGAGGTCTCGCATGTCGCCTTCTACCGTCTTAAGCTCAAGCCCTTCTCTTTCCGCAACCAGCCTGTCCTGCTCCAACTGCTTCGGAGAGTTGTCGAAGACCGTGACGCGAGCGCCTGCGGCTGCGAACAGGGGCGCTTGCTGCCCGCCGCCGGAAGCGAGGCAGAGAACGTCCAGACCCTTAAGCGCAGGGAACCATTCTGGCGGGACTGGCTTGGTCTCCGTCAACAGAACGTTTACGCGCCCCTGACGGGCTGCGGCTACCTCTTCCGGCCCCACGGGCCGCGTCCATTCGTTGCCGCGCTCGACCTCTCTGTCCCACGCGTCACGGTTATGCTCACGCACCTTCATGGAAAAAGATTCTTCTCCCTTCTCACGCCACAAGAATTAACAAAGCCCCGTTTGCTCCTTAATAATAGTACGCAACGGCTCCTTTATGAGAGAAATACTTGCAGGCGCGCCGTCGTGCGCGCTAAACTTGCCTTTGACATTTTCTTTCATCCCACCAAAATCTTGCCCAAAGTTTGAACCAGGGATTTTAGAGATGCCGGGCGAAGAATACTCTGAAGAGATACAAGAAGGGGCCGCGACGGAAGAGGGCGCAAACGTCTCCGCGCAGGACGCGGACGCGCTAGAAGTGCGCCGCGCGCTTCCGCTCGTGGCCATAGTGGGCCGTCCTAACGTTGGCAAGTCCACGCTCTTTAACCGCCTGACGGGAGAGCGCCGCGCCATCGTCGGCGACGAGCCGGGCATTACGCGCGACCGCATCTACGGCGAGGCGGAGTGGGCCGGGCGCACGTTTAAGGTAGTGGACACGGGCGGAATCGTGCCGGACGACGATGCCGTCATCCCCGCGAACATATTGAAGCAGGCTTCGGCCGCCATCTCCGAAGCGCAGGCGCTCATCTGGGTGGTGGACGTAAGACGCGGCACGACGCCGCTCGACGAAGAGCTGGCGCGGCTCCTGCGCGGCACGGGCAAGCGCGTGCTGGTCGCGGCCAACAAGGCTGACGCCATGCGCCTTGAGGCCGACGCAGGCGAGTTCTTTCGCTTCGGCTTCGACGAAGTGGTTCCTGTCTCTGCCGAGCACGGCGACGGCGTGGGCGACCTGCTTGATGCAATCGTCGCTGGCTTTGAAGAGACTGAAGGAACAGTGGAAGATGAAGAGGGGGGGGCGAGGCGTGAGTTGCGGCTGGCGATTGTGGGCCGCCCTAACGTGGGCAAGTCTTCGCTCCTGAACCGGCTGCTTGGCGAAGAGCGCGTCATAGTCTCGCCACTGGCGGGCACTACGCGCGACGCCGTGGACACCTTACTGGAAGTTGAGGGAGAGAAGTTTCGCATCGTTGACACGGCTGGCATACGGCGCAAGGGGAAGACGGACGAGATGGCCGAAAAGCTCTCGGTCATCATGGCGCGCAAGAGCCTTGAGCGCGCGGACGTGGCGCTTCTCGTGATAGACGCCACGGAAGGCGTCACGGCGCTGGACGCGAACATAGCCGGTTATGCCCTTGAAGCGGGATGCTCCATCATCATCTGCGTCAACAAGTGGGACGCAGTGCCTGACAAAGAGACAGGAACGCCCGCAGCCTTCGAGCGAGACTTGCGCGACAAGATGAAGTTCCTTGATTGGGCACCCGTCATCTTCATCTCGGCCCTGACGGGCCAGCGCGTCGAAAGAATCCTGCCCCTGGCCTTGCGCGCAAGGGAAGCGCGCAATCGCCGCATCCCCACTTCACAACTGAATGCCTTCTTTGAGCGCAACGTGTCGCAGCCGCGCGGAGGCGGAGCGCCCGCGCCCGGACGCGGCGGCATCTCGCGCCTGCACGTGCAGTACATGACGCAGGCGGGCGTGCGTCCTCCAACCTTCGTGGTCTTTACCTCCGGAGGCAGGCCCGGGCTGCACTTCTCCTACGAGCGATACCTGCTGAATCGTTTGCGCGAAGAGTTCGACTTCTTTGCCACGCCCCTGCGCCTCATTGAGCGACACAAGAAGAAGATTAGGAAAGCGGAGGCCGGAGGTTAAAGCTGCGATATGAGAAAGCGAATTAACAGGGATGGACAGGATGAACAGGATAAAGAAAAAATAGCTGTTCTGCTTTTATCCTGACAATCTCTGTCCATCCCTGTTAGATTCTTAGCTTCGGCTTTGCCTCTGATAATCGAGTTTTTATGAGCACTCCCGACAAAGATTTCGTCTCGCTGTTCGAGCACATGAGCGACCCGGCGCTGGTCATTGATGAAGAGGGCTGGCGCGTAGAGGCCTGCAACGACAGCTTCGCGGCACTGGCCGTTCGCACCTGCTCCAACGTCCGGGGCACGCCCGTCTCAACGCTTCTGCACTTTGACGGCAAGGATGAAGACGGTCGCTACGAGCGTGCGACGCTCTTCGTTAACGGCGAGCATCCCGTGCACGTCAGCATAGAGCGGCTGGGGTGCAATTGGGATGGACGCGCGGCGCTGCTCTGCATCGTCAGGTCTCTCAATCAGCAGGGGCGACAGGACGCGGAGCAGGATGTCGTCACGAGCGCAGAGATGAGCGCGCTCTTTGATTATCTCAGAGAGGCAACGGAGCAGCTTGAGGTGGTCAACCGAGTCGTCGCGGCCGTCAACAGCAGCCGCACGATTGACGACGTTTTCAACAGGGCCTCGGAGCAGATGCGCGCCCTAGTGCCCTTCGACCGAGCCTCGATTGCGTTATCAATAGACGACGGACGTAAGCTTCGCGTGCTTGCCATATCGGGCGAGCACAAGGGCTCTCTCTCAATCGGAGCGGTCGCGCCGATGCAGGGCTCCGTGACGGAGTTCGCGCTCTCGCGCCGCGAGATGGTAGTCATCTCAGACCTCACGAAAGAGAAGCGCTTTAACCCGCACGCAGACCTTGAGCAGGAAGGCTTTCGCTCTTCCGTCTGCTGCCCGCTCTTCTCCATGCGCCGCGCCATAGGGAGCCTGAACCTGACGAGCCGTCGCAAAGACGCATTTGAGAGAAAACATCTTCTGGCGCTCGAACGTCTGGGCGCGCCTCTCGCGATAGCCATCGAAAAGGTACTGCTGCTGGAAGAGGCCGAGCGGCGCTCGCGCGAGATGGAGTCGGCCGCTCAGCGCGAAGAGCTGGCCGCGCGCATAGCACGACGCCTCTCAAGCTCGCTAGACCCTTCGAGCGTGCTACAGGAGACGGTTGACGACCTTGGCCACGCGCTCCGTGCAGACCGCTGCCACATAAGCCTCTTCGATAATTACGAAGAGTCTTACGCGCTGGTCGATTACGAGTTCCTGTCGGGCGCGGGCGTGCCTTCCATGCGCGGGCATCGCGTGCCGCTCGCTTCGAGCGCCTACGCGCGTCGCGTCCTCTCTTCCGAAGAGCCCGTGGCCGTCGCCGATATAGAAGAGATTGAGGAGAGCGAGCTTCGCAGTCTCTATCAACTTCTGGGCGTGCGGTCTCTTTTGGCCGCGCCCGTCTTTACCTCGGGCGTGCCGCGCGGGCTGGTCGAGCTTCACTCAACGGCGGGCGAGCAACGAGAGTGGACGGCCGAAGACGCCAAGCTCCTAGGGACGGTAGCGAGAGAGATTTCCGTGGCGCTGACGAACGCGAGGCTCTACAGCGTCAGCCGTCGCCGCAGCGAAGAGCTTGAAGGGCTTTATAAAATCTCTCGCGTCTTCTCGACTTTGACAGACACGGCGGAAATCTACGGCACGCTCGCCGAATCAATCGCGCAGCTCGTCGGCGGCGAGATGTGCCTGATTGCGACTTACGATAGAAGACAGGACATGGTGCGCGCCGAAGCTCCCGGCTACAACACACCGCCGAGCATGACGAAGGGTTTTCAATTCAAGCTCAGCCGGGAAAGCTCAGACGCCTACATACACCAGACGGGCGAGCCCTTCTTCTCGAACGACCCTGCCACGGACGAGCGCTTTGACTCGGAGTTCGTCACGCGCTACCAGATTCGCTCGGCCCTGAGCGTGCCCATGAGAATCAAGCGAGAGTTGATTGGCTTCATCTACGTTGCGAATCGTCCGGGCGGCTTCCGCGAGCGAGACATGAGGCTCCTGGAAATCTTCGCCGCGCAGGCCGCAGAGACAATCGCCAACGCGCGCCTCTTCAAGACCATTCAGGCCCAGGCCGAGCGCGAAGCCATAGTCAACCGGCTGCTCCTAATACTTCAGCGCGCGACAGACCCCAAAGACTCAATCTCCGTAGTCGTGGGGCGAGTGGGCGAAATCCTCGACGCAGACCGCTGCGTCGCCATGCTCTTTGCGGATAACGAGCGCGCCGACTACTTCGGCGAGTGGTGCCGAAAGGGCGTGGCTTCCATCGCGGGCGACGAAGAGGTCAGGGAGCGCACGCCCGTGCCTTACTGGATTAGAACGCACCGCCAGCCGCTTGTCGTCACGGACATGAGCGAGCATCCTCTCGCTGTAGGCTTCGAGGACTTGCTTGAGCGGCTGAGCCTGAAGAGCCTCGCTGCCGTCCCCATCATTCACCAGGGGCGCGTCATAGGAATGCTCAGCGCGCACCAGACGCGAAGCCACAGGCGCTGGGCCGAAGACGACGTAGACCTACTGACGGCCGTGGCCACTCAGGTAGGCTCCATGCTTGAGAACGCGCGGCTGATTACGGAGCTGCGCGAGGCCAACCGGCTCAAAGACGAGTTTCTCGCCACGCTCTCGCACGAGCTTCGCACGCCTCTGACGGCCATCAAGGGCTGGGTAGAGCTTCTGTCGGAGAACGAGTTGATAGAGACGGACGAAGAGTTCTCGGACGGCATAGAGGTCATACGAAACTCCACGACCGCCCTCACGCAGCTCATCTCAGACCTGCTAGACCTGTCGCGCATACAGCGGCGGGGCCTGAACCTTGAGCGCAGGCCCTGCGACATCAACGAGGCCATAGAAGAGGCCACGCAGGCCGTGCGTCAAAGTGTCTCGCAGCGCCGCCAACATCTTGAAGTAACGCTTGACGAGCGGCTGCCGCAGACCGTTGCCGACGCGCAGCGCATACAGCAGGTGCTCTGGAATCTCCTGAACAACGCCATCAAGTTCACGCCCGACGAAGGAACCATAAGCGTGCGCTCAAGGCTCATAGACTCCACGGGCATCCTCATCAACGATGACGAGAGCGAAGCTATTCGCTGGATAGTGATAGAAGTCTCGGACACGGGCGAAGGCATCCCGCCGGATTTTCTACCCTTCGTCTTCGACCGCTTCCGTCAGGCGGACGCTTCGTCCAGACGCAGGCACGGCGGGCTCGGCATCGGCCTTGCTCTCGTCAAAGAGCTGGTGGAGGCTCACGGCGGTCACGTCGAAGCAAAGAGCGAGGAGCGCGGCGCGACCTTCACCGTTCACCTGCCCGTCATCAGCGCGGAGCGCTTTCGTGTTCTCATGGTGGAAGAGAGCGACTTGCAGACGGACACAAAAGAAGCAAACTCGCAGAGCCTGCGCCAGCGTCAAACCCTTCACTAAGAAATTAACAGGGATGGACAGGATGAGCAGGATAAAAGCAGAACAGCTATTTCTTCTTTATCCTGCTCATCCTGTCCATCCCTGTTTGAATCTGCCTTAAAAATCTGGTACTCCAAAAGTCTAATGAACGAACAGGCGATTCGATTTGAGACTGCGGCGCGGGAGGGGCATGCGCGTGCCGGGCTTTTGAGGACGAGGCGCGGGCTGATAGAGACGCCTGTCTTCATGCCTGTCGGAACGGCAGGGACTGTCAAGGCCACGCGCTTCGAGGCGCTTGAGTCCGAAGAGCTGGACGCGCGCATCATCTTGGGCAACACCTATCACCTGTGGCTCAGGCCGGGCGCTGAGGTGATTCGCGCCTGCGGCGGGCTACACAAGTTCATAGGCTGGGAGCGTGCGCTTCTGACCGATTCGGGAGGCTTTCAGGTATGGAGCCTCGGCGCGCTTCGCAAGATTACGGAGGAGGGAACGGAGTTTCGCTCGCACGTGGACGGCGGGCTGCGCTTTCTCTCGCCCGAAGTCTCCATGCAGGTTCAGGCGGCGCTCGGCTCAGACATCGTGATGGTCTTTGACGAGTGCGCGCCCGGAGAAGCCACGCACGAAGTCGCGCGGGCCAGCATGGAGCTGACCTCCCGCTGGGCCGGGCGCTCGCGCAGGGCTTTCGATAACTTGCAGCGCGAAGGCATGGACACGGGCCGTCTTGAG